>JAKQIT010000029.1 GCA_029556915.1 Pseudomonadota bacterium
AGTCAATTACTAGGTTATCGGGAATTATTCCCAAGATATATATTACCTAAACCTTTAATATAGCCAAGTCTTAGAAAATGTGCCTCTATGAGTTTACAGCTTAAACTGAATCTGATTATTACTGGCTTGTTACTCATGTTACTGGGTGCAAGTGCTGTACTGATTGTTAAAAACGCGAGTGAAGATGTGCGCGCCGAGGTGAGTTCAACGGCAAACTTAGCCCTACATTTGTTAGATGCAGAAATTTTGCATTATTCAACGGATTTTGGCTGGATAAACAATTCAACGAAAGCTTCAGTATTTAGGTTAAATGAGTTAGGCAATATTCGACATTTAAAAATTGAATTTTTTGATATTAACGGAAAGTTAAGAGAAAGTAATCGTTCAAATTTGGCGCAATTAGAGAGTGCACCACCAGCTTGGTTTGTAAACGCAATGGGGCTAGCGGATGCAGGTTTAGAGAAGCAAGTCAGAAATATTATTCTCAGTGGGCGCTATGTTGGCGAACTTGTCGTCACCCCCGACCCTAGTTACGAGATTGCGGAAGTTTGGGATGACACCGTCGGGCTTATTGGAATGGCGGGGATATTTTTTATATTAATTAATTTGTTAGTGTATTTTGCAGTGCGTTATACCTTTAAACCCGTAGATAGAATTATAGAAGCACTCACACAAATGGAAAATGGGCAGTTTAGTAATCGGCTGCCAGAATTTAAGCAAGTAGAACTGAATGCGATTGGAAAAAAGTTTAATGCTATGGCAGATAACTTACAAAAAAGCACGCAAAACAATCATCGATTAACGCAACAAATAATTAGACTGCAAGAAGATGAAAGAAAAAATTTAGCACGCGATATTCATGATGAAATTGGCCAATATTTAACGGCGATTCATGTAGACGCAAGCGCAATATTAAATGGTAAAAAATTGTCGTTGGCAAAAGAAAGTGCAAAGGCAATTAGTAGTGTTACACATCAGATGATGGACATGGTCCATGAGATTTTACAACGCTTGCGCCCGCGTACTTTGGATGAATTAGGACTTGGTTTGGCGTTAGGTGAATTAATTCATCACTGGAGACAGCGCTGTCGTCATATCACTGTCATTCATACCATTGCAAAAGATATTGGCCCAATGGATGAAACGGTGTCGATTACTGCTTATCGTGTGGTGCAGGAGTGCTTAACTAATATTGCCAAGCATGCCAAGGCGCATCGCGTCGTGATTAATGTTCAGCGTGACGA
>JAKQIT010000159.1 GCA_029556915.1 Pseudomonadota bacterium
TTATTTGGGCTATTTGGTTGCGAAGGTTTAAGTTTTACAGAGCGTGCCGCTGCCATTAAATTAATGGCGCAACTTAAAATGAATGGCTACCAAATTGCCACTGACACCGCGTTAGAGGCGTTTTTGCTTTCAAAAAATCAAAATGCAAGGTTAATAGAAGTGCTTTGGGAACCGCTTTGCCTGGCGGCACTTAACACGCCGATTGCCGTGGCAAGTACGCTCATCTTTCTAAATGTGTTGCGTGACAGCTTTACCGGCAATAAGAAAAATAGCGACTTTTTAATTCCAAAATTAGATTTATCAAAAATAATTGCTAACCCACTTTCGCAATACATTCAGGCTAAAGGTGGCACCATCAAGCTTGATAACCGCGTTCGCAAATTAAAAATGGAAAATGATGGCCTATACACGATTTCAAGTGGAAGAGAACACCTCGCGTTCAGCCATATCATCATTGCTACGCCGCCATCTCAGCTAAACAACTTGCTGACCGCTTTTCCAAAACTACAAAACACCTTGGTTGTGACGGAGTCTTTTGGCTTCCAGCCCATTTTCACGATTTATTTGCAGTATCCGACTGACACTAAATTACCCAACATCATGACAGGTTTTACAAAAAACATTAGCCAATGGGCCTTTGATAAAGGCCAGTTGTGTGGCCAAAATGGCTTAGTGTCAGTTGTTGTGAGTGCCAGCGGCGTTCATCAACAGCTTAGTCATGAAGAACTGGCGCTAAAAGTAGCCAATGAACTTCACCAGGTATTTCCTAACTTACCAAAACCGTTATGGAATAAGGTTATTGCTGAAAAGCGCGCTACTTTTTCATGCGTTCCAAACTTGGCTAGACCATCAAACAAAACGGTTCAGCCTAACTTGTTTTTGGCGGGCGATTACACTTACGCAGATTACCCATCGACCATAGAAGGTGCAATTAGAAGTGGCATTGCCTGCGCTAATTTAATCAACTAAATTTATTTTTTATAGATTTGGTTGTTAACAATCAAAATACGGCTCAATACAACCAAAATGGTTATAACTTATTTGATTTAAATCATTTATAGTTATATAAATTTTTGATAAAATGCGTCTGCGTGTGTAAGACAAAATCTTTATACACGCTGACTATTATCATCAAAAATGGAGCTTTACTATGAAAAACAATTTAATGCTATCAGCTGCTATTGCAGCCGCTCTTTCAATGACAGCTGGCATCGCTTCAGCAGAATTAAAAATTCCAAAAACTAAAGTTAGTTTTGAACAGGCTTTAAAAACAGCGCTCGCTAAACACGCTGGTGACGTAGAAACTGTAGAACTTGAATTATCAAATGGTAAACCACATTACGAATTTGACATTAGGGCTGCGGATGGCACCGAGTACGAAGTCGAAGTGAGTGCGATTACTGGAAAAATTATTGAAGAAGAAATTGAAGTTGAAGATGCCAATGTGCCAGCATTTAAAGACAAGGCTAAAGTAAGCGAGGCGGATGCAGAAAAAACTGCTTTAGCGGCTTTCCCTGGTACAGTAGTTGAACGGGAGTACTCTATTGAATCTGACGGCACCCCATCATATGAGTTTGATATAAAAACTGCTGATGGCAAAGAAATTGAAGTTGAAGTGAATGCAATTACGGGCAAAGTGCTCGAGCACGAGGAAGAAGTTTACCAAATCGGTAAAGAGTAATATTTACTTTTGGTGAGTTGCGATAACCGCAACTCACCAACTTATACTCGACCTACTGCGTCTTTATTTAAGAGCATTTCAAATTCTTCCACAGGTAAAGGTTTGCTAAACAAATAGCCCTGATACGACAAGCAACCGTACTCGCGCAACAAGGCTAGTTGCTGTTCGGTTTCAACCCCTTCTGCAATCACTTGCATACCAAAGTTGTGCGTCATATCAATAATGTTTTTCACCATCATGGCATCACTCGTGTCGGTTAACATATCGCGCACAAAACTGCGGTCAATTTTAATTTGGTTAAACGGCAATTTTTTCAAATAAGACAGTGAAGAGTAACCAGTGCCAAAGTCATCCAATGACAAAGTCACACCAATGCCATGCTTTAATGCCAGCATTTTAGTCACTACAACATCCAACCCACCTAACGCGACACTTTCAGTTAACTCCAGTTTTAGGCATGCCGGATTAATTTGGTGCGCCTTTACCGCTTCGGCGACGTGTTCAACAAAATCTGTTTGCATAAATTGTTGCGCACTAATATTGATTGCCAACACTAAATGGCGCGTTTTCTCATGCTGACTCCAACGTGCCAACTCTCGGCAGGCAGTCTCCAGCACCCAATCGCCAATTTCTAAAATCAAAGAACTCTCTTCAGCTATCTGAATAAAATCAACTGGAGACACAAATCCACGTGTTGGGTGTTGCCAACGCAATAGCGCCTCTGCCCCTACCGGCTGCATTGTTTGGTCAAGTTGTACTTGGTAAAAAAGGCTGAGTTGTTTATCGGTGATAGCACTACGCAAATCAGCTTCCATCAAAGCGCGCGTTTCAACCACTTGCTGCATGTGTGGATCAAAAAATCGTACGCGATTTCTACCTGCGTTTTTAGCTTGATACATCGCCATATCGGCGTATTTTAGCAAGTCGTCCACACTCACCTGATTACGATAAAACATGCACACTCCAATGCTTGGGCTGCTATGGCGAGTATTTTCATTGAGCTGGTAAGGCGTTGCAATTTTTACGCGCAATTTCTCTGCAATCTGCGCAACTTTTCGGCTGGCTTCTTGCAAATC
>JAKQIT010000057.1 GCA_029556915.1 Pseudomonadota bacterium
AAGAGCGATGCAGGTCGAGTTGATAAGTCTGCAAATTCGGGGCAAGTCTTTAATTCAAAAGCGGCTCTTCAATCTAAGAACGATACAGTGAGGCAAAAGATTATGACAACACTACACGCAACACCCTATAACAGAGACGCAACAGGTTTTTATTTTACCGATGCACACGACTATGAGGCCAAGTCAACCGTGCATGCTGACCGTTACGGCAATTTGGTTGAAGAATTTGAGATACAGTTTATTGATGGTGACGACGCGCAGCTATTTGAAGCTTGTGGCATTAACCAAGCTAACCTGAATATATGGTTTGATGATATTGAATTTTTACAAGACCATGAAAAAGTAAATCTATATTATCTGGTTGGGGTGGCGGGGTACACATTAAGCCAAGCTCTTGAAAAACTGGATGAACCTAGCATCACAGAGTCTAGCTTACGTGATGCAGCCGAAGAGCTATTTGATGAATGTTGGTTGTCTAGCGTTCCTGAAAGTGTTCGTTTTTATGTGGACTATGACAAATTTGCCAGAGATTGCGAACTGAGTGGCGATATGACGGAGTTTGAATACAACAACAAAACCTACACTTGTACTAATTCTAGTGCTTTGTAATTGCTAAAAGCTACATGCCTTATGATTTAGGTCAGAAGGCATGATTTTGGCATACCGCTAAATACCGCGGCTTGTTCGCACCTTTTTCATTTTGACAATTGTTCCTGCCGTTTTTTTAGTTTAATTCCAGTAGACAATTGTTCAGTTGGGATTGATATGTCGTCGTTGCTTTTTTGAACTGATATATTACCCACCTGCCGAATAGGTTGCTCAGCCATAAAAGCAACAACCTCTTTAGCCAAAGCTCTATCACTTAGGTCTTCAGATTTTGCTAGTACATTAGCGATATTTGCCCAAGCGTGAATTTCTTTGGTATGCGCTTCAACGTTTGTTTTTGCGGATTTTCTGGAAATTGGGTGCTGCTGCCTAGCGGATTGATGCAGTTGATATTGATGTAAGGGTTGCTGTGTCACGCCGCGCGTTTTACGCGGTGTGGCGTTGGCCGCAATGCCATATTTACGCAGGCTTTGTGCAAAGCCTTCACGCCAG
>JAKQIT010000072.1 GCA_029556915.1 Pseudomonadota bacterium
TCTTAGATAGTGCTGTATAACCAACATTGAACGATTCGTAGTCTTGAACGACTTCAAGTTTGAATTCTTTTGTGTATTTAGACATGAAAACTGCACCTTAATGAGTTGGACAAAGTGTCCAACTTTTGGGGTGCAGTTCAAAAAGAGGGCTCTTTAGTAATATTAACTTTGGAGATTAATATTTTTAAGCTAAGCGAGTTAACTTCCATGTTACAGCCTTACCTGCATACGGGGGCATAGTATTCCCTTTTGCAATTGGGGCGGTGGTAGTAGGTGTTCCAACAACTTGCCAAACACCACTTTCAGGACATTTCTCACCAGTTCTTGCTGTAGTACCTAATGGCATAGCCATAAATTTCTCCTTCATAAGTAATAGTCAAAAATACTTCCAAACGAAAAGTTCGTTATAAAAGTACATTTATTATCGCCAGTAAGAATTGTATTGTCAAGAACAAAATGTAGTGTTATTCTGAACTTAATAGGAGAGTAAGATATGGCAACAGTTTTAGGTAACAAAATTAGAGTAGAAAGAAAAAAACTTGGATTCACACTAGACCATTTAGCTGGCCTTATAGATTCAAGTAAAAGTTATGTTTGGGAGCTTGAAAATAAAGATGACATTAATCCAACGGCTGAAAAAATCTCTAAACTTGCTACAGCATTAAAGGTTCCAGTGGAGTATCTATTGAATGATAAACAAGAAGAACTTACAGAGTTGGATAACACAAAATCTTTATGGAGAAGATACGAAAATCTTACTCCTGATAAAAAAGCTACTATTGAAGCAGTATTATCAGCTCTAGAAAATGGGTCAAAATCCTAGTACACCACCAGCATGGGGAATTGAACTCTCAAAACTTTGGGTTCAATCTTCTATGCCATTTCCAATTAAGCCAATAGAAATAGCATATGAAGTTTCTAAGGTAAGGTTTGATGACAAGATAGCTGCTATAAAAGGTCATAATGCTACTGGCATAGATGGAATGCTTACTAAAAGCAGTAAAGCAAATGAGTGGTTTATTCTTTATGACGAAACTGTTCAATCTAAGGGAAGAATAAATTTTACAATTGCCCATGAGTTTGGTCATTACTTATTACATCGTGATAAAGAATCAAATTTTGAGTGCTCACAATCTAAAATATTAGGTTATGGTAATCAACAATTTATTCAAATTGAAAAAGAAGCAAATATATTTGCCTCTTACTTGCTAATGCCAATTGATGATTTTAGAAGTCAGATAAATGGCAATCAATTTACTTTAGAGTTATTAAGTCATTGTGCAGATAGATACGATGTTTCTTTAACTGCTTGTGTTCTTAAATGGATACAATTTACAGAAGAAACAGCAATTGTGGTTTTATCTAGAGATGAACATATATTGTGGTCTTATCCAAGTAACTCAGCAAAAAAGCAAAATATATTTTTCAAAAAAGGTACACCATTACCTCAGCAGGTTCTATCTAGGATTGCCAATATTTATGAAACTAATACAACTTTTAGATATGAACCTGGTGTATGGCATCCGAATTTAGATTCAATTGAGAGTTTAATTATTTCTGATAAATACGAAACAGAGTTATTTGTAATTCGTTTTCCTAATGCAAATTTGAAAGATTTTGAAGAAGAAAGCACATTTGATACTTTTGATTTGATGAGTTGGAATAAATAATCTGTGTTAGTAAATTCATAAACCACCTTCGGGTGGTTTTTTATTTCTGCTAGATCGTTGACATTCATTTTTTATTTCTTATAACCATATAGCAACCGATACAAATGGAGATAAAAATGCAAATTCAACAAAGAAAGAGAAAACAAATTAAAGATATTGGCTACACCATCAGGCTTGATGAAAAGCTTTTAGATAAAGTAAGAGATAAAGCTAATGAAAAAGATATGTCAGTGAATTTGTATATCAACACTGTCTTAATGATTGAGGTGGAGAAGTAGAAAATAAAAATGCCCAAGTTGGATGCTTGAGCATTTCTGAAAATACTACCTTGAACGGGGCGATGTATTTGATAGACCTATCTTATTAAAAAAAACAAGTAAGTCAATATCATAAACACATAAATTTTCAGAATTATAAAAATAATAATGGAGATTTTATGTTTGATAGTTTTATTGATTCATTACCTGAGAAAGTCAGAAGCACTAACAGCTTTGAATATGGCACAAAATTCAGAACCAAAGAATCTGCACTCAATTACAAATACATTGAAGTTAGCCAATACTTAAAGAAACAAATCATTATTGATATTGATAGACCAGGAGCAGCTCACGATTGGGAAGATAGAAATCTACCAGCACCGTCTTGGATTGCAATCAATTCAGAAAATGCACACTGTCATTATTGTTATCAACTCAATACTCCAGTTGTTTATACAGAAGCAGGTAGAAGAGCACCTCAGCAGTATTTTGAGGCTGTAGATAATGCTTTAACTAATTACCTTGATGGAGATAAGGGGTATGTAGGTAAATTTACTAAGAACCCACTACACCCAAGCTGGAAAATCATTAAACATTACAAAAGCTATGATTTAAGTGAGTTTCAAGAATATATAAACCTAACACCCAGAAGAAAGAGCACAGAACTAAAATTTGATATTGAAGGTAGGAACAGCACACTGTTTCATACACTTAGATTTTTTGCATACCAAATTGTTAAAAAACATATCAAGTTTGAACAATTCAAATCAGAGGTAGAAGATAGAGGCTTTGAAATTAATTTAGAGTTTGAAGGGTGGCCAGATGGTCAATTGTATGCAAAAGAAGTGCTACAGACCGTTAATTCAATCAGCAAATGGACTTGGAAGAATCAACACCTACTTGATAAGCATGTTAATCGTGGTGTGATGAATTTACCTGATTCAATGCCATTGGATGAAAAACAAACAGCAAGTGCATATTACTCACATGAAGTAAGAACAAAAACCGTTCTAGAATCCATTATTGAATCAGTGAAGGCATTAAAATCACAAGGCACACCTATCACTCAACAATCCGTATCAATCCACTCTAAATGCTCATTATTGACTACTAAAAAATATTGGAAACAAGTTGCTTCAATGTTTAATTTATATATTTACTCAAATACTTAGTTGATAAAAACAACTATGGTATGCGATGGTGTAGTCAGATAGCTACACCGTAAAGATTTGAACTTTGTAGTTGAATATTCTCATTTTCAGACAATTATCAATCTGTATTATTTTTATCCAGAAGGTACAATTAAAATAATTAATACTTGAACAAAGCTAACAAATAAAAATGGGAAATCTTTAAATAATATGAAAAAGTATCTTGATGGCTTTGTGTACTATGCGGACCGCATACTTCAATTAAGAAAATATTTCAAGTTTCATAATATTATAACCAGAGTGGTGGTTATATTCGGGTTGTCACTAATTATCTCTGCACAGAACTTAATTCAAAGTTTCGTGGTTGCATTGTATGAAAAGAAATTTGGCGAATCTGAATTTTTAAGATTGATATTCGTTAATGAGTATTCGCCAATAATCGGTTTGATTCTTGTGGCAATTGGACTGCTTTACAATTTACTTGCAACTGTAGGATTGGAGTGGGCAGATTCACTTAAAAATGCAATTCCAAAAAAACCTGAGTTTAGTTTAGAAATTTTAGATATGGATGAAAATATACTGCCTCTAGATTTCAGAATGAGAGGCTTGAAAATTCTAAATAATTTAAAAGATTATCCTGAGTTTTACATACCACGACCTAATTCATTTTTTGGAAATACTAATATTTCTCTTTTGGATTCTAGAGCAAATGAGGACTTATACAAAGAACGAGCAGAATTTTTAGAGTTATGGAGTGGTGCAGAAGTCTTAAGCTTTAATATTAAAAATGTTAGCAGTGTTTCTGCAACCAATTTAGAAGTAAAGATACATTGTAAAAAGTTAACATCATTAGCTATGGATAATGGAAATTCATTTACACCAAAATTACCAGCAAAGGAAAAAAGAGGACTTTTAGACTTTCATCGGCATGACTTTAATCTAGCTTCAAAATTGGATATTGATGATTCACATACACATTCAAAATATATATTTACATGGAAATTGGGAAGCTTAGTTGCTCAGCGAAATCGTTTATCAGAAACAAAAATTTTTATGAGAACAGAAGAAGCTTTTGAGCTTTCTGTCATGATTTATTGCGAAGAACTTTCAGAGCCGATTGAAATTATTTATCAAATATCTCCTCCAGATTCACAACATACTCTAACAACAGATGATTTATATGATGAAAAATTTGATGAGCTAATAAACACTTCCGTCATGGATGGATACATTGAGAGGTATCGTAAAGTTATAGTTGATAACTATCTGAATCCATCAAAGGGTAATTTAGTACCTTGATACATTTGCTTGGGAGACTGAAGTTTGGATTAATGTTTTAATTGTTACTCTTCAGGGAAAATTACAGTATCACCTTCATATATAAAAATATTTTCACGATTCCTCCATTGAATATGAACTTGGTTAGCTACTAAATCTATTTGATAGCAACCATATATTACTTCTGGCACTTCAGTTGATGAGGTATAGGTAAGGAGCGAGATTTCAGTTTCACTCTCACAAAAAGTATCTGTTAGAACTATTTTCCCTCCACCTTTATTTTCAATCCAAGCAAGAACTTTTGCATTACTTACCAATGGCAAAGTGATTAAAAGTAATGCAATAAGTTTGTTCATGATTTTCCCTTTATTTTTAGTAAAGCAGAAAATTACTGAAAATCAATATTGAATTGACTAATCCAAAATATTTCTTATGTTGTTAAAAAACATAGGGGATTATTGTGGAAAAAAATATATTTGAGATAATTTATTTTAAGTTTAAAGCTATTTTTACAGGAAGAATGAACAACTGGAAGTTCTTCAAGATACAATTTTTCTTATATTTAATAAATTTGTTCGGAACCAAAGCCTCTAGTTATGTTCCTTATGTAAATAAGGAGTTTGGCCAACTCCCTGCACAGGTTATGCAATATGTAATAGCAACTGCTCTTGCATGCGGAATTTGCTTATGTGTTGTTTCTTATGCAAAGAGGTTTCACGATATTAACTTGAGTGGATATTTTGCAATCATAGCTTTTCCACTCGTTTTTATTGATGAATTATTTTTACTTTCTTGTCTGGTAAGCATAATATTAATTTGGTGGCCAGGTAGCAAAGTTGCTAATAAATATGGTGAAATTCCAAACTGAAAATAAGCTAATTTTTTCAAATTCTACTATTCCCCTCGTTACTCTACACAATAAAAATGAGAGAGTAACAGTTTGATATTTTCAAAATCACTCTTAAATTTATAGTCTGTTGCTTGCAACTCCACTCACTGCATTTTTAATGCTTTTATGTTTTTATATACCCTAGCCAACACTGAAAAATTTCAATTGAAAATTGATAATTTTTCGAAAACCCCAAAAATCTAAACCTGCAATATTTAGCAACATCATTATTCGCATTCACCATAAAGTCAAAAACAACAACTCAAAATCCACCCCAAAATTCTTATAGCACCCTACTTCCAAAGTTGGAAAAAACCCCTAAATTTTAACCATTGCTATATTCGACGGGGCTTTTATGAGGGGGGGCTTGTTTTTCAGTATTTTTTTACTATAGTTAATATATAACTAGAAAAAAGTGAGCTGAAAATGCCAAAACTTAAAGACATAAATGCACCAAAAAAAATTGAATGCTCTTTCAATTTAACACCAGTTGCTAAAAATTCATTAGCTAGTGCTGCTCAAGAATTCAAACTTACTCAATCCGAAATCATAGAAAATCTGATAATGAATTTTGATAACCAAAAAAGATTATTCAGCAGTATTGATTACATTGAAAAGAGAGAAAAATTATTTACTGAGATGGTGCAAAAAATTCAAATGGGTCTTGATTTAAACACAGAGTTTAATCATGCAATAAGAGCAAACTCAAACAGACATGAAGAATTGTATGGAATTGTAGAAGACCATAAAAAAAGCTTTGAAACATTCAAGTCGTCATTGGTTACTTACTTAGAAGGGAAATTTAATAGTCTATAAAAATTATTAAAAAGAGATTATGTTTGTATGTCACAAAATTGGAGATGAAGAGTATTACATTAAGAGCCAAGAAAATCTTGAAGGTGACAAATTAACTTTTGCCGATTATTTAGAAAAAAATAATGAAATAAAACCAGAGTTCATTGGCAAGTTAGCTACTACATACAAATTAACAGATAAAGAGTTTGATAAAAAAGATTTTAATAAAATCTACAATGGTTATAAACCAAATGGTCAAAAAGCTATTAGAAGTGCAGGAAGTGAAGACCATCAAGCAGGTCAGGAGATGTGTTTAACACTACCTAAATCATTATCAGTGTTATTTGCTTCAGCACCAGAAGAATTGAGAACCAAGCTTATGAAAATCATTCACGATTCTTCAGATGAAGTCATGAAGAATGTTGAGCAACTACTAATGCCATCCAACCAAAGAAGTGAATATAGAAACAATCTTATTCATGATAAAACTGAAATGGTTGCCTCTAAATTTACTCACTATGAAAATAGAAATCTAGATCCTCATATACATTTACACATACAAGTATTTAACCAGGCTATGTTTCACTATGCCAATGGCAAGTCTAAAACAATGGCAGTTGATTATAAAAAATTGTTAGCTCATCAAAAAGAATTATCTGAAAAAGTTAATTTGTTGATTATTTGTAAATTGAAAAGCTTGGGAGTAGTGATAGTTCCAGATGAAATCAATAGCCACTCTTTTAAAGTGTATGGCGTGCCAGATGATGTATGTAGTAATTTAAGTGAAAGAAGTATTGAGATAGCAGAGTGGGCAAAGAGTAACAAATTAAAATTTTCATCAACTGCTGAGAGAGATACTGCATATCAGCATGAACAGATTAGAAAGGTAACAGCAAAAGATAAACAAGAGCTTTCATATAGTCAGATTATGAAAGTGTTTGAAAATAAGCTTACAGCTAATAATTTTGACTACAAACAGTTCAAAAAGAAAAATGATATGGGTGTTAATTTTTATTTGCAACTAGATGAGTTTAGAGAAAAAATATTTAATAAAGATTTCATCAAAAGCTTTGAAGATGAGCTAGTTTCAAAATCTGGCAATTTTACTAAAACTCAATTTAATACACTTATTTTGAATCATATTAAACATGATATTAGAGTCAATAATCTTGAAGATATAAAAAAATTCACAGATGTTTGTTTTGAAAGATACCAATCAAAACTAACCATCATTGAATATGAAGATAATAAATTCACCACAATCAATGTCATCAAAAATGAACACAATGTTGTGAAGTTAGCTAAAGAGTTGGCAACTTTAGAAAGAAAACTACCAGTAGGAAAATTTTCTGATACTTACAAATCAATCAATGCAGAATTAGCTAAATTCAATCTTTCATTGAATGCTGGTCAAAAAGAAGCCATAGGGTTGCTGAGTAAGGGTAAAGCTATAGTATCAATCACAGGTGATGCAGGAACAGGTAAAACATCCACAGTAATCAAGTTTGCTAATGAGCTACACAAAGATACTAACTCAGTGTATGGATTGGCTACAGCAGGTATTACAGCAACAGCATTAAAAGAAGCAGATATTAAGAACACCAAGAATATTGCCGAATTTATACACCTTTATGAAACTGGCAAAATAATATTTGATAAACCACCTACATTGATTGTTGATGAAGCTTCAATGGTCAGTGCTGTGCATATGAATAAATTGCTAGAAATAACCACCAAACATGATGGCAATATCATTATGGTTGGCGATACTAAACAATTGAGCTCAGTTGATTATGGTAGTGCATTACAAAACATCAACAAAAATATTGGTGCAGATAATCAAGCTCGTTTAGATGAGAACATGAGGCAGAAGAATGAAGTGGCTAAATCAATTGCAGAGTGCTTTAGAGATAAAAAAGTTGATGAGGCAATGGAGTTGCTAAAAAGTAATAACCTATTTCATACAGAATCCACTCAAGACAAGATAATGAATAAGTTGGTTGGTGACTACTTCAATGACACAAAAGACTTATCTCAGAAGACTGTAATCACTCAAGATAATAGCAATGTGAATAAATTAAATGACAAAATCAGAACCAGATTATTGAATGACAATAAATTGGATTTTGATAAACAAGTGCTGATTGAAGTAAAAAAAGGTAACAAGAAAGAAATCACAGAAGGTCGTTACTTTGTTGAGAATGACAGAATTGTGATTAAATCAAAAACTAAGATTGATAAAAATACTGTATTAGAAAATGGCACAGTAGCCACAATCAAGAGTATCAACCCAAATACTAAGGTCATGACATTATTAGTGGTTAGAGATAATGTTGAAACAATTGTGAATTTAGATACCAACAAACATAACAACTTTAACCATGCTTATTGTCAAACTGCATACAAAAGTCAGGGGCAAACTGTTTCAAATACTTATGTGTTTAGCACAGGTTCAACTACTGCAAATCAAGCTTATGTTGAATTTTCAAGACACAAAGATAGTGTCAATCTTTACATGGTAAATGGTGCAGAAGATAAATTCGTTGGTAATGCAAAACTATCACAAACCAAATTTAATGCTTTAGAGAATGAAGTGTGTATTGTTGCTTACTCTCAAGCAGATACATTGGAACTTGAATTAGAACCAGCTATTGAAATTGAACAACCTAAAAAATCAATTATTCAAGAAACCAAACATAAATTTACTGCTGAGCAGGCTCAAGAGCTTTTAGATAAATATGCTTTAAATAGAAAAAATGCGGAATCACTGGTTGCTGAAACTAAAGTTGAAGATATACCTATTATTGAACCAGCCATCATTCATGCAGAAAACAAAAAGGTATTAACTAAAGTTAAAAAGCATGTCATCAAACAAATCAGATGATATTAACTAGCAAACAGTGGAATACTCAACTCTCTAGCAATCGTAATTTGAGCTACTGAAACTTTTTCTTTAAGAGTGGCAACCGTGACGGTATTTCTATATTTCTCAACATTCACATTGTCAATTTCATGCCCCATAAAATAACATCTTGGCTCTAATGGAACATCTAAGTTGAAAAAAGTATCATTCACAAATTTTCTGATTGAATGGAATACTAATTTTGGTCTATCAACTCCAACTACTTTCATATGCCGTTTAAATTTCTGACTAACAGCATTGCCAGAACCCTTGCCCAATCTATCTTCGTATTTAAAAAGCTTACCTTTGATTGTGCAATTTGCACCAAATCTATTCTCAAAAATTTCTCTAGGAATCGGTATTTCTCTTTTACCAGCCACCGTTTTACTATCTCTAATTTTTAGAAACATATTATCTAAATGGTCATATTGAAATTGGTCTTTAGTCAAACTGGTGATTTCTGAAATTCTGCAACCAGTAATTACTGCAAGCACTAAACACCAGTAATAATCGGGATCCTTCACCATTGCTGTTTTCATAAAATCACTATTAAAGATTAACTTCATCTCAGGTAATTCAAAAATAGCATAGCCATTTTTTTCATGTTCTTTTTTATTCACGATATTTTTATTCGCAGCAGGATTGGGAATGAAACAATAATGTAATCTAATAGCAAAGTTGAATAAAGCTCTTATAACAGATACTTTGTTATCAACTGTTCTAGTGCTATTGCCATTGGTTTTTAAATGCACCTGAAACCGTGCAATATCACTTTCAAGCACACTATTGATGTTGGGATTACCTAGAAATTTAGAAAATTCAGTAATAGCAGTTTTATAAGCTAATACGGTTGCAGGCTTCTGTTTATCATTTAACAAAAACATTTGGTCTAATACTTGAAGAATTTTTAAACCTTGTTGCTCTACTACTGGTGCAGGTTCGGGAGTAGGTTTAGATTTCTCTTTGTGTGCAACACCTTCATTCTGAACTTTAGTCAGTAATGTTTGCAAAGCTACCATCATATTTGCATGGTCTTCTGGTCCATCGGATTCCAGAATGCCTTCATTGAGATTGATTTTATACTTATTAAAACCAGATGAATCAATAGCCATTTGACATGCTCGCACGAGTGCTAAAGCCTTAATAATAGCCGTTTGTTTATCATTTGTGTGAAGTGATTTTTTGACTTGTTTGCCAAAAATTCTAGTGTGGAAATAGTAGGTATTGCCACGGAGATAGACTGGTAAAGAAAGCATATTGCTACCTTTTTTGCTACCAGTCTCGATGCTACAAGATATTAGATATTGTTATAATTCAACAACTTAAGGCATTTGGCGGAGAGCGAGGGATTCGAACCCTCGATACAGATTTAAGCCCGTATGCTTCCTTAGCAGGGAAGTGCCTTCGACCACTCGGCCAGCTCTCCGTTTAATACCATTTCGCTAAATTACACTTGTTGCGAGGGCGAGATAGTACGCTAAACGCCCCTGAAAATCAATGAAAATTACGCTGCTTCTAGTTCAAATGCTTTGTGTAACACTCTAACTGCGAGTTCCATATATTTTTCATCAATCACCACAGCAATTTTTATTTCTGAGGTTGAAATCATTTGAATATTAATGCCTTCTTCAGCCAGCGTGCGGAACATTTTGCTTGCCACGCCCACGTGTGATTTCATGCCTACACCGACAATTGCCACTTTAGCCACTTTATCATCGCCAACAATTTCACGTGCTTTAATTTCACCTTGCACTTTATCGCGTAAAATACTTAACGCTTTATTCATCTCATTTTTATGTACTGTGAAGGTAAAGTCAGTGGTGCCATCTGCGCCTGTGTTTTGAATAATCATGTCCACATCGACATTAGCGTCGGCGATAGGCCCTAGAATTTGATAGGCAATGCCAGGAGTATCAGGTACACCTAGCACGGTAATTTTAGCCTCATCACGGTTAAACGCGATGCCTGAAATAATTGGTTGTTCCATGTTTTCTTCTTCCTCAAATGTAATCAATGTGCCATCGCCTTCTTCTTCAAAGCTGGAAAGCACACGTAGTTTTACTTTGTATTTACCTGCAAATTCTACCGAGCGAATTTGCAACACTTTGCTGCCTTGCGAGGCGAGCTCAAGCATTTCTTCAAAGGTAATAGACTTCAAGCGGCGGGCTTCAGGCACTACGCGCGGGTCAGTTGTGTAAACACCGTCCACATCAGTATAAATCTGGCATTCATCTGCCTTTAGCGCGGCGGCTAATGCCACACCTGTAGTATCTGAGCCACCACGTCCTAGCGTGGTAATATTGCCTTTTGCATCGACCCCCTGAAAACCAGCCACCACACAAACATAGCCAGCATCTAAATCTGCTTTTAAATGTTGCTCATCAATATTCAAAATGCGCGCTTTGGTATATGCGTCATCTGTCAAAATTTTGACTTGTGCGCCAGTGTAGCTTTTAGCCTTAATACCTAGTTCCATTAAAGCTAACGCTGTCATGCCTATAGTGACCTGTTCACCAGTAGAGACCATAACATCCAACTCACGCGGGTCTGGGTCAGGCATAATCTCTTTAGCTAATGAGATTAAGCGATTAGTCTCACCAGACATGGCAGATACTACCACCACGATTTGATGCCCCATCGCTTTAAAGCGTGCAACGCGGCGTGCTAAATTACGAATTCTTTCAGGATTAGCAACTGAAGTGCCGCCGTATTTTTGTACTATAAGTGCCATAATATTTTTATGATTTAAATTTAAAATTCTAAGTTAATTAAGTTTTTGTGTAACCCAATCTTTAACGCTCGAGAGCGCTTTTGGTAGACCACTTGCATCTGTACCACCAGCCATTGCCATATCAGGCTTACCGCCGCCTTTACCACCAACTTGGCTAGCCACATGATTGACCAACTCACCTGCTTTTAGTTTTGCAATTAAATCATTGGTCACGCCTGCTGCTAAGCTTACTTTTCCGTCATTCACACTGGCCAATACAATCGCAGCAGATTTGAGTTTATCTTTGAGTTTATCCATCGTTTCGCGTAACGCATTGGCATCTGCGCCATCTAGTGTGGCAGCTAATACTTTAACGCCTGCAATTTCAATCGCTTGTGCTGCTAAATCATCGCCTTGAGAAGATGCGAGCTTAGATTTTATGCGCGCGAGTTCTTTTTCTAGTGATTTTGCATGGTCAGATAATTGCGTCACTTTATTGGCCAACTCACCCACTGGGGCTCTTAATTCAGTTGCCAAACTAACAATTAAAGCTTGCTGAGCGTTAATGAGCTTCAGAGCACCATTACCTGTGGTGGCTTCTAGACGGCGCACGCCGGCTGCCACTCCACTTTCACTGGTAATTTTGAACAGCCCAATATCACCAGTGCGGCTCACATGGGTACCGCCACATAACTCACGGCTAGAACCAATATCTAACACGCGCACTTCATCGCCATATTTCTCACCAAACAACATCATCGCACCGGTTTTTTGTGCAGATTCAATATCCATCACGCGCGCTTGGCAAGCGGCATTAGCTAAAATTTCCGCATTCACAATCGCTTCTACTCGAGTGATTTCCGCATCCGTCATCGGCGCGTTATGCACAAAGTCAAAACGGGTTTTATCACTATCCACCAAACTACCTTTTTGCTGCACATGCTCGCCCAACACCTCACGCAGGGCTTTATGCATTAAATGTGTGGCAGAGTGGTTGCGCATAGTGGCAGCACGAGAGGCCATATCTACATTGGCTTTTACAGTATCGCCCACATTTAATGTGCCAGTTTTTAGAATACCGTGATGCCCAAAAACCGCTGCTTGGATTTTTTGTGTATCTTCTACAGCAAAAATACCATTGTCAGATTTCAATAAACCGTTATCACCAATTTGGCCGCCAGACTCAGCATAAAAAGGTGTGGTATCGAGCACAACTACGCCTTGTTCACCTTCATTCAGCTTGCTAACTGGGGCACTATCTTTATACAAAGCAAGCACTTTTGCGGCGGTTTCTAAGGTGTCATAGCCTTTAAAATCGGTACCAGCGCCATTATATTCAAGGTTCGCCGCCATTTTGAACTTACCTGCTGCCCGCGCCTGCTCTTTTTGGCGCGCCATCGCAGCATCAAAGCCAGCAGTATCAACAGCTACATTTCGTTCACGGCAGATGTCTGCTGTTAAATCGAGCGGAAAACCAAAGGTATCATGCAGCTTAAAGGCTAAATCGCCATTTAATAAGGCTGGATTGCTAGCTAACTCCGCTTCCAAAATCGCCATGCCATTTTCAATGGTTTCAAAAAAGCGGTCTTCTTCTAATTTGAGCATACTGGTAATACGTGTTTGCTCTTTCACTAACTCTGGGTAAGCGCCACCCATGACATTTGCTAAATCAGCCACCATATTGTGGAAGAAAGCTTTGCGAGCGCCCAGTTTGTAACCATGTCGAATCGCACGGCGATTAATACGGCGCAATACATAGCCACGGCCTTCGTTACCTGGAATCACGCCATCAGCTATTAAAAAGCTACAAGCGCGAATATGGTCAGCCAGTACTTTTAAGCTTGGGCTAGTTAAATCAGTTGTTTTGGTTTCGCGCGCGGCAGCGGCAATTAAGGTGGTGAAAATATCAATTTCATAATTGGCGTGTACGTGTTGTAGCACCGCTGAAATACGCTCTAAGCCCATGCCAGTATCAACGCTCGGTTTGGGCAATTTATGCATCACGCCCGCTTCATCGCGATTAAACTGCATAAACACATTGTTCCAAATTTCGATAAAGCGGTCGCCATCTTCGTCCGGGCTGCCAGGTGGGCCGCCAAAGTGGTGGTCGCCATGATCATAAAAAATCTCAGTACACGGGCCGCAAGGGCCTGTGTCGCCCATCATCCAGAAATTGTCAGAGGCATAGCGCGCGCCTTTGTTATCGCCAATGCGAATAATGCGCTCTTTGGGCACGCCAATTTTTTGGTGCCAAATGTCGTAAGCCTCGTCATCTTCTGCATATACAGTGACGGTCAGTTTGTCTTTGGGCAGTTTGAAAACTTCAGTGAGCAGTTCCCAAGCGTAGCTAATCGCATCTTCTTTAAAGTAATCGCCAAAACTAAAGTTGCCCAGCATCTCGAAGAAAGTATGGTGACGCGCGGTGTAGCCAACGTTTTCAAGGTCGTTATGTTTGCCACCAGCACGTACGCACTTTTGGCTGGTAGTGGCACGCGTGTATGGGCGTTTATCAAAACCGAGAAAAACATCTTTGAATTGGTTCATCCCCGCATTGGTGAATAGCAGCGTTGGGTCGCCATGCGGCACCAGCGAGCTTGAAGCAACGATTTCATGGCCTTTAGAGGCGAAGAAATCTAAAAATGCTTGGCGGATTTCGTTACTGCTAGGGTTATTACCCAAGGAAATATTATGAGGTTTAATTGTCATGTTCAAACTTACTATTTAGCACTCTTTTAATAAGATCAAAGCTAAAGCCACGGCTTTGTAAAAATCTTGCTTGTTTCGCCCATTCTTCTCGGCTATGTGGGCTTGCTTTAAATTTTTTGCGCCATATAGCTAGCGCGTTTTCTAACTCTGTTTCTTTTAGTTTCTCAATGGCATCCATGATTAAATCATCTGCCACACCTTTTTCACGTAACTCATTGGCTACTTTTGCACTGCCAAATTTGCTTTTGCGCGCATGTACCACTTGCTCGGTAAATCGCGCATCTGAAAGCCACCCGCGCTTAACAAAGTCGTCTAAAATCGCCTTGATTTGCGCATCGGCAGAGTCAATTTCAGATTCTTCAACAAACGGCTTTAATTTCTGCGCAAGCTCAACATAAGAATACTCGCGTTTACCCAAGTAATCTAACGCACGCTGGCGCAAGCTTTTCGGCTGAAACTTGATTTAATCATCCTCGCCACGAGTAGCTGCCATGCCTTCGTTTAATTGTTTTGCATTAGCACGAATTTTAGCCTCAATTTCTGCTGCAATTTCTGGGTGCTCACGCAAATATTCTTTGGCATTTTCTTTGCCTTGGCCAATTTTTTCGCCATTGTAGCTATACCAAGCACCTGCTTTTTCAACAAGTTTAATATTTGAACCCAGCTCAATAATTTCACCTAGTCGTGAAATGCCTTCGCCGTACATAATGTCAAATTCGGCTTGTTTAAATGGTGGCGCCACTTTGTTTTTAATGACTTTAACGCGCGTTTCAGAGCCTGTAATTTCATCGCCCTTTTTAATTGCGCCTGTGCGGCGAATGTCTAAGCGTACTGAAGCATAAAATTTAAGTGCGTTACCGCCCGTGGTGGTTTCTGGGTTGCCAAACATCACGCCAATTTTCATGCGGATTTGGTTAATAAAAATCACCATGGTATTGGTGCGTTTGATGTTACCCGTGAGCTTACGCAAAGCTTGGCTCATTAAACGCGCTTGCAAGCCCATGTGTGAATCACCCATTTCGCCCTCAATTTCAGCGCGAGGGGTCAATGCAGCAACAGAGTCCACCACCACAATATCTACCGAGCCTGAGCGCACCAGCATATCGACAATCTCCAGCGCTTGCTCGCCAGTATCGGGTTGTGAGATGAGCAAATCAGGCACATTCACGCCTAATTTTGCGGCATATTGTGGGTCTAGCGCATGCTCAGCGTCGATAAATGCTGCTGTGCCGCCCATTTTTTGCATTTGGGCGATGACAGACAGGGTCAACGTGGTTTTACCTGAAGATTCTGGGCCGTAAATTTCAATCACGCGGCCGCGTGGCAGACCGCCAATGCCAAGCGCAATATCTAAACCAAGTGAACCCGTTGAAACTGCTTGAATATCCTCACCTATATCGCTATCGCCCATGCGCATAATGGAGCCTTTGCCAAATTGCTTTTCAATTTGTGCGAGTGCGGCTGAGAGGGCTTTTGCTTTATTATCATCCATGGGTTTTGCCTTTATATTGAAGTGCTTAAGTTAACGGTAGATTATTCCACAAATTGCGCAATAAGGTAAGTGACAAGCACGGTAAAAAAGCATTTTCAACATTGGGCAAATGCAATTTTTGGCGCTTGACACTTGATGATTGGAGCAAAATTTGCGTGGCAATTTTTTATCAATCAATCACGCTCAAAACGCCCCGAGCGAAAAACGATGCTCTGCAAGCCAGTATCCATGCGGCTTCCAGAGGTACTCTTCGGAAGATGTCTCAATTTAGGCGTTTTTAAACTGCGTTTTTCTCAAAAACAGCAGCAAAAAATCCATCTGTTTTATGCAAGTGCGGCAATAATTTTAAATATGTTCCAGTATCTAGCTCAATTTGTTGCTGGCTTAAAATTTCAGCCGCATTCAGCAATTTAAAATCTGGATGCGAAGCCAAAAACTGCTCGGCAATTTGCTCATTTTCATCACCGAGCAAACTGCAAGTTGAGTATATCAAACGCCCGCCCGTTTTAACCAACTTTGCGGCACGCGCCAAAATACTGGCTTGTTTGATGTTGAGTTCAGCCAAATCTTCCGGCGTTTGACGCCATTTTAAATCCGGGTTGCGGCGTAATGTGCCCAAACCTGTGCAAGGCGCATCCACCAACACGCGTTCAAACTTACCATTCAGTCGTTTCAATTTTTGGTCATTTTCACTGGCAATCAGTTGCGCATGCAAGTTAGATAGCCCCGAGCGTTTGAGCCGTTGACCCAAATTATTCAAGCGTTTTTCGGAAACATCAAACGCGTATAAACGCCCGGTGTTGCGCATCAGCGCGCCAATAGCTAGCGTTTTTCCACCCGCCCCAGCACAAAAATCTGCCACCATCATGCCACGCTTGGCCGCCACCAAGTAGGCTAAAAGCTGGCTGCCTTCGTCTTGCACTTCAATTTTACCTTCAGTAAACAAAGCATGGCGGCCAATATTGAGTCGTTGCGGCATGCGCAGGCCAATAGGCGAATAGGGCGTTTTGCTCACATTATCTTCGCCGGTTGCAGCCTCGGCAGCAAATTGCGCCAGCACTTCATCGCGCGTGGCTTTAATTGTGTTCACACGTAAATCAAGTGTAGCAGGCTCGTGCATGCTGCGCGCGATAGTGAGCGCTTGCTCTTCTCCATATTGGGCAACCAACTTATCCCACAACCAATCGCGCACGTCAGCTTGCACAGCCAGTGGTAAATTTTCAGTTGATTTGGCTTTAATGGCCTTAGCCCATTCTAACTGCTGCTCATTGAGGATGGGCTCCATTTTTTGGATGCTCATGCCTTGAATGCGCAACATCCAAGCCAATATGAGCTTACGCGCATCGTCTGGGTCGTTTTCATCGTTGGCGGTGACCGTGCTTAAAAAACGCAAACGACGCAAAACGCCATAAACACTTTCAGCGACAAAGGCGCGCTCTTTGGTGCCTAACTCTCGATGGTTGCGAAAAAACTCGCTTAACTTAGCATCTGCGGGGCTATTAAAATCTAAAATATTAGACAGCATGACAGACGCTTGCCGTATTAAGGTTGGGTTCATTGAATTCTCTTTTTTGAAATGCGTTTTTGCTATACAAGGCTAAATCACGGTGTTGTTTTTAAGCTTGAAACAACAAGCTCATAGACTTTGCCATCTTTTTCTGTTTCGCGTATTTTAACAGGAACGTACTGATAATCTAAGGCTAACCATAATTCAGTTTTTTTATCACTTTCGCCCGAGGCGCGTAGCAAATGCACCGTATTTAGCGTGCCTATTTTTGTTTCTATCACTTCTTCACCTTCAAAACTATAGCTATATTCGCCTACTTTTTTACCATTGGTAATGGTCATCTGCGTTTTTTGTAATGGCTGTAAAAACATAAATTGATACATAAAACTAAGTAAATCTTGCGTGCCTTCAGTTAAAGCCAAAGTTTGGCTGCCTTTTGCGTTGTGCAAACTCAGTTGCTTGCTTTGCCAATCAAATTCCGCCCGATAGGTTTTATTTTTTTTATCGCCAAATTGATATAAATATTGCTTAGGTTGCAAACCCACATCACCAATCTCGCCCTCACTTGTTTGTAGCAAATCCGGCACTAACAACGAAGCCAAGCCTTTTGGCTGAATTAAACTTTTAATGTGATATTGGCTGCTACCCGGCAACTGCGCATATACTATATTGGCTGCACCTACTGGGCTACTTCCTAACGACGGCTCTTTATCGGTAAAAACATCAAAAGATGTTGATACATACTGATAAACATTAGGATTAATGTCCACTTTTTCAACATTCATCGCTTGCTCGGCTTCATCTGCAAATTCACTTTGCTGCGTTTCTGTCACTGGTAAAACAAGCTCATCTGGGTTGACTGCACTTTCTACCGGCAATTCTGCTTGCTTAGTTTCATCTAATTTTGATGCTTGCTGGGGCTGTAAATCAGCCGTTTGCACACTGGTGTATTGGGTTTCAGTCGCCGAATTTTCGGCAATATGCGTAAGAGGTGATGGTGTTTTTTTCAGCTTTATTTTTCTAGGCTTAATCACGGATGGTAATGACTCAGGCTGCGCATCTGATTTTGGTGGAACGATGGTTGGTTCAATCGCCACCTGTTTTTTTGGCATCACTAATTGCGCTTCAATTACTTGTCGTTCTGTTTTTGGGGCGGGCAAATACAGATAGAATTTTTCAAGCACAAAAAAATGCAGCAACAAAGACAAACACAGCGCAACGACAAACCGCCAGTAGCCTAACTGCGCCCAACGAGAAATAATTTGCTTACTCCACATGCAGTTCCGTTAAGGTTTGCTCTAGTTTTTCACCGTTTTCATCAATCATCAGCAAACGCACTAATAAATATTGCTGATTAGCCGCCAGCCATAACTCTTTGGTTTCCACTTGGCCTTGCTCTTGATTAGATGGCACTAAATGCACTGTCTGATACTCTTTACCACCCACTTTTAATTTGCCTAATGGCTCGTTATTTTGGTATTCATACACATTCAATTTTTTACCCGTAGTGAGTGAAACAGCGATTTTTTCATTAGGCGGGCGCGGTAAAAACATAAATTGATAAGTAAAACTGGCCAAATCTTGCGTGCCGGCACTGAGTTTGGCAGTGCGCGTTTCACCTTTTACCAGCATCGTTAAAGTGTTACTCGCCCAGTCAAAATCTGCAATCAAGGTTTTTTTCGCACTGGTGCTTTGACGCAATTCAAAATGTGCAGGTTGCAAACCTTGGTTTGTCACTTTACCCGTGCTGGTGAGTTTACGCACGCCCATCAGCGCATAAATACCAATGCCTTTGGTCGTGCTTTCGATTTTGTATTGATTGCCTGTGACCACATATTGCTCGTGTACTTTAGCAATTTCTTCACCATCTTTAGTAATGACGTAATGTGCTTGAATGCGTTTTGGCAACGCAGATTTTTGCGCGGCGAATGAAGGTGAGGTGAAAAGTATTGAAACTAGACCCACTAAAAAATAAGTTTTAATGTGATAAACCGCAGAATGAAACACTGACCACTCCTTTAAATGTTGCGTCCACATTTAACGCATGAAGTCGCTAATTAGATACAAGCAACTTGCAAATCATGGTTAGAAAAAAATAATGGGCGCATTTTTCAAAAAAACACGGTGGTTTTGTAGGGTGTTTTTTAAGCGTAATTTTTAATGAAAAATACACTCAAAAATACATCAAATCATTTCACCTGTTCTGCAAGCCAGTATCCATGAGGCTTCCAGAGCATCAAATTTCTCTCGCAGTATCTAGCAGCGTATTTTTTATGTAATTTTACGCAACGATTGTTGGCGCTTCACCTGCATTTTGTGAGCGAATCGTACCAATTTCAAAAACCGTTTCACCCGCTTCTTTTAGTAACTTTTGCGCGGCAGCGGCGTGCTCTTTTGCCACAATCACCGCCATGCCAATGCCGCAGTTGAAAGTTTTGTACATTTCAACATCCGTCACATTGCCTTGCGCTTGCAGCCATGTAAACAAGGGCGGCATCGTCCAACTGCCTTTTTTAATGTCAGCGGTGAGGCCTTGTGGCAACACGCGCGGAATGTTCTCAGTAATGCCGCCACCAGTAATATGTGCCATACCTTTAACCGGCAAAGCTTCAATCAATTTTAATAAAGACTTCACATAAATGCGTGTGGGCGCCATGACCACATCTTTAAATTTGCGACCATGAAAGTCAGACTCCAAATCCACGCCGGATTTATCAATCAGTTTGCGAATCAGCGAATAGCCGTTTGAGTGCGCGCCGCTAGAAGCCAAACCAAGCACCACATCACCCGCTGCAATGGTGGTGCCGTTGATAATGTTGGCTTTATCTACGCAACCCACCGCAAAGCCCGCCAAATCATATTCGCCCGCGGGGTACATGCCAGGCATTTCTGCGGTTTCGCCGCCCACCAATGCACAGCCAGACTGCTCACAGCCTTCGGCAATGCCTTTAATGACTTGTGCAGCAGTGCCCACTTCTAATTTTCCACAAGCAAAATAATCTAAGAAAAATAGCGGTTCAGCACCTTGCACCAAAATATCGTTGACACTCATGGCGACCAAATCAATCCCAACCGTATCGTGTTTGTTGAGTTCAAAAGCCAACTTTAACTTGGTGCCTACGCCATCGGTACCCGATACCAAAATCGGCTCTTTAAATTTTTTAGGCATAGCAAAAAGCGAACCAAAGCCACCAATGCCTCCCAGCACTTCTGGGCGCATGGTACGCTTAGCAAACGGTTTAATTTGCTCAACTAATGCGTCGCCCGCCTCAATATCCACGCCTGCATCGCGGTAACTAATGGAAGTATTGTCTGATTTATTTGCGCTCAAGGGTGGTCTCGCTTTCTACATAAAGGGGTGTTCTATCGTTATAATGCCATTTTAACCGAAATCACCTCAAACTTAGAGAGTCACTTTATGGAAAATCGCATTTCTATTTTATGGTGGATAGCAGGGTTGCTCGTGATCGGCTTGATTTATTTACTCAGCCCCATTTTAACGCCCTTCTTGATTGCCGCCATTCTGGCCTATATCGCCAATCCGCTGGTAAATAAAATTGATGCTTTGCAAATTAAAGGTTACAGCCCAAGCCGCGCCGTAGCGAGTTTGCTGGTGATATTGCTGATGTTGGCAGTGCTGATGCTCATTTTGCTGATTGTCGTACCGCTTGTACAAAAAGAAGTGGTGTTGCTGCTACAAAAACTGCCCGCTTATTTCAACACCGCTAAAACAAACTTTGAGCCGTGGCTACAAAAAAACTTTGGCGTGGGTATCGACATTGATTTTGCACAAATCCAACAAGTGCTGACCGAAAACTGGAAAACCGCAGGTAATTTTGCTAAAAATATCGCTCAAACACTCAGCACCAAAGGCTTAGCCATCATTGGCTGGCTAGCCAATTTAATCCTTATTCCACTGGTGTTGTTTTATTTGCTGCTGGACTGGAACATCATTATTGATAAAGTAAGCCATCTGATTCCGCGTCAGTTAATTGCTAAAACCAAAGAAATTGCCAGCGAAATTGATGCGGTGTTAGCTGAATTTTTACGTGGGCAACTCACCGTGATGTTGCTGATGAGCGTATTTTACGCCACTGGCTTATGGCTGGCAGGGCTTGATGTAGCTGTACCTGTAGGCATGCTCTCTGGCTTATTAGGTTTTATCCCATATTTAGGCTTTGGCTTAGGCATGGTGATGGGTCTCTTTTCTGGTTTATTGCAATATGGCAATATCACCGATTTAATTCCCATTTTGATTGTGTTTGGCCTAGGGCAAGTGTTAGAAAGTATGGTGCTAACGCCCTGGCTTGTGGGGGACCGTATAGGCTTACATCCGCTAATTGTGATATTTGCCTTAATGGCAGGCGGGCAACTTTTTGGCTTTGCCGGCGTGCTACTTGCCTTACCTGCTTCAGCCGCTATCGCCGTTGGTTTTAGACACGCAAAGCAAAGCTACTTGGCGAGCAAATTTTATAACGGACAATAAGGTTTGAAACAATTACTTTTAGACATTCAACCACCCGCCCCTCAAACGCTAGGCAATTTTATTGCTGGACAAAATGCAGAAGCGATACACAGCTTAGCGCAAGCACTTAATGGTGCAACAGAAGCGCGTTTTATTTACCTTTGGGGGGCAAAAGGCAGCGGCAAAAGCCATTTATTACAAGCCTGCAAAGCCGCCAATTTAACAGTGGCAGATGACGTGCATTTGCTGGATAACAAAGCACAAATTGCATTATTTAATACCTACAACCATATTAAAGAAGTTGGCGGCACCCTCATCACCGCAGGCCTACATGCGCCCACCCAAATGGGCCTACGTGACGACCTCGCCACCCGATTGGCTTGGGGCTTGGTGTATCAACTACACCCACTCACCGATGAAGAAAAAGCCCAAGCACTTAAAAACCATGCAAAAGAGCGTGGAATGAAATTGCCTGATGATGTGGTGGATTATTGTTTGCGCTATTTACGCCGTGACTTACCTACACTGATGGCGGTATTAGAGGCACTGGATGTTTGGTCGCTCACTGAGAAAAAACCAGTGACTGTATCGATGTTGAGAAAATTATTGCAATTAGATTTAGGCGTGTAGCCATGCTGAATGGCTTACCTTGGCAATGGCCGCTCATGCGTGAAGTGATTCGCAAGCATCTCTCAATCATTTTGCTGCTTTTGTTGATGGGGTTGATTTTCTCCACCATTGGCGGCCTGACACTTTGGTTTGCAAAAGATGGTGCCACAGTGATATACGGCTTGGTGTTTTTATTGTCCGGCTTGGGTTTGATGGTTTTAAACGTTTACCTTAATTATTCCAGTTGTATGTACTATTACGAACAGGCATTGCTTAAGCAATATGGCAAAACGGTTGAGGCAATAGTAACGAACAAAATCATAAGCGAAACGCTTGATAAAAACGGCACAGCCAATACTGAAGATGACGTTGTGGAAACGGATTTATCTATTCAATATCAATTTGTGCAGACAGGCAAAACTTATGAGGGTGAAAGTTTTATCAGCGAATTAGCCTTATACGAAGCAATAGAGATTGGTGCAAAAGTACCAGTGATAGTGATGAGAGACCACCCTAACATATCTCGTTTACAAACAAAAAAACTCAAGCGGCAACTAAATATATCGGCAAAAAGCAACACGCCTGAAAATGTATCTATCAGCGAATCGTTGATTGACGAAGATTAAATTCTCGGCATGTGCCGCCCATTACATGAAAAAATTCAGCTAGAATTTAGCTTAACCAGTATTGATAGATAACCACTATCCACGAGGCATTATGTTACGCAACTTTAAGAGTATTTTATGCTTCGCATAACGGAAATCAAACTCCCTATTGAGCAAGCGGATACGCTCAAACATCAGGACGACCAAATCAAAGCGGCTTTACTTAAGCGCTTAGAGATTCCAGCATCTGATTTAATTCAATTTAGCATTTTTAAACGCGGGATAGATGCAAGAAAGTCTTACGCTATTTTGTATGTGTACAGCTTAGATGTGGAAGTTAAAAATGAGGCGAGAGTTTTGGCCAAATTTAAAAAAGATGCGCATATTAAGCCAGCGCCCGATACCAGTTATCAGTTTGTTGCAAAAACAGAACTCTCACCTAAACTTCGTCCTATTGTGGTTGGTTTTGGGCCAGCCGGTATTTTTGCAGCGCTTATTTTAGCGCAATCAGGCTTTAAGCCGATTGTATTAGAGCGTGGCAAAGCGGTGCGCGAGCGCACACAAGACACTTGGGGGTTGTGGCGCAAAAATACGCTTAACCCAGAGTCAAACGTACAATTTGGTGAAGGCGGTGCTGGCACGTTTTCAGATGGCAAACTATATAGCCAAATTAAAGACCCGAAACATTATGGCCGCAAAGTGCTGCAAGAGCTTGTTAAAGCAGGCGCGCCAGAAGAAATTATGTACGTGAGCCACCCGCACATTGGCACCTTCCGCTTAGTGGGCATGGTGGAAGAAATGCGCAAAACCATTATCGAACTAGGCGGTGAGATTCACTTTGAGAGTCGCGTAGAAGATATTGAGATTGAAAATAATGCCGTGCAAGGCGTGGTGTTGCAAACCGGCGAACGCATTGCCACTAATCATTTGGTGCTGGCAGTTGGCCACAGTGCACGCGATACCTTTGAAATGGTACATCGCAAAGGTATTTATGTTGAAGCTAAACCATTTTCGATTGGTTTTCGTATTGAGCATCCGCAATCGCTGATTGATAAAGCCAGATATGGCAAAAGTTATAGTGAAGATTTGCTTACCAAAGTTGGGGCGGCAGATTATAAGTTAGTGCATCACGCAAAAAATGGCCGCAGTGTTTACAGTTTCTGTATGTGTCCCGGTGGTACTGTGGTGGCTGCGGCATCTGAGCCTAACCGCGTGGTCACTAACGGCATGAGCCAATATAGCCGTAACGAGCGTAATGCTAACGCAGGCATTGTGGTGGGCATTACGCCAGAGGTTGATTTTCCGGAGCATCCACTTGCCGGCATGGCGTTGCAGAGACAATTAGAAAGCAATGCTTTTGTGATGGGCGGTAGCAATTACAATGCACCAGCGCAACTCATTGGTGATTTTTTAGCCAACACACCTTCAACAAAGTTGGGTGATGTCGTGCCCTCTTACAAACCCAATGTGCAACTCACCAATTTAGCCGATGCGCTACCGGAATTTGCCATTACCGCCATGCGTGAGGCGATCCCTGAATTTGCTAAGCAAATTAAAGGATTTGACCTGTATGATGGCGTTTTAACAGGCGTTGAAACACGCACTTCATCGCCTATTCGTATTAAGCGCGATGATGAAACACTTGAAAGCATCAATACCAAAGGCTTGTACCCGTGTGGCGAAGGCGCTGGCTATGCCGGTGGCATATTGTCAGCTGGGGTGGATGGCATTAAAGTGGCTGAGGCGGTTGCTTTAAGCATAGTTAATCAGGGGAAATAGATGAAATACGCACGGCTATTAAGCTTAATATTTGCGCTATTTTTTACTTGCACTGGGCAAGTGCTTGCCTATGATGATTTAAGTATCGTGGATGCGCAAATTGCCGCGCACCCCAACCAAAGTGGTATTTATGTACTTGATAAAGGCGAAGACGCCTTGCTTGCCCGTGCTTGGCTGGCCGACCACGCGCAAAAAACCATAGAAGTGCAATATTTTATTTGGAGTACCGATAACATCGGCATTTTGGCTTCAGAAGCCTTATTGCGTGCGGCGGATAGAGGCGTGAAAGTGCGGGTGATTGTGGACGATTTGCTGGTAGATGCGCCAGATAAGTCTTTACTTGCACTGGCTAAACACCCCAATATTGAAATTCGCATTTATAACCCGCAGCACTCGGTAGGCACGCCTTTTCACAAACGTTTACTCAATATCGCAGTGAATTTTCGCGGAGTGAATCAGCGCATGCACGACAAAACCTTTATTGTGGATGGCAAATTAGCGATTACTGGCGGCCGCAATATGGCAGCTGAATATTTTGACTACAACACTGAATATAATTTCCGTGACCGCGATGCATTGTTGCTTGGCAATGTGGCAGCAAATATGCAAATCAGTTTTGATAAATTTTGGGCAAGCCCTTTGAGTGCGCCAGTTGAAGAGTTATACGATGGCTTAGGCATTATTCAAAAACATGTGTCGGTGAAAGATGCCGAGATTCAAAAAATCTATACCGATTTACATGATTATGCGAAAAACCCTGAAAATTTTTCACCTGAAAACCGCGAAGCGATTCAAAACACGCCGCAGGCTTTTATGCGGCTTGCCGAGCAATTGATTTGGACGGACATTACATTTATCAGCGACACGCCGGGTAAAAATAGCAATAAATTGTTGTTAGGCGGCGGCGGAAAATCCACTGAAAAATTGGCTGCTTTGGTTGAAAATGCACAAAGTGAAATTGTCATCCAATCGCCTTATTTGGTGATGTCGTCAGAAGCGAAAAAGCTATTTAAAAACGCCATTAAGCGCGGTGTGAAAGTGCGTATTAACACTAATTCACTCGCTGCAACTGACAATATTCAAGCCTTTAGTGGCTATCGTAACCAACGCGAGATTCTCACCAAAATGGGTATCGAAATTTACGAATTTAAACCTGATGCACAAATTACCCAGCAGTTAGTACGACATAAAACCAGTGGCGTGATTAAACCACCTATTTTTGCCATTCATGCTAAAACCATGGTGGTGGATAACAAAACCGTATATATCGGCACGTTTAATTTTGACCCACGCTCGCAAAATTTGAACACTGAAGTTGGCGTGATTGTGGAAAATACACAGTTAGCAAAAGAAGTGCAAACGGCCATTGAAGTTGATATGCAGCCCGAAAATAGCTGGAGCGCAGCAACTGATAACCCCGATAAATTTGCCAGCGCCAGTAAACGCAGGCGTGTGATTGCGTATCAATTAACGCCCATTAAACCACTACTTTAAGCTATATTTTTTGCGCATAAATTTATGCATAAAAATTATGCTAAATTGGCTTGTTTTTAGCACCAAATCATTTTACCTCCTCTGCAAGCCAGTATCCATGCGGCTTACAGAGGCATAAAAACTTGTCGTATGAATAATGCGCTTTAGCGCATATATTCTACGGGCATGACCTTTACGGTTACTCGGGGGATTTCACGCAATAGCTTTAACTTAATTATCACCCTTTTTTAGCCCTAGTTATTATTGTTGTGTAACGCTAGTCACAGACTTTTTCTGCCTTGAATATATACTGAACTGCGACAAAAATTAAACTACAAATTTGGAGAGAAAAAATGAAATCTAACGTTGGTGGTATTGATAAAATTTTGCGTTTAGTTGCTGGTGCTGCACTTGTGGCTTGGGTGTTATTTTTTAATGGCCCAGTATGGGCTTGGGTTGGTGTAGTGGCTATTGCAACGAGTTTGCTTAATTTTTGCCCTGCTTACACCATTTTAGGTATTAACACTTGCAAAACTAAGTAAAAAAATAAGTTAAAACTAGCAAGCGGTGAGCGCTATCACCGCTTGCTTTTTAAACATTTTAACGTCGAATCAGATAATCAAATGCGCCTAGCGATGCTTTAGCGCCCTCACCCATCGCGATAATGATTTGCTTATAAGGCGTGGTTGTCACATCACCTGCCGCAAAAACCCCTGGCAATGAAGTGGCGTTGTGGCTGTTGATTTCAATTTCGTTAAATTTGCTGAGTTTAACTGCACCTTTTAACCAATCGGTATTGGGCACCAATCCAATTTGCACAAAAACGCCATCAAGCACTAAATGTTTAGATTCACCCGTCACGCGGTCTGTGTAGGTTAATCCATTCATTTTATGACCATCGCCGGTAATTTCTGTCGTTTGTGCGCTGGGAATAATGGTTACGTTTGACAAGGTGCGTAATTTTTTCTGCAAAACTGCATCGGCTTTTAATTCAGTATCAAACTGCAATAACGTGACATGCCCGACAAAATTGGCTAAATCAATCGCTGCCTCAACCCCTGAGTTACCGCCGCCCACTACTGCCACCGGTTTGCCTTTAAATAAAGGGCCATCACAATGCGGGCAATAGGCTACACCTTTGCCACGATATTCTTTTTCACCGGGCACATTCAGCTCGCGCCAGCGCGCACCCGTCGCCAAAATCACCGCTTTACTTTTCAGCGTTGCACCACTTTCTAGCTTCAATTCAATCAAGTCGGTATTTTTATTGCCTTCTTTACCAAGTTCGGTTAACGCCACTACGCGTTGCAGATTCATAATCTCTACGTCATAACTTTTCACATGTTCTTCTAAGGCCATTACTAATTTTGGCCCGTCAGTTTCTTTGACTGAAATAAAGTTTTCAATCGCAAGCGTATCCATGACTTGGCCACCAAAGCGCTCTGCCACAATGCCTGTGCGAAAGCCCTTACGCGCAGAATAAATAGCCGCCGATGAACCCGCTGGGCCACCGCCGACCACCAATACATCGTAAGGCGCTTGCGCATCTAACTTTTTAGCTTCACGTGCAACAGCACCGCTATCAATTTTGAGCAGAATTTCATCAAGGTCCATACGCCCTGCGCTGAATATTGCCCCATTTAAATAAGTGGTCGGCACTGACATAATTTCTTTAGCCGCAACCTCATCTTGATACAGCGCACCATCAATCATTACATGCGTAATGTTGGGGTTAATCACTGCCATCATATTCATCGCCTGCACTACATCAGGGCAGTTGTGACAACTTAGTGAGATGTAGGTCTCAAAATGAAAGCTGCCTTCTATTGCTGCAATTTGAGCAATTTTCTCAGCCTCCAACTTCATCGGGTGACCGCCAGTGTGCAGTAGCGCTAACACTAACGAAGTAAACTCATGCCCCATTGGAATTCCAGCAAAGCGCACCCCTACTGCCTTTTGCGCTTCAGTATGCGTTGCAGCACGTTTTACCGCAAACGAAGGTTTGCGCGCATTATCTTCCATCACTAGCGTAATCTTGTCTGACATGCTGGTGATTTCTTCTAGCAGTTCTTGCATTTCTTTAGCTGCAGGTGACGCATCAAGTGCTGCGGCCAGCACAATCGGCTCACGCAACATTGCTAAATAGGTTTGCAATTGGGTTTTAATGCTGGTTTCTAAGGCCATAATCGCTCTCTTTACTTTTTTGGGCTAGTATATTTTTGCCCATGATTGAAAATAAAAGGCATTATCTTTTGAATAATGCCTTTGTAATTTAATTGCGCTAAAAGATGTTGGCTTTTAGCGCAAATCTATTTTGCCTAAGGCGCTATTAAATCTTACCTACCAAATCTAGTGAAGGTGTTAATGTTTTAGCACCTTCTTGCCATTTAGCTGGACATACTTGACCTGGATGACTTGCCGTAAATTGCGCTGCTTTTAATTTGCGTAGCGTTTCTTTTACATCACGGGCAATTTCATTGCTATGAATTTCAACTGTTTTAATCACACCTTCTGGGTTGATTACAAAAGTGCCGCGCAAAGCTAAGCCTTCTTCATCAATATGCACATCAAATGCACGTGTTAATTGGTGTGTAGGGTCGCCCACTAGCGGAAATTGTGCTTTACCTACCGCTGGTGAAGTTTCGTGCCACACTTTATGTGAGAAGTGCGTGTCGGTTGTCACGATATATACTTCTGCACCTGCTTTTTGAAACTCTGCGTAATGGTCTGCTGCATCTTCTACTTCTGTTGGGCAGTTAAATGTAAACGCTGCTGGCATAAAAATCACTACCGACCATTTACCTTTCATGCTGGCATCGCTAACTTCAACAAATCTGCCGTTGTGAAAAGCTTGCGCTTTAAAAGGCTGAATGTGTGTATTGATTAATGACATTGTATTTTTCCTTTATATAAATAATTACGTTAAAAAATAATAAAACAACTGCTAAACACTGATTGATTAAGTGATGTGAGGCATTGTAAAGACAATACAAAAATAAATCCAATATATCATTTTAATTAAATCAATTAATATTATTTATCACTTAAACTTAATATTTTATGGTTTTTTATCGCTATCTTGCATGCGCCTGAGTTCTTTTAAGCGCGCCTCAACAATAGACCTTTGATAAAAATCACCATCATTAGCTTTAACCGCTAAATCCATTTGCTCTATAGCGCGGGTTAAATCATACTTTCTAAAATAGGCTTCGCCTTGTGCCTGATGCCCCAATAACTGTTTATTTTGCATTGTGTAAGCACTCGCGAGCACTTCATAAAATTTTGCATCATAAGGGTATAACCGTTGCTGCGATTTAGCTAATTTAATCGCATTATCCGCCTGTTTAATCGCTAATAAATGCTCAGCATAGCCATAATTTAAGCCGCGATTATCTGGGTAAATTTTCAATGCAGTTTCGTAGTGCTTGCCTGCAGCTTGCGGATTGTTTTTAGCGACTTGCAGTTTGGCGCTTAAATTTTCTACCATCGCATGCGCTGGGGCGTTTTTTTTCAGCCAGACAATTTCTTTTTCTGCCTGTGCAAGCGCATTTTTGCGCAGATATGCCACTGCAAGGCCATAATGCTCGGCGGGTTCGGAAACAAATCGACGTTCACGAATGTTTTGTTCAAATACTGCAATATTCGTTTCTACCACGCCGTGGTAAGCCTGCAATTTAGCCTTCACATATTGAAACTCTATACTGCTTGGCACTTGCCGATATGGCATTTGCTCAACGCGATTAGTTACATCAGCAATACGCTCGCCTGTAAGCGGGTGGGTGCGTAAAAAACTCGGTGCACCTCCTTCAGAAAAACGCGAACCATGCTGCAATGTGGTAAAAAATGCGGGCATGCCACGCACATCAAAACCCGCATTACTTAAAATCTGCAAACCCACACGGTCTGCCTCACGCTCATGCTCACGTGTGTAATCTAACTGATTTTGCACACCGACTGCCGCAGAGGTCGTTAATGCGCCCTGTGCTAAGTCAGGGTTAGCGCGCGCAACCAATAATGCCAGCGCAATACCTGCAATATTTTTAACCATATCGTACTTTTGTGCGGCTAACATGCGCGCTAAGTGGCGCTGGGTAACATGGCCAATTTCGTGCCCCAACACGCTTGCTAGCTCTGATTCACTTTTTGCCGCCAGAAATAACCCTGTATGTACGCCTATCACCCCACCGGGCATGGCAAAGGCGTTAATTGAGTTATCTTGCACAACAAAAAAGTTAAATTTTTGTTGTTTGTCACTACTTGCTGCTGCCAGTCTATTACCCAGTGCATTGAGATAATCAATTACTTCTACATCTTGCACCACCTCATCACTCACGGCGACTTCACGCATAATTTGCTCGCCGATGCGTTGCTCATCTAAAGGTGTAAATACAGTTTGTGATACATCGCCCAAATCAGGCAGATTGGTGTCTAGTGTCGTTGCATTTGAATATGGTCTTCCAGATAAGCTGTCATCAGACAACGCCTGCATACTGGTTATGGCTATTAAGGTTGCAATGGCAATGGTTTTTAATTTCATGGTGATATGATAATGATTTTAAGCGCTAAGTTCACGCTGAATCATTAAATTAAAAGGCTAATATGAGCAAATCTGACGCAAGCACACTCACGCACTTTGATAAAAACGGCCAAGCGCACATGGTGGACGTAGGCGATAAAGCGCATACCAAACGCACCGCCACTGCAAGCGGTAATATTTATATGCAAGCGGCAACATTGCAAACCATCATGCAAGGCAATGCTAAAAAAGGCGATGTGCTTGGCATTGCGCGCATCGCGGCAATTCAAGGGTCAAAACGTACAGCCGATTTAATTCCACTTTGTCACCCAATCAGCCTCACCAAGGTGGCGGTGCATTTTGATATAAACGAGCATGATTCAAGCATTACCTGTACCACTATTTGCGAAACCACAGGCCAAACGGGAGTAGAAATGGAAGCGCTCACGGCCGTTAGCGTAGGATTACTGACTATTTATGACATGTGCAAAGCCATAGATCGCGGCATGACCATGCGTGACATCAAATTGCTTGAAAAACATGGTGGAAAATCAGGTGATTGGCTGGCGATTTAAACTTAAAAACGACACTTTTTTAAAAAAATTAGTTTCTTTTTTAAAAAACCAAATTTCCATTTTCAAGTTGCTTGAAAACAACCATTAATTGGTTTAAATTAGCCTATAACCACAATAAAAAAAGTGTTAATAGACTATGCTCGCATATTTATCTTCCCTCAGTGGCATCGCCATTGCCGCTATTATCGTTTTAGTTATTTTTATTGGTACGATACTCTGGCTCAATTGGCCATCAGAAGAGTATCGCCAATTCCTAAAAGAACAAAAAAAGTACAAAGATAAATAATTTTAAATGTGGCTAATTTTGCATTTGAAAATTTGCAATTTTCAGTGTAAAAAAGCTTATCTTCATTCCACATGCTCTGCGAGCCTTATTCCATGCGGCTTGCAGAGCATTGTTTTTTGCTCGGGGATTTTTAACGCGTAAATGCTAAGGTATTTTTACAGCAAGCCCGCCAGCGCTTTTGCTGTGATGCAGCCCACAATGCCGCCGCCGATGACCAAAATATGTGGCTTCATTTTGTCGCCAATCGACCCGTTAACAATGCATTTTGGGCATTAGTTAACCCAATTGGCTGGCCTAACAAGACAATCACGTCTCCCTCAGCAAGTAAGCTTTCGGCAGTAGGTACACTACCATTTGAATTAGGGCGGCGAATGGATTTCACCTCGACTTCAAAACTTTCTAACTGCATATCAATTAATCTTCTGCCTATCGCATAGCTACCAGCGCTAATCACCACAGAATGTAAGCGCACTTGCTGTTTTTCGAGCGCTTCATCTTCAGCATCTGATATACCGTGAAAGTAACCTTTAAACAGTTTATAGCGCTCTTCTCTAAATAAACGTATGCGCTTTACTACACGGTTAAGCGGCACACCCATCAGCATTAAAGCATGCGAGGCGAGCATCAAACTACCTTCTAGAATTTCTGGCACAACCTCGGCCGCGCCTGCTTCTTGTAAAATATCCATATTGCTGTCATCCACCGTGCGAACAATCACTGGCAATTGCGGATAATTTTCTTGCACAATATGTAAAATTTTCATGGCTGCACGGTTATCGGCATAACTGATTACCAAAGCTTTAGCGCGCGCGCCTCCCGCAGCTTCTAGCACTACGCGCCGTGCGGCATCGCCAAACATAACATTTTCACCCGCTGCTGCTGCTTCTAATACGCGGGACGGGTCAATATCAAGCGCCACATAAGGAATTTTCTCTTCACTCAAAAAACGTCCCAAGTATTGACCGCTTCTGCCATAACCGCAAATAATGACATGGTCATGCAGGTGTTTACCCATTTCATCAATTTTTTCCACAACTTTGTCACTGTTACGATTGTAACTTTGCACCAATTTGCGCGCGATACGGCCATTATATTGAATTAAGAACGGCGCTATCACCATAGAGAGTAAAGATGCGGCTAGAATAATTTGCAAGGCTTGCCCGCCAACTAATTTTTGTTCAACTCCCAGCGCTAAAATCACAAAACTAAACTCACCCGCTTGCGCCAGAATCACGCCAGTACGAATAGCCACGCCAGTTTCGTACTTCACAAACCTCACCACTAGCGCAACAATGAGCGCTTTAAGCAACACAAATGCGAGTAAAATCAACAATACCCAACCCAAATTTTGCGCAATTTTGCCAACATCGAGCAACATGCCGATACTGATAAAAAAGAGCCCAAGCAATATATCGCGAAATGGCGAAATATCAGACTCCACTTGATAGCGAAATTTAGTTTCAGAAATGAGCATGCCTGCAATAAACGCCCCAAGCGCATATGATAAACCCGCAAGTTTAGTAGCAAACGCCAGCAGTAGCGTAATCATCAGCACATTCATCACAAAAAGCTCTCTTGAACGCTGACTTGCCACCAAATTAAACCAAGGGTTAATAAGCCACTTACCTACGGTAAACAAAAATAGCAACATGGCAGCGGCCTTGAGAAAAGCCATACCTAACACACCACCTAGATTACTAGATGCCAAGCCTAGCGCCGGAATAAGCACTAAAACAGGCACGACAGCAATATCTTGGAACAGCAACACACCTATACTTAAGCGTCCATGACGTGAGTTTAAGTCCACCCGTTCAGCCAATATTTTGGAAACAATAGCAGTGGAAGACATCGCCAAAGCCGCACCAATCACAAATGCTGAAGACCAATGTAAACCTGCTAATTTGGCAATCGTCATCACAATTGCCAAGGTTAATATCACCTGTGCACCGCCTAGCCCTAGCACCTTTTTGCGCATTGCATAAAGTTGAGGCAAGCTAAACTCCAGGCCAATACTAAACATTAAAAACACGATGCCGAACTCAGCAAATTCGCGCGCACCTTCTGTATTAGGCAACAACTCAAAAGTGTGCGGCCCCAAAATTACACCCACAGCGAAATATGCCAGCATGGCTGGTAAGCGCAGCGCCCGAAATAGCGCTACTGCTAACACTGCACTGATGAGTAGTAATAATATTTGGGGTAAGGTGTCTAACATGCGTTATTTTAATCTCATATTTTTTGTTTTATTTATTCAATAGGATGTTGCCAAAAAAGCCCTCATAGCAAAATTTGTGCCTAAAGTTAATATTTTTCAATAATTTTACTATAATTATTACGATAATCCCGCTTTTAGGCTTTATATATGTCTCTTTCCCTTTTATACTAGCCGCTAATCGAGTCAATCATAAGAAATAATTAAACTTAAATGTTGTCGCAAAATAAAAAAGTGTCCTCTAATTCGCCCAAACAGCCAACACTCTCACTAGCGCGCGATATTTTGTTGCTAGAGGCGGGTGAAGTTAGCGCTTTGGCACAACGTTTAGATGCGCAATTTGTAGCTGCTGTCACCATGATTCTACAATGTTCAGGCCGAGTGGTGGTAAGTGGCATGGGGAAATCTGGTCATATTGGCGGCAAAATTGCTTCCACCTTTGCCAGCACAGGCACCCCTGCTTTTTTTATGCATCCTGCTGAGGCTAGTCATGGCGATTTAGGCATGATTACCAAGGGTGATGTCGTCCTTGCTCTTTCAAATTCAGGTGAAAGTGACGAAATACTTGCAATTATCACACCACTGAAAAGACTGGGTGCAAATATCATCGCCATTACTGGTAATGATGGTTCAACATTGGCCAAAGCTGCCGATGTGCACCTCAGTGCAAGCGTGAGCAAAGAGGCTTGCCCACTAGGGCTTGCACCAACTTCTAGTAGCACTGTAGCTTTAGCCTTAGGTGATGCATTAGCTTTATGCGTACTAGACCAACGTGATTTTACTGCTGAAGATTTTGCACGCTCTCACCCTGGTGGTAGCCTTGGGCGGCGTTTATTAATTCATGTGTGTGACTTAATGCGAACGGGCGATAGCATCCCACAAGTAAATATGAATGCAACGCTTGTGCAAGGCTTACTAGAAATGTCACAAAAGGGATTAGGGCTAACCGCGATAGTTGATGTCAATAACAAGCCTATTGGAATATTTACAGATGGTGATCTACGTCGGGCCTTGGAGCGCAATGTGCAGGTGACTACCTCTAGCATTAGCGATGTCATGCATTCTAACCCTCTGACTATTCATCAAAATCAATTAGCCGTTGCAGCAGTTGAAATGATGGAACAATGCAAAGTAAATGCACTCTTAGTCACCAATGATATTGGTGAGTTAGTGGGCGCGCTCAATATGCATGACTTATTATTAGCGAAAGTAGTTTAACTGATGAGCATCAACAATTTAAATCCTGCACTAGAAATGTGCTTTAAAAACATCAAGCTATTGGTGTTAGATGTTGACGGCGTAATGACGGATGGTGGGTTAACCATTGGCGACGATGGGCAAGAGTACAAAACCTTTCACTCACATGATGGTCTTGGGATGAAGTTATTAAAATCCACTGGAGTGCAACTTGCTATTATTACTGGGCGCACATCCAACGTAGTCAAGCAGCGCGCTGAAACAACGGGGGTTGCACACTTTTACCAAGGTGCTGAAGATAAACTAGTAGCTTTTCAAGATTTATTACATAAAACGGGACTTTCGGCTAACCAATGTGCGTTTATGGGTGACGACATTGTGGATTTGCCACCAATGTTGCATAGTGGTCTAGCGTTGGCTGTGCCAGACTCACCTCATTTGGTTTTAAAGCACGCGCACTATGTGACCACCAGAAGGGGTGGGCAAGGAGCGGTGCGCGAAATTTGCGAACTCATTATGCAGGCACAGGGCACTTATGATGCAATTATCAATAAATTTCTAATGCAAGCTAGCATGTCAAATTGAGATGAATTGGCACAAGAATGAGCACCAAAGTACGTTCTGCTATTGCTTTTCCTATCGCGCTATTGTCAGTGCTGGGGATACTCACGGCATGGATCAATTATACTGTGCAACCACCTGCGCCAAAGTTAGACGGTAGCAGTCGCCATGACCCAGATTATATTGTGAGTAATTTCGTGACCACACAAACAGATATTAACGGTCAACTTCGCTATCAATTGGCTGCCGCCGAAATGAAACATTTTCCTGATAATGATGGTACAGATTTGATTAAACCGCGATATACACAATATACCGTTGGAAAACCTTACACGCGGGTTGAAGGTATGCAAGGGCAAGTATCAAGCAATGGTGAGCGCATACAATTGAGCAAACAAGTAAAGGTCACGCGTCAAGCGTTTGCTGAAAAAGGGGAAATGACAGTCGAAACAGAGTATTTAGACATTCTACCCAATCAAGACTTAGTAAAAACTGACCACCCTGTTGTCATTAAACAAGCGCCAAAAACAGTGATTTACGCAACGGGTATGATTTATGAAAAAAACAAAAAAACGGTGACATTGTTACACAAAGTGCGTGCACATTATGAACAACCCAACATCAAAAATAAGCGGGCAAAAAAAGCGGGCAAAACTGCTAATTCAACCAGTAGTAACAACGTCACCGCAACAACTGAAAAAAATTTAACCCTTCAAGAACCAGTAAATAGCAATACTAACAATACGCGCATTCGGAGACGCTATGAGTAAACCTACTGCCTTTACCACATTAATTACTTTGCTCAGCGCCACGATGCTGGGGTTTTCTAGCCAAGTATTTGCCGAAGCGGCTGACCGAGAAAAGCCGATTGATTTAGAAGCTGACACCGTGAAAGTCGATGATGCTAAACAAACCAGCACTTATTCTGGCAACGTGATTTTAAAACAAGGCACGCTGATTATTCGTGCTGACAAGCTGATTGTACGCGAAGATAACGCGGGCTTTCAGCACAGTACTTCGACGGGCAACCCGACCACCTTTAAGCAAAAGCGTGAAGGTAAAAATGAATACATGGAAGGAAGTGCGCAGCGTATTGAATATGATGGTCGTATGGATAAGGTTCAACTTTACGGCAAAGCTTGGGTAAAGCGCGGTGAAGATATTGTACATGGCGAATATATTAGCTACGACGCCAACGCCGAATATGCAGAGGTGATTGGCGGTGGCAAAACAGCTGATGGGAAAACTACTGGTGGGCGTGTACACGCTGTGATACAACCTAAAAACAAAAAAACAGCGACCACAACTGAGCCTGCCACAAGCACAAAACAAGACAACAATATAAAACAAGACAGCAAGCCAATCAGTAACGATGATCAACCTTAAAGCATAATAACCTATGAGTGAATTAATCGTCGAAAAACTGCGTAAGTCATATAAGGCGCGAACTGTGGTGCATGACATTTCTTTGCGCATTAAAAGTGGTGAAGTTGTAGGTTTGCTTGGCCCCAATGGTGCGGGTAAAACCACCAGCTTTTATATGATTGTTGGGTTGGTGCCATTAGATGCAGGCAAAATCACGTTAGATGGCAAAGATTTAAGCCGCCTGCCTATTCACAAACGTGCCCGCTTAGGGCTGTCTTATTTGCCACAAGAGGCTTCTATTTTTAGAAAGCTCACAGTAGAAGAAAATATTTTGGCAGTCTTGGAATTGCAAGATATGTCTGACACGCAAATGCAGCTAAAGTTAGACGCTTTGCTCGAAGAGTTACATATTACCCATATTCGTGAAAGTATCGCGGTGAGTTTATCCGGCGGTGAGCGACGACGTGTTGAAATTGCCCGCTGCTTGGCAACCGACCCAGATTTTATTTTGCTTGATGAGCCATTCGCAGGTATTGACCCAATAGCCGTCATTGATATTCAAAAAATTATTCATTTACTCACTGCGCGCAATATTGGTGTGCTGATTACCGACCATAACGTGCGCGAAACATTAGGCATTTGCGACCGCGCATATATTGTCAACCAAGGTCATGTATTTGCCTCAGGTATTCCGAGTGAAATTGTAGAAAATGAAAGTGTACGTGAAGTGTATTTAGGAAAAGATTTTCGCCTATGAAGCAAGGCTTACAACTCAGAGTTTCGCAAAATTTATCGCTTACCCCGCAGTTACAACAAGCGATTAAATTATTACAACTATCTTCACTTGAGTTAAACCAAGAAATTGATTTACTCATGCAAACGAATCCGCTATTAGAACGTGGTGAAGAAGGTGAAGATGAGTATGGCAACGCTGCTGATGATTTTGATGATGAAAGCTTAAGTGCGATTAAAGATGTTGAATCTAGCCAAGCCAATACCGAACTTTCAGATAATTTATATGAGTCCGCACAGGCAGAATCAAGCGCTAGCGAATCTGCAGAGTTTGAAACTGCCACCCCTGATTTTTCTGATGAGTTTAGTGATGAATACGGTGAATTTTCTAACGGCAGCTTGTGGGATGAAAATAGCTCGCCCGATGATGATGACAGCGATTTTAGAAAACAGGAAACCCTGCAGTTAAGTCTGCGCGAGCATTTACTTTCTCAACTCAAACTCATGCCGCTCTCTGAGCGCGACCAAAAATTGACCTTGCTCTTGGTAGATAGTATCAATGAAGATGGCTATCTTGAAGCTACATTGGCAGAAATTGTAGATGAAATGCCACTTGAGCTTGAAATTGAAGAGCTTGAACTACAAACGGCGCTTCGTCATATTCAAAATTTAGACCCTATTGGTGTTGGTGCTCGCGACCTAAGTGAGTGCCTACTCTTGCAACTAAATGCAATGTCTGAAGACACGCCGCACCTTGCATTAGCCAAATTGTTAGCCAAACATTATTTGCAAGATTTAGCCTCGCGGGATTTTACAAAACTGCGTAAATATTTAGGCTGCGATGAAGAAACACTCAAAAGTGTGCAGCAAATGATTACCAGTTTAAACCCTCGTCCAGGGGGCGACTTTAGCCAAATTGGTTCAGAACATTATATTCAGCATGAAGTCGTGGTTAAAAAAGTGAAGGGTATTTGGATTGCCAGCCTCAACGATGCGGCGATACCAAAACTTAAAATTAACCAGCTTTATGCGGGCATTTTAAAACGCAACCGCGACAGTAATAGCCAGTATTTGCAAAGCCAAATGCAAGAAGCAAAGTGGATGATTAAAAATATTCAGCAACGTTTTGTGACGATTTTGCGCGTATCGCAAGCCATTGTAGATAGGCAACGTAACTTTTTAGAGTATGGTGAAGTCGCCATGAAGCCGCTAGTGCTACGCGAGATTGCCGACGAACTTGAACTGCATGAATCAACGATTTCACGCGTCACCACCAACAAATACATGCTCACACCACGCGGTATTTTTGAGCTGAAATATTTCTTTGGCAGCTCAGTAGCAACAGATTCAGGTGGCACGGCTTCGGCAACCGCCATTCGCGCACTGATTAAACAATTAGTTGACCAAGAAAATCCAAAAAAACCTTACTCTGACAACCAAATCACCGATTTACTGGCCAAGCAAGGCATTATTGTGGCGCGCCGTACCATTGCTAAATATCGTGAATCGCTCGGTATTGAGCCAGCAAGTTTACGCAAAACGCTATAATCAAACTCGTTTAAATTCAGCTAGATATTTCCCCGAGAGATTTTTATGCCTCTGGAAGCCGCATGGAATAAGGCTTGCAGAGGTGGCAAAAAGATGTTGCGTTAGAAACATGAAAAAAACAGGCTTTTATAGCGCTGTTTTTCTAATGAAATTCACTTCATTTATCGCAAAATAATATGACCCAACTGGGCTAAAAAATTATCGAAAATTTTGCGTCACTTGTAGCACAAACCCAAATTAAAGTAGTAAACTGAAATTGTTCGATAAGTGTTGAATGATCAAAAGCTGATCAGGTAACGGTCGAGTTTTTTGGGCATTCTCGCTTTGAGAATATTTTAATAAGGAGCATGTCATGAATTTACAATTAACTGGTCTGCATTTAGAAGTAACCCCTGCACTACGCGAATATGTTACCAACAAATTATCGCGCATTAGCAACCATTTTGACCATGTCATCGACGTCAAAGTGACCATGAGTGTTGAAAAGCTTATCCAAAAGGTAGAGGCAACACTGCACGTTCCTGGCAATGATTTACACGCGGCCTGTACAGACGACAATATGTACAGCGCGATTGATATGCTGACGGATAAACTTGACCGTCAGGTATTGAAACACAAAGAAAAACATGCTGACCATCATAAAAGTAATGGTGCAGTAAAGCATCAAGCGGTTAATTAACCTCTCCAAATTCTGGGTATTTCTAGCCATTTAAGCGCTTAAATATTACGATAGAGATACCCAGATGGCTCAAATCAATGTAAACGAGCTTTATAAACAAACCCGCCGTAAACTTAAAATGCAGTGGGTTGCTGGCCTAGACGGCGGACTCAAAACACTCACTAGTGGCACCGTTAGCAAACCCTCACTGGCTTTAATCGGGCATCTTAATTTTGTTCACCCTAACCGCGTGCAAGTGCTGGGTTGCGCTGAAATGGACTATTTACGCAGCTTATCGGCTGACCACGCCAAGTTGGCGATTGAAAATTTATTTTCTACCGATTTAGCTGCAGTGATTATCGCCAATGGCGAAAAAGTACCTGACACCCTCATTCACGCGGCTAATAATAGAAGCACACCTTTACTCTGCTCTCCGCTACAAAGCCCTGCGTTAATGGATATATTAAGCCACTTTTTAGCCAAAGCCACAGCAGAATCCACCAATGCGCATGGCGTTTTTATGGAGGTGCAAGGTTTTGGTGTGTTGATAAAAGGTGCAGCTGCCATTGGTAAAAGCGAGCTGGCGCTGGAGTTAATTTCTCGCGGACATCGACTGGTAGCTGATGACATCGTAGATTTTTTTCGTATCTCGCCAGAACGCATTGAAGGTAGATGCCCTGAATTACTACAAGATTTTTTAGATGTGCGCGGCTTAGGTGTTTTAAATATTCGCGCACTATTTGGTGATAATGCTGTTAAACCTACTAAACCGCTTGATCTGATTATTGAACTAAAATTAGCTGACCTAGCAATGTTGCAACAGTTAGATAGTTTTAATACGCAAGTCCAATTTGAAGAAGTTTTAGGTGTTAAAGTAACTAAAGTGCAAATTCCTATCGCGGCGGGCCGTAATATTGCGGTATTGGTTGAGGTAGCAATCCGCAACCACATGTTATTATTACGCGGAATCAATGCAACCAAGCAGTTTACGCAACGTCAAATGCGTGAAATAAAAAAATCGAATGTTGATTAACACTAATACTTAACACCACATGTTAACGCAGCCATGAAGCAACTCATTATCGTCACAGGTCTTTCAGGTTCGGGAAAAAGTATCGCACTACGCGCCCTTGAAGACAGCGGCTATTATTGTGTAGATAACTTACCAGCAACCATGCTACCTAATATTGCGACGCATTTAAAAGGGGCTAATCATGACCGTGTAGCCATTAGTATTGATAGCCGGAGTGCTGCGATTGAAACCTTACCAACCCATATTGCAGAGTTAAAATCACAAAATATCAGCTCGCAAGTGCTGTTTTTAGAGTCTAACGTTGAAACCCTCGTTAAGCGCTTTAGCGAAACACGGCGCAAGCACCCACTCAGCAAGGACAGCACCACTCTTGCCGAAAGTATTGCAACAGAGCGCGAGCTATTAGGAGAACTTGGCGGACTTGGGCATGTGATTGATACGAGCTATTTAAGCGCCAACACGCTACGTGCATGGGTAAAAGAAGTGGTTGCAATAGAGCATGCAGGTCTAACGTTGCTCTTTACTTCATTCGGATTTAAGCATGGAATTCCTCTGGATGCAGACTTTGTGTTTGACGTACGCTGTTTACCTAATCCACATTATGATCCACAAATGCGCGATTTAACTGGTCGCGATGCGCCTGTTCAAGCATTTTTAGCCTCACAAACTAACGTCTCAGAAATGATAGGTGACATTCGTGCCTATATAGAAAAATGGTTGCCTTGCTTTATTGCTGACAACCGCAGCTATTTAACCGTAGCGATTGGTTGCACTGGTGGGCAACACCGCTCGGTATATTTTGTTGAGCAGCTTGGTGCTTACTTTAAGTCAACACAAAAAGTGCTCACTCGACATAGAGAACTAAAATTATGATTGGTATTTTAATTATTGCGCATGGCAGTTTAGGGGAAAGCTTGATGGAGTGCGCTAAGCACGTCATAGGCAACAAACCTAATCAGCTTGCCTTTTTGGCGGTTAATACACACGACAAACCAGCTGATTTATTACCTAAAGCACAAAAACTGATAGAGGCACTTAACACTGGCGAAGGTGTGTTGGTGCTGTCTGATATGTATGGTGCGACACCTTGTAACATCGTTACCAAATTATTGGTACCGGGTGTGGTTGAGGGCGTTGCAGGCGTCAATATGCCAATGATAGTGCGCACCATGACCTATAGACATGAGTCATTATCGGCGCTAGTAGATAAAGCCATTAGTGGTGGTCGCGAAGGCGTAGTGCGATTTACAAGTCAAAGCTGCGAGCGATTTGATATGTCTGTTGCGCTCAATAACGTGAAATAAAAATTCTAAAAATCGCTTAGGGGAATCAATGAAATGATTACTAAAGAAGTAGAAATCGTCAATAAATTAGGCTTACACGCCCGCGCATCTACCAAGCTTACGCAAACTGCCAGCCAGTTTAAGAGTGAAGTGTGGATTACTCGCAATGGTCGTCGGGTAAACGCTAAAAGCATTATGGGTGTGATGATGCTAGCTGCCGCAAAAGGCAGTATCATTACATTAGAAGCCGATGGCACTGACGAGCAAGCCGCGATAGATGCGCTTACCGCCTTAATAGCTGATTATTTTGGTGAGGGTGAATAAAAGCCCACCATGACAAGTTTGAGCGACCCTAGTTTTACGCTTCACGGCGTTGGTGTATCAAGTGGCATTGCTATTGGGCATGCACACTTAATTTCGCATGCTCTGTTAGAAGTAGTGCACTACCAGCTACCTGCACATTTAATTGACGATGAAATTAAACGTTTTAGTGATGCTATTGCTACTGTTAAATCCGATTTAGAACTCATTAACGATAGTTTGCGTAAAAATGCGCCCGCCGAATTAGGTGCGTTTATCGGTACGCATTTAATGATGCTCAATGACAAATCACTTTCTGAATCTCCCAAAAGTATTATTAAAAATGAACTTTGCAATGCCGAATGGGCGATTAAGTTGCAAATGGATGAGATTGTTGAGCAGTTTGAACAGATTGAAGATACCTACTTGCGTGAGCGCAAACAAGATGTAATTCAAGTGGTTGAACGTGTGATTAAGGTGCTACTTGGTCACCCTAGTCTCAGTAGTGAGCAACAAACTAGCGCATTACAACAAGAGCGCAAGTTGATTTTGGTCGCGCATGATATTTCGCCTGCAGATGCTATTCAATTTAAGCAGCATGAATTTGCAGCCTTTATTACCGATGTGGGCGGTGTCACCTCGCACACGGCCATTTTAGCCCGCAGCCTTAATATTCCATCTATCGTCGCACTCCAAAAAGCGCGCGATTTAATTCACGATGGCGAACTTATTATTGTAGATGGCAAACAGGGTGTCGTCATTGTTAACCCTGACAAAAGCATCTTAACAGAATATAAACTACGCCAAAATCAATGGGAACTTGAGCAACAAAAGCTTCAGCGCATTAAATCCACCAAAGCAGTGACATTAGATGGCACTAATATTGATTTATTTGCCAACATTGAAGTGCCAGAAGACGTGGTATCTGCCAAAGCGGCTGGCGCAACCGGCATAGGCTTATATCGTACCGAGTTTTTATTTATGAATCGGCGCGAAATGCCTGATGAGGAAGAGCAGTTTATTGCCTATAAAAAAGTAGCTGAGGCGATGAATGGCGCACCCGTGGTGATTCGCACGCTTGACTTGGGTGCAGATAAACAAATGAACCCAGACACGGTTATTGAGTGTGCAAACCCAGCGCTTGGTTTGCGAGCCATCCGCTACTGTTTGGCAGAACCACAGATTTTTCACACGCAACTGCGTGCGCTCTTGCGTGCTTCAAACTTTGGTAGCATTAAAATTCTCATTCCGATGCTTTCAACACTCGCAGAATTACGACAGACTAAATTATCCCTCGAGCGAGCCAAAGCTAGTTTGCGCAAACAAAATATCAAGTTTGATGAAAATATCGCGCTTGGCGGCATGATAGAGATTCCCGCTGCGGCCATCAATGCCGAGGCTTTTGCAAGTGAGCTAGACTTTTTATCCATTGGTACAAACGACCTTATTCAATACACCCTTGCGATTGACCGCACTGACGACGCTGTTGCGCATTTGTACAACCCTTTACATCCGTCGGTTTTAAAGTTGATTGCAATGACTATTAAAGCGGGTGAAAAATTAGGAAAATCTGTTTCCGTCTGTGGTGAAATGGCGGGTGAAGCGAAACTCACTAAATTATTGATTGGCATGGGTCTGCGACAACTTTCGATGCATCCATCGCACATTTTGAGCGTCAAACAACAGATTTTACATAGCCAAATGAGCAAGTTAAATAAAGGCGCTAAAAAAGTGTTAGCACTTACTGACATTGAGAAAATTGAACCCGCTGTAGCTAAATTTTATAGTGCTTCAAATTTACGCTTGAAACCAAGACACTAACCCTCACATAGCTTATGAAAGGTAAAATCATGACCAACGAAATTGAAGTTATTACACCCAGTAGCGAAGAAAAAAACATTGCTACCGTTACCCACTTAGGCGGCACTGTGTTTTCATTTGTCCCTGGCTTAGTGGTGTGGCTAATCAAAAAAGAAGAAAGTGCTTACATTACCGACCAAGCAAAAGAGGCTTTGAATTTTCAAATTACTGTCTTACTTGGCTACTTGATTGCTAGTGTGCTGGCATGGGTGTTAATTGGCTTTTTGCTCTACCCAATTATTTGGGTCATCAACATTATCTTTTGCATTATCGCCGCAGTGGCTGCTAGCAAAGGTGAAACTTATCGCTACCCATTTGCACTAAGACTCATTAACTAATTCACATTATTTATCAAACATCGCAACAAGGATATTTTTTGACTAACCCATTATTAAACTTTTCTGGCTTTGCTAAATTTAGCGAAGTCAAACCTGAGCACGTTAGCCCAGCCATTGATAGTCTGATTGCAGAGGGTCGCGCACTAATTGAAAGCTTGGCAACTTCAACAGAAGCGCCAACATGGGAAAACTTTGCCCTTAAGCTAGAAGATCATAGCGAGAAAATTAGCCGGGCATGGAGCCAAGTCGGCCACATGAATGCGGTAGTAAACAGCCCAGAATTACGTGAAGCCTATAACGAGAACTTAGCCAAACTCACCGACTATGGCAGTGACTTATCGCAAGATGAGCGTTTATATGCTAAGTACAAAGCCATTCAAGCCAGCGCTGGGTTTGCCAGCCTGACGCCTACGCAACAAAAAATTATCAATAACGAAGTGCGTGACTTCAAACTAGGCGGTGCTGAGTTACCTGCTGATCAAAAAGCACGTTTTAAAGCCGTGAGTGAAGAGCTTTCTAAATTAGGCTCTAAGTTTGAAGAAAATATCATGGATAACACTAATGACTTTGCGCATTACGTTGAAAATGTGGCCGATTTAGCTGGCTTGCCAGCCGACGCCATTGAAGCGGCGCATGAAGCAACAAAGACTGAAGGCAAAGCTGGCTATAAATTTACCCTGCACTTTCCTTCATACTTACCCGTTTTACAATACTGCGATAACCGTGATTTACGTGAAACGCTTTACCGCGCTTATGCCACACGTGCATCTGAGTTAAGTAAGCCCGAGTGGGACAACACCAAGCTGATTAGCGATATTCTTAAATTAAAAAAAGAAGAAGCGCAAACACTCGGTTTTAACAACTATGCCGAACTTTCACTCGCCACCAAAATGGCTGATAGCCCTAAACAAGTCACAGACTTTCTAGATACACTCGCGAAGCGCGCCAAACCTTATGCTGAACGCGATATGCAAGAACTCACCGCTTACGCAAAAAAACTTGGCATTGATGAGATGCAGTCATGGGATGTTGCCTACGTGAGCGAAAAATTACGTGAAGAAAAATACGCATTTTCAGACCAAGAAGTAAAACAATACTTCCCAGAGAGCAAGGTGCTGGCTGGCTTATTTAAAGTGACTGAAACCATTTTTGGCGTACAAGTACAAAAATCTGAAGCGCCACTTTGGCATGAAGACGCAGCCTTTTATCAAATTAGTGACAACGCTGGAAAACCAATTGCCTACTTTTATTTAGACCTCTACGCCCGTAATAATAAGCGCGGTGGCGCATGGATGGATGAAGCAATTACCCGCCGCAAAAAATCAGGCGTTGTTGAATTACCAGTTGCATTTTTAACCTGCAACTTCTCCGCCCCAGTTGGTGGAAAACCTGCATTATTCACGCATGATGAAGTCATTACCATGTTCCACGAATTTGGTCACGGCCTGCACCACATGCTCACCCAAGTGGATGAATATGGCGTTTCTGGCATTAAAGGCGTGGAGTGGGATGCGGTTGAACTGCCCAGCCAATTTATGGAAAACTTCTGCTGGGAATGGGAAGTGCTACGCCACATGACCGCCCACGTGGACACAGGCGCGCAATTGCCACGTGAACTGTTCGATAAAATGGTGGCCGCCAAAAACTTTCAAGCAGGCATGCAAACCGTGCGCCAAATCGAGTTTTCACTCTTCGACATGCGCTTGCATGGCGACTTTGACCCTCATGGCAAGCAAACCGCCCTCGATTTAATCGAGCAAGTACGTGATGAAGTGGCCGTGGTGCGTCCACCAAAATGGAACCGCTTCCCCAATAGCTTTAGCCATATTTTTGCGGGTGGTTATGCCGCAGGTTATTACAGCTACAAATGGGCAGAAGTGTTAAGTGCCGATGCTTACAGCTTGTTTGAAGAATTAGGCGTGCTTTCATACGAAGCCGGTAAACTCTTTAAAGAAGAAGTGCTCGCCAAAGGCGGCAGCCGCCCTGCAATGGAGTCGTTTGTGGCGTTTAGAGGCAGAGAGCCAAGTTTAGATGCGTTGCTAAGACATAATGGCATGGCGAGTTAATGGCTATGCATCAGAATGCTGCTGAATTTGCAGCTCAAAATGATGATGTCTTTGGCCGTATTGCATCACGTTACGATTATCTATGCGACATCTTTAGTTTTGGTATTCACAGGATATGGAAAAGACGAGTCGCAAATAAAATAGCAAATGAAAAGTGGGATACACTTATCGATGGTGCCACTGGAACTGGAGATATCATTCTTAGAGTAATGGCTAATGCTTCTACTCAGGGACGTACTGTAATTGCCTCTGACTTGAGCGCAAAGATGCTTGCAATAGCGGAACAACGCTTACTCTCATTTAAATCAAACGTGAGCCTTATACTGCTTGACGCAGAGAACATGCCCTCTATTCAGACAAAAAGTGTGGACGCTTACTCAATCTCACTTGGTCTAAAAATTTGTAACCGACATCTTGCAATGCAAGAAGCACTTCGTATTCTCAAGCCTAGTGGTAGACTCATCATATTAGAAGCATCTAACATTCGTTGGGGATTTTTACACCGTGCCTATTTAGCATACATGGGTATTTGCATGCCTATACTTGGTTGGATAGCTACTGGCGGTGATGCCTCCGCATATAAATACCTGTTGCAAGGGATTCGTGACTTCCCTACAGCAGAGGAGCTTGCTCACGAGCTTACAAGCTATGGGTTTGAAGAAGTTACATTCGAGCGTCTGTCTCTTGGTATTGTCGCAATTCACACTGCACGGAAGCCAGCGTAGGATGTGCAAAATGTTTTATCTTGCATACCATTAAAGATATCAACTTAACACGGTGCGCAAATTAAAATCCATTTGCACACCCTACAAAATTCGAAAATATATATGAAACACGACTTCTGGCACAACAAGTGGCGTAAAAACGAGATTGGCTTTCACTTACCTGAAGCCAACCCTTTTCTTATTAAACATTTTCCAGCACTGCAACTTGCGCCTAATAGCCGCATTTTTTTGCCTTTATGTGGCAAAACTTTAGATATTCATTGGTTGTTCGCACAGGGTTACCAAGTGGTGGGTGCGGAGCTCAGCGCCGTTGCTGTTGAAGCATTATTTAGCGATTTAAACCTTACGCCCACTATTACTAAAAATGGCGCTTTAACACAATATAGCGCGCCAAATATCATCCTGTGGAATGGTGATATTTTTGCGCTTAACCAAGCCTTACTCGGCAAGGTGGATGCCGTGTATGACCGTGCTGCATTGGTGGCGCTACCTTTTGAGATGCGCGAGCGTTACAGCGCCCATATCTCCGCCATTACGCAAAATGCACCGCAATTATTGGTGTGCTTTGAATACGACCAAGCACAAATGGATGGCCCGCCGTTTTGCGTTTGCGCGAATGAAGTGCGCGCACATTACCAGCAGAATTACGAAATCAGCTTGTTAGAAAGTGCCGAGCTTGCAGGTGGTTTAAAAGGCAAAGTGACTGCGCATGAACAAGTTTGGTTGCTTAAGCAAAAATCCAGCTAGTTTTACTAGAGCGGTAGCGTTGTTATCTGCATGCTAAAATCAACCCTAAATTGTATTGATTGATTTTATTCATGAGGAATTTGTTTTGAAACTTGCTACTTGGAACGTCAACTCTTTAACTGTGCGCCTGCCGCATGTGCTTGATTGGCTGCGCGATAACCCGATTGATGTGCTTTGCTTGCAAGAAACTAAGCAAGAAGATAGCAAGTTTCCGTATGATGACTTAAAAGCGGCTGGCTACAACGCTATTCACAGCGGGCAAAAAACCTATAACGGCGTGGCGATTTTAAGCAAACACGCCATGACTGATGTTGAACAAGGCATAGCCAATTTTGATGACGAGCAAAAACGCGTCATCTCTGCCACTATCAACGGAGTGCGCGTGGTGTGCGTGTATATTGTTAACGGCCAAGCGGTGGATAGCGAGAAATACGCATATAAAATGCGCTGGCTGAAAGCGCTTCATAATTGGCTTACTGGCGAGCTACAAAAATACCCCAATTTAGTGTTATTGGGCGATTACAACATTGCCCCTGAAGACCGCGACTGCCATGACCCAGCCGCTTGGGTTGGGCAAGTTTTAGTGAGCCCGCCTGAGCGTGATGCTTTTCAAGGCTTGCTTAATTTGGGTTTGCACGATAGTTTTAGGCTATTTGAGCAGCCCGAAAAAAGCTTTAGTTGGTGGGATTACCGCATGATGGGTTTTAGGCGCAATTTTGGTTTGCGAATTGACCATATTTTGGTGAGCGATGCGCTCAAGGCAAAATGTACGGCGGCTTATATTGACAAAAATCCACGCAAATTAGAGCGCCCTTCTGACCACACACCCGTGATTTTAGCGTTATCTCTCAACACTTAAAAAAGCACTATTTCACAAGCTAAAAACCCCTGAGGGATTTTCATGCCTCTGGAAGCCGCATGGATACTGGCTTACAGAGGCACCCTAATGAAGATGGGTATTTTTTGAGGTTTTTTACTCTTTTATTTTAATGCCTAATTGCTTTAATTTTCGGTATAAATGTGTACGCTCCAGCCCAGCTGTTTCGGCTAATCGGCTCATATTATTGGTGACATTTTTCATTTGGTATCTAAAATATAGACGCTCAAAATCGTCTCGCGCTTCGCGCAAAGGTTGGTCTAAATTCACTTCAAACTCAGTCGGCTGCGCCAATGGTTGCGGAGGCTGCGATGCCTGCTGGTCGTCTGGTGGCTGCATTGCATCAGTAGGTAATTTTTCAGCCGCAGTTTGAAAGTCATTTTCAAACTGATAAAGTACGCGTTTTACATCTTCAAGGGTAATTTTATCACCCAAGCTCGTTTGAATTAAATTGCGAATCGCCGTATCAAGCTGCGCTAAATCCCCCGGCCAATCTGCATTGCGCAGGCCATTGAGTGCGGCAATATCAAACTCTCGATACTCAACACCTGCCAGCTCTTGCTGCACATTGGCGATAGAAGTCACTAAATCAGGAATATCTTCTTTGTGCTCATTTAAAGCGGGAACACGCAGTGAAATGGCCGATAATAACTGCAATAAATTATGATCAAACACGCCTTCTGCTTGCAATTTTGGCAGGTTTTCGCTGGTGCTACAAATAGCTCGTACATTGTATTTTTCAGCTTTTGTGAGCAATAACAACAAGCCTTTTTGCTCAATTTTGCTTAGTTCAGCCACTTCGCTGATATAAATCACGCCATCTCGCGTGGCTTCTAAAATTTCTAGTGGGGCATGGGCAAGCTGATTAAATTCGGTGAGATGCAGCCAAGGTGTTTGGGCTTGATGCAAATATCGTGCGCATAACTCTGCTCCACACCCTTTATTGCCAATGAGTAAAATCGGGCTAAAATGGGCAGAAACTTTATCCAGGCGCTCTTTAAGCGCTGTCACAATGGGGCTTTTGCCTAAACTTGTTAAGTTCATCTCTGATTTTGGCAATAATTCACCATGCTTTAACGCGGCCTCAACCGTTTTTAATAGCTTTTGAAAAGCAATTGGCTTTTCTAAAAAATCAAACGCCCCAATGCGGGTGGCCTCTACTGCGGTGTCTATCGTTCCGTGGCCCGACATCATCACCACAGGCATGGTCAGTAAACTGTTGCTCGCCCACTCTTTTAATAGCGTAATGCCGTCACAGTCTGGCATCCATATATCCAGCAGCACGGCATCTGGGCGCTCATGTTGGCGAATTGCACGGGCGGCGGCGGCATTTTCTGCTAATTGCACTTGGTATCCTTCATCTTGCAAAATATCGCGCAACAGTTCGCGAATCCCAATCTCGTCGTCCACCACTAAAATATGTTTTGATGCCATGTTAATTCACAATTCTACTTGTTTGATAGTTACTTCGTTTTATTATAAAGGGGTAAGTGAATACTCACCATTGCCCCTGCTTGCTGCATACTTTCAGTAAGATTATTTTCAATTTTAATACTTCCTTTGTGTTCTTCCACAATTTTTTTCACAATCGCCAAGCCAAGCCCCGTACCATGCGGCTTAGAGGTAATGTAGGGCTCAAACGCATGTTGCAGCATATCGGCTGGAAAGCCCGTGCCATTATCTTGCACGGTAAGCACCAACATGCCACCACTTATTTTCGTTTCAATCACAATATTTGCATTTGGCAAGTTGCTCAAAGCGTCTTGCGCATTTTGTAGTAAATTATGAATCACTTGGCGTAGCATGGTGCTGTCGCCCCCAATGTCGCAAGGTGCTTTTTCAAGCAACAAGCTAATGCTAATCGCTGGTAAATCATAAAATGAAACAACTTCTTCAATGAGCTTATTTAAATCTAGCGCCTGCATTTTGGGCGCTGGCGCGCGGGCATATTCACTAAACTCATTCACCATTCTCTTCATCGCATCCACTTGATTCACGATGGTTTCTGTTGAGCGCGTGAGAATTTTAGCGTCAGCATCGGCCAATTTACCTTGTAATTTATGCGCCATACGCTCTGCAGAAAGCTGAATAGGTGTCAGTGGATTTTTAATTTCATGCGCTAAGCGCCGTGCCACTTCGCCCCAGGCCGCATCGCGCTGGGCTTGCACCATGGTGGTAGCATCGTCAAACACATTGACATAACCACCATCCGGCAAGCGCGTTCCACGCATGGTGATGATTTGCTTACCTTGCGTGTTAATCAGCTCAATTTGCGTTTGTGGCAAATCTTTTGTGCTAGTAACGCCGCTTTCTGTTGTGCCTTTTTCTGCCGCATTATTGGGCAAAGCTTCTATAATCACTTGAAAAAAACTGGCTAAGCGCGTTTGCTTTTCAATGATTTTATCGGGGGTAAAACCGACGTATCGGTCTAGTGGCGCACTTAAGATATTCGCGGCTGCATCATTATATGTGCGCAATTCACCACGTTGATTAAATGCGATAACCCCAGATGACAAATGCGCAAGTATCGTTTCTAAATAGCCACGCGCAGCTTCTACGCGGGCGCGGTTACTTTCTGCCGCTTTAGTTGCATCGTCTAGCTGTTGCGTCATGCTATTAAATGATTGCACCAATACGCCAAGCTCATCTTTACCATGTGCAGGTAATACTGTGCTGTAATCACCACTGGCAATCGCTTTGGTGCCTTCAGCCAACACCGTTAGTGGTGCGGACAGGCGACGACTCAATACAAACGCAATTGCTACGGCACTTAACATCGCCAACATCATGACTAAAGTGAGTGTGAGCGCAAATACCTCGCGCAAGGCAGTGCGACTATAGGAAAGTTGCTGGTAATCTTGATACACATCTTGTACCCGCTCAGCGGTTGTCGCTAACTGTTCTGGTACGGGTTGTAGTAGTTGCAATATTCGTGTTTCACCTTCTAGCGTTTGCGAGCTGACGGGTGTAAGCACACGCAAATATAGGCCTTTATTGGTTATTGGCTCAATACTGCCTATCGTACGATTTTTTGCCTGCCTAAGTTGCGCCAATGTGGGCAACTCAGGTAAAAACGTGGCCGAATCGCTGCTAGACACCTCTAAAATTCGTCCCTGTACAGTAAGCAAAGTGGCGTCTTGTATGCCACTTTTTTCACGCAAATCATTCAACATTGAACGTGATTTTTCAGGTTGATACACGAGGCTAATCGCCATGTCTTTACTTTTTTCTTTTAGGTCACTGAGCATGACATCCAAAGCTGTTCGACCTAAATTTAACCCGCCCTCAAGTGCTGCTTCTACTTTTAAATTAAACCAAGATTCAATCGAGCGCGTCAAAAAATTCACAGAAACCAAATACACAATCAAACCAGGAATCAATGCCATCATGGCAAAACTGGCGAGTAAGCGTAGAGTAAAACGGCTTCCCATCACGCGTTTACGAATTTGCCTCACCATTCGCCAGACTTGGTAAACAATCAGCACCACAAGGCAGGCCGCCAAAGTGATGTTGAGCGTGACAAGTAATGTGTAATACTCACCTGAGGCAGCAGTATTAGCGCTCGCGTTTGATAAAAGATACAGTAAAAATAAGCCTAAAACTGTGCTGAAAATTGCAACGTATTTCATTTTGCAGGTTCGAGCTTAATTTCAGGCTTAGGCTCCGCTTTAGGAAGCTGATTGACAAAATTTGGCGTCCACTCAAAACGCTGGCTGGACATGTGCCACTCATCATCGGCCTGCAGGGCTTGGGGAAGTTTTTTTGTATCTAGTCGCATGAGCAAAGCCGCTTTTAAATGCTCTTCATTTTCTATTTCGGATTTTTTAAATACATTTAAACCACTGATATAGGATAAATCATCCAACGCCTCATCTAAACGAACAAAAGTTTTTTGTTGCTCGCCGCGAGTAACGATAAATTGCCTTGAGAGCGCATGGTAATTGAGCGCGACTTCATGAGAAACCGTCACTACCTCATCATCAAACCAATATTTTCTAGGCTTGCTCAGTTGAAACTCTAAAATAAATTTCAGCACAAAGCCCTTGCTAATGGCATCTTCAACTTTTGGGCTAAATTTCATATCCACATCGGCGTTGAGTTCATACATGTCGCCGACTGCAACTAATTCGGCAGTGTTGATATGCAGGTTTGTATTTCCCGCTACGGCAAACTGAGGAATAAAGACTAGCAACCACGCACAAAGGACTAATTTAATTTTTTTGCAATAGTGCATAAAAAAAGCCGTCATGCGCAATGGTGGGAATGAGCTGCCCTTGTTGCTGGGTAATGTTGTGATGCAATGAATGCGCAGGTAAAACGAAAGGCAACTGCTGCGCGTCTGGATTATTTTTTAGAAATTGATTCACTTGTTGTTGATTTTCTTCATTAAAAACCGAACAGGTTACATAAAGCAATTTACCATTCTTTGCCAACATCTGCCATAAATTCGCCAAAATTTTAGCCTGCTGCGTTGCAAAAAAGCCCACATCCGCCTCACGACGTAGCCACTTAATATCTACATGACGACGCACAATCCCAGAGGCTGTACAAGGAACATCGGCTAATATACGATCAAATGGTTTGCCATCCCACCAATTATTTTGGGCTGCATCGCCTTGCAAAATATTCGCCTGTAACTTGAGACGCTGTAGATTACTTTTTACACGCTCTAATCGTGTTGCATCAGTATCTAAAGCGGTCATCTGCAGATTTGCCATTTCTAACATATGGCTGGTTTTTCCGCCTGGCGCGCAACATGCATCTAACACCCGCATATTGGGTTGAGCGTCTATTAAATTGGCGGCTAGTTGCGCACCATAATCTTGCACCGAAACGACACCATCTAAAAAACCAACCAAGTTTTCTACGGGCACTGGCTTTGCCAAAACAACGGCTTGCCCGCCCAAATGTGACGCTTCAATATCTTGCCGCGCAAGTAGCTGTAAATATGCCTCAACTGTTATTTTTTGTGCATTCACCCGCAAGGTCATCGGTGGATGTTGGTTGCCTGCAACCAACATGCTTTGCCAATCAGTTGGATATTGATTTTTTAGCTTGTTAATCCACCATTGTGGATAAGAATAGGTAGCGACTTCGTTATTTTTTATCTTGTTAGCCAGCGCGTCTTTTTGTCTCAGAAAATTACGCAATACACCATTCACCAAGCCCTTTGCCCAGCGTGGTTTAGCATAGCTAGCCGCTTTTACAGCTTGATTCACAATGGTAAAGTCTTCTGCTTGGTCATGCAGCAGTTGGTAAACTGCCACTAAAAGTAATGCTGTCACATGTGAATTACTTAAAGGCTTTTCAAGTAATTGTGTTAGGTAAGCATTCACCTCGCCATAATTGCGTAGCGTGCCATAACTCAAATCTGCCGCTGCCCCGCGTTGCTGAGGTGTGGCTTTGGCAAATCCGGCTAAAGCGTGCGGCAAAGCGATTGTGAGATTGCGCCCATCCAGCACATCGGCCACTGCATCCGCAGCTATTTGTTGAGAAATATACAAAGCGACTTTCAATGTTGAATAAACAAGCATTTTAACCGCCACAGCGTTTAGATGCACGCTGATAGTAAATAAAACATTTTTTGGTCAATGAAATAAACAAAGCCTCGTTATTTCTTGTGGAAATAACGGGGCTTAACCGAGATTAAACAGTATTCGTTTGCGAATGCTTAATCCAATTTAACTAAACTATTAGTAGTGTTCACGATGGTGACGATTTTTACGGTGATGATTGCGGTAGCCATCATCACCCCAACGTGAGTTATTATCATAACGGTCATCATAATTGGCTTGTGTAACCACTTGTCTTTGTGGAGCCACAACTACATTGACATCAATATAACGTCCTGGGTGATCCGTTGTAACGGTGGTGTAATTTCTACCGTTATATTCATAAGTCACCAAGTAACCTGTTGTCACTGATTGCCAATTATCAACTTGATAGCAGCTTTCTACTGGCACAGTACGCGTGCCATGACGGTAGCTGTTGTTATTCGCAATATTATTGCCTACCAACGCGCCAACCCCTGCACCCACTGCAGCAGCAGCCACACGGCCATTACCACGACCCACAGTATTACCTAACAAGCCACCTGCTACGCCACCAATAAGTGCGCCTGCGATATTATTGTTGCTACCACGGCTATAACTTTGTTGCTGATATTCTGTGCGACACTCTTGACGTGGCACATTCACACGCTCAACTTGTGGTGTGGCAGAAATCACACGCGCCATATCATTGTATTGGTCAGTTGCCATTGCTGGACTCGCAAAAACTGCAGCAAACATAGCAGGTACTAACATTTTTTGACTTAAGCTTTTCACTACTTGCATTTTCTTTCTCCTTTTTCTAGGCCTTAACTTTTAATATTGGCGCTAGTTTTAGTTACGCTAAATATAAGCGCGATTGATTGAAGTGTTTAATTTCAACCTCTGCTTTTATGGTGCAGATGAGCATACAACGCGGCATATTTGCGATTAGCTTACGCAAAATTGTTGCTAATTTGTAACTCATGATTTTCATTAGGTCATCATTAACACTATAAAAAATATATTTTCTTAAGTGATATTAGTTACAAACAAGTTGAATTTAAAAGAGAATAATGCAATCACCTGCTCAATGACTGAGCATTATTTTGGAGAATCACGATGCGCAAATTAAACACAATTCTTGTCTTAACATGCCTTGCTTTTTCAAGCGTTTCGATGGCTGGCGAAACAAAAGAACCCATCAATCAGCAAGAAACAAGTAGCGATAATAATGCAAATCAACCTAGCCAAACAAATCAACAAGTCGCAAAAGTTGACCTCACAACGATTGAAAACCCAGCAGTAAAATTGTGCCAAATTCGAGGCTCAAGATACTAATTTTTATCAGTGAAATACGCCCGAGAAAATTTTACACCTCTGGAAGCCGCATGCAGACTGGCTTACAGAGGTGGTGAAATGATTTGTGCTAAAAATAAGCCAAAAATTGACTAAATTTTGCTCTGTTTTTGCGCTACGGTTTTGACTTTTATTTCCCCTGCTATCGCGCCGAGCAGCGCAAGCTTGATGGGGGATTTCGGTAAGCGGCTGTTTGAACGGAGTGACAACTAAGCTTGCGAAGCAAGCTGTTGCGACGAAGGCTAACCTTTAGGTTAAGCGAAGCGGCCGAAGTCAATTTCCGCTTGCCGCCCAGCAAGCTTAGCAGCGCAGGAAACAAGCGATAGGGGGTAGCTTTTTCTTTGGTTTCTTTCTTTTGGCTAAACAAAAGAAAGAAACTCGCTTGTCGCGCGAGAGCGACTACTTACAATTCCACGTGATGCCTTTCAGTTATTGCTATTTTTTAACATTTGGCGGTATGTAAATATATTGCTCTTCATCATTGTGCTTTTTAGATTTCCTATCGCCGCAATTCGAATAGTTCGAAAAAATATCGCACACTTGATTAGCATGACAATCGTGATAATCACAAGATGGAGCATCACATGGTACATCGCAAGAAAAATCAACAAAACCAGCTTGTTTATGAAATACTTTAGAATAACGACGATGAGCTAATCCACATTTATTTAACCTTTGCCGCAATATAAACAACCCACGCCAAACGCCAAAATATCTAATTGCTCGATAACCTAGTTGTGAGCAACTTGGCCTTCCAGTATGAATACGATATGCACACGAAAAGCCCTTGTGTGGCGAAATATGGCTTTGGTAGAGTTTTATCATTAAAAGAGTTAAGTATCTCATGGGTGATTGTTGACTAAACCACCATCGCCCTCAACTTCGCCACCCGCTCCTCCGTCTTAGGATGCGTACTAAACAAACTATCAAACGACATGCCTGATAATGGATTAATAATCATCATCTGCCCTGTTTCCGGGTGCATTTCAGCCGTTTGGTTAGGGATTTGATGCGCATAATTATGAATTTTCGTCAGCGCATCGGCCAAGGCTTTAGGGTCTTTACTAATTTCCGCACCGCCTCTGTCTGCTTCAAATTCGCGCGCGCGTGAAATAGCCATTTGAATCAGCGAAGCAGCAAGCGGTGCTAGAAACATCATCAGCATACTTACAATCGGGCTGACGCTACGCTCACCATCTTCACTGCGGCCACCACCAAAAAACATGCCAAACTGCGCAATTGAAGAAATCGCACCCGCCACGGTGGCAGAAATGGTTGAAATTAAAGTATCGCGATTTTTAACATGGGCAAGCTCGTGCGCCATCACACCACGCAACTCGCGCTCACTCAAAATTTGCATAATGCCCACTGTAGCTGCCACGGCTGCATGCTCTGGGTTGCGTCCTGTGGCAAAGGCGTTGGGTTGTTGCTCATTCATCACATACACCTTTGGCATGGGCAGTTGGGCATTTTCAGCCAGCTCTTTTACCATATTGTAATAGCTGCGAAATTGGCCATCGCCATAGTTATTTTCAGAATTCACTTCTTGCGCGCCATACATTTTAAGCACGGCTTTGTCTGAAAACCAATAGGCGTAAACATTCATGCCCGCCGCAAATAGCAGAGCGAGTAACATGCCTGATTGCCCACCTAGCGCGACACCCACTACACCAAATAATGCCGTAATGCCCGCCATCAATACAAACGTTTTAATCCAGTTTCCTAACATGGGGTTCTCCTATCAAATGCTGTTGTTAAGATGAGGCTTTTGCTAAAAAATTCAAGCTAATTTGCGATTAATGCGTTTTAGCCAAACACATCACCCACTTTAATTTGCTGGGCTTGGGCAAATATTTTTGCTGGTTGACGCTTGCCACCGGGCATCTGCAATTCATCTATCTTCAACACACCTCCGCCGCAAGCCGCATAGATACTGGCTTCCAGCGCGATGATTTCTCCTCGGGCATATTTTGCGGCTTCATTAGGCATATTTTGCGCTTCTGTAGCAAACCAAATTTTGCAGGTTTCTCCACGAAACTGCGCAGTTGCCACAGGAAAAGGATTGAAAGCGCGCACTTGACGTGAAATTTCCGCTGCGCTTTTTTGCCAATCAATTTTTGCTTCACTTTTTTCAAGCTTGTGCGCGTAAGTCGCCAAATTTTCATCTTGCGGAGTGCTTGGCAACACGCCATCTACCGCTAAAGTTTGCATTGCTTGCACCATTAACTCAGCGCCTTTTTTGGCTAACGCATCATGCAAGGTTTGCGTGGTGGATTGCTCGGTAATGGGCACCACACCTTTGCTCACCATGGCACCGGCATCTAGCGCAGGCACCACTTCCATAATCGTCACGCCTGTTTCAACATCGCCAGCCAATAATGCACGGTGAATCGGCGCCGCCCCGCGCCAGCGCGGCAACAAAGAAGCATGAATGTTATAACAGCCAAACTTGGGCATATTGAGCACATTGGTTGGAATAATCAAACCATAGGCCGCGACAACCATCACATCGGCTTGGGTAGCGGCAATTTGCGCTTGGACTTCTTCAGGCTTGAGTTTTTCTGGCTGAAACACATGCAAATTGTGCTGCAAAGCTAATTGCTTTACAGGGCTGGCTTGCAACTTCATACCGCGCCCTGCCGGGCGGTCTGGTTGCGTGAGCACCATCACAATATCATGACCAGCTTCAATTAACGCGGCCAATGCAGGCACAGCGAATTCTGGCGTTCCAGCAAAAATAATACGCATTACATAGCCCGCCGTAATTTCAACATTTTATTTTTAATACGGTTGCGTTTGAGCGGCGACAAATACTCCACAAAGACTTTTCCTAACAAATGATCCATTTCATGCTGAATACAAACCGCCAATAAGCCTTCAGCCTCTAAACTAAAGGTTTGACCATTTTTATCTAATGCTTCTACTTTAATGTGTGCGGCGCGAGTCACCGTTTCGTACACGCCTGGGACTGATAAACACCCTTCTTCAAACTCACGTTCGCCATCTTTTTCAATAATTTTTGGGTTGATAAACACCTGTAGTTGATTTTTTTCTTCGCTGGTGTCGATAATCAACAATTGAATATGCTGGTTAACCTGTGTGGCCGCCAAGCCTATGCCTGGCGCGGCGTACATCGTTTGCGCCATATCGTCAATGAGACGGCGAATGCTTGCATCTACTTCTTTGATTGGCTTAGCAACGGTATGCAGGCGCGGATCAGGATAGTTTAATATTTCTAAAATAGCCATAAAGTGTCTTTATTTTGATAAAAATTGTTATATTATTTTAAAATAACAATGCTTTTTTTAAAAAAGCTTGATTGTTGAATGAATTACGTGATAAATTTAACGTAATTTCGCAGTTATTGTATTGATTTTTAACCGCCTTTTTAGGCCATTAAACTGAGGTCATCAGTATGTTTCGCCCTATTATAACGCTGCTCATGATTTGTAGCATTAGCTTGCCGCTAAATGCACAAGAAATTGAACTCAATAACAATCACCCTGAACGTCATACTGTCGTTAAAGGCGATACGTTATGGGGGATTTCAGGTAAATTTCTAAAAGATCCTTGGCAATGGCCAAAAGTTTGGCGTTTTAATCGCGACCAGATTAAAAATCCACATTTAATTTATCCAGGTGATGTAGTTGTGCTAGATAAAAGCGGTAAAAACCCAAGACTGAGTTTGCTGCATGAAACCATTACGGTAAACCCACACGCAGTTGAAGAACCTATTGATAAAGTTGCCATTTCCACTATTCCGCTCAGTGTTATTCATCCATTTTTACATCAACCTTTAGTGATTGAAAAAGACCAGTTAGGGACATCACCACGTATTTTAGCAGCGCAAGAAAATAGCGTGGTGTTAAGTCCTGGTACACGCGTATATATTAAAGGTATTAACGAAGGCGACCCTCTCAATTGGCATGTGTATCGTCCAGGTAAAAACTTGATTGACCCAGACACCAAAGAAGTATTAGGTGTTGAGGCTAATTATTTGGGTAATGCTAAAGTTGTAAAATATGGCGACCCAGTAAGTGCCGACATCACCAAGGCCAAAGAAGAAATTTTTACAAAAGATAGACTAGTTGCCATTGGCGATGAAGTCACTACTAACTTTGTACCACACGCACCAGAATCTGCTATTTCAGGTCGTATTATGGGCGTGCTTGGCGGCGTTGCAGAAGGTGGCCCGCAAAGCATCGTAACCCTAAACCGTGGCACAAACGATGGCGTTGAAGTTGGACACGTGCTTGCTATTAACCGTTACGGGCGCATCGTTAAAGACACCGAATATGTAAAAAGCAAAGAAGATAATAAACCAAAATTAAAAGAGCTTAACTTTGATGTTAAAACCGCACCTGACGGCTCAAAAATTGTAGATTTTGAGAAAAAACCGCAGGAGATTAATAGTCAACCAGCGCTAGAGCCGGGCATGGTGAAACTACCTGATGAACGCATTGGCTTATTAATGGTGTTCCGCACTTTTGACCGCGTTTCATACGCATTGGTCATGCAAGCCTCACAACCTGTTTACGAATTAGATACCGTTAACACACCTTAAGCACGTTTATGCAAGAAAACCACAGCGACACGCATGTAGAAAAATCGCTGTGGGTCGCTTTAAGCTTTATTCAAGGCTTAGGCACACAAACTTTTTGTCAGTTACTCAAAGCCTTTGGCGACCCCGCCAACATTTTCGCCACACCATTTAATCAACTGACTGAAATTGTTTCGGAAAAAATTGCTTTAGACATAGGCAAAGGCGCTGATAAAGAAGCGCTACAAGACACCATCCATTGGCTATCACACCCCAATAACTATTTAGTTACGCTGGCCGATAGACATTATCCAAAAGCACTGCTTGAAATCAATGACCCGCCGCCTTTTTTGTATGCTAAAGGTAATCTCGCTTTACTCAACCAGCCAAGTATTGCCATCGTCGGTAGCCGAAGCGCTTCTGCACAAGGTGAGAAAAACGCTGAGGCATTTGCGCAAGGCTTGTGTGAATACGGTTTATGTGTAGTCAGTGGCATGGCACTTGGTATTGATGGTGCTGCGCATCGTGGTGCGCTTAAGGCTAATGGCGCAACAATTGCTGTGGTTGGCACCGGCTTAGATATCGTTTACCCAGCTAAACACCGAGATTTAGCGCACCAAATTATCGAGAAAGACGGCCTGATCATTTCTGAATTTGCACTCGGCACGCCATCAAAACCACAAAACTTCCCTAAACGTAACCGCATTATTAGCGGCCTAAGTTTAGGTTGCCTAGTGGTAGAAGCCAATCTACAAAGTGGCTCGCAAATTACCGCACGTCTTGCAGGTGAGCAGGGGCGAGAAGTTTTTGCGATTCCAGGCTCCATACATTCACCCATGGCAAAAGGTTGCCATCAATTGATAAAGCAAGGCGCTAAATTAGTAGATGACTTACGCGATATTATTGACGAAATTGGCATCGAAAATATCACCCGCAAAAATGCCGAAAATACCGCGTCACCTGAAGCTAGCACTGAGCACAAACTGCTTGATTTAATGGGCTTTGAGCCAACTTCGCTTGAAGCATTAGTCCATTTGAGTGACTTGACGGTAAGCGAGCTTTCCTCCATTCTTATGTTGCTTGAATTAGAGGGTAAGATTGCTAGCTTGAATGGCGGGCTTTACCAAAAAATCGTTTAGCATTTGATACGAAAATTCGATTTACTCTAGTTGCTTGCTATCAACCTAGGGTAAATATCAATGTTTGAAGTATTAGTATACATGTTTGAAAATTTTATTGATGGTCAATTTAGACCAGATGAAAGCACTCTATCAAAAGAGCTTGCCGCCGCTGGCTTTAACGAGCAAGACATTCACCATGCGTTTGATTGGTTTAGTCAGCTAGAACACAAAACCAGCCAAGCCAACATTTTTATCGCCCCCCAACACACCAGTAGCCGCATTTTCACCGCAGATGAGCACAAAAAAATCTCCTTTGAAAGTTTAAATTTTGTGTTATTTTTAGTGCAAGCTAATATTCTCAATACCGCGCAGCGCGAGTTAGTGCTTGAATTAGCCATGAAATTACCACAAGACAGCATCAGTCACGACGAATTTAGATGGATTGTGCTGATGACGACTTGGGGTAGCAGTCAAGCCAATGCGCATCACGCGCAAGATTACATGCTAATGGAAGATGTGTTAATGAATAAGCAAAAGCCAACATTACACTAGTAGAAAACCTACCGCATTTATCTTAATATTTCTGCTAGAAAAAAGTTTTTAAAACCCTAGTTTTTACGCTACTTCATTTCTGCACCTCTGCGAGCCTTATTTTATGCGGCTTACAGAGGCATAGAAATCTCTCGTAGATTTAATTGCTGATATTCTCAATGATTTTTTCAATAGTGCCCGCTTGGTTTAAGGTGTAAAAATGTAAGCTAGGAACACCGCTTTGTTGTAAGTTATCGCACAACTCACTTACCACATCCACACCAAAAGCACGCAATGAAACCATATCATCGCCGTATTCTTCTAGGCGCATTTTAAGCCAGCGTGGAATTTCTGCGCCACACACGCTTGAAAAACGTGCGAGTTGGGTAATGTTATAAATCGGCATAATGCCTGGCACAATGGGCACATTAATATTAGCCGTGGCGCATTGGTCAATAAATCGGTAATACGCATCGGCGTTGTAAAAATATTGCGTAATGGCAGAATTTGCCCCTGCATCTACTTTGCGTTTAAGGTTGAGTAGGTCAGCCGCAGGGCTACGCGCTTCTGGATGAAACTCAGGGTAAGCGGCAACTTCAATATGAAAATGATCGCCCGTATTTGCGCGAATAAACTCAACCAATTCAAGCGCATAGCGAAAATCTCCCGCACTCACCTCGCCAGACGGTACATCGCCGCGTAAAGTCACCAAACGCTTAATTCCCTTTGCTTGGTACGCTTGCAGCAATTCTAAAATCTCGGCTTTGCTGGATGAAATACAGGAAATATGTGGCGCAGCATCAAAACCTTCTTGCTGAATTTCAAGGACAGTTTCCATTGTTCTATCGCGGGTTGAGCCACCAGCCCCAAATGTAACCGAGAAAAACTCTGGGTTGAATTTGGCTAATTGCGCCCGCGTTTCGCGCAATTTATTGATGCCATCTTCTGTTTTTGGCGGAAAAAACTCAAAACTGAGCGGGATATTTTTAGTCATCTTTTTCTTCTTTGTCATCAATCACAATGGCGGCCAAGAGCCATGAAATCACGCTATACACAATGGCGCCAATAATACCTGCTTTGAGAGTGGCAACTTCAAAGCCTTGTAAGAAATGGCCTACGCCGTAAAACAGCAAGCCGTTTATTACAAAAATAAAGAGTCCCAGCGTGATAATGGTGATAGGAAAAGTAAAAAACTTCAACACTGGTTTGATCGTAATATTTGCTAGCCCTATCAACACGGCGGCTAGCATTGCTGTTACATAACTAGCCACATGAATGCCCGGCACAAAAGTGGCCACTAGCAATAAAGCAACGGCATTTAGTATCCAAGCAATCAATAATTTCATGTGGCTAGCTCCTGCGCTGATTAATAGCGATAAGTATCTGGTTTATATGGGCCTTGTTTAGAAACGCCAATATAAGCCGCCTGCACATCGGTTAATGTAGTGAGTTGCGCATTCAGTTTGTTTAATTGCAAAATTGCTACTTTTTCATCCAAGTGTTTAGGCAAAGTATAAACACCCACTGGGTATTTAGCAGTTTGCGTAAATAATTCAATTTGCGCAATGGTTTGATTCGCAAAACTTGAGCTCATCACATAACTAGGATGGCCCGTGCCGCAACCTAAATTGACCAAACGGCCTTTTGCCAACAAAATAATCTTTTTACCATCAGGGAAAATCACGTGATCCACTTGCGGTTTAATTTCATCCCACTCGTATTTTTCAAGTGATGCAACATCAATCTCGTTATCAAAATGGCCGATGTTGCATACAATGGCTTGGTCTTTCATTTTCGCCATGTGGTCATGGGTAATCACGTGGTAGTTACCAGTTGCGGTCACAAAAATATCGCCATGCGCACTTGCATAATCCATGGTCACGACGCGATAGCCTTCCATGGCCGCTTGTAATGCGCAGATGGGGTCAATTTCAGTTACCCATACTTGGGCAGAAAGTGCACGCAAAGCTTGCGCTGAACCTTTACCCACATCACCATAGCCTGCGACCACCGCAATTTTGCCAGCAACCATCACATCGGTCGCGCGTTTAATCGCATCTACCAAGCTCTCACGGCAGCCATATAAGTTGTCAAATTTTGATTTTGTCACAGAGTCGTTCACGTTAATGGCTGGGAAGGCAAGTTTGCCTTCTTTGTGCATTTGGTACAAACGATGCACCCCTGTCGTGGTTTCTTCAGTCACGCCAATGATTTTTGCCAAGCGGGTTGAGTACCAAGTTGGGTCTGTTTTAAGTTTGGCTTTAATGGCATCAAACAAGCAGGTTTCTTCTTCACTTGTTGGTTTTGAAACCACTGACAAATCTTTTTCTGCACGTGTACCGAGATGTAATAGCAAGGTTGCATCGCCACCATCATCCAAAATCATGTTTGAGTAACCACCATCAGTCCACTCAAAAATACGGTGTGTGTAATCCCAGTATTCAGTCAGCGTTTCACCTTTAATAGCAAACACTGGTGTACCGCCTGCCGCAATCGCCGCCGCTGCATGGTCTTGTGTTGAATAAATATTGCATGATGCCCAGCGTACTTCTGCGCCTAAATCTTTCAGTGTTTCAATCAATACTGCAGTTTGAATGGTCATGTGTAATGAGCCAGTAATACGTGCACCTTTAAGAGGTTGCGCTTTGGCGTATTCTTGACGAATAGCCATTAAACCTGGCATTTCAGTTTCTGCAATGGCAATTTCTTTACGGCCAAAAGCCGCTAAATTAATGTCTGCAACAATGTAATCTTGAGTCACAATAATTCCTTAATAATAATGAATAAGTGCGACCAGAGTGGGATGTATTTTGGAATATTCAAGCATTGTCCACCTGCATCCCGTGTCTGGCACGGTTAGGTGAACGCCGTTTTCAAGGAAAAGTCCTTGCAAACCGAGCCTGGGATTAAGCTAACCTCGCAGCGTTCCTCGGTTTAATGCGTGCATTATAATGTAAATCTTTCAAATAAGGCAACGCAGAATAACGATGCGTTTTGCCCTCTCTTTCATGACACTGCCCTGTCAGCCATATTCTATGCGGCTCGCAGGGCAGTGATTTTCGCTCGGGCGAATTAAGCCGTTATTTTAAACCTGCCGCCGCACGTAGCGCAGCCGCTCTATCTGTTGCTTCCCACGTAAACTCTGGCTCATCGCGACCAAAGTGACCGTACGCCGCTGTTTTTGTGTAAATTGGGCGCAATAAATCTAGCATTTTTACAATGCCTTTTGGGCGCAAATCAAAATGCTCACGCACCAATTGTGTCAAACGCTCATCAGACACTTTACCCGTGCCATAAGTTTGCACCATGATTGAAGTCGGTTGCGCCACACCAATCGCATAACTCACTTGCACCATGCATTTGTCTGCCAAACCTGCCGCCACAATATTTTTAGCCACATAACGGCCTGCGTAAGCTGCACTTCTGTCCACTTTTGAAGGGTCTTTACCAGAGAATGCGCCACCACCGTGAGGGGCTGCACCACCGTAGGTATCCACGATAATTTTACGGCCAGTTAAGCCGCAATCCCCTTGTGGGCCACCGACTACAAAACGTCCGGTTGGATTCACCAAGTATTTGATTTCACCTTTAATCAGCTCTTTTGGCAACATCGGTTTGATGATTTCCTCAATGGTGGCTTCACGAATGGCCTCCAGCGACATCTCTGGCGCGTGTTGTGTCGAGACCAACACTGTGTCAATTTTGTGTGGTGTGCCATCCACATATTGAATGGTCACTTGTGATTTCGCATCGGGGCGTAACCACGGCAAACGGCCATCTTTACGCAGTTGCGCTTGACGCTCCATCAAGCGATGACTTAACCAAATCGGCAATGGCATCAATTGTGGCGTTTCGTTCACAGCGTAACCAAACATCAAACCTTGGTCGCCCGCGCCCTGGTCTAGCGGGTCGTCATTGGCGTTATCTACGCCTTGCGCAATGTCAGGCGATTGTTTATCGTACGCCACCAATACAGCACAACCTTTGTAATCAATCCCGTATTCAGTATTGTCGTAACCGATGCGCTTAATTGCATCACGTGCAACTTTAATGTAGTCGACATTAGCTGTAGTAGTAATTTCACCAGCCAACACTATCAAGCCAGTATTGGCTAAGGTTTCAGCCGCCACACGCGCCGTTGGGTCTTGTGCCAAAATGGCATCTAAAATGCTGTCTGATACTTGGTCTGCGAGTTTGTCTGGGTGACCTTCAGAAACAGATTCTGAGGTAAAAAGATATTCGTTCATTTGTGCGCCTTGGTAAAAATCAAACTCAATGTTTGAATAAATAAAAAAATGAAAAGATTTTTTATCACTAAAGGCTAAAGGATAAAAATCCAGTCAAAGTTGAATTTACATTTTACCTAACTTATTCAATTATCTATACAAAAATTTGTAACTAATCTTTCACCCATTTGCGCCAACCATTGTCCTAACCATTATAATAATCGCATGATATTAAATTTCACAAAAATGCAGGGAGCGGGCAACGATTTTATGGTGATTGATGGCGTTCGCCAACCGATGTCATTGACACCACAGCAAATTAGTCAGCTAGCGCACCGTCAATTCGGTATTGGTTTTGATCAATTATTACTTGTAGAGCCGTCTAAAATCGCTGATTTTAAATACCGCATTTTTAATGCAGATGGTAGTGAGGTTGCGCAGTGCGGCAATGGTGCGCGTTGCTTTGTGCGTTTTGTAGTGGATGCTGGCCTGACGCAAAATAGTGAAATCCGCGTAGAAACTGCCAGTGGTATTATCACGCCAAAATTAGAGGAAAATGGCTTGGTTACCGTCAATATGGGCGCACCTCGATTTGCGCCAGCTGCCATCCCTTTTATTGCAGAAACTCAAGCAAATCAGTACTTGCTTGAAATAGGTAACCAAGCGATCACCATTTCTGCCGTTTCAATGGGCAACCCGCACGCTGTACAAATTGTAGAGGATGTTGAAACTGCCCCTGTGGTAGCGCTCGGAAGTCAAATTGAGACACACCCGCGCTTTCCTGAGCGGGTAAACGCTGGGTTTATGCAAATCCTCAACCCTCATCATATTAAACTCCGCGTATTTGAGCGTGGTAGTGGCGAAACACTTGCATGTGGCACGGGGGCGTGTGCAGCGGCAGTCACAGGTATTCAATTAGGATTATTGCAATCTCCTGTTAAAGTCAGCGCACGAGGCGGAGAGTTACAAATTGCATGGCATAGCGGTGATGCACCTGTGATGATGACAGGGCCAGCGGTGACGGTATTTACTGGTACAGTTACAATATAAAAACAAGATTTATACGGAGCTCTATATGCAACAAGAAAATCAGTCGCCAAATCATGACATCTCAGCCGAACAAGTAAGTAGTTACTTACGCAGCTTTCCGCATTTTTTCGAGCAGCATGCGAGTTTATTAGCAGAAATTTACTTGCCTAGCCCACACGGTTCTGGTGCAATTTCTCTTGCTGAGCGTCAGCAACTTGCCCAGCGTGACAAAATTCACGCATTAGAAAATAAACTCGTTACTCTCATCAGTTATGCGGAAGAAAATGACGAAACCAGTAAAAAAATTCATGACTTCAGCGTAAATCTGCTCAAAAGTAAAAATTTTGAAGCGGTACAAGCAGCAATTATTCAATGCATGCAAGAAGATTTTTTAGTTTCTGAGTCTGCGATTCGCATTTGGGCAAACCCTAATGATGACGAAACGCACAGTGACTATACGCCTGAAAACAAAGACTTTATAGAATGGGTTAATGACCTTACTCGACCATATTGTGGTGAAATGCCAGACATTACAAAAGACTTGCTTAGCAACCAGCTACAGTCTTTTGTGTTTATTCCACTGTATAAAAATACCGCAGAAAAACAAACTTTTGGGGTGCTCATTTTGGGCTCTGTCGATGCGCAACATTTTAAATCTGACATGGGTGTAATGTATCTTGAACGTATAGGTGACTTGGTCAGCGCCGCGCTTTCAGCGCATATTTAATGCAATACCTAGCTAGCTACCTTCAGCACCTAAGCTTTGAACGTGGCTTGAGCGCACTGACTTGCCAAAACTATGCGCGAGACATTCAGCTATTACAATCATTGCTAGAAAATACCAGCTTAAATAACATCCAACCCACCCAAATTCGGCGATTTATCGCAATTCTGCATAGTCGCAATTTAAGCAGCAAAACCATCGCCCGCGCGCTTTCTGCATGGCGCGGATTTTTCGATTACCTGATTCATCACCAAGGCTTTACCCAAAACCCGGTTTTAGGTTTACGCGCCCCCAAGGCTGCTAAAACCTTACCGCAAGCTTTATCGACCGATCAAGCGGTGCAGTTTGTGAGCATACAGGGCGACGGCATGCTGGAAGTGCGCGATCATGCGATTTTAGAATTATTTTACTCGTCAGGATTACGCTTATCCGAACTGGTAAATTTAGATATGACTCAACTGGATTTTACCGAAGGCACCGTGATGGTGACTGGTAAAGGCAACAAAACGCGTATTGTGCCAATGGGTAGCCATGCCATGGAGGCGATTCACAAGTGGTTGCAGCATCGTAGCTTGATTAAAATCGCAGATACTAATCCCAATGCACTCTTTGTCACACAGCAAGGCAAGCGCATCACACCACGAGCGGTGCAATATCGGGTAAAACAATGGTCTATCAAGCAAGGCCTTAACACCAATATGCACCCGCACTTGCTACGCCACAGTTTTGCCACGCATGTGTTGCAATCGAGTGGGGATTTACGCGCCGTGCAAGAAATGCTTGGCCACGCAAACATTAGCACCACACAGGTTTACACGCACCTAGACTTTCAACATCTAGCTAAAATTTATGACAATGCGCACCCAAGAGCTAAAAAGAAATAGCAATACCTTACTAAATCAGTATGATTTTATGGCAAAATAGACATTCAAAATTTTTCACGTTAAAGGAATCATTATGGAACACACTTTACCAGCTTTGCCTTATGCAAAAAATGCCTTAGTACCTCATATTTCTGAAGAAACTTTTGAGTATCACTATGGCAAGCACCACCAAACTTATGTGACTAACTTGAACAACCTGATTAAAGGTACAGAGTTTGAAAACGCTGACTTAGAAACGATTGTTAAAAAATCTTCAGCCGGTATTTACAACAACTCAGCCCAAATCTGGAACCACACTTTCTTTTGGAACAGCATGAAACCAAATGGCGGCGGCGCACCTACTGGCGCTTTGGCTGATGAGATTAACAAAAAATGGGGCAGCATTGATGAGTTCAAAAAAGCCTTTCAAGCTTCAGCTGTAGGTAATTTTGGCTCTGGTTGGACATGGCTTGTGAAAAAAGCCGACGGCTCAGTGGATATTGTTAACATGGGCGCAGCTGGCACACCGCTGACTACAGGCGACAAAGCTTTATTAACGATTGATGTTTGGGAGCACGCTTACTACATTGATTACCGCAATGCGCGCGCTAAATTTGTCGAGGTATTTTTAAATTCACTCGCAAATTGGGATTTTGCCAGCGCAAATTTTGCTGCCTAAATTGAACTAAAAGTTTGCTAAAATAGCCGAGTTATCACTCGGCTATTTTTATGACAAAAAACATTAAAAATACCTGCATTTTTGCACCAAATCATTTCACCACCTCTGTAAGCCAGTATCCATGCGGCTTACAGAGGTGCAAAAATCTCTCGCGGGTTTTTGTAGTTAAGTGGCTTTGGTTTAATTACCCATCATTTTTGTATGATTGACTTAATTTAGGAATCACATCGTGTCGCAACAGTACGAAAATTTATCAAGCAACGAAAGCTACTTCGTAGTTATTTTATTGGTGCTATATGTGCTGACTATTTTGCTGGGCTTGCTCACTTGGGGTGAAGCCCCTTGCGTTTTAGATGTTGACGGCGCATGTGGTTTTGGTGAGTATTTTAAACGGTTGTTACCATTTTATGGATTCACTTTTGCCTTAAATTTTGCCATCGTTTTATCAGCTTACTACTTGAATAAACTCTCAAAAAAATCTATTTTGATTTTTCGCGCTCTCACCGTGCCGCCTTTATTGTTGATTTTTTATTATTGTTATCACTTTGGTAACGATTTACTCAAAGCGCTTACGCTATAAGACGGCTTGGATTAACTGCCTGAAACTGTTAATATAAATCCATGTTACAACGTTTTGCCCTACAATTTTTACTGATTTTCTTATTTGCTTTTACGCAAATAGGTGTGGCTACGCATGAAATTAGCCACTTTCAAGACTCTGCAAGGCAGCATCAGCAAGATAAAAACACGGCGGCTGAGCAATGTGCTCAGTGTATTGCCTACGCGCAAGTGGCCAGTGGCTTACAAACACAGTCTTTTATCTTGCCCAGTTTTGATGCGCATTTTGCGGCATCAGTTTACTATTTTTTCACTGTAACTTCCCGCCACGCTGCCGCTTATGCTGCGCGTGCGCCACCACTTTCCCTCAATAGCTAATTTTTTAATTGTTCAGCGAGATTCACCATCTTGCTGAGTTGTTACTATTTTATTGAGGGTTTCATCATGATAAAACCATTATTGCAGGCGCGCAGTGCGTTTGCACCTAAAACACTTTTTTGGGCAATCAGTTGCCTTTTTATACAAAGCTCATTGGCCGAGGAAGCCGACGCTTCTAAACCTATAGAATTTTCAACTATTGCGATCACAGCCAACCCACTTGGCGCAGAGTCTGATGCAATGGTGGTGCCCGTTTATGTACTCAACGGCAAAGAGTTAGCCAACCGCCGTGAAAGCACATTGGGTGATACGCTCAATGGCATTCCTGGGGTGACGGCGACACATTTTGGGCCTAACGCTTCGCGCCCGATTATTCGCGGTTTAGATGCCGAACGCGTGCGGATTATGCAAAACGGCGTAGGCGTGCTAGATGCTTCTAGTTTAAGTTTTGACCATGCGGTGACTGTTGACCCGCTGATTATTGAACAAATTGACGTGGTGCGCGGCCCTGCGGCTTTACTTTACGGCGGTAGCGCAGTGGGCGGGGTGGTGAATGCAATTGACCATCGCATTCCTAAAGAAAAATTAGACGGCATTCTAGGCCGTGTAGAAGGTAGCATTGGCGGCGCAGATAGCCAAAATAATTTAGCCGGCGTGGTAGATGCTGGCACAGATGCAATTGTCATTCACGCCGATGCTTACACACGCAAAACCAGTGATTTAGATATTGATGGTTTTGCAGTTTCAAGCCGCAAAGCGCGTGCGGATGGCACCGCACGTGAAAATAAAGGCAAACTAGTGAACAGCAGTGCCGATAGTGAAGGCGGCGCATTGGGCGCATCTTTTTTGTTTGACAACGGCTATTTAGGCGCATCTTACTCAGGGTTTAGAAACAACTATGGCACCGTGGCCGAAGAAAACGTTCGCGCGGATATGCGTAGCGACCGCGTAGATGTTGCAACTGAATTTAGACAGCTTGGCAACGTTGTTAACCGTGTAAAAGCGCGCATGGCTTATACCGATTATCAACATCAAGAAATTGAAGATGGCGAAGTTGGCACTACATTCAACAATACAGGCGTTGAAGGTAGTGTTGAGCTTGGTCATGCAAAACTTGGCAATATGGAAGGTGTGCTAGGATTTCAGTTTCAAAACACCAATTTTGAAGCCTTAGGCGACGAGGCTTTTGTGCCAAGCGTTAATACACAAAGCAAGGCCTTGTATGTTTATGAAGAGTTGCCGATGGATGCACTAAAACTGAGCTTTGGCGGGCGCGTTGAGCGCGTGAACGTGGACGCTAAAGACAATGATAAATTTGGCGCGGGGCAAAAAAATCAGTTCAGCCCCAATAGTTATGCGCTTGGTGGGCTTTACACGTTTAGCCCACATTGGTCGCTTGCCACCAACTTATCGCACAATGAACGCGCGCCGAGTTATTTTGAGCTATATGCCAATGGCGCACATTTAGCCACTGGGCAATTTGAGGTGGGCGATGCTGATTTTGATAAAGAACGCTCAAACGGTATTGATGCACAACTGCGCTGGAAAAATGGCAAAAATTCTTTTAACGCGGGCGCTTATTACACGCGGTTTAGCAATTTTATTGGCTTACTTAATACGGGTGAAACCGACATTGATTCAGGCTTACCCGTTGCCCAGTTTTCCACTTTTGCCGCCACATTTAAAGGCATAGAAATGGATGGCAAATTTGCCATGACCGACCACCTAAACTTAACCGTTCGGGGTGATTATGTGCATGCAAAAAACCGGGATAACAACGATAATTTGCCGCGCATCTCGCCTCTAAGGCTTGGCGCAGGTTTACGCTATCAACAAGGTAGTTTTGGCGCAAGATTAGATGTATTACGTGCGTTTAAACAAAACCGCACGGCAGAAAACGAGCTAAAAACTGACGGCTACTCCGACGTGAGCGCGATGGTGAGCTACAAATTTCCCGTGTCTAAATTTAATATGGAGTTATTTGCCAAAGGCAAAAACTTGCTCAATCAAGAAATTCGTGAGCATGCTTCATTTTTAAAAGACATCGCGCCAGCGGGTGAACGTGCTTTGATTATTGGCGCACGCGCTGATTTTTAAACTGATAATTGGGGTGGCTTTTGCCGCCCCTAATTATACAAAAAGCACCAAGCCCCAAACACTCACCGCAATGGTGAGCGCCACAAACACTGCCGCGCTGCCAATATCCTTGGCGCGCTTGGCAAGCGGATGGCGTTCTAGCGAAGTATGATCTACGGCGGCCTCGATGGCGGAGTTAAATAACTCCACAATTAACACCAGCAACACCACGGCAATCAGCATGGCCTTCTCAACCCCTGATTTACCTAAATAAAGCCCAAGCGGAATCAACACGATAGACAAAAACACTTCTTGCCGAAACGCATCTTCATGTTTAAAAGCCGCCTTAAAACCATCTACTGAATAACCAAACGCGTTCACTAAGCGGCTAACCCCTGTTTTACCTTTAAATGGACTTTCCATTGCTGACCTCTAAATTTTCAATACGCAAATTTTAACATGCGCTATCATAACGTTTTGTATTTTTAAAAGGCACTTCACAAATGGCACGCACCGTACACTGCATAAAATTAGGTAAAGATTTAGACGGCATGGATTTTCCCCCTTACCCTGGCGCTTTGGGCAAACGTATTTTTGAAAATGTCTCAAAAGAAGCTTGGGCTGGCTGGCTAAAACAACAAACCATGCTGGTGAATGAAAACCGCCTGAGTTTAGCCGACCCTTCTGCGCGGAAATATTTAAGCGAGCAAACCGAAAAATATTTTTTTGGTGAAGGTGCGGATACGGCGAGTGGGTATGTGCCAGTGAAAGATTAAACTTAGTAAGTCAATCACCTTTTAATTATGGCTCGCACCAGTACTGCTAATCCATATTTGTTTGCAGTTATAACTGCTATTTTTTCTGCCATGCTAACCTTACTTGGAAATTACTACGCAGCAAAGTGGCAAGTAAATAATTCAATTAGTGAACGGCAATTTGAACATCGTGTTTCCGCCTATAACTCATTTGTTGAATCAATCGCATCTGAAAAGTCTCCAGTTCTATCGCAGATGTTCAATTTAGGTAATGTCCTGTATTACTCCAATCAAACCGATATTGAGTTACAGGTAATTGAAAATCAATTTGAGATATTAGTAAATAATTACTATAAATCAGGCCAATTTTGGAAACTCAACAGCCAGTTTTCTGTATTAACAGTTCACGGCAGTAGCACGGTAAAGATGTATTGTGAAGATATTACTGCAGTACTAATGATGAGAGATGATTTAGTAGATTGGAAAAAATACAATAATAAAATTCAGGCGTTACATGAAACCTTTACTCAAGACAACAAAAATGAGGACACCTACATCGATCTAAAAGTCAACCAGAAAGAAAGATTGATGATGATTATGTCGAGCGCACTCTACTCCGCTATGATTGAGCAAATTAGCCTAGAATTGCAAGAGACAGAAAGTTAAGTATTCTTTATACTTCCAAGCTGACCTACACAAGGCTACCAAAATCATAGAAACCAACCTAGGTTTTCAAGCTTCAACTTTAAATTCAGTAAATGAAAAATATTTTACTCAAACTCCAATATTCCACGTTCTCAAAAATTAGCTTTTGGCTGGTCATGATAGTAGTTTCCGCGCTTTCGCTTAGCCCGCTGGAACTGCTCACCGTGCCGATTTTTGATTGGTGGGATAAAGCACAGCATGCTTTGGCGTTTTTGGTGCTGACTTGCTTGGGGCTTTTGGCTTACCCTCGTTTAGGTTGGCGCATGGCGGCTAGCATGTTGGCCTTTGGCATTACCATTGAGTTTATGCAATATTTCACGGGTTATCGTTATGCAGAGTTAAGTGATTTTTTGGCAGATTTAGTCGGCGTAACGCTAGGCTTTTTGACCATGAAATTTGCCGAAAATAAATGGTTTAAAACCACCTAAAAATCACCCATATCATTTCACCCCCTCTGTTACCAGTGCTTGGCATCACCGTGGAATATATCCGCTAAAGCGGATTATTCACACGCGAAAGCCAGTAACTATCAGGCTTACAGAGGCATAAAAATTCTTCGGGCAATTTTCGCATTCAAAAGGCCATAAAAAAGCGTGCAAATTTTACTTTGCACGCCTTGCTTATTTATTGCTAAGTTTTACTTATTTTTTGTATGTTTTTACGCCATTTGCTGTAGCCAATAACAACACATTGGCTGGGCGCGCTGCAAATAAACCATTAGTCACCACGCCTACGATTTGGTTGATTTTCGCTTCCATCGCCACTGGGTCAACAATATTTAAGCCATGAACGTCTAAAATCACGTTGCCGTTATCGGTGGTGAAGTTGCGTAATTGTGGTTGGCCGCCTAATTTTACTAACTCACGCGCCACATAGCTGCGCGCCATTGGCAACACTTCTACAGGTAGCGGAAACTTACCTAACACGGGCACATACTTGCTTTCATCACAAATGCAGATAAAGGTTTTTGCACATGCGGCGACAATTTTTTCACGCGTTAGCGCGCCGCCGCCACCTTTGAGCATGTGTAAGTGTTCGGTAATTTCGTCGGCACCATCCACATAAATTTCCATACCATTCACGTTGTTTAAATCAAACACTTCAATACCGTGGCCGCGTAAACGTTGGGCGGTGGCTTCACTGCTTGCCACTGCGCCTTCAATTTTGTGTTTTACTTTAGCCAATTCTTCAATAAAAAAGTTGGCCGTTGAGCCAGTGCCCACGCCGATAATGCCTTCTTTTACATATTCAACCGCGGCCTTGGCCACTTGTTGTTTTAATTCGTCTTGGGTAAATGCCATTACTTGATTCCTTATAAATTCTTTATAATGTGTGCTAAACCATAACTATACACTGCACCAGCTTTTTTAAGAACCCTCTTTAAGACCATGGCATGCCCATAAACTACATAGAAAAAATAGAAAACTCGCGCGTTTACGAAGTAGCTAAAAAAACGCCGCTGGAATTTCTGCCCAATTTGTCGGCACGCATTAGCAACAAGGTGTTGCTCAAACGTGAGGATATGCAGCCGGTGTTTTCATTCAAAATTCGTGGTGCATATAACAAAATGGCTAATCTGCCAAAAGAGGTTTTACAGCGCGGCGTGATTTGCGCCAGTGCGGGCAACCACGCGCAGGGTGTGGCGCTCAGTGCCCAAAAATTAGGCTGCCGAGCAGTGATTGTGATGCCAACAACCACGCCAGATATTAAAGTGAATGCCGTAAAGAGCCGTGGTGCAGAAGTGGTGCTATTTGGCGATAGTTATTCTGATTCTTTAGTACGCGCGCTTGAACTTGAAAAATCTGAAAAACTCACCTTTGTGCACCCTTATGACGACCCAGACGTGATTGCTGGGCAAGGCACGATAGCGCTAGAAATTTTAGCGCAAACTAAAGAGCCAATTGAGGCGATTTTTTGCTGCGTGGGCGGCGGTGGGTTGCTGGCGGGTATTGCCACTTATATCAAAGCCGTTCGCCCAGAAATTAAAGTGATAGGCGTGGAGGCTAAAGATGCCGAAGCGATGACCGAATCACTCAAAAAAGGTGAGCGCGTGATGCTTGACCAAGTGGGCTTATTTGCCGATGGCGCAGCGGTGAAACAAGTAGGTGAGCACACCTTTAAATTGTGCCAGCAATTTGTGGATGAAATGATTGTGGTGGATAACGACGCCATTTGCGCGGCCATTAAAGACGTGTTTGAAGATACCCGCAGTATTTTAGAGCCTGCTGGTGCGCTGGGTTTAGCTGGGCTAAAAGCGTATGCCGAGCGCGAAAACTGTCATGGCAAAACCTTAGTAGCTATCGCCTCAGGTGCTAATATGAACTTTGACCGCTTACGCTTTGTAGCCGAGCGCGCCGAAGTGGGTGAGCATCGAGAAGCCGTGTTGGCAGTGACAATACCCGAAAAACCAGGTGCGTTTAAAACCTTCTGCCGTTTGCTGGGCAACCGCAATATTACTGAGTTTAACTACCGATTTTCTGACCCGAAAGAGGCGCATATCTTTGTGGGCGTAGCGGTGCATGACCCGGCAGAAACTACGCAATTGGTGGCAAATTTGCAAGCGCAAGGTTTGCCTACGCTTGATTTAACCGACAATGAAATGGCAAAGCTGCATTTGCGCCACTTGGTTGGTGGTCACGCGCCGCAGGCTGAGCACGAGGTTATTTACCGTTTTGAATTTCCTGAAAAACCTGGTGCTTTAATGAAGTTTTTAGACACCATGGGACACGATTGGAACATTAGCTTATTTCACTACCGCAATCATGGCGCAGATTTTGGCCGCGTGCTGGTGGGGATGCAAGTACCGCCCGATGAACACGCTGAGTTTCTAGCATTTTTACAAGACTTAGGCTATCCTTATTGGGATGAAACGCATAACCCAGCGTATGAGTTGTTTTTGGGTTAAGGGTCATGTTTAATACCGTTTTTACCGAACTGTCGCCTAGTATAGTTCTTACCTAGCTATTTTATTTTGTGTGAACTTAATAAAAAAATAGCTGCCTCATTTTTGCAAATGGCAGCATTAACTTTGGAGAACTAAATGAAATTTACCCCCACGTACCATAAAACTCGTATGAGCGTTGTACTACTCGCTTTGTTAACTGGCTTAAGTGCTTGTAAACAAGACAAAGTGGAAGACGTGCAAACCACAAGCACAACAACAGAAGCAGCCGTGAGCAGCACAGAGGCCACCGCGCCCGCCGCAAGCACCGCACAAGGTGTAGCTTACGTCAGCACACAAGATGCCGGCATTAGCGTGATTGACCTTGCCACCATGCAAGTCACCAAGCAAATTGACGTTAAAGCTGAAAGCCCACGTGGCATTGGCATTACCGATGATGGCAAAAAATTAGTGGTGGCTACACGTGGTAACGATGGTATTTCTGTGATTGACACCGCCACGGGTGAAGTGACAAAGCAAATCATCATCGGCAAAAACCCTGAATTTGTGCGCATTAGCGGCAACTATGCCTATATTTCATCTGAGCCCAGCTCTAAAGGTGGTCCGCCGCCAAAACCAGGTGAAAAAATGGCAGAAGAAGACGATGACGATGACGAAGAAAAAATCCCGGCTAAAATTATTGTGGTCGATTTAGAAAAAGGCGAAAAGATTCGTGAAATTACGGGTGGGCCAGAAACCGAAGGTATTGAGTTTTCAAAAGATGGCAAACAATTGGTGATTACCAATGAAGCCGACAACACGGTGACCGTGCACAATATTGAAAGTGGCGAACTGGTAAAAACCGTCCACACGCATGAGCATGGCGACCGTCCACGCGGCATAAAAGTATCGCCAGATGGAAATACTTACCTTGCCACGTTGGAATACGGCAACAAACTTATGGTGTTAGATAAAGACTTTAACTTGGTGCGCACGGTGGACACTGGCGAAACACCTTATGGTGTCAGTTATGACACAAAAGGTGAAAAGATATATGTTGCCACCAATAAAGCAAAATTGCTGCAAGTGTTTGATGCCAAAACTTTTGAAAAAATCAAAGAAGTGCCCACCGGCAACCGCTGCTGGCATTTCACATTTACCCCAGATGACAAACAAATTTTGTTAGCCTGCGGTAAATCAGATGCGGTATTTGTGATTGATGCAGAAAAACTTGAGGTGACTAAGCAAATTGAAGTGAAAAACATGCCATGGGGTATTGTGACTTACCCGAAATCGATGGGAAGCTTGGATACAAAACTGAAATAATACCCGCTTAATTTTAGTAAAAAGTCTATGAAAAAAAGCCCTAAACATTAGGGCTTTTTTTCTTCATATCATTCTCGCTGCTCTGCAAGCCATTATCCATGCGGCTTGCAGAGGCATAAAAATCGCTCGGGGAATTTAACACGCATATTTTGCGAAAAAATACGGGCTAAACTTTAGCGAACCTAATCTTTAAGCAACTCTAAAATACGCGCCCAGTCTCTCGGGTCAACAGGTGTAATCGAAAGCCTATTTCCACGTTGCAAAATCCGTAAATTGGCCAACTCCGGAATTTCACGCAATTCTTTTAAGCTCAATAATCGTGTTTTGCGCACCAACTTCACGTCCACATTCACCCAACGTGGGTTTTCTGGGGTGGATTTTTCATCAAAGTATTTGTGCCCCTTGATGAATTGCAAACGGTCAGGATAAGCGCGTGAGCTGACTTCGGCAATGCCTGCGATGCCAGGCACATCGCAATTAGAATGGTAAAACAGCACACCATCACCAATACTCATCTGGTCGCGCATAAAGTTGCGCGCTTGATAATTGCGCACGCCATACCAATCTACCGTTTGATTGGGCATGGCTGCCAAATCATCAATAGAAACATCTGAAGGCTCAGATTTCATTAACCAGCAACGCATTGTTGTACTCTTAAATGAGAAATTCAGACGCATTATAAAGTAATAATGGCTAGAAGATATATTGGGGGCAGATTTCTAAAAGAATGGGGAGTTCTCTACGGATACTGAGTAGGCCAGCATCCTGAACCAAAAAGGCTCAAGTGGTAACAGCCTAGAGCGCTTTAGGTACATCCAACCAAGAAGCTCTTAAAAGAAACTTCAATTTGGGACGCGCACACCGCAACTCGAATGACTAAAACCTATGCTATAAACTAGTTCAAGGAATTATTAGCCTAAACCGCACCGCAGAGAACAAACTTTGAAACTTGAAATAACCTAAATAATTCTACGCCGATTATCTAAATTATTGATGAAATTTTGATGGCTTAACTAAAATAGCGGCTTTGTTGCATATACTTGGTCAATTTGCTCTTGCATTTTAACCACGCGGCGCTTAATGTCGCCCACATCCACATTGCCACTTTTTGCATTCAGTAATTCATGTGAAATATTTAGTGCGGCCATGATGGCGATGCGCTCAATACCTACAATCTTGCCAGTGTCGCGAATATCGCGCATTTTTTTATCTAAAAAACTGACCGCTTCTAATAATGCTGGGCGCTCTTCATCGGTACACGAAACCGTGAACTCACGTCCTAAAATATTAACATCTACCGCTTTATTTTCGCTCATGTTTGACCTGCGTCTTAAGGCAGACTTTCCATCAAAGCTTCAATGCGCTCACTGGCCTGAGCCATATTCGCTTTAAGCTGTGCCGTGTCGTTCTGCGTTGTGCTTAAATCAAGGCGAAGCTTCGCGTTTTCATTGCGCAAGTCATTGCACAGTGAAATTAGCCCCGTTAATTTTTCTTCTAATATTTTTAAATCTGCGTCCATGTATTCACTATAATTTAAAAAGTTGATTATAGTCAATAGCTAACGTGCATTTTTAAAAGTATTACAGTATATATTCACAATAACTTGCTTAATACTTATCTAATAATGTTGTTTTTGTGTCTATTTTGCTAGGCTAGCAGCTGAATTTGCTTATAAATTCATAAAATGCAGCTTGGGAATGTCATCGTTAAACTCAAGTTGCGTGATGCTGGCATGATTGATTGACATTCTAAATAGGCGCTTAAGCGGCATTTGCAGCACTTCCGCCACTAATGCGCGAATCAAACCACCATGTGTCACAACTAAAATATGCTGATCTTTTGCTTGCGATGCTAAGTCCTCTACAAAATGTTTTGAGCGGTGATGCAGTTGCGCAAATGTTTCGCCATTGGGCGGTGCTAAATTGGCATAATCATTGGCCCATCTATCAAAAATTTCGCGCGAAATTGCCTGCCAAGGTTGCATTTCCCAATCGCCAAAATGTAGCTCTTTTAAGCGTTCGTCGAGTTGAATCTCGCGATTTTCTAACTTAAGACGGCTATCCGCACATAATGCCTGCGCTAGCTGGTGACAGCGCTGTAGCGGACTTGAGTAAACGGTATCAAATTGAAAGGCAGCTAATTTGCTTTGCAATTGCTCCCGCTCCGCGTCAAAATTAGCCGATACTGCAACATCGCTTTGTCCGTAACAAATATCAGGCGCTACATCGAGTGATGTGTGGCGAACTAAAGTTAACTTCACTGGATATAGCTTTCAACTATAGATGTGCTGGCAAGCAGACCTAAATAAAATGCAACTTCGGTGAGTTGTTGCATTGCGCCTAAACAGTCGCCCGTGTAACCACCGATACGCCTTTTAATTTTTGCACTAAACCACCACCAAACCAAAGCGACGGAAATCAAGGCGATGAAAACATACCACGTAAAAAAACATAACGGTGCTAAACCAAACAAGGTAGCAAGCAATAGTTCACCAACATCAAGCTGCGTTGCTAGTGGTTTGGATTTTCCCTCTGCTTTAACGTAAGATTGCGTGAACATTACCAACACCGCACATAGGCGACTTAAGGCATGCCCTGCAATCAACGTTGCGGGTATCAGCCCAACCGCCACATAAGTAAGCGCTTGAAACTTTATGAGCAACCCCAACCCCAAGCCAATCGCTCCATAGCTACCTATCCTTGAATCCATCATGATGGTAAGCACTTGCTCTTTATTTAATCCACCACCCAACCCATCCGCTGCATCAGCCAAACCATCCTCATGAAACGCGCCTGTTAGCAAAATTGTGGCTACCATGCTGAGCAATACTGCAATACTCAGCGGTAACAGGTGATGCGCTAGCCAAAAAACCAGTGCGCCAATTGCGCCAACAATGATACCCACCAGCGGAAAATAACGCGTAGCTTTATTTAAATCTGCCTCTTTAAAATCATTAAGGTGCAATGGAATGCGCGTGAAGAACACTAGTGCAGTACAAAAATATCGCCATTGATTTTGAATAAACACACTCATTTTTTTTGCGATACTTGTGCCGATTCAAATGAAGCCATGTGATTTAAAAAACCCACCGCCGCTTGCACCAAGGGGTAGGCTAAAGCTGCACCCGTACCTTCACCTAGCCTCAAATCCATGCGTAATAGCGGCTTAACATTTAAAAAATCCAGCATTTTTTGATGTCCAGATTCGTCCGAGCAGTGGCTAAAGACACAGTAATGCACAATATTGGGCTGCATTTTAGCGGCCACCAGTAGAGCAGCCGTTGTAATAAATCCATCAATCAAAAGCGTACATTGCCTTGACGCTGCTTGTAACATTGCCCCAACCATCATGGCAATTTCAAAACCACCAAAATTGGCAAGCACTTGTGTGGCATCTTTACTGCTTAATTGATGTTGGGCGATTACTTGTTTTAGCACCTGCACTTTGTACGCTAAGCCTGCGTCATCTAAACCCGTACCACGCCCAGCGCATTGCTCAATGGGCAATTTGCACAGCACACTCATGATACAACTTGCTGAAGAAGTGTTGCCAATACCCATTTCACCAAAGCCAAAAGTATTGCAACCACTCGCTATCTGCGCATCTACGATGTAGGCGCCACGCTGCAACGCAAGTGCGCATTGCGCCGCCGTCATTGCAGGCTCAACCAGATAATTGCGCGTGCTTAATGCAATTTTGGCATCGATTAAATTTGCATTAGGTGTAAATTTATAGTTCACCCCCGCATCAATCACCCGCAGTGCCATGCTATTTTGGCTAGTGAACACATTGATAGCTGCACCGCCTTGCAGAAAATTTAACACCATTTGCGCTGTGACCGCTTGTGGATAAGGGCTGACGCCTGCCTCAACAATGCCATGATCGCCCGCAAACACTAGCATGGTAGGGACATTGAGGGTTGGCGTAAGCGATTGCTGAATTAAGCCAATTTGCAACGCCACGCTTTCAAGCATACCCAGCGCCCCGAGCGGCTTGGTTTTATGGTTGATTTTATGCCATAAAACTTGCGCAATTGCTTGATCTGGCACATTTACTTGAAACGATTGGGCGTACATTAAGAGATTTCACTAGAGAAGATAACAGAACGTTTGATTTTACCTGACTCTATCAATTTATTGGGTGCAATCGCCAATTAGGTGAATATCTTCAAAATTTTTAATAATTTTGTAAAAATCCTTAGAAAAAACTTGAGGAAGTTTGCTATAATGCGCGGCTTGCAAACACTTACCGATAGTTTGCAAGCATTAGCGCCTGTTTTACAAGGCCGGGTAGCTCAGTCGGTAGAGCAGCGGATTGAAAATCCGCGTGTCGGCAGTTCGATTCTGCCCCCGGCCACCAGTATTGATAAGGGTTTAGCTAATTGCTAAGCCCTTTTTACTTGGTGACTGTGACTAAAATGTGACAATTCAATCACATTATCTTGTCCAAAATGATCAATCCGATTCGCAGCTTTTGCTAAATGTTCCGTTGCAAATTTTGCATAACGATCAACCATCGAACGCGTTTTCCAACCCCCTAGTTCTTTGAGTTCATCACAGCTTGTTCCCGCTTGGCGATGCCAAGAAGCCCAAGTGTGGCGCAGATCGTGGAATCTAAAATCTTCTAAACCTGCCTTTTCTAATGCTGTACGCCAAGCACTGTTCGAAATGTTATATCGAATCGGCTCACCAGCAAAAGTAAAACAATATCTAGAATGCTTTCCGACCTGTTCCCGAAGAACGGATATTGCACCTGCATTTAAAGGAACCCCTCTCGGTGTACCATTTTTAGTTTGGTTAATCCACGCAGTCTGGCGATTTAGATCCACCCTACTCCATTCCAAACCAAGAATTTCCCGAGCACGACACCCCGTTGCTAAAGCAAATTTCACAATAGCTGCCATATGCGAAGGACAAACAGCAATGAGCTTATTCGCCTCTTCTTTTGTCAACCATCGATCACGTTCTACTTCACCCGAAAGTAATCGGATTTTTGGGATATGATCCAGCCACTGCCATTCATCACGCGCTGTTCTTAATAAATTCCGAATAGTCGCTAAATAACGATTGACCGTTGCCGCCTTATTTCCTTTCTTAAGCTCACCTTGAACAACCGACCAAATTACGTCTCCGTTAATTTGATTCAACATCAAAGTTCCCAAGTAAGGATGTAAGTGGAAACAAATCCGTTTTACATCACGATAACTTCTTAGCGTTGCTTTAATTTCGAGATACCGAATAACAGCTTCTTGCCATGTGCGATGGGGCTTTACACCAAAATGCACCTGCCTGTACGAATCCAGCTTAATTTTAGCTAAAAACGCTTCGGCTTCGGCTCGGTCTTCAGTCCCAGAACTTTGGCGTACTCTTTTGCCGTTTGCGAGTGTTGCACTAACCCACCAATAGGATGAATTAACTCGCTTGTAGATTCCGGTTTCACGGGCCATATAAACTCCTTTCTGGCCCGCCCTCGCTGCTTATATTCCTCTAACCAAAGATCTAAGTCAACTTTGTCATAGACATGACGGCGACCGAACTTAATCACTGGGATATTTAACTCAGCTAGAAGTGTAGTGCCGATGCCTAGATATGACGCAGCAGCCTCTTTAGAAAGACAACGGATATGCGGTAAGGGCAGGTCATTATCTTTCATGTTTATTCACCGTCAGAGGCTTTTTCATATTCACGCATGGCTCTTACCTCTTCATCCACATAGTCATCGTAGATTTCTCGATTCACATCGATTGTGTTAAAGCCACGCGCTTTGATAGAGACTTTTTCTTGAACTAAACTATCAATGGTGTGTTCAAGCAATTCGGCCTGATGTTTGATATAAAAATGCAGGTCTTCGAAGAAAGGATCCAATGCTAAGTTATATTCAGATATTCCTTCAATCGCCATCCATGTAGTAAAACCGGTAAAAACACGATGCATAGCGGCGCTTTTATTTGGGACTCTGGCATTAGAAAATCGGGATTGCAGCTCACCACCCGAAGTTTCCCAATCAACAGAAGACAGGCATTGCCACATAGGATGAATGGGCCAACGTGCGCGCGTTTTATCATCTGGGTTAGGAATAGTAAGTTTTAACCATTCGGTCGTCGCATATGACCAGAGGCCATTTAAATTGGCTAACACCTCATTTAAAGTGATTAATCCCTTTTGAGATAAAAAGTCTCGCTTAAACTCAAACTCTAATCGCCAGACTGGATCACCCTCATGCCTTCCACCCATTTTCCACAATGGGAGAAGATAGCCTTTGTTACTTTTAACAATCTCAAAAATCTTGTCATATAGCCTAGCTGCTATGACACCTCCCATACCAATAGCCCAGCCTGTAAAGCGATCATCGACTGCATAAGCATTTACAGATGAAGCTCTAGTCACCCACGCCTCTCTCGTCCATTCTTCCATATCCTGAAAGGACACAAAATCCACAAATAGATCAATACGGCTTACATGGGCACTGGATTGAACTGCGCCAAATTGACTTAGTATTTGATAGAGAGTTTTTTCAACATCAGCAGGTAATTTGTGCGTGAGATATTCACTAGAGACTTTGACATAAGCCATAGGGACTGACTTACTAGGACGAGATAACTGAATGCGGAAGGCGTTATCTTCTAAAATATAACTAAACATCGAAGTGCCTTTATCCTTCACCTCAAACAAATGATCACCGATTTTTAATTGGGCTCTGGCTTGCTGGGCTTGTCGATCTGATTGCGCTATTTTCTTGAGTTTAGATAGGTTTTGATCAATATGCGGGAAGAGGTCGCCTTTATAAGATAGATAAAGGCTATCCACCCCAAAACGTAAAAACTTAACTTCTCCATTAATGCTGTTATTAGTAGCTGTGTTACTAGGCACCGCTACCGCTTCGCGGTCTCCGTCCTCGCGGCGCTGACGCGCCGTGCGGGCGGACTCCTGCGAAGTTGGTTTGTTTTGATTACTTTGCGACATACATAAAACTCCTAATCTATGACGGGCATGCAATGGCTTCCCGTAACAGATAGGTAATTTATGCAGATTGTTGATTAGAGTCGCCCACCTCAAATGCTCATTTCAGGTGGTTGATTTTTTTGGATTGATTGTATTGTTTACGCAAATTCTTCTTAGCTTCAAATCTGTCTGGATACACTTTTAGTTGATGCACCAGCAAATCAACCAACTGGTCATCGGTCAGCTTATCAAAGCCCAAATCACGTAATGTAAATAGTGCAAAACGGAGATCCTGATAACTCTGCCAGTGTTTCTGAGTTGGGCCTTTAAGCGCATTCCTAAGCCGAATAAAAAAGTGTTTATCGCCAACAAACTCAGCCTTAGCGATACGTGCAGCGAAAGTAGGGCAAGCCATGATAGAGCGGTCTATCCTAACCGCATCAAAAAGGGAGTCATCATTGCCCTGCCTGACTTCCTCCACCAGGGTTTGCATGGTCTTTTGATAAATAAGAATACTTAAAATTGTTCTTTGAAGTGCAAAAATAAGCCCGATAAAATCCTGTTCTTCAAAAATGCCATTCCAGCCCCCTTTCCAATCTTCGGGGTCTTCATCAAATTCAAAATTATCGAGGAAGTGCTGGGTTGGGTCTGGGGCGTTCTTAGCTTCTTTCAAAAAATCAAGCTTATCCATAGCCATCATTAATAAAGCTAAATGTTCAATGTAGGTTAGCTCATAGACTATAGCCCAATAGAAGTCCTTACCCAACAATTTGTTAATACGTTCCTTAGGCGCATTTTTAACAACTTCGGCTAAAGACTGTTCTTCTTTACGAAACTCAGGGAGTTTTTGGATAAGGCGCTTAAATTGTTCAGCAGTAAGTTTGCCGTATTCTTTTTGATTTTCAGCCATAGAATTAATTATCGATTCTTCTGTAGCTACTACAGCCACCCAAACGAACTCCTAAATACATGATTCCTGCGGTAATTTGCCACACCCCTCTAGCACGCATACCCCAATAAAATATTCTATCAGCAGTTTCACGCATGCATCTGACGCAAAAGGATCGGCAGGATTACCGTTGGAAAACTTAACAACCAAGTGCTTAGGCCTTACCAGCAATGCAAGCAGTAATATTAAAGCTGCTGTAGTAAGAATTAGTATTACCAAGTAGTCAGTAATCATTATTAATTTCCTTCCATAAACTTTGGATTTTTTACATTAACAATCTATTTTGTATAACTGAGACTCTTACCTCTTAGTCGCTGCAAGGTAGAATCAAAAGAACTCTACTTCAATTCAGAAAGTCTTCTTTCATAAAAATCAACATAGCATTGCTCAATATCCTTGCTTATAGCACTTCCGCCTAAACTTAAATTGCGACGGTGCATATTTAGCCACGCCGTTAAAGCACCTTCATTACTTTGAACTTTTGAGTAGTCTTCATCTTCATATCTATAAGGCATTTTGTACGAATTACAGTCTTCTACAGAGTGTATTGCGCACAACGCTTCAATTTTTCCCATACACCCTGTACCGGCAATTGTGACATCTGACCAAATACAGCCGAGCAATGTGATGATGACTCTAATTTTCATGATTTTTCTCCTTGTTTAATTGGTTAATTTTTTTAGGCTTGGCTACCGAAACCACCTTCTTCTGTCAAAACGAAGCCCCAGCCTGTCCTTTAACTGTCGGTTTAGCACTATTGGTCTGTTTAGATGCGCCTTTAGCAATGTCCATCGCCCACACTGGCAAATCATCCTTGGTGACTGCTTGAGCTGGTTGGTTAGGGTCTTTTGCCATTTGCATAATGGCGCCTTCGTTAATGAAGTATGCATCTTTGGTGCTTTGGTATTGGCCGTTCTGATAGGTGTCTTTGCCGATGGCGAATAGTTTTTTGTCAGCATTGTAATAGCGTGTAATGCCATCTCCGTTGGCAAAGCCTTTAACACATGCGCCTTTCCAATCCACCTTGCCTGCGGGTGGTGTATTGGCGTAAAGCTGGCATTTCCCGGCTTTTACGATTATTTGGTTTGGGTTCTGCGTTTCAGCAGCAGGTTGATTGCTTGCCTGAGTGGTGGTGGGGTTACCAGCTGTGACTATGTTATTGGCTTGCAACACAGCCACAAGCTCAGGATTTCTGACTTGGTTAAGCGGTTTGCCTAAATCTTTGGCCCAGTCGGGGAGTTCGTTAGGTTGCACTATGCCGTAAGTGTTGCTAACTATTGGTTGAAAACTTGTATTACCATAATTAATAAATCTGCTATCTTTTCCGCCTGATTGCGTAAGGTTTTTCCAAATTTCATTCTGGTCACCCAAATAGTAGCTTTCAGAGTCTTCCAGACTACATAACTCGCCTCCATTTTTTGTTACAGGGCAGCGCCTTATTAAATCAATTTTCTTCCCATCTAAACTTGTAATAAAAGTACCGTTTTTAACAGGAACCAAGACGGATGAATAATTTTTTTCACACACACCAGTCCAGATAACTACCTTATTAGGGTTATCTAGTGAAACAGTGCTATTTGTACGATTTAGATTGTACCGTGCTAATTCGCAATTTCCGGCAGGGGTAACAACCTTGACTATTTCTAGTGACTTTACTCCAGCCAAACGTTTACTCTCTTTTTCATCTGAAAATGAAAATTTCTTTAATAACTCTAAGATTGTCTTTTCTACTCCTGCTATATAGGTATCACCTTTAACCTTGGTTAGAGGAGCAGAGTCCATACTAATTACCGCACCATTAGCGTAATTAAATTTAGCTAATATATTCCAGTATTGATTAACATCTGATTTTGTAAAGTTAAAGTTATTAAAATAAAACCATTCTCCATTACGTAATCCAGAAACCATATTCCCAATTTCCACATATACCGATATTGAGTTGACTCCATCATTTAAATTTGGCTTTGGGATGTGATTCTTAGCGCTAAAGGATATTCTGAACGTATACCCTTTACCGTTAGCTAGACCATTCAAGCACTCCCCTGACCAATAAGTTTCACCAGCCTCAACAATATCCCCAGGTTTTGGCGCATTACACTTCTGAGGTTCCACGGCATTAGCGGTTTGTGCAATGCAAAGGCAGCAAAGCAGTGCAGCACACAGTAGCCATTGTTGTTTAATGTTGATCTTTGTCATTATGGTGTTCATCATGTTCTCCTGATTTTAGATGTTGTCTGCTTAAGGTCCGCACACGCCTTTGGGTGGGTTGTAGGAAACTAAGTAAGGGTTACGCGGGTATTCGCAGGCATACATTTTCATATGCGCACTAGGCGTGGCGGCTATCATGCTTTGCCCACCCGGTTGAACGGTAGTCAGGCCTTTACCGTAATCTTTCGCGTTAATTACATTGGAGTGAATCCCATTTCCGCAGCGCATGGCGTAGTTGTTGCTGCTCTTGGCAAAGCTGCCTTCGGCGCAATACTTGACCATAATGGCAGTATCACAGCGGTTTTGAATAGCGTACTGCCCAC
>JAKQIT010000126.1 GCA_029556915.1 Pseudomonadota bacterium
CTATAAACTCATTCCACCCCCCCAAGAAGCGCTGGTGATGATGGTGGATTTAATTAACCCACCCAAAAAAGAAGAGCCACCACCACCGCCAGAACCACCAAAACCTGAGCCGCCTAAAGAAGTGAAACTGGTCAAAGAAAAACCGATCAAGCCCAAGCCTGAACCTAAACCCATTTTAGCGATAGAAGCCCCCGCTGAAACACCCACAGAATTTGTGGTAGAAAAACAACCTGAACCCGAGCCTATAAAAGAAGAGCCGCCCGCGCCAGAGCCTGAGCCGCCAGTTGCGCCAGAGCCAGTTAAACCTGCTGCACCTGTGCAAATGTCAGAGTTGTCTGTGGCTTGTTCTAGTCGGCCAGAACCAAATTACCCGCCAGCATCGCGCCGTATGGGCGAACAAGGTCAGGTAAAGTTACGTGTGGAATTAGATGAGTCAGGTAAAATTACGTCTGTTAAAGTGGTTGAAAGTTCTGGATTTTCACGCTTGGATAATGCAGGTATGGCAACCGTTAAAAACTGGCGCTGTGAAGCAGCAACGCGCGATGGTCAGCCAACACGCGCAATAGCAACACAAGTATTTGATTTTAAATTAGAATAATTTTTAGAGGAAAATTTGATATGGCAACAGCAGCAGTCGCAGCACAACAACTAGGCTTTGCAAATTTTATCGCAAATGTCGATACCGTCGGCAAAGTTGTTTTATTTTTCTTGCTCGTACTTTCAATTGCAAGCTGGTATTTAATCTTTACTAAAGCGTTTGCTAATTGGCTCGAGGCTAAGCATGCCAAAGCTTTTTTAGCTAAATTCAGAGAGGTGGGTACCTTAGAGCAACTGAATCATTTGGCAACGCATAGCAAATCAGACAACGCCTTTGCCAACTTAGCTAAAGAAGGCCTCGGTGCGCTGCGTAATGCGGGTAGTTTTGGTAGTCAAAAAATAGCGGTGGCAGGTGGCATGTCAGAGTTTATGACCCGTGCCATACGCAATGGCATTGATCAAGAATCTGCCCGCAGTGAAAATGGCTTAACGATATTAGCATCTGCGGGTTCAGCATCCCCTTATATTGGCTTGTTTGGTACCGTTTGGGCGATTTACCACGCGCTGGTGAACATTGGTTTAAGCGGCCAAGGTACGCTGGATAAAGTGGCTGGCCCTGTGGGTGAAGCGCTTATTATGACCGCTATTGGCTTAGCA
>JAKQIT010000127.1 GCA_029556915.1 Pseudomonadota bacterium
CATTGATTAGTAATGCTCCTCCTTCACCAGAGATCACGTTTTTTGTTTCATGGAATGAGTACGCGCCCATGTGTCCAATTGAACCAAGTGCTCTGCCTTTATAGGTGGACATGACGCCTTGCGCCGCATCTTCAATAACCAATAAGTTGTACTTTTTTGCAATTGATAAAATTGTATCCATCTCACAGGCAACCCCTGCGTAGTGCACAGGCACTATCGCTTTGGTTTTTGGTGTTATCGCTGCTTCAATTAGGTTTTCATCAATGTTCAATGTATCTGGGCGAATGTCAACAAATACCGGGATGCCACCGCGCAATACAAACGCATTCGCAGTGGATACAAAAGTGTAGGATGGCATAATGACTTCATCGCCTGGTTGAATGTCAGCTAAAATAGCTGCCATTTCCAGTGCAGCAGTACATGAATGTGTTAATAAAACTTTTTTGGCTGAAGTGTTCCTTTCTAGCCACTCATGACAGTTTTTCGTAAAAATTCCGTCACCAGCAAGTTTTCTATTTGCATGTGCCTGATCAATATATTTGTGTTCTTGACCTGTCATATAAGGTCTATTAAATGGAATCATGATTAGCTCTTTGATGTATATTTAAATTAAGTTGAAAAGGTATAAAATTTGTCCAGAATAATTAAGCAATAAGTATGCCTGAGAATTGAAACTTCAAGCAATTATCGCTGTTTATTGAATAGAGCACTATTACACATTATCACAATTTGAATTGCAAGAAAAAATCAGAATAATAGCCCATATGGGCTTTACAGCATGGTTTCTCTTGATAATTGAACTGTAATCCTATTAAATACGCTCTAGAAAATGCACAGACAAAGATGACTGTGATTTAAAGGTAATAGATAGAAGGCTAAAGTTGGATATTTCAGTAATTCTGGTTAGTTACAACACAATTGATATGACTAAAAAGGCGCTTAACGACCTTTTTGCTTCAGTTGGCGATCTTGAGTTGGAAGTTTTTATGATTGATAACGCTTCACGGGATAATTCCGTCGAAGTGCTGCGTCGCGAGTACCCTAAAATCACGTTAATTGAGAATAGCAAGAATGTGGGTTTTGGACGTGCGAACAATCAAGCTTTACCCTTTATCAAGGGTCGCTATGTGTTGCTACTAAATACAGACGCTTTTGTAGAACCAGATACATTAATCAAGACCAAGCAATACATGGATACGCATCCAAGATGTGGCATGGTAGGCGTTAAATTGGTTGGGCGTGATGGTGTTTTGCAGCCTTCTTGCCGGTACTTTCCAACGGCTTGGAATATCTTCTTAGAGCGCACCAATCTTAAGAAGTATTTTAAGCATGCCAAGTTGATTGACAATATGTCATGGGATCATACTTCGGTGCGTAGCTGTGATTGGGTGCCAGGGTGCTATGCGTTAATTCGTAAAGAAGTGATTGATCAAGTTGGTTTATTTGATCCCCGTTATTTCTTGTACTACGAAGAAGTAGACCATTGCTTTGCCGCCAAACGGGCAGGTTGGGAAGTGGCTTATTATCCTGACACGACGGTCGTGCATATTGGCGGAGAAAGTGCAAAACACGAAGCTGCGATTTCTTCTCAGAGCCGACAAATTGAATCGTTGCAAATAGAAAGTGAGCTGCTGTTTTTTCGCAAGAATCACGGTGTGTTGGGTGTGATTACACATTTAACTTTGAATAGTCTTGCAGACTTTATTTTGTTTTTGAAGGCCCTCATCAAATTAAAGTCACCTTCAGACATTTTCTTTTATTTAAAACGTGCTTTATTTGCATGGAAGATGTATTTTCTTACACGTTTCGCCAACGTGCCTACGCGGTAGAAATTAAGTTTCATCCATCATCTTTACAAGACTTAACTATCCATCTTAATTGCTAATAATACTATGTTCAACAATATCAAAGCAGATTTGAAATCCTATCAAGGCGATTTTGGTGCGCAGGGCTTTTGGGTGATGGTGGTCTATCGCTTTGGTCGATGGCGCTATGGTGTACGTCCAGCTTTGCTGCGTAAATTTTTTTCGCTTATCTATAAAATCTTGTACAAACTTATGCAGATTCTTACTGGCATTGAATTGCCCTGTGAAGCAGACATCGGCAAGAACTTTATCATTGATCACTTTGGTGGGATTGTGGTGAGTGGCTACGCCAAGTTGGGAGATAATTGTCGAATTCGCAATGGTGTTGTGATAGGGCTTAAAAATGTTGAAGAAATAGGCGCGCCAGTGATTGGCAATAATGTTGATATAGGTGCTGGTGCGAAAGTGTTGGGAAAAATTACCATAGGGCATAATGTGCTGATTGGCGCCAATGCAGTTGTGATTAGTGATGTGCCAGACAATTCAATCGCCGTTGGTGTTCCAGCCGTGATTAAGGCGAGAAAGCAAGTTCAAATTTAGATGATTTCGAATAATTCAATGAGTATTTCTAGCCGTATTGGAGTGGTAATTATTGGTCGCAATGAGGGTGAACGGCTCGTACGCTGTCTAAAGTCATTAGTGCAACATACTAATCAAATGGTGTATGTGGATTCAGGCTCAACAGACAGTTCTATCCGTGTTGCAGCTGAGTTAGGTGCAGACATCTTAGCATTAGATATGTCGCAGCCATTCACAGCCGCGCGCGCCAGAAATGAAGGTTACACGCTGCTGAAGAAGATTTTTCCACGCATTGAATTTGTACAGTTTGTAGACGGTGACTGTGAGGTTAATGCGCAATGGCTGGAGTGTGCAACCAGTTTTCTAGATAGCCACGCGCATGTCGCTGCCGTTTGTGGTCGACGTCGTGAACGATTTCCTGACAAAACAGTTTATAACAAATTATGTGATATTGAATGGGATTCGCCTGTTGGAGAGGCAAAGGCTTGTGGAGGCGATGTGTTAATGCGTGTTATACCCTTTGAATCTGTTCATGGTTTTCGCGCTGGTTTGATTGCAGGAGAAGAACCTGAATTGTGTGTGAGGTTGCGCGCCGCGGGTTGGAAAATATGGCGTCTTGAACAGGAAATGACGTTACATGATGCGGCAATGACAACGTTTGGTCAGTGGTGGAAGCGTACCATGCGTGCAGGCCACGCCTTTGCAGAAGGCGCCTATTTGCATGGCGCTCCGCCAGAGCAGCATTGGGTACAAGAGTCAAAGCGTGCTTGGATTTGGGGATTGATTATTCCTGTGATTGCACTATTACTCAGCTTAATAAGTGTTAAATGGGGGCTTTTGTGTTTACTCATTTATCCAATTCAAGTAATTCGACTAGCTAAGCATAACAGCAAGTTAGGAAAAGAAGCTTGGATGAGGGCATTTTTTCTGGTCTTAGGAAAATTCCCAGAAATGGTTGGACAGGTCAAATTTTTCCAACGTGTTTGCAGCGGCAAGCAAGGCAGTTTAATTGAATATAAGTAACTTTTATAGGTTC
>JAKQIT010000134.1 GCA_029556915.1 Pseudomonadota bacterium
GGCCAAGCGAAAACAACGTCTGCCGAGGTGAGAAAATGATTTTTTTAGTAAAAAATGACCCATTTGATAGGTTGTCACATGCATAAACGATTTAATTCCCGATTAAAATTTAGCGCAATCACACTGAGTTTAGTCATCAGCTTGATGTCATTGACCGCGCTGGCACATTCAGACGATGCAGAAGGTGTCGCTTGGGAAAACCTAAGTGCCCAGCAACAAGAAACCTTAAGTGCTATAAAAGAAAATTGGGGCACGTTGCCGGCAGAACGCCAACGGCGCTTAAGCAAAGGTGCTGAAAAATGGGGCGCGATGGACCCAGAGCAACGTGCGCATATTCAAGAAAGACTGCACCATTATCAAAATCTTTCACCTGAAGATAAAGAAGTGGTGAAAGAGCAAATGCGCGCGTTTAAAAAACTGCCATCTGATGAGCGCAAGGCATTGCGCGAACGCTGGAAAAACCTACCGCCTGAACAAAAAGAAATGGTTCGTGAACGCTACAAAGACATGAGCCATGATGAACGCAAAGCGATGCGTGAAGCATATAAACTAAAAAAACGGGAATGGCGCAAGCATCGCGAACACGACTGATTTGAATGAATTTTATTGTGTTAGTTTTTAAATGTTTAAACGAGTCGGAAACACGCTGACACTCTACAACGTTAATTTATCAAAAGTAACGTCGCTCAAAAATGTTAAAATGCATCACTCAAGCATTTTAACAATCAAGCCGCACCACTAAACGTAGCACTACGTATACTCGCGGCCAATTTTTAAGGTTTCAATATGGCCATTCAATGGTATCCGGGACACATGACCCAAGCGCGCAAAAAGGCGGAAGAAACCATGGAATTCACCGATGTGGTGATTGAAGTGCTTGACGCGCGCGTGCCAGCAGCCAGCCATAACCCGATGATTGATGAAATGCGGTTGTTTCGTCAGCGCCCACAGCTAAAAATTCTAAACAAATCTGATTTAGCTGACCCAAAAGCAACGCAGGCATGGCTGAACTACTATAACAAGCAACCCAATACCAAAGCGGTTGCGCTTTCATGCAAAAAAGCAGGTGAAGCCAATAAAATCCCCAAACTCTGCTTGGAGCTGGCACCGCATCGCGGCACGCATTTAAAAGCCTTGCGCATGCTAATTATGGGCATTCCCAATGTGGGCAAATCAACCTTGATGAACGCCCTGCTCAATCGCCGTGTGGCGAAAGTGGGCGACGAACCGGCAGTGACCAAAAGCCAGCAACGATTTGATTTAAGTGACACCATGAGCATCACCGA
>JAKQIT010000020.1 GCA_029556915.1 Pseudomonadota bacterium
ATTGGTGAAACCGCGGTGATTGGCGATGACTGCACACTCTACCACGGCGTTACCCTTGGCGGCACTTCGTGGAACAAAGGCAAACGCCACCCAACGCTCGAACAAGGCGTGGTGATTGGCGCGGGCGCAAAAGTGCTGGGACCCATCACCATAGGCAAAAACGCTAAAATCGGCTCAAACGCGGTAGTGGTAAAAGATGTGCCTGAAAACGCCACTGCGGTCGGTATCCCCGCGCGCATTTTAGAAGAAGAAAAATCGAAACAGCGTGAGGCCACTGCGCAAAAAATTGGCTTTGCCGCCTATGCGGTAGGTAACGATGAAAATGACCCCATGATTAAAGCGCTACATTCTTTGCTTGATCATGCCAATAAGCAGGATGTTGCGTTAGAAACCCTTAAAGCGCAAATTGCCCTGCTCACCGACGAAAAAGCAGACGCTGAATTAGCGGAAGCATTTGCCAGTAAAAAACCCAAAAAATAAGGCCTTTTTTAACGCCTATATCTGCCTTTATTCTTGCCATTTTACGCCGAGAAAAAATCACTGCCCTGCGAGCCTTTATTTATAAGGCTCACAGGGCAGCGTGAAAAGGTTGTTATGAAATTTAAGCTTAAAAAAGCTTTTTTAACAGACTGCTGCCCTGCTTTTTATAGCCGTTCAATTTAAGGCTTTTAAGGCCATTCAAGCCCATGAAACTTTTATCCATAATAATTGACTAAATCACTAGGTTATTATAGAATTTAATCCTAGGAAATTTAAAAAAGCCATTTATTATGAGACTCACCACAAAAGGCCGTTTTGCAGTGACTGCGATGTTAGACCTCGCCCTAAATGAGGCGCAAGAACTTGCGGCACAAGTCACACCTATCCAACAAGGTGTTGGCAGCAAGCCTGTAACGCTTGCGGGCATTAGCGAGCGCCAGCATATTTCACTTTCATATTTAGAGCAGCTTTTTAGCCGCTTGCGTAAAGATGGGTTGGTCAGCAGCGTGCGCGGCCCTGGCGGCGGTTACCGTTTGGCCAAACCCGCCAGT
>JAKQIT010000164.1 GCA_029556915.1 Pseudomonadota bacterium
AAATCATCATGGCAAATATCTGTATCAAATAATTTCATTTGGCACTAAATTTTAGATAATCCTAGCCGTTAAATAAGACATGAAAACCATCTTGTCTTTTATTGTCATCATTTTGTTATTGGTGTCCATTGCATCCAAGGCAGAGTCTGATATCACAACTGGCCAAAGTACGCTTAGTTCTACAGCTAACCTTTATTTTGTGATTAAAATTCCTCAAACGCTTTTGATGCGCGTAGGCCCTGATTCAAATTTAACGCAAAAAAATCGTCCCATAAGTTCAGCAACCAGCGGTCCGTTGGCTACACATGTTGCAGGTAATAGTGGTGCTGTATTATTGAGTGTTCATTCAAAAACAGCGATAAGTGATGAAAGTGCAAAAAACTTACAAACCCAACCCAACGTAATCTACGCTCATGAAAATCAAACAACTAACCCAATGGTTTACACCGCATCGATGCCCTAAAATTTACAGCTAAAGCTGGCAAATATAATAAGAAATTCAGGCTAATTAAACGCGTAACCTTTTTCGATGCCCTGCGAGCCTTTATTTATAATGCTCACAGGGCATTGTTTTTCTCTCGGAGTTTTTTTTGGCCAAAAAATACTTTTTTTGATGTATTCACTTGCCTAAATATTTAAGATGACTTGCGCAATGTGCACGGCAATCGCTAGACCCAAAACCTGTGATTAAAACCTCCCCTTGAGTGCATTGATTGACTTGGCATTCAGGCAATATTAAATAAAGCAAAAAACTTTCGGTACACAGGTTCCCCATTTTGCATTCAATCCACTAATTACTATATTCAATGCACAGTATGACTAATTGAAGAGTGCAATCTTTCCTTGGTAGCACCATGTTGGTGCCTTATAACATGACTTTCCACTGAGTAGGCATGTGGTTGAAATTATTAACCATATGTTTTATATATAAATATTTATGCCCCTGTGGTTGGCATGCTAATTGCACTATCATTAACGAGAAGCGGTCCATAGTATATTAACCGCCAATGATTCTTTAGATGACTAGGGTTCCGGCTTTTATTAAAAAAAGTGTCTGGACCGAGAGTTGTCGGCCAAAATTATTAGGCTACACGGAGGGATAAAAGCCCGGGAGGATGCGTTTTTAAATGCCGACTTCTCGACTTTTAATGCTTTGGAGCCATCATGCAATTCACCAAGCTTAAGCTTGTACTTGCGAACATATTTAAGTCAGATCAAGCAAAAAATGGAATCGCTTTTTCATTTGTGTTTATTGGCTATTCGCTTGGTATTTTATGTCTTTATTCTCCAGCTTGGTATGTGAATATTGTAGGTGTTTTGCTTACTGCGGAAGCAATGATTATCAGTGCATATTTACTGCATGAGCTAGCCCATTGGAGTATTTTCAAATCCCCAAAAGTGAATGAGCGTTGGGCAAACGCGATGGCCTGGATTAACGGCAGTTGCTACAGTACTTTTAAAGAGATACGCGATAAGCATATTCATCACCATGTAGATCGTGCCGACGTATTAACTTTTAATGTACAACATTTGATGCGCGATATGCCGAGTAGCGCCAGAAGCCTCATCAAAGCCCTAGAGTGGGCCTATATACCAGCTTTAGAAATTCTGATGCATTTTTTGGTAATTATCCTGCCATTTGTTAAACCAGAGTTTCATCACAAGCGCCTACGCCTCATAACGATTATTGCTATCAGGTCAACTTTATTAAGCATAATGGCATGGGTTTCAATTAAAGCTTGGCTATTATATTTGCTTGCTTATTGCTTGATGATAACTGCATTGCGCTTTGCTGATGCATTTCAACATACCTATGACGTTTTCTTAGAATCGGAAATTGCCGAATCAGGTGGCAAGGTAAATGATGGAAAACTACGTAATCGGGCCTATGAACAAGCGAATACATTTTCAAATTTAGTCTCCATAAAATTTCCATGGCTGAATTTGTTACTTTTAAATTTTGCTTATCACAATGCCCATCATGAAGCTCCCCTTGTGCCTTGGTTTGGTTTGCCTGCCCTGCACAAGAAAATGTACGGCAGTAACGTTAATTTACCCGTTATTCCAATGTCCAGTCTCTTAATTGCATATCACCGCCATAGGGTCACGCGGCTACAAAGTGATAACTATGGAATGATTAGCAACGAAACTGCCAATGCGTTTATTGGTGCAGCTGGCGTTTCATTTTTAACTGCGTTATGAGTGTGAAATGACATCAGTCACCAAATTCTGGCCGATTTTGACAGCCACTCATCGTTATGAAAAGTCGATGTCCACTTTGAATCGAGGCATGGGCCAGATGATAGATGCTCCAATATTGGCCTACTTAATCGAAACCAAAAACGGACGTATTCTTTACGATGTTGGGTGTGATTACAACAAAATCAACGATCCTATTCAACGTGAAAAATATTACAACCCCGAAATATTTGGTTTTGATGCGCCTGAAATGGATGCGTCACAAAGACTCCCCAACCAACTTAAGCGCTTGGGTTTGACTCCTCAAGATATTGATTTGGTGTTTTTAGGTCATTTACACTTTGACCATGCTGGGGGCTTATGTGATGTCTGTGGTGCAGAAATACATATTCAAGCAGATGAATTGGCCGCTGCAAGTTCCATTGATGATTTAGCTTATTTCGATAATGAAATAATTCCCAGCGCTCACTGGAAGGTAAAACGCGGGGAATATGATTTAGTGCATGGAGTTCGTGCAGTATCCTCACCAGGTCACACGGCAGGTCATATGTCTTTATGGATAGAGTTACCCAAGGGGCAGCCGATTATCCTTGCCGGCGATGCAGCAGACTTAACAGAAAATATCATTGAAGAAATTGCCCCCGGCAACTGCTGGCAATTTCAAACTGAACTTGCCATAGCAAGCATTCGTAAATTAAAAGCGTTAGCAAAAAAAGAAAACGCGCTACTCTGGCCTAACCATGACATGAATTTTTGGCGAAGTTTAAAACAATTTCCGGAGTTTTATAGATGAGCATACGTGGCGACTTCGATCATTTGCCAGTGATTGATATTTCTGGAATGTATAGCGAGAATCTGAGCATCAAAAAGAAAGCTGCTGAGCAACTAGGAGACGCTGCGAGGCAGTCAGGTTTTTTTTATATTACTGGGCATAGGATTGAAAGTTCGCTGAGATTAGCGCTCATCAATCAAGCAAAAAGCTTTTATGCGCAGCCACTTACAGAAAAAATGCAAAATTACATTGGTAATTCAATTGCACACAGAGGTTACGTGCCAGAGGGAGAGGAAATCTATGACCCTGATATTAAAGATAAAAAAGAAGCTTTTGATATAGGATTGGATTTAGCTTTAGACGATGATGAAGTGTTGGCAGGGACGCCAATGCATGGGCCAAATGTATGGCCTAATTTAGAAAGCTTCAAAGAGGAGGTGAGCTACTACTATGCAGAAGTCATGGCGCTAGGTCGAATTTTATTTCATGCTTTTGCACTTGCACTAGATTTACCTGAAGATTACTTCGATACGTTTCTTAAAAAGCCGACAAGTCAACTAAGGCTAATCCATTACCCTTACGACCCAGCTTGTAAAGATGGTCGCGGCATTGGAGCCCATACTGATTACGAGTGCTTCACCATTTTGTTTTCAACCGCCCCAGGCTTAGAGGTGATGAATGCTAAGGGCGAGTGGATAGATGCACCCCCTATCAAGGACGCATTTATTGTCAACATAGGGGATATGTTAGAAATATGGACAGGTGGTGCTTTTGTCGCAACAACGCATCGAGTGCGTAAAGTTAGTGAAGAACGCTATGCTTTCCCTTTATTTATCGCTTGTGATTACCACACAAAAGTTGCTCCTTTAGCGCCATTAGCTTCAGATCAAGTTTGTCAGCAATATCCAGCTATTGATGCAGGGGCTCACTTATATGCACAAACTGCTCAAACATTTAACTATCTCATGCAACAACTTGCCATTGGCAAATTGGCTCTTCCTAAAGGCTCAAAGCCAGTGGCAAGTTTTGGTCAAGAGGCCAAACTAAATAAAGCCCTCAACAAATCGCCCAGCTAAATATATTTAACTATCAGATATAAATAACTTTAATTTTTTAAAGCCTTAAATGGATAACTTTCTGGAAATGATTTAAAAATCAATATGGGTAACTATTTTTTAAGGTTGAGGAGTGCTTTACATATTAGTGGCGACAGTAAAAATTTACCTGTTGCTTCTATTCTTATTGGGGCGGTATTTTGGGGCCTACTTTGGTGGCCTTTAAAATTTTTTGCTCAAGCAGGCCTCACAGGAAACCTAATGGGATTAACTGCCTATGCGATGGTAGGTATCGTAGCGTTACCTATAGTATGGAGGCAGCGAAAACTCTGGCATGAAGAATGGCTACTGTTATTGCTTATTGGATTCTTCTTTGCTATAGCCAACATCACCTTTACTACAGCACTTATTAAAGGCGAGGTTGTGCGTGTCATGCTTTTATTTTATTTACTGCCTGCGTGGGGTGCGTTAGGTGGAGTTTTGATACTTGGTGAAAAGTTAACTAAACAACGTTGCATTGCTATTGCACTTTCACTCGCGGGAGTATTTATTATCATGGGTGGTAGCGCTATTTTAAGTCAGCCATTTTCCATGGTTGACTTGATGGCCTTAATCGCAGGGTTATGCTTATCTGCCACCGGCGTAGTAAATAAAAAGGCCGTCAAAATTCCCATGGCTAGTCGATCATTTATACCCTTCATTTTTTGCCCACCTTTAGCAGCTTTAGCAAGTTATTTTGTGCCTGTCCCTATGCCAGAGATAGGTTTAATAACATGGGGACTATTGGCTTGTTTTGCTTTTGTTTGGTTGTTTGGAGCAACTCTATTTTGCACTTATGGACTTGCAAACATTGAAGCGAGTAGAGCTTCAATATTGCAAGTTACAGAATTATTTGTAGCAATTATTTCCGCCACGTTGATTGGCGGGGAAATATTAGAGATGAAAGAATATATTGGAGGAGCCTTGATTATTGCGGCTACCTTGATAGAAGCTTTAGAAAAGAAGGCTGTCTAGTATAAGCGCATGATTATTTGGGTATCGCTTAATATTTCGCACCATCCTAGTGCGAATTAAATTTAAATGCTCAAAAATAATTTTATTAAATTTACATAACAATATGATTTATAAAGTTAATTCAACTATTTTTTGTTTTGGCATGCAATATGCTTATTAGTAGTTAAACGAGAAGGCGAGAAATTTTATATTCGCAAAAGTATCGAAATGACATCTAGGGTTCCGTTTTCATGTTGTGAAAAGTCTGGACCAAGAGTTGTCGGCCATCAATAGTTGGCTACACGGAGGGATAAAAACCCGGGAGACTGCATTTATTAAATGCCGCCTTCTTATATTTATTCCGTTGCAGAGACTATGATGAAAAAAATTAGATTATTAAAAATAGAACATTGGGCAAATATACCCTTAACGCTGATGGCTACATCGCGATTTTTCATACTTATTCTAGCTTATATTTCCATTGCAACATTTTGTCATGTCACATTTTTAAGTGATGTAGAAAAAAATCCAACGAATTGTTTAGGTTGTGTCGAATGAGTCTGACTAACATTCCTCAACCTTACTTGGGCATTTGGCGCCGCACTTTACTTCAGGAAATGGACGTGGCGGACACCTCAACGTTTGTATTATGGTTACAAACAGCGCTATATCACGTAGACATTAGAATTCCAGCGGCTCGTCCAGCTTTCAATACGATTAATCACCTAGATGAATGCTCTTTTGAGCAACTAAGTTGGCTTGCCACTCAACAGGGCTTTACCGGCATTACTGAAGTTAACGGCAATATTACAAAGTGGATACGGGAGCATGATTTTCAGCCATCTAATGGACAGCGCGATATTGGTAAAATAAAATTTGAAACCGATAACATTCTGTTTGAAACTGGCATAGATACTAATTATCAAGAGATATGGGAAAAGGTGCCCGACTCTCATCTTAAACTAAGTGTAAAACAAACGACTGGTGAGAACAGGCACACCAAAAATGTTCCAGCTAGGTTATTCATCGCAAACAGCACATTTGCATACGTAAGACCACGCAACACACAATTACCCAAGGCTGTCAGCCTATCTGCAGCAATTAATACTTTTGAGCCAAGTAAAGATGTGATTTTAGATTGGTTAGATTTTGAGATTTCGTTTGGCGAAATCACTGATGAAGATCATGGCTACATTACCCACTCCACATTTCCATTCAGAGAAGGAAAGCAAATTAAATTAAGTTAGTTTTAAGTATTAAATCTGTTAATCGTTGTTGTTTTATTTTTAAGTTGTATTCATTTTTTAGGAGATTAATCATGTTTTTCAATACGAAAGTTTCCAGTTTCAAGAAGCTCATCCTTACCGCATCACTATCTATGACTTTTGCTTTTAGTAACACGAGTCATGCAGCCGAACCTCTTAAAGTTGCTTACAGTGATTGGCCAGGTTTTGTGGCATGGCAAGTGGCGATTGATAAAGGTTGGTTTAAAGAAGCCGGCCTTGATATTAAATTTGACTGGTTTGACTACGGGGCTTCGATGGAAGCTTTTGCAGCAGGTAAAGTCGACGGGGTGTTCGTCACCAATGGGGATGCATTAGTGGTAGGTTCAGGAGGTGCTAAAAATACCATGATATTGATTACTGATTACTCAAACGGTAACGATATGATTATTGGTAAGCCAGGCGTTAAAAGTATTAAAGATTTAAAAGGTAAAAAAGTAGGGACAGAGCTGGGGATTGTTGACCATCTTTTACTACTCGATGGCTTAGAAAAAGCAGGCATGAAAGAGTCTGATATCACGTTAGTAAACGTTAAGATTAATGACACTCCACAAGCTTTAGCTGCGGGTGATTTGGCTGCAATTGGTGTCTTTGAGCCAAGTGCAAGCCAAGCTTTAAAGCTTGTGCCAGGTTCAAAACCCATTTATACCTCAGCACAATCACCAGGTTTGATTTATGACGTTCTAACTGTAAGTCCGGCAAGCTTATCTAGCCGTAAAGAGGATTGGAAAAAATTGATAGGCGTGTGGGGTAAAGTTGTGACTTATATCAACGACCCAAAAACACAGGCGGATGCCGTCAAAATTATGTCAGCCCGGGACGGTTTAACACCTGCTGAATACAAAAAATTCATGAAAGGCACGCGCTTATTATCAGTAGCCGAAGGCAAAGCAGCTTACGTGAAGGCTGATGGCTTGAAATCTCTTTGGGGCTCAACAAAAAATGCAGATAACTTTAATGTGAAAAACGCCATTTATAAAGAGCCGCAAGATATCAGTAACTATATTGATCCAGTACTTTACAAGTAATTAAATAAATATGGGATTAAAAATGAAGTCATTTTCTTTATTGTCAGGTTGGTTTGGCGTTCGTCAAGAGCTATCAAAAGAACGTCGTACCATCATTGGTTGGGCTTCATTTTTACTTCCCATTTTGATTTGGTGTGCAGTGAGTTATCTGCCCTTTATTTGGCATCCATTAGTGTTAGTAGAAAATATTGGCGATGTGGATTACTTTCAAGAAGGCATGCGTATTGAAAAGACGATTTTTAAAGAAGAGTTTGAAAATATGCAGAGCAATGGTAAGAAAGTGCCGCAAGGCATTCCAGCCAATCCTATTTATTTACCTGCCCCACATGAAGTAGCAAAAGCATTTTACACTGCTTTTACTACACCACCTGCCCAAAAGGATGGTTTGTGGATGCACGAAAGTTTATGGCAAAGTATTAAAGTCATTTTTTGGGGATTTGTTATTTCATCGCTGTTCGGTGTGCCGTTGGGAATTTTATGCGGTACATATAGTGTGGTCGCTCGACTATTTGAGCCCTTTATTGAGTTTTTTCGCTATTTACCAGCACCTGCATTTGGCGCACTGATGGTAGCCGTTCTAGGCATTTATGATGGACCTAAAATTGCAATAATTGTCATTGGTACATTTTTTCAGCAGGTTTTGGTTATCAGTAACACCACATGTAAGCTTGATTATTCTCTTATAGAGGCTGCCATGACCTTGGGCACCAGTAAATGGAAGCTATTACATCATGTAGTGATCCCTGGAATTTTGCCAAACTTGTACCTAGATATGCGCATTCTATTGGGATGGGCTTGGACTTATTTGATTGTGGCGGAGTTAATAGGGACATCGTCAGGCATTACTTTATTTATTACTCAACAAGCGCGCTATCAGCATTTTGAAAATGTATATGCTGCAATATTCATTATTGGTTTTATTGGCTTGGGTACAGATTTATTTTTAGCTTGGTTAGGTAGACGTATGTTTCGCTGGGATAGGCCAGCCAATAAAGTGTAGTTTGGATCAATCATGATAGATAAATCAACAAAAAGTACCTTGGCTAGTTATTTACATCAGTCGGCTGAAGTGAAGACACGCTTTGATAAACTAAAAAATCGCGAAGTTATTTTAGAAGTAAAAAATCTAGATAAAGTTTATAAAACCAATAAAGGCGAAACAATTGCGCTTAAAAATGTGAGCTTTAAAACTCATAAGCGTGAGTTTGTTTGCATCATCGGCCCATCAGGTTGTGGCAAATCAACACTTGCACGTATTTTAGCAGGGTTAGAAAGTTATTCTGGCGGTGAGGTTTTACTTGATGGCAAACCCATTGAAGGTCCAGGCCGCGACCGTGGTATGGTGTTCCAAGGTTACACATTGTTTCCATGGCGCACAGTCAAACAAAACGTCATGTTTGGTTTAGAAATGAATAGTATTGGATCCGCTGAAGCTGGTCGTGAAGCGGAGTTGTGGCTGGAGTTGGTTGGTTTGGAAAAATTTGCCAATGCATTTCCACATGAACTTTCAGGTGGCATGAAGCAACGCGTGGCGATTGCGCGCGCACTGGTGAATCAACCACGAATTCTATTAATGGATGAACCCTTTGGCGCTCTAGACGCGCAAACGCGTGCCAAAATGCAAGCGCATTTGCTTGAAATTTGGCGCAATATCGATATCACTATTGTCTTTATTACGCACGATCTTGACGAAGCTATTTTTTTAGCTGACCGTGTTTTGGTATTAAAAGCGCACCCGGGCGAAGTGATGGAGCTAATAGAAGTACCCGTGCCACGTCCACGCAATTTAACCCAAACTAATTCCCCTGAGTTTTTAGCAACAAAGGCGAGATTGGAGGCGCTTATTCATCCGCAAGAGGTAACGGAGCTAAATGAGATTCCCATTCAACAGCGCATGATTCGTTTTGTAAACGTAGCTGACAACGTGGAGTAATGAGATGGAAATGGAATGGTCAAAAATAACTTGGGACGAAATCCCAGCAAAGTTAAGAGTAGCAAACTTTTCTGCGATTTTGCCAATCGGAGCAACTGAGCAGCACGGCCCACATATGGGTTGCGGCATGGATTATGTCCTAGCGGATGTGCTGTGTAAGGCGGTAGCAGAAAAAACCAATGTACCAATGCTCCCTACAATGCCCTATGGTTGCTCGATAGGCCACAGTCAGCGTTGGCCAGGCACCATTGCGCTTCAGCCTATTACTTTAATCAACATGATTAAAGATATTGGGGACTGGGCGTACCATAGTGGCGTCCGGCGGTTGTTTATTGTGAACGCACACGTCACCAATGCAGCTCCTTTGCGTTGCGCTTTAGAAATGTTACGTGCAAGTCATGATGACATGATGATTGCAGTCATCAATACCGCGCATTTAAGTAAACGTGCCAAGGAATTTCAGCATGCTGATGGTGATGACTGGCACGCCAACGATGGTGAAACTTCACTCATGTTAGCAACCGCGCCTTACATGGTGCGTTCAGAAAAATTAAAAATGGCAGATGACCCTGATCGTACAGAAGGCTTGGTGTTTTCTCACCCAGTCAATAGAACGAGTTTAAATGGGGTGACAGGCACCCCAAGCATTTCGAGTAAGAAGAAAGGTGAAGAATGGTTTGCTTGGATGGTAGAGGATTTAAGCAGTTTAGTAACTAAAGGCATGCATGAGAATCCTCCTTTGGAGTATTCATATTTCGATAAGTTTAGCGATTGATTAATAAGGACAGCAAGCCATGAAAACAGCAGCAGAAGTTAAAGTGATTGAGCAAGTATTAAAAGATAAAGGGGTGAAATACTGCATAGGTGCATATGTTGATATTCACGGCATTCCCAAAGCGAAAGTAGTACCAATTGACCATTTGCCACAAATGTCAGGTGGTTCAGAAAGGTACACAGCTTATGCATTGGATGGTCTGGGACATGGGCCAAGTGATGACGAAATTACTTCTGTTCCAGATTTAGACCATATTATCCAACTGCCCTGGGAACCAAAAGTAGCGTGGATGCCAGCAGATAATCATTTTCAAGGTAAGCCTTATCCATTAAATACTCGCGTGGCACTTAAAAACGTGCTGGCAGAAGCTGCAAAAATGGGTTTTGGGATGAATTTAGGCATTGAATGCGAAATATATTTATTCAAACAAAATGTTGATGGAAGTTTGAGTATTCATAATCCTGATGATAAGTTAGGTAAAGCAGCGTATGACGTGAGCACCTTTATGGATAACTTTACTTGGCTAGATAAAATGGCCACAGCCATAAATGGTTTAGGTTGGGATTTGTATTCCTTTGACCATGAAGATGGCAATAGCCAATTTGAGTTTGATTTTAACTACAGCGATGCACTGACTATGTGCGATCGCTTTACTTTTTTCCGTTATATGGCAAAACACTATGCCAAAGAAGAAGGCTTAGTGGCAACCACTATGCCAAAACCCTTCGCGAACAAAACGGGTACAGGTGCGCATTTTAATATGTCGCTTTATGACCTTAAAACTGGCAAAAATCTATTTGCTTGCGACCCAAAAGATGACCCAAGAGGTTTAGGTTTAACCCCATTAGGTTACCAATTTATTGCGGGAATTTTAAAACACGGCCCAGCGCTTTGTGCTACTTTTGCACCGACGGTGAATAGCTATAAACGCCTGGTTCGTCGTGGTGCAATGAACTACTTTAGCTGGGCGCCAGTGTTTAATTCTTTTGGCTCAAACAATCGCACCAATTCTGTGCGCGTACCAATGGGTGGAGGGCGTTGCGAATCCCGCAATGCAGATGGCGCTGTAAATCCATACTTAGCTGCCACTTTAGCTCTTGCAGCAGGTCTGGAGGGAATTAAGGAGGGTTTAGATCCAGGCAAACCGAATGAAGATAACTTGTATGAAATGACTGAGGAAGAGCGCGCAAAACGCGGTATCAGCTTTTTACCACAAACCTTGCAAGAGGCTGTGAAGGCGTTTGCGGCTGATCCGCTGGTAGAAAAAACCTTAGGTAAAGGCTTAAGTGATGAGTTCATCAAATACAAAACAGAAGAATGGGAAGCGTATCACCAATCAGTTAGCCAATGGGAAATCAGCCGCTATAGCCACATGTTCTAAGAGGAAATATGAATCAATTTAATACAAATAATTTGCTTTGGGAAGAGATTATACCTGGTGGAAATCACTGGTCAGGCCTGATACGCCGCGGTACAGCACTCCGCATTTCTGACATGGAGGGCGGTGCCAACTTATCTGCATTATTTTATAACCCAGAGAACAAGCTAGAGCGCTACAACATGCCTGATACTTTAAAAGCGCAGCATACTGCTTTTTTAACTACAGGTAATGTCTGCTATTCCGACATGGGGCGTGTCATGTGCTCCATTATTAATGACAAAGTCGGTTGGCACGACACTATCTGCGGCATCACCGATGCTGGCATGATAGAAGCCAAATATGGCAAAGCCACATTCCAAACACACCGCAATGCTATGCACCGAAATGGCAAAGACGGCTTGTTAGTTGAGCTCGCAAAATATGGTCTAAGTAAACGCGACTTGGTTGCGAATGTGAACTTCTTTAGCAAAGTGATCCCTGATGAGGCAGGAAGTTTAAGCTTTGTTGAAGCAAATAGCAAAGCAGGTGATTTTGTTGATGTGCGTTTTGATATGAACGTGTTATTAGTGTTATCTACTGCGCCACATCCACTTGATAGCATAACCAATTATCAACCAGCGGCAGTGAAGTTATCTGCTTGGCATATTGGCCTTGCTGAAGCTGATGATGTATGTCGTCTATCTTGTATACAAAATGGCCGTGGTTTCATCAACACAGAAAGATACTATTTATGACCCACTTGTTTGAAAGTAATTTAGACCCCAAAGATGCGGTATTGAGTGAAATATGTAACGCAGGTGACCCATGGATGGCTGAAGTTAAAAAAGGTCAAACCTTTCGCATTCTTGATTTAGAAGGCAATCAAGCTGTTGATACTTTGTTTTATAGTGCCACGGATTCTGAAGAACGATATAGCGCAGTAGACACGATTTCCCGTCAGGGCAAGTTGTATCTGACTACGGGGTCTGTGTTGTACTCAAATGAAGGTAATCCCATGCTAACAATTATTGCGGACACATGCGGACGCCATGACACCTTGGGTGGCGCATGCGCTTCAGAGAGCAACACCGTGCGCTATGCACTTGATAAACGTTCTATGCATAGTTGCCGCGATAGTTTCATGCATGCCCTCAACCATTGTGGTTGTGCGACGCACCGGAATATGAGTAAACGCGACATCACCGCAAACATCAACTTTTTTATGAATGTACCCGTGACCTCTGATGGTAGATTGAGTTTTGCTGATGGGATTTCTGGTGCTGGAAAATATGTAGAAATGCGTGCTGAAATGGATGTGGTTGTGTTGATTTCTAACTGCCCGCAGCTCAACAACCCATGCAATGCGTACAACCCTACACCTGTTCAGTTGTTGGTGTGGAATGCATAAGCCAGTTTGTCAGGACGGCCTGCCGAACAAAAATAAGATGCGGGACGACCTGCCAAAAGGTGAAAATGTTTAAAAAAGTCCTAATAGCTAACCGCGGAGAGATTGCTTGCCGCGTGATTCGTACACTCAAAAAAATGGGTATTCAATCAGTTGCCGTGTATTCCCAGCCAGATTCAGGCGCACGTCATGTATTAGATGCAGACGAAGCAGTTTGCATAGGCCCTGCGTCGGCGGCTGAAAGCTACCTCAATGCTGACAAAATTCTCCAAGAGGCCATCGAAACTGGTGCGGAAGCGATTCATCCTGGATATGGATTTTTATCAGAAAACGCAGACTTTGCTGAGAAGTGCGAAGCGAACGGTATCGCATTCATTGGCCCAACGCCCAAGCAAATGCGGGATTTTGGTTTAAAACATACCGCACGGGAACTCGCAGAAAAAAATGGAGTGCCCTTATTGCCAGGTACTGGGTTATTAGCCAGCGTTGAAGATGCACATCTTAATGCAAAAGAAATTGGTTACCCTGTGATGCTTAAAAGCACTGCAGGTGGCGGTGGTATTGGCATGCAGCTTATTTGGAGCGCAGATGAGCTCAACGCTGCGTTTGAATCTGTACAACGATTATCCCGAGCTAACTTTAAAGAAACAGGTATTTATTTAGAAAAATTTGTGCAAGCAGCGCGTCATATTGAGGTGCAGATCTTTGGTAATGGTCTTGGTAAGGTCATTGCTTTGGGTGAACGTGACTGTTCTGTACAGCGCCGAAATCAAAAAGTAATTGAAGAAACCCCTGCGCCGCATATCACAGAAGATGTAAGGAAAGCACTATCGGCCACTGCTGTTAAGTTAGGCAGTGCGCTAAATTATCGTTCTGCAGGTACGGTTGAGTTTGTTTACGATAACGACTCAGGTCAGTTCTACTTTTTGGAAGTAAACACGCGTTTGCAAGTAGAGCATGGTGTCACTGAGTTGTCCACTGGCGTTGATTTAGTCGAGTGGATGATACGTATCGCCGCAGGCGAAACAAATACGCTGAATGCTTACACACACAATCCTTCAGGTCATGCCATTCAAGTGCGTTTATATGCAGAAGATCCCAACAAAAACTTTCAGCCATCCAGTGGTGTGTTGACTGAGGTTAAGTTTTCATCCGCAGCACGTAACGACACATGGGTTGAAACGGGTAGTGATGTTTCGCCATTTTATGACCCTCTGATTGCCAAAGTATTGGTTCATGCGTCAGATAGAGATAAAGCAGTAGCTAAAATGCGTAGCGCCTTAGAAGAAACGTCTTTATACGGTATCGAAACCAACTTGGAGTATCTACGCCAAGTATTGATGGATAGCGTTTTTCCTGCAGGCAAGCAAATAACGCGATATTTAAATAACTTTACTTATAAACCACACACCATAGACGTGCAAGATGGTGGCGTGATGACGACCATACAAGATTACCCAGGCCGTATTGGCTATTGGGCAGTTGGCGTGCCACCTTCTGGGCCTATGGACCATTTGGCATTTAGATTTGCGAATAAATTAGTCGGTAACGCCGAAGGTGTTGCCGCATTAGAAATAACACTTATTGGCCCAAAACTTAAATTTAATACCGATTCTGTGATTGCCATTACAGGTGCGCCAATTGACGCCACCTTGGATGGCGTGCCGATTTTAATGTGGCAGTCGCATCACATTAAAGCAGGCAGCGTCTTAAAACTAGGCAAAGTGCATGATGCTGGCTGCCGAACTTATTTGGCAGTAATTGGTGGTTTTGATGTGCCTGATTATTTAGGCAGTAAATCTACCTTTACTTTAGGACAATTTGGCGGACATGGAGGCCGAACCTTGCGTGTGGGCGATGTGTTGCATATTCCAGCGCTAGCCACAGAGTACAATCCAAAAGTTTTACCGCAAGCACTGCAACCCAGTTACGGTAATTATTGGGAAATCGGCGTGCTATACGGCCCACATGGAGCGCCTGATTTCTTTACTAATGATGACATCACGATGTTCTTCTCTACCAATTGGGAAGTGCATTACAACTCTAATAGCACAGGCATTCGTTTGATTGGCCCTAAACCTCAATGGGCGCGTATAGATGGTGGGGAAGCTGGGTTGCATCCATCCAATATTCACGATAACGCTTACGCGATTGGTGCGGTAGATTTCACTGGAGATATGCCGGTAATTTTAGGCCCGGATGGGCCTAGCTTGGGTGGCTTTGTTTGTCCTGCAACCATCGTTCAAGCTGAGCTATGGAAAATGGGGCAGCTTAAAGCTGGCGATAAAGTACGCTTTATCAAAGTGACTCGGGAAGATGCTGCGAGCTATGAACTAACGCAAAACAACTTAATTGCAAACCTTGCTGGAGAACCAGTAAACTTGGTCGAAAATGCAACAGTCCAACACAGTCCGATTCTGGCTGAAATAGCCGAAACTGTGGATCAAATAAAAGTTGTTTATAGGCAATCTGGAGATAAATATCTTTTGATTGAATACGGTGAGTTAGTGCTGGATCTGAATTTAAGATTCCGCGTGCATGCGCTTATGCAATGGTTAGAATCACAGAAAATCAAAGGCATCATCGACCTTACGCCAGGAATTCGTTCATTACAGGTGCATTTTGAAAGTTTGGTATTACCTGTCAAACAGCTAATTCAAATTTTGCAAAAAGGCGAGTCTGAATTGCCTAGTGTTGATGAAATGGAAGTGCCCACACGCGTCGTGCATTTGCCACTCTCTTGGGATGATATCGCGACACAATTAGCGATTGAAAAATATATGCAATCTGTGCGCAAAGATGCCCCTTGGTGTGAAATGGTTGATGGCCATGCTAGCAATATTGAGTTTATTCGCCGCATTAACGGTTTAGACTCAATTCAACAAGTGAAAGACATTGTCTTTAATGCTAGTTACTTAACCCTAGGCTTAGGCGATGTTTATCTAGGCGCACCAGTCGCAACACCTGTCGACCCTCGCCATCGTTTAGTGACCACAAAATACAACCCAGCACGTACTTGGACACCAGAAAATGCTGTGGGTATAGGTGGTGCTTACATGTGTGTTTATGGCATGGAAGGCCCTGGTGGATATCAGTTTGTCGGTCGAACCATACAAATGTGGAACCGCTGGAACCATACCAAAGACTTTGTCGATGATAAACCTTGGCTATTAAGCTTCTTTGATCAAATTCGTTTTTATCCAGTAGCCGCAGAAGAACTTTTACAAATGCGGGAGGATTTTTTACATGGAAAATTCAAACTAAAAATTGAAGAGCAAACATTCCGTCTCAAAGACTATAACAAGTTTTTAAGTAATGAGGCTGAATCGATTAATGCGTTTAAAACTAAGCAGCAAAATTCTTTTGTTGCAGAACGTGAACGTTGGATTGCCAGTGGACAGGCCAATTACAGTAATGAGACTGAGGCTGCAGACGCAGCAAGCACATTGGAAATTCCGGCAGGCAGTCGCGCCATTGCCTCGCATGTTGCAGGCAACTTATGGAAAATTAAGCTGAAAGAGGGCGACTTGGTGCAAGTGGGCGATGAAGTCGCGATTGTGGAATCTATGAAAATGGAAATTGCCGTTACGGTAACGACTGCTGGCAAGATAACTAAAGTCTTATGCACTGAAGGCATGTCAGTCTCAGCTGGTCAAAACCTAATCGTAATTGCAGAGGAATGAATAAATGAACTTACAAATCAAATACTTACGCAACATGTATCTTTCAGGCGCGCTAACGCCATCAGATTTAGTAAAGCAGTTAGATGCTGAAATCGGTAGTGATAATAGCCGTCATATTTGGATTAGGCGCTTAACATTGGATGAAATGCTAACGTTCGCTAAAAACTTGGAAGGAAAAACTGTCTCAGATTTACCTTTATATGGCATACCATTTGCGATTAAAGACAACATTGATTTGGCTGACATACCAACTACTGCAGGCTGTCCAGAGTATGGATACACGCCAAGTAAAAGTGCTACTGTGGTTCAGAAACTGATTGATGCAGGGGCGATTCCTGTCGGCAAAACTAATCTAGATCAATTCGCCACAGGCTTAGTTGGCACCCGCTCGCCTTATGGTGCCTGTCAAAATAGCTTTAATCCTGAATACATTTCGGGTGGATCAAGCGCAGGATCAGCAGTTTCAGTAGCACTTGGTATGGCAAGTTTCAGTTTAGGTACCGACACCGCCGGCTCTGGTCGTGTGCCCGCGTCATTCAATAACCTAGTCGGCCATAAACCTAGTTGCGGCTTGATAAGCACCAGAGGAGTTGTACCAGCTTGCCGAACACTTGATTGTGTTTCCATTTTTGCACTCACTGCTGAGGATGCTGCTAAAGTACTTGAAAGTGCACAGGGTTATGATGTAGAAGATGCATATTCACGTAAAGAAACGATTAAACTCAATACCTTTAGTAATAGTAGTTTTTCCTTTGGCGTACCTAAAACTGAGCAATTAGCATTTTTTGATAATACTGAAACTCCAGCATTATTTAAGCAAGCAATTCAACAATTAGAATCTTTAGGGGGTAAAGCGGTAGAGTTAGATTTTGAGCCGTTTTTAGAAACAGCACGCTTGCTCTATGAGGGTCCTTGGGTGGCAGAACGATATGCGGCGATTCGAGAGTTTTTTGAAACAAAGCCTGATGCTATATTCCCAGTGACTAAACAAATTATTGCTGGTGCTACAAAATTTAGTGCAGCAGATACCTATGTTTCACATTACAAACTAAAAGCATTACAGCGCAAAGCAGAGGCAGCTTGGGATAGTGTGGATATTATCGTTACTCCAACAGCTGGTACGATTTACACCATTGAAGAAGTCAACGCAGACCCAGTACTGTGTAACTCAAATTTAGGCTATTACACTAACTTTATGAACCTGCTTGATTTGTCAGCAACCGCCGTGCCAACAAGTTTTCAAGGAGATGGATTACCCTTTGGGGTGACCATTTGTGCACCAGCTTTCAATGACAAACAACTGCTAGCATTAGCTGCTAAGCTGCAAAATCACTTTCTAAAAACATTAGGCGCAACTGGCTTGCCGCCTATCAAGTAATACCAATCGATCATTAGAATAGAAGCAAGCATATATGACCAACAAAGTAAAATTTATCAATGTAGCCGTCTGTGGAGCACATATGAAAGGCTTGCCGCTGAATGCACAGTTAACTAGTTTAGGTGGCTCCTTTCTTGAAGAAACCACCACTTCACCAGATTACAAGTTATATAAATTAAACGGATTAATTCCAATGCGTCCAGGTCTAATACGTGTTGTTGATGGGGGTGCCGCAATAACACTGGAAGTATGGCAATTGCCAATTGAAAATTACGGTACATTTATATCAGGCGTGCATGCACCACTAGGTTTTGGCACATTAATGTTAGTCGATGGCCGTACCGTGAATGGATTCTTATGTGAGCACTATGCAACATTAAATGCCACCGATATTACGCATTCAGGAGGATGGCGAAAGTATCTGAAACAAATAGCCGAAGGGTAAAAGTGACATAAAGTCCGTAAATGTTAATCGTATTACCGTTAAAGCAATTTACGTACCATAAAAATTAATTGTTCTGGAGGAGCTACAGACGTTAAAGCAACGCTAAGAGAAATAATCGAAGATCTTTAGAATGAAAAAAAACAGAACATCATCAAAGAGATGGTGCCTAAATTGATTGAATCTATAGTGATTGATGCTGCCTACTTTAGTATCACTCTAACTCACCGTATTGGTAATAATAGAGGTGTTAAGCTGGCGTCCCCACGGGGAGGGGACGCTTTTTTGCAGTCATATGGCTAGAACCCAATAAACATAAGGCTTCTGGCTAAAAATACTTGTCGAATTTGTGTCGAATCAGTGGCACCAACAGTGACACTTTTCCTATAAATAAAAGTGACATTTTATAATAATTTGGTTTAAATAAAAACTATATTTTAACCGCGAATAATTTCACAATATTATTGTTATGGATTAGTTACAGATGAAAGCAGGATAGGGTGGTTTCTTTCTTTAAGTTTTCTAATCTGGCCGGTAGAAACCCCCTCACGGGGGTTGCCACCGTCCTCTCGGGCGGGGGTGGTGTTAGTGAGCTAAATATTAGGTAGCTAAGATTTATAAATTTGGTACTCGCCGCACAGGCGAGACTCACCAAATTGAAAAACAGTCAATAGAAAATAAAAAGGGTTAAAAAGTATAATGTGAAAGTGCAAAAGGCAGGAAAAGGTTACACACCGGAACGCTATGAAGTAAAGAGTTATCCTAATAAGAATCAATTGCAAAAGCTGTTAATGAATAGTCAAGTTTAGGTCTTTTAGTGTTTTCAATGACACTCATTATCGCCAACTTTGGCTCTAAATGTGGCATCTGAAATTATATTTATTTAAGTAGCAGAATTTCCATAATAATTTCTGTACAATAATTATCATGGAAAAGCTAACTATAATTGCAAGTCGTAAAAACAAACCTGGTGGTGGCAGAAAAACTGGAACAGGTAAATTCTTAGAACCTACAACGGCATTAAGAGTACCAGCTAGTCAAGAACCCATCATTAAAGATTTTTTAGCGGCTTATCAGCGCAGAAAATTAGCGAATAGTTTAGATGTTGTCTCGGATTTTGAGTGGCCTAAATTGCTGAGTCAACCAGTTCTGCTGCCGCTATATTCATCCAAAGTATCCGCAGGCTTTCCATCGCCAGCCGAAGAACATGTAGAAAAACGCTTAGACCCTAGTGAATTTCTCATTGACCAAAAAGATGCCACTTTTTTTGTCACCATACAAGGCCAATCGATGATTGATGTGGGCCTAATGCCTGGCGATAAAGCTGTTGTAGATCGCTCTAAAATTGCATCTATCGGGGATATTGTCTTAGCGGTACTCGATGGGGAATTCACCATTAAATCGCTTGCCAAGAAAAAAGATGGTTCCCCGCGCTTACTCCCTGCCAATTCCACAGGGGCATATTCCCCCATCGATATTAAAGATGGCATGAGCTTTGAAATTTGGGGTGTAGTCACCGGTTCGTTTAGACGTTTTAAGTAAATTGAATGCATCAAAGCTAAATCATGCAGCCTTGCATTACCTATCAACTGACCATTCAAGTCAAACAAGACAGCACCATCCAGATAGGCAAGTTCGGGGTGTTCCAATTCCCCGCGGGCTATTATGTCTATACAGGTAGCGCTAAGCGCAATTTAGAAGCACGCTTGCAACGTCACCTCTCTAAAACGAAGACATTAAAATGGCATATCGACTATTTACTTGGTGCGCCCGAAGTTGAAATAACTCAGGTAACTCGCTGGAGTGCACCAGAATGCGAAGTCAATCAACAAGGTCAAGGCACAGTGCTAATTCCGCACTTTGGCGCCACTGACTGTCATGCTGGCTGTGGGAGTCACCTCAAGTATCTCGGTCAATTAAATACAGCATTTCCTCTGCCAATTCCGACACCATGACGGCTTTATCTAGAGCAGCCACACGCCAAATTGCACTTATCGACGTAAATAACTTCTATGTCAGTTGTGAGCGAGTATTTAACCCTAAGCTTAAACACAAACCTGTTGTTGTCCTTAGTAATAATGATGGTTATGCCGTTGCTCGCAGTAACGAAGTGAAAGCCCTCGGTATTGGTATGGGTGCCCCTTGGTTTAAGTTTAAAGACCTTGCCAGGCAACATGGCATTGTGGCCATGTCATCCAATTACGCCTTGTATGCTGACATGAGTAATCGTGTGATGAGCATCCTGCGTGATTTTAGTCCACAACAAGAAGTCTATTCCATCGATGAATCTTTTTTAGACTTAACCAGCTTTAACTCTAAAGACCTTATTCAATATGGTCAGCAAATGCGCCATCGTATTTTGCAATGGACCGGCTTACCAGTATGCGTTGGTATTGGCTCAACAAAAACCCTCTCAAAATTGGCGAATCATTGCGCAAAAAAGCGCAAAGAATTTAATAGCGTGTGTAACTTCAATACCATGCCACTGCATGACTTAGATAACCTACTCAATCAAATTGAGGTGGGCGAGATCTGGGGTGTGGGTCGTAAACTCGCCCCTAAGTTGCAAGCCTTGGGTTTTAATACAGTACTCGACTTAAAGCGAGCTAGCCCCGAAAGATTACGCAAACAATTTAGCGTAGTAATGGAAAAAACTATCCGCGAACTCAATGGCACAGTATGTATTGAGATGGAAGACATCGCGCCAGCCAAACAACAAATCTTAAGTTCACGTAGCTTTGGTTATCCCGTCACTGATTATGAAAGTCTTGCGCAGTCAGTCACGCTATACATGAGTAGTGCTGCTGGACGATGTCGCAAACAAATGAGTTTTGCAGGTGCGGTGCAAGTGTTTATTACCACCAGTCCCTTTAAGCCAGATGTACCGTTTTACAGTAATGCCATGACTATCGCCTTACCCAGTCCAACGCAAGATACGCGGATGTTAGTTAACGCGGCTTTGTGGGGCTTAAAGCAAATCTATCGCCCCAATTATCAGTATGTGAAAGCAGGTGTCATGCTCAGTGAATTAGTGCCGATGGAGGGCGTACAAACGGATTTATTTAGCCGAGTGACCACATCACCTAAATCCAATGCCTTAATGTCAGCCATGGATAGTATCAATAAGAAAATGGGTAAAGAAGCAATTAAGCTAGCCAGTGAAGGCTTTGCTCGCCCTTGGAAAATGAAACAAGGTAATAAGAGTCCGAGCTTTACGAGTAAGTGGGATGAAATACTGCGGGTGAATTAGTGCGGTGCAGATTCACTCGTTAGAAAGCCACTAGGGGCTAATTGCAGCAAGCTTCTGGCTTGATCATGATTGGCCTGTAACCAGGGTAAGTAATTGGCTTCATTCAATACTACAATTGAACGTTTCTCATCTTCAGGTTTATGAAAATGCTTCATAACAGGGTGACCCTCAGCATTAATGGTTAGCATTGAAAACGAGAAGATAATCTCACCTGTTTCTTTATCGATAAAACGTTCCCATATTGAAGCCACAGCAACAGGTTCAGAATCAGTGCGTTTAATGCGCCAGCGAATGGCTTTACCGGTTTCCCAGCTAGGTTCATAGAAACTTTCCATGATGGCTAGGCCAAAGCGACGCTCTTTCCATGCGCTACGATAACTGGGTTTCTCAGCCACAGTTTCACTTCTCGCGTTATAAGTACGCAAACCAAACTTCTTTTTATCTGCTGCCCAATGCGGTACTAACCCAAATTGTGCTAACTCACATTTTGGTTGGCCGTTCTCTAGGTAGATAAATGGAGCAGGGTAGGTTGGGTAAGTTTCTGCACGCCACGGTGCATTGGGTAAATCGCAACCGAAGTGTTGATTAACCCAAGGGTTGTGTTCAGGCTTTATGGGTTGGAAGTTGCTTCACATTGATAATAAATCTTGATTTAATGTAAGTAGAATATAGTATGTATTTCTATGATAAATACAATTTATTATTTTTTGAATAGTTAAATACGAATCACTGAAATTGGTTGAAATTATTTGTTGAATCGTATGAATTGACTGGCAGAATTATCCGCATAGCTGCCTGTCGCCACCTAATGCTTTAGTCAGAAAAAAATGGCTGACCCTCGCAGATCAGCCTGCAACACCACGAATAAGACTTTTACCAATCCACACTTTCAGCTAGTCAACCACTTTGCAAATACTTTTCC
>JAKQIT010000150.1 GCA_029556915.1 Pseudomonadota bacterium
GCAAACACCTCATCGGTAATTTTTTCTTGCGCAGGGCCACCATTTCTGATGTTATATTTAATACCAAAATCTCCCTGTGGGCCAGCTTGGTTATGGCTTGCAGACAATATAATGCCGCCAAAAGTATGGTATTTTCGAATAAGATGAGAAGCCGCGGGCGTAGATAAAATACCCGCCTGCCCCACTAAAACGCGCGCAAAACCATTCGCCGCCGCCATTTGGATAACGGTTTGAATCGCATGCCGATTGTAATAGCGCCCATCGCCACCAACAGTGAGCGTAGCATCTGCTGGCACTCCTTCTACTTCAGCCAAGGTATCAAAAATACTTTGCACAAAATTTTCTAAATAATGTGCTTGCTGAAAAACTTTAACTTTCTTGCGTAAGCCAGAAGTGCCAGGTTTTTGGTCATTAAATGGCTGCGTGTTGATAGTTCGAATGTCCATTTTTGTCCCTTATGAATTAAAGAAATTATAGTACAAATGTGAAATAAGATGCGTTTGTGGTAAAAATACCAATATGCGACTCTTATTCAGTCACGACGCACAACTTGTCATTACCAAGCATCTGTAAAAGCATGTGCCACTTTGGTACGGCCTAGACGTTCTGTTCCTTTAGGGCGCGGAACAATCGCTTCAATACGGTTTATTTAAACGCTACGGGTTAAACCGACTGAGCTCAACAATGTGCTCGATCACTTTAATATAGGATTACTTCATTATGGTTAATGACTTATAGTAGTTTATCGACTGAGTCAATTACCCCCCAAGTCTGTACACATTATCAAAATAATAATGACCTACTATTTTTAACCCATATCATACGGCTAATTTTATTGATAGAATGCGGGCAGAAATTTTTCATTGATTATTCGAAACAAAGTCCCCCATGAAAACACAAGCCAAAACGTCCACCAAAATCAAAACAGTAGCAAGCTCAGTAGCAAAGCCAAAGAAAGCGCTAAAAGCTAAAGCTGTTGTATTGCCTAAACTTACGCCCGTTAAACAAGCTTTACAAAACCATCTTATTTTTTCTACATTCAAGACCAGTGAGGCTGCGACGCCGCGCGATTGGTATGATGCGGCTGCGTACACGGTGCGCGACCATGTGGTTGAGCGCTGGGTAAAAACAGCTGATTCGTATTATGAACATGACCCGAAGCGTGTATATTATTTATCTCTAGAGTTTTTAATTGGACGCATGCTCACCAATGCTGCACTGAATTTGGGCATGAAAGAAGAGTTAAGCGACGGATTGAGTGCATTAGGGCGTGATTTAGAAAGCACTGCGGAAATAGAGCATGATGCAGCGCTGGGGAATGGCGGCTTGGGACGTTTGGCGGCCTGCTTTTTAGATTCGATGGCGACGATGGATATTCCTGCAACCGGCTACGGTATCCGATATGAATACGGCATGTTTAAACAGGCAGTAGAGCATGGTCAGCAAGTGGAAAATCCTGATAATTGGCTGCGTTATGGCAATATTTGGGAATTTCAACGACCTGAATCGACCTACGTAATCAAATTTTATGGGCGCGTCATTCAAGTGCCAGAAAACAATCACGGCATCACACATCACTGGGTGGATGCTGAGCACGTAGTGGCCATGGCTTACGATATGCCGGTGCCGGGTTATGGTACGGAAACCGTGAACAGTTTGCGGTTGTGGTCAGCCAAGGCGTCACGTGAGTTCGATTTGCGCCATTTTAACGACGGTAATTATGAACGTGCGGTGGAAGAGCGTAATAGCACAGAGAATATTTCAAAAGTTCTGTATCCAAATGATGTTTGTGAATTAGGTAAAGAGCTGCGTTTGAAACAGCAATATTTCTTTGTGTCAGCTTCAATCCAGGATATTCTGCGCCGCTTTTTAAGCGCGCACGAAATGAAAAAACCTGCAGACTGGCAACTGCTGCCGGAGAAGATCGCGATTCAACTTAACGATACGCACCCTGCAATTGGCGTGGCCGAGATGATGCATCAATTGGTGGATGTGCACCGTTTGAACTGGGATTTTGCCTGGGGCTTGGTAAACAAGATTTTTGCTTACACAAACCATACATTAATGCCAGAAGCTTTAGAGACTTGGTCTGTAGGGCTTTTTGGCACTTTGTTGCCAAGACATCTGGAAATCATCTACGAAATTAATCATCGATTTGTAACCATGGTCAATCACCATTTCCCTGGTGATATTGATTTAATTAATCGTGTGTCAATTGTTGATGAATCGCACGGCCGTCGCATTCGTATGGCGCATCTGGCGGTAGTGGGCAGTCACACTGTGAACGGCGTGGCAGCATTGCATAGTGATTTGCTGAAAACGACCTTGTTTGCGGATTTCCATAAAATCTACCCGAGTAAATTCACCAACGTGACCAACGGCATTACGCCGCGGCGCTGGTTAAACCAAGCCAATCCTGGCTTGACGGGTTTGATCCGCAAGGCGATCGGCGACGGCTTCCAAAAAGATTTAACCCAGCTGGTGAAATTGACGCCTTTGGCGGATGACAAGGATTTCGGAAAAGCGTTTCGCGCAGTGAAGTTTGCTAACAAACAACGGCTGGCTGAAAAAATCAAATCACGTACCAATATTACCGTGAACCCAAATAGTTTGTTTGATGTGCAGATTAAACGTATTCATGAATATAAGCGCCAACTTTTGAACGTGCTGCACGTGATTACACTGTACAACCGTATTCGCAGAGGCGAGACAGGCATTACGCCACGTACGGTGATATTTGGCGGTAAGGCGGCGCCTGGTTACTGGATGGCCAAACTCATCATTCGCTTAATTAACGATGTGGCGTTGATTGTAAACGAGGATCCTGCCATCGGCGACAAGCTCAAAGTGGTGTTTTATCCGAATTACGAGGTTTCGGCCGCTGAGATTTTATTCCCCGGAAGCGACCTGTCCGAGCAGATTTCGACTGCAGGCACTGAGGCCAGCGGTACTGGTAATATGAAGATGGCGCTAAATGGCGCATTAACCATTGGCACGCTGGATGGCGCCAACGTGGAGATTAAGGAGGAAGTGGGTGATGCAAATATCTTTATATTCGGCTTGACTACGCAACAGGTAGCTGATGTTAAGGCGAGTGCATACAATCCGCGTCATCATTACAATCAAAACTCAGAGCTGAAAGAAGTGCTGGATATGATTGCAACCGGCTTCTTCTCTGTTGAAGAGCCTAACCGTTACCAGGCGATTGTCGACAATTTGCTTAATAATGGTGACAATTATCTGCTGTTGGCCGATTATGAGAGTTATATCGCAATGCAAGATGAAGTTGGCCGCGTGTATCAGGACCAAGAGGAATGGTCGAGAAGGGCCATATTGAACGTGGCGCGCATGGCTAAATTCTCAAGCGATAGAACGATAGGTGAATATGCTAAGAATATCTGGCAGGTGGAATCCCTAAAAGTTAAAAGCAGGTTGATATAAGACGCCCAGATTCATCTTACATCAGCAACATGCTCAATGGATGGCTAGGTACCACTTACCCTTGAAATCTACAGACGGGTGCTAAAGCAAGACATCTACTGGGTCACCATCAGCTGATAAGGTATATGGCACCTAGATGTGATGGGTTTGAGATAGCATTACCGTACCCGTAAAACGATCTCTGGTATTCACGCCACTTTCTTTTTCTACTTCATATTTAACTAGATTGTCCTATATTTAGATTTCAATGATGACATTGAAAACCCTGGAGATATCTTTACCAACTGGCACTTAGTTTTACAATATTGATCATTCCTTGACATTTATGCATACAAAATATCCTCAAAATCGCCAAAAAATACGCATGCAAAAACGATGCGTTGTGGCGAAGTTATGATATTGATTAAACGCTAGCTAGTGAAGCGCGCAATTCGCTCACAATTGTATTGTAGCGATTTTTATCGGTATCCTTGCCTTGCGTAAATATCGCGTTACCCGCAACAAATGTATCCGCGCCCGCCTTGGCAATTTCCGCAATATTTTGCGCATTCACACCACCATCCACTTCCAGCCAAATCTCACGCCCAGTCGCCTTTGTGTAAGCATCAATTTTGGCGCGTGCCAAACGCAATTTATTCAAGGTTTCTGGAATAAACTTCTGGCCGCCAAAACCAGGGTTCACAGACATTAATAACACCATATCTACTTTATCCATCACGTGATCTAAGTAGCTTAGCGATGTTGCCGGATTAAACACTAGGCCAGATTTGCAACCCAAATCTCTCACCA
>JAKQIT010000005.1 GCA_029556915.1 Pseudomonadota bacterium
GAGCGTGAAGACTACTACAATAGCTTAGAGCAAACGCAAAAAGGTACTTTAGATGTGACAGCTTGGCTAACTTGGTTCTTAGGTTGTTTGTCACGTGCAGTGCAAAGTGCGAATGAAGAGCTGAAAGGCGTAGTGTATTTAGCTAACTTAAGTCATCGCCTGCCAAGTGGTAAGTTAAATGAACGCCAAATGAAAATGCTAAACATGATGATGCACGGGTTTAATGGCAATCTCACAACAGGTAAATGGGCAAAGATTGCACAGTGTTCTACCGATACCGCTTTGCGTGATGTGAGTGAGTTGGTTGAACTTGGCGTTCTGATAAAAGCAGGTGAATCAAAACGAGCTGCTCATTATGTTCTAGTGAGCTATTAATATATTTTGCATCGCGTTGAAGTCGGCTCCTAAAGGAAGGCTTTCAGAGATTTACGAGGTTTGAAGTGGATAAAATAGGGTGGTGCTAATATTTAGCTAAAAATGAAATTTAGAAAATATTTGTGGCACCTTAATTTTAATCAGGATGTTTGGTATCAAAATTTGCCGTTGGCGAAGTATATTTTTGACATCCTCCCCTCCTGAAAACAGGAGATTTCTACAGGTTTACGCGAAGATTTGCGGATACCTTCGGCGGGTTCGTGCTTCACAGTGCGGTCTTGTTGCGCCGTCACTCCACACGCTAACACGGCATGTCCTGTTGCTTATATATTGATTGCACCAACCAAATCAGCATTTTCAGCATAGACACATTCCACACACTCAAACTTAGCTTGGGTGAGGCGGTTTTATTTGGCTATGTGTTTACAACACGGACATGTGCGACTGGTGTTGCGCTGATTAACCGCTATCATTTCGCCGCCGGCCCAGGCCTGCTTGTATTTAAGCTGTCGCCTGAACTCGAATCAGCCTTGGCATAGGATGGAGCGATTTGTCGTTCATGCCTTTTATTTTTAAATTGGGAAAGTCGGCACGTTTAGCAAAGAAGTTTCTAAAACTGGACTCCAGGTTTTTAAGGGACTGTTGCAGGGTTTGGCTGGGTGCGTCTTTGAGCAAAACCAGCTCATGTTTCCATTGTGGCAGTAGATTGGCTATCTTGGTATAGCTAAATTGGAAGTGTTGTCGGCATGGTACTGTTCGTATAGCCATGTTAAGGCTTTGTTATACACCACTCAACAACAGCTTTCGTAATGACGCATGGCACGGACTTGCTCAACATTGGGCATCAGTTCAAACTTGTAGGCTTTAATAAAAATATTAACAAAACGTAGCTCAATTGTTACAAATATGTAACTTTTTGCTTGAGTATCATTATTTAATGTGTTATTTTTTGACGTGCGTCAAATTGTCGCAGTTTTAGGTGATGTACGTGCGCTTCTTAGAAGTTTCTGGATCAAGGAAATTTTTGTATGGCGGTTACTGATTTTGGCTATAAATTAATTGCTAAGCCAAACAATTCAATGTCACCTCGTGAGACTTTGATGTTGGTAATGGGCTTGGCAACATTAAGCTTATTGATAGCGATTGCTTTTGCCAGAATTGGCGCTTGGCTGGTGTTGCCCTTTGCTGGGCTGGAAATTTTGGCAATCAGTTATGCTTTTTATTTCATGCATTTGCATTCGGATGATTTTGACAGCATTACGATAAAACAAGATGAAGTGGTTGTTGAAAAAAGAAATGATAAACAGCTAACAACAACGGTTTTTCAAAGGCATTGGGCGCAAGTGAGTGTTCGCGATGTGGCAAGTGGTGGTGGAGCAATAGGTAAGCGCGGGCTTTTTATTCGTTCGCACGGGCAGGAAGTGGAGTTTGGTCGAAACTTCATTAATGATGAGCAGCGTGACGTATTGGCGCTAGAACTCAAAAAAAAATTAAAAAATATACATTCTTAAATTTGTCTTGGAGCGGGGTTTATGCAATTTTTTAAAAAAATTGGGGTGGGTTTAGCATTGATGGTGGCATCGGTTTCTGCGTTTGCTGAATATGCTTGGAATTTCCCTGAACCTGTCACCCCGATGGCGCTTGATACGCTGCATGTGCACAACAAATTCATGGCCATCTGTATGATTATTTTTGTGGTGGTCTTGGCGATTATGGTTTACTCGATTTTTGCCCATCGTAAAAGCAAAGGCTATCAAGCGGTTGCAGATAAACCGCCATCAACCGCCATTGAAATTTTCTGGACACTGATTCCGTTTGCCATTTTGCTTTTGATTGACTTTGTTATTATGGGTATTCCAGCGTATCACAGCGTGGTGATGATGGAAGATACGCGTACCGAAGCAAAGATGGTTGTTAAAATTACCGGCTCGCAATGGCGCTGGCAGTATGAGTATCTTGATGGCGACGCAAAAGGCATTAAGTTTGTAAGTAACTTATCCACACCGCAAGCGCAAATGGATAAAGGCTATCAAGGTGCTAAAGATGAGAACTACCTGCTAGAAGTAGACAACCGCCTTGTATTACCTGTAGGTGAAAAAGTACGCATTCTCATGACCGCTTCAGACGTGTTGCACAATTGGTGGGTGCCGCAATTTGGTTCTTCACGCGTGGCAGTACCTGGTTTTCTGCGTGAAACTTGGGTGCAGGTTGAAAAGCCTGGTACCTATCGTGGCCAATGTAAGGAGTTGTGTGGCAAAGGCCACGGTTATATGCCAGTGGTGGTTGATGCGTTACCCATGGACGAATATAAAGTTTGGGTAGCCGCCAAAAAAGAAGAAATGGCAAAAGCCTCAGCCGGGGCTGATAAAGAGTGGACCAAAGAAGACTTGATGGCAGAAGGTAAAACCGTCTATGAGAAAAACTGTGCAGTTTGCCATCAGGTTTCTGGTGCCGGTTTGCCGCCAGCATTCCCAGCGTTAACAGGTAGCAAAGTTGCAACAAGCCCAATATTTGGTGAAGATGGTAAATATCTTAAAGACGGTCACCTTGACCGTGTGTTAAATGGTATTCGTGTGATGCCAGGCTGGAAGGCGCTGCTAAATGATGTTGAAATCGCAGCAGTGGTTACTTATGAAAGAAATGCGCTTGGCAACAGTGTAGGTGATGTGCTACAGCCATCTCAAGTAAAAACTGCACGTGAATAAGTGAATTAATTAGATAAAAATAACAATTAAATATTAGGTTTGAGTGTTTAGGAGAAGGCAATGAGTACAACAACAACGGCACATCATGATGAGCACGCAGAACATCCAACAGGCATTATGCGTTGGCTGACCACCACCAATCATAAAGATATCGGT
>JAKQIT010000060.1 GCA_029556915.1 Pseudomonadota bacterium
CCACAAGCACCCACACTTATCAGTTGTTATTTTGTTAAAGAACAGTGCCAAAAACCCTCAGGTCTCAGCTTCTCGATTACGCCTTGCGTTAACGAGGTGCGCATTATACAGGGCTTTATTCACCCGTCAAGGGGATTTGAAACATATTTTCAAATATTTATTGACCGTACTATTTTCGCTTATCGCCAACATGTTTTGTTAGCGAAGGCGCGCATTCTACAGACCATTGGCGTTTGGTCAAGCGCTACTTACGTGGTTTACAAATTTATTACAATTTGCAGTTATTTTTAATGATTTTTTAAGCATTTTTTGCCCGAGCAAAAATTAATGCCCTGGAAGCCGCATGGATATTGGCTTGCAGGGCAGATAAAAAGATGTTTAAGAAAATTACCTTTAATTTAGAGGGTTTTTCTGATAAACCTTTTCTATCAATTAATAGATATTTTGGCAAATTTTCGTTTGCCCACTTGCGCAACCACTGTTGCGCCTTTGCTCAGTTGTAGGTTTTTGTCCTCAATTTTTTCGCTATCTAATTTAACGCCGCCTTGCTGAATAGCGCGAATCGCTTCTGAAGTGCTTTCTACCAAACCTGCCATTTTTAATAACTGCGCTATGCCAATACTTTCGCTTTCTATCGTTAAGCTAATCTCAGGCACTTCATCTGGAATGCCGCCTTTTGCGCGCGTTTGAAAATCACTCAATGCTTTTTGCGCATCTTCTTGACTGTGGAAACGCGCGACGATTTCTTGTGCAAAGCCTACTTTAATATTACGTGGGTTAGCGCCCGCTAAAACTTCAGCCTTCCATTTTGCAATGGTTTCTAAGCTTTCAAAAGAGAGCAACTCAATATAGCGCCACATTAATTCATCTGAAATAGACATGATTTTTGCAAAGATAACTTCGGGCGCTTCTGCAATGCCAATATAGTTACCGAGCGACTTAGACATTTTGTTCACGCCATCCAAACCTTCAAGCAAGGGCATGGTGAGTACGCATTGTTGAGGCTGACCAGCCTGCTTTTGCAACTCTCGTCCCATTAGCAAATTGAATTTTTGATCCGTACCGCCCAGCTCAACGTCAGCTTTAAGCGCAACCGAGTCGTAGCCTTGTAATAGTGGATACATAAATTCATGTATCGCAATTGGCTGATTACTTTTAAAGCGCTTAGTAAAATCATCACGTTCCAACATGCGCGCAACGGTGTGACTGGCGGCAAGTTTTAACATGCCCGCTGCGCCTAACTCTGTGAGCCATTTCGAGTTGAACACGACTTCGGTTTGCTCAGGTTTTAAAATCTTAAAAACTTGGGCAGCATATGATTTTGCGTTTTCTTGCACTTGCTCAGCCGTTAGTGGCGGGCGCGTTGCACTTTTCCCCGTTGGATCACCAATCATGCCAGTGAAATCGCCAATTAAAAACAAAACATGATGCCCTAACTCTTGAAATTGGCGCAATTTGTTAATCAACACTGTGTGGCCAAGATGCAAGTCTGGCGCGGTGGGGTCAAAGCCGGCTTTAATTCTAAGCGGTACACCTTTTTTGAGCTTTTCAATCAGTTCAGCCTCTATTAAAAGCTCATCTGCGCCGCGCTTAATGACAGCTAATTGATCGTTAATATTGTAAGTTGTTGCCACATTGATGTCCTTAAAGCTAAATATGCACTGTTGCTAATATGCCGAGTTTTTCTAGTATTTGATGAACTGTTACAGTTTATTTACTTGTTTAAATTGAGTTTTCTGTTACCATTCACGGCCGTATCAAACATTTGTTGAGGTCAGCCCGTGCAAAAAAACGAGACTAATCAAAGTAACAATGAACTGAATCACCTTGCTAGTAACGCTTCTAGGCAAAACGCTATTTTAGCGCAAATCGCCAATAAAACTGAGCGCAAGCTTAAATTACGCTGGATTTTAGCGATTTCAACTTTACCTTTATTCGGCATTTTCACGGCCTTTGGTATCGCTCCGCAAACTGTCAGCTATACGCCTACCGCCATTGTAGAAGAAATTTCTTTACCTAGCGTTCAAACAACTGCTAGCAATGCCACTCAGCATTTTTGGTACAAAGAACGTGTGCGCCGAGATGACACACTAAATACTTTATTTTCTCGTTTAAATGTGCAAAGTCGTGATGCCATTGATTTTATTCGCAACGATAGCGTGGCAAAAGAAATTGCCTCTTCCTTAAGGCCAGGTCGTGCTGTGCAAGCGCAAACAGATGCAGAAGGCAATTTGATTGCGCTAGATTATCAATTAAGCGGTGAGCAATTTATCGTCATTAAACAAGTAGAAAATGGTTTTGAAGCGAGTAAAGTTCTGCACCCGCTTGAAAATCGCCCGATTTTAAAATCAGCCAAAATCAAAAGCTCGCTATTCGGTGCTGCTGATGATGCCAATATTCCAGATGATATTGTGATGCAAGTGGCTGAGCTTTTTGAAAGTCATATTGATTTCAACACAGACTTGCGCCGTGGTGATCAACTCAATGTGATTTATGAAGGCAATTTTGACCAAGGTGAATTAATCAACACCGGTAAAATTATTGCTGCTGAATTTACTAACAACGGTAAAACTTACCAAGCTGTGGGTTTTAAAGACGCTTCTGGTGAAATGCAATATTACACCCCTGAAGGCATGAGCTTACATAAAACCTTCTTACGTACGCCGCTTGAATTTTCACGTATTAGTTCTGGCTTCACGATGGGCCGCTTTCATCCCATTTTGCAACGTTTGAAAGCGCATAAAGGCACTGATTTTGCTGCGCCAACTGGCACTGCTGTTAAAGCGGCGGGCGATGCCGTGGTTGACTTTGTTGGTGTTAAAGGTGGTTATGGAAATGTGGTAGTGCTCAAGCACGACAATGGTGTTAGCACTGTATATGGGCATTTATCACGCTTTTCTGCAAATCTGCAAAAAGGCACAAAAGTTGCGCAAGGTGAGTTAATTGCTTATGTGGGCACTACGGGGTTATCTACGGGCCCTCATTTGCATTATGAGTTTTTAGTGAATGGCGAGCATCGTGACCCAATGACTGTTGCATTGCCTAAAGATAATGCGCTAACTGGGGAAGCAAAAGTAGCATTTGACGCGCATAGCAAGCTCATTACAGCGCAACTCGGCCTGCTAAGCAATAGCAACATGGCTTCACTCGACTAAACTCTTCAACTGCACGTGATGGCTGGTACGCTATTTATCGGGCTCATGTCTGGTACCAGCCTAGATGGTGTGGATGTTGCGTTGGTGGATTTTAAAACGCAGCACCCGCAAGTTGTTACCACCCATTTTCTTGCTTTTCCTGCGGATTTACGCGCTCAAATTTTAGCGCTACAACACCCCTCTACCAACGAATTGGAAATCACTTGCCAGATTGGCAATCAGCTCGCGCACCTTTATGCAGCTGCAGTAAATGTGTTACTTGAAGTCAATCAAATTTCTGCACAAAACATCACCGCTATCGGCTGCCACGGGCAAACCATCCGCCACCGCCCAGAACTTGGCTTTACTTTGCAAATTGGCAACAATGCTTTGCTGGCTGAGTTAACGAATATCACTGTTGTGGGTGATTTTCGTAGCCGCGATATTGCCGCTGGTGGCCAAGGCGCGCCGCTGGTGCCCGCTTTTCACCAAGCTATTTTTGCGCATCCGCAAAAAAACCGCATGATTGTGAATATTGGTGGCATTGCAAACATTACTTTTTTAGCTAAAACTGGCCAAGTGTTAGGGTTTGATTCTGGTCCTGGCAATATGCTAATTGACTCATGGACAAAGCTGCGTCACGGCAAAGATTATGATGCCAACGGTGCATGGGCAGCCACAGGCATTGTGCTTGATAGCTTATTGTTTGATATGTTGGCCGAGCCTTATTTTGCCTTACCCCCGCCTAAAAGTACGGGGCGTGATTTATTTAACGATAACTGGCTCAAGCGGCATTTACTTTATCCACATTTGCGCTCACAAGATGTCGCTCGCACTTTAGTTGAACTCACAGCGCAAACGATTGTGGACGCCATTTTTAAAACTTGCCACCATGTTGATGAAGTCTATTTATGTGGCGGTGGCGCACATAATGCTTTATTGGTTGATAGCTTAAAAGCCAAACTCGGCAACATTCCGCTAGCCAATACAGATGCCTTAGGTGTGGGTGTAGATTGGCTAGAAGCCGTCGCTTTTGCTTGGCTTGCGCAGCAAACAATCACTGGAAAAACCAGCAATTTGCCTGAAGTAACAGGCGCAGCTGGAACACGCATTTTAGGCGCGATTTACCCAAACTAAAAAGCGTAATTGCACACATCTTCCTTTTGACACCTCTGCAAGCCAATATCCATGCGGTTCTCAGGGCAGTGTTTTTCTCTCGCGCACTATTTTAATGCGCATTGCCCAAAAATATACGCGTAAATTCACGATATTTTCAGCACTAAATAGCTTGATTATCGCCCATCATTCTAGACATACTTTATAATGGATTTAAATTAGAATTTATAGAAAGTTTGCAATGAAACCGACTAAAGCTACCATCACTTTTGATAATGGCGCGACGCCTATCGAGCTGCCAATTTTAACTGGCACACTAGGCAATGATGTCATTGATATCCGCACACTGGGCAAACATGGCATTTACACTTATGACCCAGGCTTTATGGCCACAGCGTCTTGTAGTTCTGCCATCACCTATATAGATGGCGAGCAAGGCATCTTGCTGCACCGTGGCTACCCTATTGAGCAGCTGGCAGAAAATTGCGACTTTTTAGAAGTGTCACACTTGCTGCTGCACGGCGAATTACCTAATGCCGAGCAAAAAATGGATTTCACCAGCCGCATCAATGGCCACACCATGTTGCATGACCAACTCACCAACATTTTTCGCGGCTTTAGGCGCGATGCCCACCCAATGGCGGTCATGATTGGCGTGGTAGGCAGTATGTCTGCCTTCTATTTTGATTCAATGGATGTATATAACCCTGAACATCGCATGATTTCGGCCTACCGACTGCTTGCCAAAATGCCAACCATTGCCGCTTGGAGTTATAAATATAATTTGGGTCAGCCGTTTATGTACCCAAAAAACAAATTCAATTATGCTGAAAACTTTATGCATATGATGTTTGCCACGCCATGTGAAGACTATGTGCCCAACCAGATTTTAGCCAAAGCATTTGAACGTATTTTAATTTTACATGCCGACCATGAGCAAAATGCCTCAACCAGCACCGTGCGGTTAGTGGGCTCTAGTGGTGCAAACCCTTTCGCCAGTGTTTCGGCAGGCATCGCCTCGCTTTGGGGCCCGGCGCACGGTGGCGCGAATGAAGCAACACTCACCATGCTAGAAGAAATCGGCGATGTGTCGCGCATTGATGAATTTATCAAACGCGCCAAAGATAAATCTGATAGCTTCCGCCTGATGGGTTTTGGGCATCGCGTTTATCGCAATATGGACCCACGCGCCGCGATTATGCGCAAAACCTGCTATGAAGTGCTGGCTGAGCTGGGCTTACAAGATGACCCCATGTTTAAGTTGGCGATGGCACTTGAAAAAATTGCGCTGGAAGACGAATATTTTGTGTCACGCAAGCTGTATCCGAATGTGGATTTTTACAGCGGCATTGTGATGCGTGCGATGGGAATTCCTAACTCGATGTTCACCGCTATTTTTGCACTGGCTCGCACCGCTGGTTGGATTGCACAATGGTCTGAAATGAATAGCGACCCAGAACATAAAATTGGCCGCCCAAGACAGCTCTATACGGGTGAAGCTAAGCGCGATTTTGTGCCCATCAATTTACGCGATTAACCCTACCTTCTTTTACACTGCCCTGTACCAGTACTTGGCATCACCATTCTCGCTAAGTGCTAAAGCACTAAGTCGAATGCGAGAGCCAGTATCCACGCGGATTTCGGGGCTTTGTTTTTTGCTCGGGTGTTTTTAGCAAATATTTTTGCTTTTTTTAACGCACAAAACCTAATCTTTTCAACTCGGCTAGCATTTCGTTGCTTACCGCTTTGTAGCCCGCTGCATTTGGATGCACTTGATCTGACTTTAAGCTATTATCAGACAGCACCTCTGAAAATACTTCTTCAGCCAATGGTGTAGAAGTTTCCTCAGCAATTTGCGCATAAAGCGGATGGTCAGACAAATTACCCACTGCCGCTTTAATTGGACTAAATTCAGGAATCGCCACCAGTAGCGTACTGACTCCTTTTACTTTTGCCTGCGCCAGAATGGAATTGATGTTGGTGCTCGTTTGACTGGCGGGCAATTTTTGTAAAAAATCATTGCCCCCAAGCGCCACTATCAATAATTTTGGATGATGGTTCTCCAGCAATGCCGGCAAGCGAGCCAGCCCTTCTGCTGACGTGTCGCCCGGAATGCCCGCATTAATCATCTGCCAGCCCGTGGCGCTGGCTAACAGTGTAGGATAATCTTCCCCCACATTTGCGCCAGTACCATAGCTTAAACTATCGCCCAAAATCAGCACCGTGGCGCCTTTAGGAATCGCTGAGTGCTTTTCACCACCATCGCACGCCGCGAGCAACAGCACAAACAATATTAGCCATTTTCTCATGTTGATTTTAACCAATAAAAAAGCCAAGCATTAGCTTGGCTTGTTAAGCGGGATGATTTATGCCGAAAATGATGAGCCGCAGCCACAGGTTGTTTGTGCATTTGGGTTACGAATCACAAACTGTGAACCCTGCAAGCTATCAGTATAGTCAATTTCTGCACCCATTAAATATTGCAAGCTCATTGGGTCAATCAGCAAAGTAACGCTGTCTTTTTGCACTTGGGTATCATCTTCATTCACTTCTTCTTCAAAAGTAAAGCCGTATTGAAAGCCTGAACAACCGCCGCCACTGACAAACACGCGCAGTTTTAAATCGGGCGAGCCTTCTTCTTCAATCAGCTCTTTAACTTTTTTTGCCGCGTTATCGGTAAATATCAATGGGCTTGGCATTTCGGTAACTGGTAACTCTGTTGTTGTGTTCATGTTGAACTCCTAAATTTTCTATTGATTTATTATGTTGTATTGGGGCGACCCTGTCAATTTACAAGTTGCTATCATTCGATTGTGCAACATCACCCAAATAAACGAGTTTGCCTTCTATCACTGCACCCGTGTGCATTTCCAGCGATTTATAATAAACATCACCCGTGATATGGGCTTTTGCCTGTAATTCTATAAAAACACCTGACGTCACTGGGCCAACCACCTTGCCGTTGATTACCATTTTAGATGCCGTTACCGCACCTTCAACGCGACCGTGTTCACTCAATATTAGTGTACATGGGCTTGCATTTGGTTCGATGACATTACCAATAATGGTGCCGTCAACGCGCAAACCGCCTGAAAAGTGAACATTTCCCTCAATACGCGTATCGGCGCCCACTAATGTGTCGATGCTATTTTGAATTTTGTTACTTTTTTTAAAGAACATTAGGTTTCTCCCTTTAGTCAGCTTGCCTAACAACGGCTACACTAGCACTTATTTCTTCTTAGCCATCATGTTTTTATAAAACAATAAATCTTCTTTTATTTTTATATTTTCATCTTGCACAAGGTTCAATTCTTTATTTAAATTGGCTTGGGCAGCTTGCTCAATTTGAATTTGACGTTCAACCTGAATGACTTTATTTTGCATATTTTGGTTTTCAGCCGTCACTTGCTTGAGCTTTTCGACCACACTTTGCCCACCAGCCGCATATTGCCAGTAGGCTAAGCCGTAACCAGTTGCCAAAATAATAGTGCCTAAGACCCAACGATAATACCAAGGGCGATGTGAGCGCACCGCAACTTGTTTTGCAGTTAAGCCATAGTGTTTTCTAATTTTACGTTTAACTGGCTTCATTACTTATGGCAGCAACGGAACAACTTCTAAACCAGTATTTTCTGCCACGCCAAACATAATATTCATATTTTGTACTGCTTGACCTGCCGCGCCCTTGACCAAGTTATCTTGCACCACTACCAAAGTTAAATAGTCCGAGCTGACTTGCTTATGTAGTGCAATGCGAATTTGATTTGAACCACGTACTGAGCGCGTTTCTGGCAACACGCCAGTAGGTAAAACATCCACAAAACGCTCATTTTTATAACGTGCCTCAAACAAAGCTTGCAAGTCGAGAGAGTTAGCTTTTTCAGACAATTTAACGTAAATGGTCGATAACATGCCGCGTATCATCGGGATTAAATGCGGTACAAAAACAAACTGCACATCATTATTTGCCAGTTTTGTAAGTTGCGCATGAATCTCGGGGTGATGACGATGTCCACTTACGCCATAAGCTTTCATATTATCACTGGCTTCGGCAAACAAAGTCGCCACCTCTGCTTTTCTACCCGCGCCTGAAACACCTGATTTTGAATCCGCAATAATAGGCGCAGAAAAATCTATCAGACCCTGTTCAAGCAATGGTGCTAACCCTAATAATACGGTGGTTGGGTAACAACCTGGATTACCAATCACCTGTGCAGATTTGATTTGCGCACGATAAAGCTCAGGAATGCCATATACCGCATTTTTCAAAACTTCTGGGCAACTGTGTGGCATTTTGTACCATTTTTCAAACACAGCAGTATCTTGCAAACGAAAATCAGCCGCTAAATCGATGATTTTCACATTTGCATCAAGCAATGCTTGTGCTTGACTCATGGCCACACCATGTGGCGTTGCAAAAAACACCACATCACATTGATTTAAATTAGCATTGGCTGGGTCAGAAAAAGCTAAATTCACATAGCCACGCAAGCTTGGAAACATATCAGCCACGGGCAAACCTGCATCACCGCGCGAAGTAATCGCCGCCAACTCTACGTTTGGGTGAACAGCTAGCAAGCGTAGTAATTCAACACCTGTATAGCCTGTGCCTCCGACAATACCCACTTTAATTTTTTTGCTCATCATATTTACAATTGAATATTATCAATAACTTGTGATTATAAGTGCATACGAGATTGCTTGAAATAAAAAAGGCCGCATTTGCGACCTTTTTTACAATTAACGCGCTTTGACTAATTAAAAGTCTAGCGTTTAGAGAATTGTTTACGACGACGCGCTTTGCGTAAGCCCACTTTTTTACGCTCAACTTCACGTGCATCACGTGTTACAAAACCTGCATTTGACAATGCGCTTTTCAAGTTTGCATCAAAATCAATCAAAGCACGCGTAATACCATGGCGCACTGCACCTGCTTGACCTGACTCGCCGCCACCAATCACGTTAACCATGATGTCGAAGCTTGCTAAATTGTTAGTTAATTCAAGTGGTTGACGCAAAATCATGCGTGAAGTCACGCGTGAAAAGTATTCATCCACAGGTTTATCGTTAACCACGATATTACCTTTACCAGATTTTAAGAATACGCGCGCTACTGAGCTTTTGCGGCGACCTGTACCATAATTGTATTTACCGATCATCTCATTTATCCTTAGATTACCAATGGTTGCGGTTGTTGTGCCGCGTGCTCATGCTTGTCGCCAGCATACACTTTCATTTTTTTGATCATTGCGTAACCTAATGGACCTTTAGGTAACATGCCTTTAACTGCTTTTTCTAAAGCGCGACCAGGAAACTGGTCTTGCATTTTAGAGAAAGTCGTAGTGCTAATACTGCCTGGGTAACCAGAGTGACGGTGATACAATTTATCGTCGCCTTTGTTACCAGTTACTTTCATTTTGTCGGCATTAATCACGACAATATAATCACCCGTATCAACGTGTGGTGTATAAATAGTTTTATGTTTACCGCGTAAACGATGTGCAACCGCGCTAGCCAAACGACCTAGCACCAAGTCTGTGGCATCAACCACAAACCAATCGCGCTTCACTTCATGTGATTTTGCTGAAAAGGTTTTCATTATGTTCTAACTAATAGCTAAAAAAAATTAAGAGGCGGATTTTATGCTGAATCGCACTTGTTTGTCAAACACTATGTTGCGCTTTTGCAATCTTATTTTACTATCTTACCCAAACGGCTTAGTGTATTGCACCCAGTAATGCGCGAGCAAACCTAAAAACACCGCAAAACCAAACCAATTATTGTGTAAAAAAGCTTTAAAGCACGCCGATTTTTCACGCGCTTTAATTAAGTGGTAATGATAAAGCGCAATCGCTGCCGGTGCCGCTAGGCCAACAAAATAAATTAAGCTTAAAGCAAGCATGTAGCCTGCCACCGTCAACAATCCTAGCGTAATGACATAACATAGCATGACGGCAATTACGTCATATTTTGCAAAGGTAATAGCGGATGATTTGATGCCAATTTTTAAATCATCATCACGATCCACCATCGCGTATTCCGTATCATAGGCAATTGCCCAAAAAATATTAGCGGCCAACAATACCCAAGCCACCATTGGGATATTATCAGTAATAGCTGCGAACGCCATCGGAATACCCATGCCAAACGCGACACCTAAATACGCTTGCGGCATCGCAAAAAATCGCTTAGTGAGTGGGTAGGTGGCAGCCAAAAACATAGCCGCAACGGATAAATACATGGTTTTTTTATTTAACAGGCAAACCAATATAAAAGCTAGTAAACACAAAAAAGCTGCCAGCCAGCGCGCTTCATTCTTACTGACTTCATTGGTAATCAGTGGTCGATGTTTGGTGCGCTCAACTTTTCCGTCATACTGGCTATCTGCAATGTCATTGAGCACGCAACCTGCACTACGCATCAACACTGTGCCCGTCACAAAAATCAGCACAATAATCCAGTCCGGTTTGCCGTTGCCTGCAATTAGCAAAGCCCAAAGCGTGGGCCAGAGCAATAACAAAATGCCAATCGGCTTATCTAAGCGCATTAAGCGCTCATAAGCGTTAATTTTTATGCTAATCGTTTGAATGTTCATTAAATAATTGCGGCAAAAATACTTCAGTAACTAATATACTAGCGCAATTTAAGCTAAAAACAGAACGCCGTGCCCACAGAAAGCTCGGCTTAGCTGTTAAATATTGTATCGCTTGCTGATAAAGCGCGTGATTCGCCGATAATTTTTTATAACTAATCGGCGTGCGTTTTACCTTTGGATTAGCAAACAAGGTTGCGCCTAGCGGCTTATTGCCTAGCTTTCCCAGCCCACACCAAGCACCGCGCAAGCTACTTTTTGGCAAAACGCTATGCGCAAATACCACGGCCTGCTGATTACCCTTTAATAACACTTCTCTAACCAATGCACATTGATACATGGCTGAGTGTAACAAATAGGCTTCATCTTTTAGCGGCTTATCATCAACTAAGCGCACCGTTTGCACTGCAAAATCTGCATAGTGGCGCTGCAAACGTGTAGTAAGTGAGCCTCTTTCTATTAACCAAGCAGTATATTGTCGGCTTAAAAATGGTTTTTTGAGCCAATTGCCTCGAGAATATGATGGATGTTTTTTTGTTTTCACCAGCAGATTATCGCACAAGTATGTCGAACTAAATGCGGCCTTTTTAACTGACTTATTTTTACATCTTCATTGGACCTGCCCTGTAAGCCAGTATCCATGCGGCTTACAGAGGGGCAAAAATCTCTCGGGGGATTTTTGATGCCATTTTTCTATTTTAAGTGGCTTAAACTTTTACTAATTCTTCTGCACTTGGCATCCATCTGGCCAAATGCGCTTCCACGGCTTGCGGATAGTTTTTAATTAAACTATCGGCCATATTTTTGGCCACTTCAAGCAGATGCGCATCACGATTCAAATCAGCAATTTTGAGCATCGGCACGCCACTTTGGCGCGTGCCTAAAAATTCACCCGGCCCGCGTAAATTAAGGTCTGCTTGGGCGATAGCAAAACCGTCATTACTCTCATAAATTACTTTTAATCTTGCACGTGCGGTTTCAGATAGTTTATTTTGATACAGTAAAATACAGGTACTTTTAGCAGCCCCTCGCCCCACACGGCCACGGAGTTGATGTAACTGACTTAAGCCCATGCGTTCGGCGTGCTCTATCACCATTAAACTGGCGTTGGGTACATCTACCCCAACTTCTATTACCGTTGTTGCCACAAGTAACTGCAATGCATTAGTGCTAAACGCACTCATCACCGCTTGTTTTTCAGCCGGTTTCATGCGGCCATGAATAAGACCAATGTTTAACTCAGGAAATTCGCTTTGCATTAAAGCGTAAGTATCGTTGGCGGTAGCCAGCTGTAAAGCTTCTGACTCTTCAATTAACGGACAAACCCAATAAGCCTGATTACCTTGCTTACAGGCATCGCGTATGCGTTGCAAAATTTCATCTCGACGTTCGTCACTCACTAGCTTTGTGATGATGGGCGTACGGCCCGGTGGTAATTCATCAATCACGGAAACATCTAAATCTGCGTAATAGCTCATTGATAGGGTTCGTGGAATCGGTGTGGCAGACATCATGAGTTGATGTGGCTCTGGTTCACCCTTTTTACGCAAAGCTAGCCGTTGCTGAACGCCAAAGCGATGTTGCTCATCAATAATGGCCAAACCTAATTTATTAAACTGCACAGCATCTTGAAACAATGCGTGTGTACCCACCACCAATTGTGCACTACCTTGCGCAATAGCTTGCAAGGCAGCCTCGCGCTCTTTTTTGGTTTGACTACCTGTGAGCCATGCAATCGAGATATTAAGTGGCGTCAGCCAACCTGATATTTTCTGATAATGTTGCTCAGCTAAAATTTCTGTCGGTGCCATCAACGCCACCTGCCAGCCATTTTCAATCGCCTGCATGGCCGCCATACAAGCAACTATCGTTTTACCACTGCCTACATCCCCTTGTAATAAACGTTGCATTGGGTGTTTCTGCATTAAATCACGCTGAATTTCTAATGCAACTTTTTGCTGCGCATTGGTGAGCGCAAACGGCAAACTTTTAAGCAACTGAGTAATCAGCTGTTGTGATTGGGCAAACGACGGCGCATTCACAGCCCGACGACGCGCGTAATGTTTGCGCATGGAAAGCTGCTGTGCGAGCAGTTCATCAAATGCCAAACGTTGCCATTCTGGTGTAGTTTTGTTTTCTAAAGCACGTAAGTTGGCATCGGGCGCTGGGTGGTGTAATGCTTGAATACTTTCAGCGAAACTGGGTAAATTTAATCTGGCATAAACATTAGCTGGTAATGTTTCATGCAAGACGTTTTGGCCTAGTGCAATGCTCATTGCTTTACGTAAATTTGCTTGCGTTAAGCCAGCTACGGTGGGATATATCGGCGTTAAGGTTTCAGCCACAACCGTTTTTTCACCCACCGTTTTGCAAGTAGGATGCACCATCTCAAAGCCGAAATAACCATGTCGCACCTCACCATAAACGCGTAAGTGAGTACCAACTTTCAGCGCAGTTATTTGGCTGGGGTAAAAATGTAAAAATCGCAAAGATAATTGCCCGCTAGCATCTTCAAGTCTCGCTATTAGCGCTTTGCGTGGTTTATAGCTAACTTCGGCGTGTACTATTTCACCTTCCACTTGAGCGGATTCGCCAACATGTAAGTCACGTACAGCAGTAATATGCGTTTCATCAATATAGCGTAGAGGTAAATGTAACAATAGTGATTGCAAATTGTTAACGCCAAGTTTGGCCAGATTTGCCAACATCGGCTTACTAAAGGCTTTAATTTGCGTGAGTGCTATCACAATAATATGTGCGTTTTTTATTTAGTGCCATTGCTTGCTGCTGCACCTTTTGCACGGTTAATACGCACAACGTTAGGAATTTTGCGAATGGTACGCATTAAGTCAGCTAAATGCACGCGATCGCGCACTTGAACCGTAAAGTTCACGCCAGTGTATAGGCTGTTATCGGCTTCTTCCATACTGACATTATCAATATTTGATCCTGTATCAGCAATGACCGAAGCAATCATCGCCAACATCCCCGGTTTATTTTCCACAACCATTTTTAGATTAACCTTGAACAACCGCTTGTTGTCCGAATCCCACTCAACATCGAGCCATTTTTCAGGGTCTAGGCGGAACTTGCCGATAGCTGGACAATCATGCGTATGAATAATCAAGCCTTTATCTTTATTGATAAATCCTAAAATAGGGTCTCCAGGAATAGGACGACAACACGCTGCAAATTGTACGTTCATGCCTTCAGAACCACGAATTGTGATGGTATCTAACGGTTTTTTACTGGATTTTCCAAAAATTTTGCCAAATAAATTGTTGCTAAATAATTTACTCACTACGTTTCCAGCATCTGGATTAACAGCACTACTATCTGTAGCTAATAGCTGATGCGCCACCATGACGCTTTGACGTTTGCCCAAACCAATATCCGCCAGAATTTCTTGTTTGCTTTTAACGCCATAATCGCTAATCAATTTTGCCCACTGTTTTTCGTAAATATCTTCTGGCTCTACACGCATCGCTCGCAATGCTTGATTTAACATACGCTCTCCAATATACTTGGGCTCTTCAGACTGAATTGTTTTTAAATAATGGCGAATATGCGAGCGCGCTTTGCCTGTTTTAACGTAATTAAGCCATGCAGCATTGGGCTTAGAAAGCGCAGCCGTAATAATTTCAACGTGATCCCCATTATTAAGCTCTGTACGTAGTGGGGCTAGTTCTTGATTTATTTTTACCGCCACACAGCAGTTACCCACATCTGTATGCACGGCATAGGCAAAGTCCACCGCTGTAGAACCACGTGGTAAAGCTAAAATATTGCCTTTTGGCGTAAATACATAAACTTCATCAGGAAATAAATCCACCTTAATGTGCTCTAAAAACTCCAGCGAATCTACGCTTTCCGTTTGAATTTCTAACAAGCGTTGTAACCATTGGTGCGTTTGCTGTTGTAGGGCAGTCAATTCAGCATCGCTAGATTTATATAGCCAATGTGCCGCAACGCCAGCATTCGCCACGTTGTGCATATCAATACTGCGAATTTGCACTTCTATTGGCGTACCAAAAGGTCCAAACAGCGTGGTGTGTAGCGATTGATAGCCATTGGCTTTAGGAATGGCAATGTAATCTTTAAATTTACCAGGAATAGGCTTGTAAAGACTGTGTAGGGTACCTAATGCTAGATAGCATGTAGGCAAGTCTTTTACTACGATGCGAAAACCGTAAATATCATAAATTTGCGAAAAAGCATTCGTTTTTCCTGCCATTTTTTTATAAATGCTGTATAGGTGCTTTTCACGCCCAGTCACTTCCGCTTCTATGTGAGCTTCTTTTAGCTTTGCTTCAATACTCTCTAAAATTTTGCTAATTACCTCTTTACGGTTACCTCGTGCCGATTTAATGACTTTGGTCAGCACGCGGTAGCGCATGGGGTAAATCGCTTTAAAGCTTAAGTCTTCTAACTCTTGATAGATGAGATTTAAACCTAGCCGATTTGCAATTGGCGCGTAAATATCTAATGTCTCTTTAGCTATGCGTCTGCGTTTTTCTGGCTTCATTGCATCTAGTGTTTGCATGTTATGCAATCTATCAGCCAGTTTTACCAAAATAACCCGCACATCTTGGCTCATCGCCAATAACATTTTTCTAAAATTTTCCGCTTGAGCCTGGCTGGCACTTTGAAACTCGATTTTATCGAGCTTAGTCACTCCGTCCACCAAGTCAGCCACTTGCGCGCCAAATTTTTCTTTTACCTCCGCTGATGAAATATCAGTATCTTCTACCACATCGTGTAATAAGGCTGCTAGCAAAGTTGGCACGTCCATGTGTAGATCAGCCAAAATACACGCAACAGAAACAGGATGGGTAATGTAAGGCTCACCTGTTTTACGGGTAACACCATCGTGCGCAGTAAAGGCAAAACGATACGCCTCCCACACGAGCGCTACGTCTTCTGGTTTAAGGTAATGCTTAATGCGTAAAGTTAAGGCTGAATCTTCACTGTCTGCAGGCAGCAAAGGTGATGCCCCGAGCATTAGGCTAGGGGTTGATGACTCCGCTGGTTTAGATGTTGCGGTTTTTGGCATAGAAAGAGCACGATTTTATTTTTCTAAATAGGCTTTAGAAAGATTTAATTTTAGCTGCGCACGCGATTTAAAATCTCTACACCAACCTTGCCAGCAGCAATTTCGCGCAGTGCCAACACAGTAGGCTTATCTTTTTGTCCAACGCCATGTACAAAAGGGTCTGAGCCATTTGCTAGTTGGCGTGCGCGCAATGCCGCCACTAAGGTTAATTGAAAGCGATTAGGGATTTTCTCCAAGCAATCATCTACAGTAATACGTGCCATATTATTTCCTTTGAATTATGTGAGTGTTTTAACAAGGTCTGCGTAGCGTGCTAGCTGCACAGTACCTTTGAGTCGTTGTGCGCGAATAATTGCACTGATGTCTTGCAAAGCCACATCAAAATCATCGTTGATTGTAACATAATCAAACTCAGCTACGTGGCGCATTTCTTCCCGCGCTGCAGCCACGCGTTTTGCAATAACATCACTGCTATCTTGACCACGTCCGTTTAATCTGCGCTCCAAAGCTTCAATTGAAGGGGGAAGAATAAAAATGCTCACTGCCTGTGGATACAAACGGCGCACTTGCTCTGCCCCTTGCCAGTCTATTTCTAGCACTAAATCAAAACCAGCCTGTAAAGGTGCTTCTAATGCAGCATGCGATGTACCATAACGCGCCTCGTGTACCAGCGCACTTTCTAAAAATTTTGCCTCACCAAGCATGCTTAAAAAAGTTGCATCATCAACAAAGTGATAATCTACGCCATCCACCTCACTCGGGCGCGGTTTACGCGTTGTGTGCGAAATAGAGAGCTTAAGCTGCGCATCTTTTGCAAGTAATGCTTTAATTAAGCTGGTTTTGCCTGCGCCAGAGGCCGCGGTGATAATAAATAAATTACCTGTAGTCTTCATCATCATTAACACCAATCTGGGCTTGGCAGTGCAGAAAAAACTTTTTTAAGGCCGTCACCCCAGCCTTGTCTGATTTGCGCAAAATAGGGGTCGTTTTCAGCAATACGTTCTTTGCAGTTAGCATGTAAGCTGTCGGTGCGATAGAGCAAGATATCAATCGGCGCTGCTACAGATACATTACTACGAATTGTCGAATCAAACGAAATTAATAGGCACTTTACAGCATCCATCATTTCAGTGTGGTGCTTGACTACACGATCAATAATGGGTTTGCCATATTTAGTTTCGCCAATCTGAAAATAGGGTGTTTCAGCACAGGTCTCGATGAAGTTACCCGCCGCATAAACATTGAACAGTCTTGGCTTTTCGCCTTTGATTTGCCCACCGAGCAAAATACTCGCATTAAAATCAATACTATGGTTTTTTAATGCTTTTGCATCACGCTCAAAAGAGGCACGTAATGCCTCGCCAACCAAACCTGCTGCATCGAACATGCTGTCTACATTATGTAAGTGCTTAGCGCCTTTTTTAGGCTTATTAATTGAAGCTTTTAGATGACTCACTACAGATTGCGTGATAGCTAAATTGCCAGCCGTTAACAGCACGATTACACGGTCATTTTCTACCTCAAACACATGCATTTTAGGTGAAGTTGCCACTTGGTCAACGCCCGCATTGGTGCGCGTGTCAGATGCAAACACCAAACCTTGCTCTAGCAGTAATCCTACACAATACGTCATGAAAAACTCAACACTAAATTTGAGGATTAAATTCTACCATTATTATTGCTGGGCTTGCTGAGCTTGTTTTGCCTGATACTCTAATGCCGCCACATTCATGCGATGTTGTGCATTCAAAGGCATGCCGGCTTGGTTCACAATCACGCTGCTTGCCATACCTTCCACTCCACCGCCAGCGCGCATTCCACCTACTGGGCTAGCACTGCGGTAATCCAAACCGGTGGCTAAACGTACATGCGTTTCGCCTGCGCGGCATCCATTTGAAACGTCATAACTTTGCCAACCACCGTTGGTTAAATGTACATCTGCCCAAGCATGGGTTTGCATCAAACTGCCATCTTCAGTAAACAAATAACCGCTCACATATCTAGCTGGCAACCCAATGCTGCGGCAACAAGCAATAAATATATGGGCATGATCTTGGCAAACGCCTTGTCCTAACTCAAATGCTTCAATTGCTGTTGTGCTAACTTGCGTAGCACCTTTAATGTATTGCACCCTCTTCAACAAGGCGTGCATCATATCTTCTAATGCTGCCATTTGCGCATACACATCGGTGATATAAGTTGATGCAAATTCGCGCATATTTTGGTTGCTTATGGTCAGTGGGGTTTCACGCATGTAAATATCCAGCGGCAGATTTTGATGCTGTGCGACTACCTCAACGCCTGTTTCTACCTCGCCTATTGCCACTATTAAAATTTCCTGATGTGGCTTATCAACCACCAAAGTGTGTGTGTTGTTCCCGTAAGCATCTACTGTTGAATAAAGCTCACCATTCACTTTGATTTCCCAACGCTTAACGTGTTGTCCAAAACCGTTTTGCGGTGTTAATCGTAATTGCTGTATGGTGTAATTCACATATTCGCTATAAACATAACGCGTGTGGTGTTCAATGTTAAGCAGCATGGTTAAGCCGTCACAATACTAAAAAAGGTTTTGTGCACTTCTGCGCCTAATTTATTGTTGGATTCCACAAAATCACTTAAAAACTCATGCAAACCACGCTGAAAAATATCCTGCATTTTGCCAAAGCGTAGTTTGGAGTGTAACTCTCCCGCCAAGCGCTTACATTCGGTATGTCGCGACCCTGAAAGTAGTTCTAAAATAGGCGTAATTTCATCAAAACAAGCATGCAACGAACGTGGCATATCGCGCCTCAATACCAGCAGCTCAGCTACGCGCCATGGTTCAATCGTATCGCTATAGATTTTTTGATAGGCTTGAAATGCAGATACTGAGCGCAATACCGCACTCCATTCGTAATAATCCACGGCACCACCCACTTCTTCTTGCTCTGGTAATAGCAGATGATATTTAACATCAAGCAAACGTGCCGTGTTATCAGCACGTTCAATAAAAGTGCCTAAACGCACAAAATTAAACGCATCATCTCGCAACATGGTGCCAAAGCATACACCCCTAAATAAGTGTGAGCGCGCTTTAACCCAATCACAAAATTCACGCAGGCCACTTTGCGCTAAATCTTGTTTAACAAATTGTCCGAATTCCAGCCAAAGCGCGTTGATATTTTCCCAAGTTTCTGTGGTCATCGCTACCCGCACGGCATGGGCATTTTCTCTTGCACTACGCAATGCACAATAAATACTGGATGGATTATTCATGTCCAACGCCAGATAATGAATGACATTAGCTGCCGTATATTCCACGCCATTTTCAGTGCTGTAAGAATTCTCAAAGGCCTCTACGTTGCCTGAGATTTCTAATGCGGGTAACCAAAGTGCAGCCTCACTTTCTGCTGCATTAGGCACTAAGGACATGTTATAAGTCACATCTAGCACACGTGCCATGTTTTCTGCACGCTCAATATAGCGTGCCATCCAGTAGAGGTGGTCTGCCGTTCGACTTAACATATGGCCTCCTCTAGTTTGCTGACTTTTGCTTTTGTTGTCACTTTTTCTTCTAACTCATCTTCGAGCACCCAAGTATCTTTGGTGCCACCCCCTTGTGAAGAATTGACCACTAGCGAGCCTTCTTTCATTGCCACGCGGCAAAGCGCACCTGGCACTAATGTAACCGTTTTGCCCGACAGCACAAATGGGCGCAAATCAACATGGCGTGGCGCAATTCCCGCTTCTACTAACGTAGGGCAAGTTGACAGCGCCAAGGTCGGTTGGGCAATATAATTAGCTGGGCTCGATACTATGCGAATACGAAACTCGTCTAGCTCTTGCTTACTTGCAGCAGGCCCGACCAACATACCATAACCACCTGAGCCTTGTACTTCTTTTACGACTAATTCATCTAAATGCGCTAAGGTGTAGGCCAAATCCTCCTCTTTGCTAAGTTCATACGTAGGCACATTTTCCAATATTGGTGTTTCGCCTAAATAAAATTGAATCATGGCTGGCACATGAATATAAGTCGCTTTATCATCTGCCACACCTGTACCCACGGCATTGGCTAAGGTCACGCCACCGTTGCGATACACCGAGAGCAAACCTGGCACCCCCAACATTGAGTTTGCGTTAAATACCAGCGGGTCTAAATAATCATCATCTATGCGTCGATAAATCACATCTACTCGCTGCGGGCCAAGCGTGGAGCGCATATAAACTGCATTGTTGCGCACAAACAAATCTTGACCTTCTACCAGTTCCACGCCCATTTGCTGCGCCAAAAATGCATGCTCAAAATATGCGCTGTTATAGGCACCAGGCGAGAGCACCACCACGGTTGGGTCTTGTATGCCTGTTTGTGCCACCGCACGTAAATTTTTAAGCAACATTTGCGGATAGTGATCTACTGGTGCGATGGCATAACGGCGGAATAAATCTGGAAATAAGCGCATCATCATTTTGCGGTCTTCCAGCATATAAGACACGCCTGACGGTGTGCGCAAATTATCTTCCAGCACGTAAAATTGTGACTCGCTGGTACGCACCAAATCAATGCCGGCAATATGTGCATACACTTGCTGCGGCACATCCACGCCAAACATTTCTGGGCGATATTGCGCATTGGTTAAAATATTTGCGGGTACGATTCCGGCTTTAATGATTTCTTGCTGGTGGTAAATATCATGCAAAAACATATTGAGCGCACGCACGCGCTGAATGGCACCTGCGGATAAATGCGCCCATTCTTTTGCGGCCAAAATACGTGGCACCACATCAAACGGAATAAGTCGCTCAGCGCCGTCATCATCGCCATACACATTAAAGGTAATGCCCACGCGCCGAAATAATACCTCCGCCTCTTGGCGCTTGCTGTCGAGTAAATCATGTGGAATTCGGCTCAACCATTGCTGATAAGCACTATAAATTTCGCGCACGTTGAGCATATTGGCATTTTCAACGTTGAGTTGCATTTCATCAAAAAATGTGGGGGCAGATTTTTGCATGGCATCAGTCTTTCTATAATGTGTTTAGACTTAAGCAAAGCGTATGCCATATAATTATGTATTTATAATCATATAGTTACAAATAATCTTTGTAAGATAGCTACTTTTTGCACCAATTGGGTGCAAGCAATAAAGCGTAGAGCATGGAATTGATGCACAACTTATGCGTTTTATATGGCTGATAGCAACTTTAGTGCAATATTTAGCTGCCTATTTTTTAATCAAAACATGCCAAAAACACACCGAGAGAAAATGACGCCTCTGGAAGCCGCATAGATACTGGCTTGCAGAGGCATAACAAGGAAGATAGCTATTTAGAGCGTATTTTTAGATGAAAAGTTATTCAATATTTTGAATTTGCTCACGCATTTGTTCTATCAGCACTTTAAGCTCCATCGACACTTGTGTGGTATCCACCGAAACCGATTTTGAGCCTAAAGTATTGGCTTCACGATTTAGCTCTTGCATTAAAAAATCCAAGCGTTTACCTGCTGGTGCATCGCTATTCAAAATGCGTTTTACTTCAGACACATGCGCAGTTAAACGACCCAATTCTTCATCTACATCAATGCGTTGCGCGAATAAAACCAACTCTTGGGCAATGCGTTCTTGATCAATCGTTTTAAGATTTTCTTGCAGTTTAGCTTCCAGTTTGGCCTGATATTCTTTGGCTAGTGCTGGCAATAGTGGCTTCACTTTCGCTACCAATCTTTCAATTTGGCTGATTCTATCTAGAATAATAGCCTTGAGTTTTTCACCTTCGCGCTGGCGCGATGCGTTTAAATCTTGCAAACTTTGTTGCACTAGTGCTTTAACCGCTTCAGCTAGCGCTTCTGCATTTGGTGTATCACCCACCACCACGCCTGGCCAACGCAAAATATCAGCCACACTTAAGGTGCGACTTTGCGGAAAATGCGCCTGCACTTGTGTTTGCATTTGTTGCAGTTGCCCAATCAGCGCATCATCTAACTGCACAGCTTGTTTGGCTTGGCTGTGCGCCATTAGACTCATTTTGCATTCCACTTTGCCACGGTTTAATTGCGCAGCTATCATCTCTCGAATGTGCGATTCAAAGCCGCGTATTTGGTCATCAAGCTTAAAGTTAAGATCTAAATAACGGCTATTCACCGCACGAATTTCTATTAATAAAGTGGCGTTTTCTATCGCTTGCTCACGTGCGGCAAAACCAGTCATGCTGTAGGTCATTGTTTTTATCCATTTTCGTCAAATTTGCATCATGTTATCAAATATGCGCAAATTATTCGAAAAATTTTCATAAATAACTTTAATTACAACCAATTACACGTTATATTGACGAATGTACTGTAAGTTTACACACTGCCTATAATTTACTTAGAATTCGCTTATACATTTGTCATCATCACCTAAAAATTTAGCATTACCCGCTGGCTACCAACTTCAAGACTACAAAATCAATAGCGTCTTGAGTTCTGGTGGCTTTAGTTTTGTCTATTTAGCAACAGACAAAAACAAGCAAACGGTAGCGATTAAAGAATATTTGCCCACTTCTATTGCTGTGCGTAGCGATGGCGCAACGGTGATGCCAAATGATGATGACATTGCTTTATTTCGTCATGGATTAAAATGTTTTTTTGATGAAGGTTTAGCGTTAGCCAAAATTGATCACCCCAATATTGTGCGCGTGATTAATTTTTTTCGCGCCAATGAAACCGTGTATATGGTGATGCAGTATGAGCATGGCAAATCACTTCAAGACTACATTTTAGGGCAATCTGGCGCTGTCTCTGAAGGTTTTATAAAGCGTGTATTTAGCCAGCTTGCCAATGGCTTGCGCGAAGTGCATGCACAAAAATTGTTGCACTTAGACATTAAGCCAGCCAATATTTATATTCGTACCGATGGCTCACCTGTGTTGCTTGATTTTGGTTCTGCGCGCCAAGCCTTGACTGAAAATACTTCTAAAACCTCCCCCAGTTATACGCCTGGCTTCGCACCACCAGAACAATATTTTGACCGCTCCCAGCTTGGCCCTTGGAGCGACATTTACAGCATAGGCGCGACGATGTATTCGTGCTTGTCACGCACTTCGCCTGCGGCTGCAAATTTACGGGTGAAAAATGACTTATTAGTGCCTGCGGTTACGCTTGGTAAAGATAAATACTCACAAGCTTTGCTTGAAATTATCGACCAATGCTTGCATTTGGATTATCTTGAGCGGCCACAAAGTGTGTTTTCACTACAAAAATCTTTGTTAAGTATCGTGCCAAAATCTAGCAATAAAACAGGCATGCAAAAGTTGGTAGATGCTTTTAGTACACCGCTTAAAATGGATAAAATTGTGGATGTGCTTAATAGCCCAATGAACAAAAAATAAATCATGAAATTCACCATTTTTCAAAATAGCTTACAAGGCCCGCGCCAATATAACCAAGATAGATTGGCGTATTCCTACAGCAAAGATGCGCTTTTGCTAGTGGTGGCTGATGGCATGGGCGGGCATCGCTATGGCGAAATTGCGGCGCAATTAGCTGTTACCACCATGACAGATGCGTTTCAGCGCTTGGCGGTGCCTACACTTTCAAGTCCGGCAAAATTTTTGATTGAGCATATACAGCAAGTGCACGACACCATTGCCCAATTTACGCTGGAGCGCGAGCTACTTGAAGCACCGCGCACCACGGTTGTTGCCGCCATTGTGCAACGCGGCATGCTGTATTGCGCGCATGTGGGCGATTCGCGCCTGTATCATTTTCGTAATAATCATTTGCTGTTTCGTACTGAAGACCACTCCGTGGTGCAATCACTCTACACCAAAGGCATGATAGATAAAGACGAAATGAGCTCGCATCCTTATCGCCATAAAGTCTATAGCTGCTTGGGTGGCGATACGCCGCCTAAAATTGACCTAGCAGATAGGCAAGAGTTGGCTGAAGGCGACACTATTTTACTTTGCACCGATGGCGTGTGGGGCGCATTGAGTGACGAGCAAATCAAACTAATTCTGATGGGCGCTAATATTAGCGATTCCATTACCGAACTGTTGGACAAAGCCGAAACCATTAGCCAAGACCAAGGCGACAACATGAGCGCAATTGGTTTACAGTGGGGAGACAAATTGAGTAATCCACTGGCCGTTTCTACCCAAACCATGGGCATGGGCGTTACAACAACCATTTTGAACCCCACTACCACGCAAAACTTTGCCACCAGCACTTCTGTTTCTGACTATGACATTACCGACGAAGAAATTGAAAATACCATCAATGCAATTCAAGACGCCATTCGCAAAACCCGCTAAAAATTACGGCAATTGATTGCCTAAAAAATCATAAAATTTAAGCGTAATTTTCCCCCGAGAGAATTTTATGCCTCTGCGAGCCTCATAGAATAAGGCTTAGCGGGGAGGTAAATTTATTTGTTAGAAAAAAATCGCTGTTTTTAGCCATTTTTTAAACACATTAAATTTAGTCAAAAGTCTGCTTTATTTCCGCACTACTTTGCTAAAATGAACGTTTAGATTTTTATGTAGGATTTTGTCATGCCCAACAACCTTCGCCCCAGTGGGCGCGCCAACAATCAATTGCGCAATGTAGAAATTATCCGCCATTACACCAAACATGCGGAAGGCTCGGTTTTGGTAAAATTTGGCGATACGCACGTGCTTTGCACCGCCAGTGTGGATGAAAAAGTCCCCGGGTTTTTAAAAGGTAAAGGCCAAGGCTGGGTAACGGCTGAATATGGAATGTTGCCACGATCTACCGGTCAACGGATGGATAGAGAGGCCGCCAAAGGCAAGCAATCTGGTCGCACGCAAGAGATTCAACGTTTGATTGGCCGTAGCTTACGCGCGATTATTGATTTAGAGAAGTTAGGAGAGCGAAGCATTCAGATTGATTGTGATGTGATTCAGGCTGATGGTGGCACCCGTACTGCGAGCATCACCGGCGCTTATGTGGCGCTACATGATGCAATTTCTACGCTGATTAAAAATGGAAAACTCGCGCAAAATCCTTTAAAACAAGCGGTGGCGGCGATTTCTGTGGGCGTTTATAAAGGTAAGCCGGTGCTGGACTTAGATTACGTTGAGGATTCTGACTGCGATACGGACATGAACGTGGTGATGACGGCGGATGGCGGCTTTGTGGAAATTCAAGGCACCGCCGAGGGCGAGCCTTTTAGCCGAGATGCCATGAACGCGATGCTGGATTTAGCCGCTCATGGTATTGCGCAACTAATTAAAATACAATATGAGGCTTTAGGTGTTTAAGCAACTCGTTATCGCTACCGGCAATAAAGGCAAATTGCGTGAAATTACGCATTTACTTTCGCCGCTAAACATTGAAATTATTCCGCAATCAGCGCTTAATGTGCCGGAGTCCGAAGAACCATTTTGCACGTTTATAGAAAATGCCTTGGCTAAAGCACGCCATGCCAGCAAACATAGCGGCTTGCCCGCGCTGGCAGATGACTCCGGCCTGTGTGTGGATGCCTTGCAAGGCGCACCTGGCGTAATTTCTGCGCGCTACGCGGGCGAACCTAAGTCTGATGAAGCAAATAACCAAAAACTGCTGACCGTGATGCAAGGCGAAAATAATCGCCATGCGCATTTTTATTGCGTAATGGTGCTGGTGCGTCATGAAAATGACCCAGAACCGATTATTGCCGAAGGCCAATGGCATGGCGAGATTTTGACCGAATATCGCGGCAATGATGGCTTTGGTTACGACCCATTATTTCTCGATGACAAAACCGGCAAAACCGTGGCCGAGCTGCCGCTCGAAATTAAAAGCCGCATTAGTCACCGCGGCCATGCCATGAGCAAACTGCTTCAAAAGCTGGAACGTTTAAACCATGCATAAATCTTGGCCAAAGTGGGTGCGCGATGATGGCAGCGTGGTGGCTTGCACCGAAAAAGTCAAAGTCATGACGGAGAATTTTGATGAAATTAAACAAATCGCCCAAGACGCGTTGGAAGATGGCTTGCTGATGGAAGTTTCTGAGCAACAAATGCGCGAGGCACTTCATGCGTTGGTGGATAACTTAATCAACCCTTATCAAAAAAAATGATTTTTCGGCTGCTGTGATCCCTATCATTCCTGTCGTACCTCTGCAAGCCAATAATCATGCGGCTCCCAGCGGGTTAAAAAATTCTCCGCCACTTTCTTTGTATATTCACATGCCTTGGTGTGTGCGTAAATGCCCTTATTGCGATTTTAATTCGCATGAGTCTCGCGCTGATATTCCTGAGAAACGTTATGTGCAAGCGCTGATTGCAGATTTAGAGCAATCCGTGCCGCGCGTGTATGGCCGCAAAATGCGCAGTGTATTTTTTGGTGGCGGCACGCCTAGTTTGTTTAGCCCAGAATCTATTGATGAAATTTTAAGTGCCGTACGTGCGCTTACCCCGCTTGAATATGATGCTGAAATTACTTTGGAAGCCAACCCGGGCACGGTAGATACAAAACATTTTCGAGGCTACAAACAAGCTGGTATTAACCGATTATCACTTGGTATTCAAAGCTTTAATGCCGATTTTCTCAAGGCATTAGGGCGTATTCACGATGATAAACAGGCAATGGCCGCGGCTGAACTTGCCCTGAGTACCTTTGAGCGCGTAAATTTGGATGTGATGTATGCATTGCCTAAGCAAACGCTGGCACACGCATTGCAAGATGCAAAACAAGCAGTTGCGTTAAGCCCCGACCATCTGTCGTTTTATCATTTAACGTTAGAGCCGAATACACCGTTTTATCGCACACCGCCCAGTTTGCCAGACGATGACACCAGCGCAGAGATGCAAGAACAAATTGAGGCGTTTTCGGCTGAAAATGGCTATGAACATTACGAAACTTCAGCCTTTTGCAAACCAAACAGCCAAGCCCGACACAACTTGAATTATTGGCAGTTTGGTGATTATTTGGGTATTGGTGCCGGCGCGCACAGCAAGTTGAGTTATTTTGACAAAATCACCCGAGAAACACGCCACAAACACCCAAAGTTGTTTATGGAACATGCCGAAAAAGGGAATGCGGTAGATAATACTTGGCAAATCACTAGCGCAGATTTAGGTTTTGAGTTCATGATGAACGGTTTACGACTAATCGATGGCGTGCCAATTAATCTGTTTCAGCAGCGCACAGGGCAACCCATAAACACCATACAAGTTGCCATAAAAAAAGCCCAAAACAAGGGCTTATTAGAGGTATCTGCTGACCATTTACGCCCTACTTTACTTGGGCAGCGGTTTTTAAATGAACTTTTAACTTTGTTTTTAAAAGAGGACTAATCGTTTAAAGCCAATTTTTGGCGCATTTCTAGCATTCCGCGCAATAATATAATTTCTTTAAATACCTCTAAGCTAAAACCGCTACGCTCGTTTCCGCGATTATCAGTCAGCAAGTCATCAAGATATTGTTTTGTTTGTGCAATTTTTCCAGCTTCTTTTTCGCAATTTTCCCAAAGATCTGTCATTTTTTTAGAGATATGCTCGAACTCTTCCAAGCTGGTAGCTATTGCTGCTGGCAGAGCCACATTATCCCAAGCAGGCATCATCACATTAAAATGCTTGTGCAAAAGCTTAGCATACTGCAAAAACTCTTCTTTTTGGTTACTTTTGCGATAAATATCCAATAATAAAAGCCAATGCCGTAAAGCCGCTTTTGGTGCAGATTTAATTTGTTCTTTCAGCAGCTTAATAGCCACATCCTCCCGTTTTATATCAACGTAAATTTGCGCCTGTTCTAGTGCAAGTTCTTTATCGTCAATATGATTTGGTATGCCTATATCACTTAAATCAGTCACTATCATAGAGCCTGAATACTCGCTTTTTGCGACAGGCTGTATGGGAAAATCCGCTGAAAAAATGACAGGCGATTTTTTTATTATTTTTGGTTTATTCTTACTGAACCAATTTTTCTTAATCCTACCATAATTCGACTTTAATTTTGTATATAAATTAGGAGAATAGTGATTGTTTACAGTAACGCTGGTTTTATGCAGACCCAACATAAAGAACAAGCTCATCACGAATAAAACTGAAAGGATAGGTAACCATAAATACCAAGTGTTTTGCGGTCCACGTCCAAAGCCTGTGCTAGGATGAGGTGTTGGTGAAAGCGTCGCTTCTACAGTGCTTTCTATTGTTTGTGTTGGGCTTTCGCCTGATTGTGGCGCGGTATTCTCAAGCACGCGTAGCAAGTCAGCGGTTAGGCTCGCCAAAACTTCTTGTAAATATGCGAGTTTAGCGTTTAGCTTGGCTATTTCTTGCTTAAGCAACTGATTTTTAGCAACCAAATAATCATAAGCTTCTTGCCATGCGGTGGCTTGACTAGGCGTAACTTGTGCCGCTGATTGTGGTGCATTTAAACTTGCTTTGCGCTCTGACTTAATAACTTTTTTAACTTTGGGCGCTTTTAAGTACTTGATATTTGGAATAACAATGGCATGCTCAACATCCACGTGATACGCTGGGTTTAAGTTTGGATAAACGTCACGGCTTAGTTGCACGGTTTTTTCAACAAAGCGCCATTGCATTTGCTTGTTTTTTGGATAAAACAGACGTGCTACATCATTTAAGCTTTCGCCCGGTAATAATGACCAAGCCATAATAGGCTGTTGATTACTTTGTTGATCTATAACAGGATATTCAGTTTCATTATCTACCGTTTCATCCCAGCTTTCAGCATAACTATTTACGCCCAGCAGAAAGCTTATCACCAACACCAGTGATTTCACCAACAACACGTTTAAATGGATTTTCATCTACAAAAGAATCGCTTTAATATTATTATGTTGGCTTGGCGGTTACGCCTAGCCTATATTGCGACTCATTGTATTTGAAGCGAAAAATCTATCAATAACCCGTTTGGGTCTTTATAATGCCTTTTTCGCGCGGGTGATGGCGGCTTTCACTTGAGTTGGGGCAGTGCCTCCAATGTGGTTACGGCTATTGAGCGAGCCTTCTAAAGTCAGCACTGCATAAACATCTTCGCCGATTTCGGCGGCAAATTCTTGCAGCTTTTCTAAAGGTAAATCACTTAAATCTACTTGCTGATCTACCGCGTAACGCACAGCCAAAGCCACGGCTTCATGCGCATCTCTAAAGGGCATGCCCTTTTTAACCAGATAATCCGCTAAATCTGTTGCTGTGGCAAAACCCTCACTTGCGGCTTGGCGCATCTTAGCTTTGTTGGCGGTAATGCCACGCATCATGTCGGCATAAATTTGCAAGGTAACTAATAAGGTATCGGCAGTATCAAATAGTGGCTCTTTATCTTCTTGGTTATCTTTGTTATACGCTAGCGGCTGCCCTTTCATCAAGGTAAGCAAGGCCATTAAATGCCCATAAACACGCCCTGTTTTACCGCGCACTAACTCAGGCACGTCAGGGTTTTTCTTTTGCGGCATAATAGACGAACCTGTGCAAAAACGATCCGCTATATCCACAAATGCAAAGCGTGGGGAACTCCATAAAATCAGCTCTTCTGATAGCCTTGATAAATGCATCATAACCAGTGAAGACGCAAAGGTAAACTCAATCGCAAAGTCACGATCTGATACGGCATCGAGCGAATTCTCACATACACCATCAAAACCCAAATTATTAGCGACCATTTCACGGTCAATAGGATAGCTTGTTCCTGCAAGCGCAGCAGCACCCAATGGCAATCGATTAATCCGTTTATGGCAATCTTGAAAGCGCGATACATCACGTTTAAGCATTTCTATATACGCCATTAAGTGGTGGCCGAATGTTACTGGTTGCGCCACCTGTAAATGGGTAAAGCCAGGCATGACTGTATCAAAATGATTTTCGGCTAACGCTAACAGACTTGATTGTAGCTGCTTGAGCGCACCAATCACTTGCGTATTTACTTCGCGTAACCATAAACGCACATCGGTTGCTACTTGGTCGTTTCTGCTTCTGCCTGTGTGTAAGCGCTTACCTGCATCACCTATTTTATCGGTAAGACGCTTTTCAATATTTAAATGTACATCTTCTAAATCTAGTAGCCACTCAAACTGACCAGTTTCAATTTCTTGCAAAATTTCATTTAAGCCTTGTTCAATAAGTTTGACGTCTTCAGCACTAATAATTTTTTGCGCACCCAACATTTGTGCATGTGCGATTGAGCCTTGAATATCATATTTTGCCAAACGATAATCAAACCCAACTGAGGCGGTATATTTTTTTACCAACTCTGCCACAGGCTCATTAAAACGCCCAGACCAGCTGGTGTCTTTTTTGTTAAGTGCGTTTGTTTTTTGTGTCACGTTAACTATCTCTTTTAAAATCGTTTATTATGGTTAGTATAATGCAAAATTGCTGTTATTTAGCTGAAAATAGCACCCATGAGAAAATCTAGTCGCCTACCTAACCTGCATAATTTAGGTATCAATTTACGGATTTTAGTCATCGTTAATGCTGCCATTGCGCTGGCAGCGATGGTGTTAAGCAATGGTTTTAACGATTTTTCATCCTTGCTCGCCAGCCTTTCCGCCATTGCGCAACCGATGTTGTTGCTGAGCCTATTATTGTTATACGGTAGTTATGCGCTCATGAGCAAGATGCCGTACTGGCTTGGTGTATTGAGCGTTTTTGTGCTGGTGCTACTGGTGTGTAGCGGCATGTATGATATTTTTTCGCAATTAGTATTATTTAGCAATTTGCCATCGCGAACTCGCATTTTGTTTTTTGCTTTTTTAATTACCGCATTTTCACTTTATTATTTCAATTTGCAGCAACATGCTTATTCACCTGCAGTTTCTGAAGCACGCTTACAGGCATTGCAAGCACGCATTCGCCCGCACTTTTTGTTTAACTGCATCAATGCGGTGTTATCGCTGATTCGTAGCCAACCAAAGCGTGCCGAAACCGCACTAGAAGACATGGCTGATTTATTTCGCGTACTGATGGCAGATAACCGCGATTTAGTGCCGCTCGCTCAAGAAATTGCACTTTGCCGCCAGTATTTAGCCCTGGAAAAATTGCGCATGGAAGATAGGCTGATGGTGAACTGGCAAATTGACGACATGCCGCCAGATGCAATGATTCCACCACTGATACTGCAACCCCTGATTGAAAATGCGGTTTATCACGGCATTGAACCGCTGGCAAATGGCGGCACGATTACCATTCAAATATACACATCGCGCAAAGAGGTGCATGTGGTGCTTACTAATCCTTATGCCGATACCAACATGCGCCATAGCGGCAATAAAATCGCACTCAAAAATATTAAAGAGCGTCTTGCGCTACATTTTGACCTTGAAGCATCGCTCAAAAGTAAACAAAGCGCGGGCGAATATCAGGTGCATATTGTTTTGCCACACCAGGCTGAACCATGACTATTAAACTAATTATTGCCGATGACGAAACCCCCGCGCGCAACCGCTTGCGTGAGCTGTTAAGTGAGGTTCATGAGGTGCAAATTATCGCGGAAGCCAAAAATGGCCGTGAAGCATTAAGCCTTGCAACTGAACATCAGCCCGATATTTTGCTGCTTGATATTAGAATGCCTGGCATGGACGGCATTGAAACTGCGCAACATTTGCAAAAAATGGCCACGCCACCAGCGGTAATTTTTACCACTGCCTATGATAATTATGCTTTGCAGGCATTTGACTTAAACGCCATCGACTATTTACTTAAGCCTATTCGCCTTGAGCGATTACAGACAGCCATTAACAAAGCGCGCGCTTTAAAACCCAAGCAATTACAGGCGATTGCGCCACTTTCGCCTAAGCGCAGTCACATTAGCATTAGCGAGCGTGGGCGGATTATGCTGATTCCTATCGCAGATATTATTTTTCTGCGAGCTGAGCTTAAATACATCACGGTGCGCACTATCGAAAAAGAATATTTATTAGAAGAGTCGCTGAATCATTTAGAGCAAGAGTTTGGCAACATTTTTATACGACTGCACCGCAACTGCTTGGTGGCACAGACTTATATCACTGGCTACGAAAAACGTCATTTAAGCTACGATGCTGAAGGCAATATCAGCACCGAAAAACAGTGGGTGGCGCTCCTTAAACATATTCCAGATGTTGTTGCGGTCAGCCGCAGGCAGCAACATTTAATCAAACAAAATTAGACTTTATTGTTCTTAATTTTTGCCCGAGAAAATTTTATACCTCTGTAAGCCGCATGGATACTGGCTTGCAGAGGAGGTGAAAAGATGTACGTGATATTTTAATTGGGTATACTCAACTTCCAACAAAGACATTAAAAATATTCCAAGAACAAAACTCATTCTTTTCGATGTGACTCAGCAATATCTTGATCTAAAAATCGACCATCGGCACTCATAATAGCCACCATTTGCGCATTTGGTAATAACTCGGCTTGCTCAATATTGTTGTTCCCATTATCGTCGCTTGCAACATGAAACAGGACGATGTGACGTGCGTACTTTTTAGCTGGATTGATGACTTTGCTGACAGAAGTAGGCGCTTGCGATATCGCAACCTTAGAACGGGTGGTACTGTTTGCGGCATCGTGACCAAATCCGAAAACTAATAGCAAATCACAACGACTTAGCTCCAAGTCACCGCTTACAACGTTAAGAAATGCTACATCAGTGGACGAGATTGCCGTTCCATCCAATTTGTCAGTGATTGTAGTACCATTGATTTGACATGGCGTACCGTTATTTAGCATCTCAGATGCCACCACGAATTTCGTCACAGTGCTAACCAGTGTTGCACTTACATCCACCCCCACAGAGCCCTCATTGTGCTGAAGATTCGGAACCACATACTGAGTTTTGCTGGCGTTGCTACGTATTTGTAGCATATCAACTCCAACGCTAGCAAGGGCAACATCAAGCCTGTCGCGAAAATCTCCAGACGTTACCGTAACTGGGATGTTGATTTCCGACAGGTGTGAATAAGTGCTGGTATCCACAAAAGCAAGCGATGCGCCAGTATCGGTTACCAGATGATCCCATTTGTTTGGGTATTTAGCTGTAAACGAACGATAGCTACGAATCGCTCGATATGCCGAATTGGTATTGCTTACCGATGCCGTCGCTTGCGAGGTATCTACAACACTTTCATAAGTTGCAAGCGCTCCAACAGACAATGCGGATAGAATGAATATTACCGACACTATTTCTAATAAGGTAAAACCGTTTTTATATTTTCTGGTTTTCATACCCTTCCTCCCAAGGAGTGCATCAGAGATAAATAAATCTGTTTTTTTATCAGATACACCAGATTCTTTGCTTTATTTTATTTAACGTTACTGCAACTCTCGTGCCAACATTAAGTAATGAAAGTAACTTATTGAGTCAACTGGTTATACGAAAAAATTTCAGCTTAAAATTGGTTGCTAACAAACAAATTTTGGTGGTTGTTTATAAACAATGGGCTAAAATTATCCACTTAAGAAAATTCTGAACAAGGCCTTAAGACGCTTGTGATAAAATCCCGCTATGAAAAATATCCCTAAAAAATTGGTCATCGCCACCCGCGAAAGTCCGCTCGCTATGTGGCAAGCGCTACATATTCAAAGCCGTTTGCAAGCACTCTACCCGCAAACGACGGTTGAAATTTTGGGCATGACCACGACAGGCGACCAAATTTTAGACACGCCGCTTGCCAAGGTGGGCGGCAAAGGCTTGTTTGTGAAAGAGCTGGAAACAGCCTTGGCAGACGGCCGCGCTGATTTAGCCGTGCACAGCATGAAGGATGTGCCCATGAATTTGCCCGAAGGCTTTATGCTGGCCGCCACGGGTGAACGCGAAGATCCGCGCGATGCATTCGTATCGAACAACTTTGCTTCGCTTGAAGATTTACCTGCGGGCAGTATTGTGGGCACTTCCAGCTTGCGCCGTCAAAGCCAGTTGCAAGCGCGTTTGCCGCATTTAAAAATTGAGTCTTTGCGTGGTAACTTGCAAACCCGGTTACGTAAATTAGATGAAGGGCAATATGCAGCGATTATTTTGGCCGCCGCAGGCTTAATTCGGCTAGGTTTACAGTCACGTATTCGCAGTGTGATTGCACCAAACTTAAGTATTCCAGCTGTGGGGCAAGGTGCACTCGGCATTGAAATTAGCGCTAGTCGCCCAGAGTTGGTTGCAGTTTTAGCGCCATTAAACCACAGAGACACGCAAGCGTGCGTTGAAGCAGAACGCGCCATGAGCCGCGCACTGGCGGGCAGTTGCACGGTGCCTTTAGGTGCTTACGCAACCTGCGAAAACGATTTGATTCACATTACCGGCTTTGTGGCGAGCGTGGACGGCAAACAAATGCTAGTGGAAACCGCTACAGGTAAGCGCTTAGCGGCAGATGCCTTGGGCAAACAATTGGCACAACAATTGGTCGCCAAAGGTGCGGATAAAATTTTAGCTGCTTTATAAGCAATCGCATGACGGCTGAACCTTCCCTCAAAAACTTACACATCGCAGTCACCCGTCCTGCTGAGCAAGCGGCAAGTTTGTGCGAAGCGATTCGGCATCATGGTGGTTTTGCAGCGGATTTTCCGTTATTAGCCATAAAACCATTAGATGATTATCACGCGTTTGATTTAGCCATTACTGAATTAGAACACGCCGATTGGGCAATTTTTATTAGCACCAATGCGGTAGATAACGCGATGCCACGTGTACTCAGGCGTTATGGCAACGTGCCTGAAAGTGTGAATTTTGCAGCGATAGGTCACCAAACTGCCAAAGAGTTGGGACGCTTTGGTGTGCACAACGTGCTCACCCCGCATACACGCTTTGACAGCGAAACCTTGCTTGCCCTCAGTGAAATGCACGATGTGGCGAATAAAACCGTGCTGATTTTTCGTGGCGTTGGTGGGCGAGAGTTGTTGGCTGACACGCTCAAAGCACGCGGCGCGCACGTGATATTTGCCGAGAGCTATCAGCGCATTAACCCGCAAACCGACACGCAATTACTGAATCAGCTTTGGCAGCATCACAAGCTGGATGCGATTGTGGTTACTAGTAGCGAGGCTATGCGCAATTTGCTTCATCTTGCCGCCAAAACAGAATGGCTACGTCACGTGACGCTGTGCGTTAATCACGCTAGAATAGCCGAGATTCCCTTGCAGTATGGCTTAAAAGTGCTGGTTACCAATGCGCCAGGTGATGACGCTTTGATACAGACTTTATCGCAATTAGTTAAATAATATGGCCGAAGAATTAAACACGCAACCACAAGACAGACGTAAGTCTTCACTCTTCTCAAACACCGCTTTAATACTGGTGATTATTGCTTTGCTTACATTGGCATGGCAATGGCTAAACACGCGCCAGCGCTTTAATGAAGTAGAAAAGTCACTCAGCTTAAAACTTGAAAACTATCTGGCTATCAACCAACAAAGTCTTGCTTTAGCCAAAATGGCGGAAGAGCGCAGCACACAAGCCAATGCGCGCACCATGGTGTTAGAAGAAAAGTTAGCTGAATCTCATGACCAGCAAGAAGTATTGCAAACTTTATACGACCAACTTGCTGAAAATCGTGAAGCTACTGCCCTGGCAGAAGTTGAACAATTGCTCACGATAGCCAATCAACAATTACAGCTGGCTGGCAATGTAAAAGCTGCGCTATTGGCATTAGAAGCTGCGGACAAACGCTTAGCACCTTTGGAACTGCCGCGTGCAACCCAACTTCGGCAAACGCTGGCCTTAGAAATTGAAAATTTGCGTAAATTACCGCATGTGGATGTGACTGAAATCAGCCAACAGTTAGAAAATTTATCTGAACTGAGTGCTGTTTTGCCTTTAATTAGCGAGCGTCAGCCGACCCTAAATGCTAATTTGGCAGCATCCAGCACATCGCCTGAACCTGCGCCTACTGGCACCATCGACAAAATTGTGATGCCAATATGGAAAGATATTAAAAACTTAGTCACCGTTGAGCGCATCGATAAACCCGAACCACCTTTGCTTTCTGCTGATCATGCACAATATTTGCGTGAAAATGTAAAACTGCGCCTACTTACTGCACGCATTGCTTTATTACAGCGCGATAATGTGACGTATAAAACAGATTTAAAAAATGTCAGTCAATGGCTCAATCTTTATTATGACAACAAGCACCCTAAAACTATGCAAGCGTTGCACATATTAAAAAAACTGGGGAATAACGACATTAGCATCGAGCTGCCACAGCTCACCGAAAGTTTGGCTGCGGTTGATCGCTACAAGCAAACGCTAGAAAATAATGACTAAATTTAAACTTAAGCGAAAATTTTTATGGTGGCTGCTTATGTTTGGCTTGCTAGTTGGCGTGGTATGGTTTGCTAGCAATAATGTGGGCTATGTGCTGATTGTGCGCCCGCCTTACCGGCTTCAATTTTCATTTAATTTTTTACTGGTGCTGATGGTAATAGGCTTTTTGCTCATACATTATTTTTTGCGCTTTTTGCTTTTTTTACGTCGCTTGCCTGCTATCAGGCGCAGTAAATTAGAAGCGCGCCGCCTAGAAGCCAGTAATGCTGCGCTGGTGGAGGCCATTCATGCAGTGGCGGAAGGCGATTTTGCCAGTGCCGAAACCGCGGTAAAACACGCGCATGATTTAATTCAAAATGCCGACCATGAAAAACTCATGACTGCGCTCGCCGCTGAAAAAACCAAACGTGGTTTTTTTGATAAAACGCTTTAAATTTTTAAAGAAATATTGATTTGTTTTCACCCGAGAGAATTTAATGCCTCTGGAAGCCGCATGGATACTGGCTTGCAGAGGAGGTGAAATGATGTTATCTAAAAATGACTAATATTTCAAAGGCCTCTGCATAACGTAGCGAGCGATGCAAAGGCAAGGAAAAAATTGGAGAAAACTTTAGTTTCAGTGCAGGGTAATATGCGTAAGCATGTTAGCCGTAACTAAAAACCGGAGTTTATGCGTTATAAATGAGGATTTTGAGCCAATTTTTAACGCAGTATTTGCAAGCGTAGGTGCTGTGCAGAGGTCTTTAGGCTGTTTTTGGCGTTGGTTTGGCATAGCTAAACGCATCTGATAAAAACGCATCTTCCGCCAAACCTGCTTGCAAAAAGCTGGCATGGGCAACTTCAACCATCGCGGGCGCGCCGCAACAATATACTTCATAATCTGCCAAGCCTATGTTAGCAAAATCATCTAATACCGCTTGATGCACAAAACCCGTGCGGCCTTGCCAGTTGTCTTCAGGTTGCGCGTCAGATAATACTGGAATAAATTTGATATGTGGATATTGCGCAGCCCAAGCTTCTGGCAACGCTGGTTGGTAAAGATCTTCTTTGGCGCGCGCGCCCCAATATAAGGTGATTTCACGTTGAATATTGTGATGCAGCATATGCTCGATAATGCCTTTAATCGGCGCAAAACCAGTGCCTCCCGCCACCATAATCATCGGTTTTTGTGAGTCTTCACGCAGATAAAAGCTACCAAATGGGGCTTCTATGCGCAAAATAGCTTTTTCAGGCATTTCGTTAAAAACATACGCAGTAAACTGGCCTCCTGGAATTAAGCGTAAATGTAGCTCAATCAAGTTATCCACGTGTGGCGCATTCGCGATAGAAAATGCACGGCGTTTGCCATCTTTAAGCAAAAACTCTAAATATTGCCCCGCTTTAAATTGCAAATGCTCATTGCTCGGCAACTTTAAAAACAAAGCCATCACATCATGTGAGAGTTGCTCTTTGCGCTCAACGCGTGCTGGCATAATGCGGGGTGGAATCACATTTGCATGAATTTCCCGACCATCAATCACCAAGTCACTCAGCGCACGCGTACAACAAAATAATGCTTTGCCTGCAGATTTTTCTGCATCTGTGAGGGCGCTGGGTGCGTAATCGCCATAATCCACTTCACCACTAATAATTTCTCCTTTACAGGTGCCACAAGTGCCGTTACGACAGCCATAAGGCAAGTTCACCCCCGCCGCAATGGCAGCCTCAATAATGGTTTGACTCGGGCGAGCTTCAAATTGATGGTTACTCGATTGAATTAAAATTTGGGTCATTTTGGATCTTTTTCTTCTTTAATTTCAGTGAACTCTGCATCTATTACTTCATCGTTTGAAGCTTGACGCGAATGTTTAAAAGTGGGCTCTTTTGCTGGCGTTTGCGCTTCATAAACATCTTCTTGATATGTTTCTTGATTGGCTGAACGCGCCAATTTAGGCTGCTTAAGCGGAATCAACAGCAAACCCGCCGCGATTAAATCTGTAATTACCCCAGGAATCAACAATAGCACGCCTGCTATCATATTGCGCGCACTACCCAGCATTGCTTTTACAGGATTACCGCCTTGCATCACACTTTGCATCATACGCCCAGAAAACAATACCTTTTCTGCGCGAATCAATTGTAAGCCAAGCCAGCCAATCACGACTAAGTAAAGTAGCACCCACCAACCGTATTGATGTGCCAAATTAACAAGGATCCAAATTTCAGCCACGGGAAGAGCTAATAACAACAGAATAATGATGATGCGCATAACGCTATTATCCTCAAAGTATTGAACGTATGATACAAATTTGCATCTATTAAATGCCTTATTTATTGTTTGTTGTGCCTATACATTATAATTACAAGACTTAACTGAGAAATAACGTGAAAAAAATAACCCTCGCCCTTTTTTTAAACGCTTTGATTTTGTGCATTACTTTTGGCTTTTTGCCAACTAGCCATGCTGCAGAATCTAGTAACGGTAGTCTGCTAGGCGACCTTGTAGATGGAAGTAACGACAATTTTTTACAGCCTGATGCAGCTTTTAAGCTTGATATAAAAGCCTTGAGCGCGCATCAGCTTGCCGCGCATTTTAGCGTTGCCCCTGGCTATTACCTGTATCAAAAGCGCATTAAATTTGTTTTAGCCTCTGACTCAAAAGCAAAAATTGCGAGCTTGGATTTACCAAAAGGTGAAATAAAAAATGATCCTAATTTTGGCGAGATGGAAGTATATCACCAAGATTTTGTAGCAACCGTAAATTTAGCGGATGTTAAATCACCCGAAGTAAAGCTTGAAGCTACTTTTCAAGGTTGTAGCGAAAAAGGATTATGTTACGCGCCAATCAAGAAAACTTTTTCTGTATTGTTGCCTGCTAGCCAATCGGATGCTTCGCCCAATGTTGCTGCGGCTGCACCTGTCGAACAATTCAATGCATCGAGTAGCGATGGCCAAGCAGCAAATTTGCTGAGTAGTGGTAATTGGTGGCTCATTATTTTAGGATTTTTCACCGCCGGTTTATTGCTATCTTTTACGCCATGTGTTTTTCCAATGATGCCGATATTATCTTCCATCATCATCGGCAAAAATGCCCATCACTCGCGATTACAAAGCTTTAATTTATCGCTTGCTTACACGCTTGGCATGTGTGTTACTTATACCTTAGCTGGCATTGCTGCTGGACTTTCAGGGCAGATGCTAAGCAACGCGCTGCAAACGCCATGGGCTCTCGGATTTGGCGCACTCATCTTTGTTTTACTATCGCTTTCAATGTTTGGCTTTTATGAGCTCAAACTTCCAAGTGCAATAGAAAATAAATTCTTAAACTGGAATCAACGTTTTAAAGGCGGCAGTTATCTGAGCGACTTTATCATGGGCGTATTATCTGCCTTGATTATCAGCCCATGTGTTGCAGCCCCTTTGGCGGGCGCATTGCTTTATATTAGCAAAACACAAGATGTGGTATTAGGCGGCGTGGCATTATTTTCACTCTCACTCGGCATGGGTGCGCCGCTTCTAGCTATTGGCGCATCAGCTGGCACCATATTGCCTAAAGCGGGCGCCTGGATGAACACTGTACGCAATGTGTTTGGTGTCATCATGCTTGGGGTGGCAGTTTGGCTTATTTCCCCTGTTATTCCAATGGCTGTCCAGTTGATGATGTGGGCAGCATTACTTATTGTACCCGCCATTTTTATGCATGCTATAGATCCCTTGCCTGCAGAGGCAAAACCTATTTTACGTTTTTGGAAAGGTATTGCCATCATGTTTTTAGTGGCTGGGCTGGTGATGCTTGTGGGCGCGTTTTCTAACGCCAAGTCGCCACTACAACCACTCGGCGGTATATTGGCAAAAGCTGGCTCTACAACACAGCACGCCGCCTTAAATTTCACTCGTATTAAAAATGTCGCCGAACTTGACGCCCAACTTAAGGCCGCTAACGGCAAACCAGCTATGCTCGATTTTTACGCAGATTGGTGCGTAGCTTGTAAAGAGCTAGAGCAGTTTACTTTTAGCGACTCGCGAGTGCAAAATGCTTTGAAAGACACGCTATTGCTGCAAATTGATATGACCAACAATACCGAAGATGACCAAGCCATGCTGGCAAAATTTAACTTGTTTGGCCCACCTGGTATTATTTTTTTTAATGGTCAATCACAAGAGCAAAACGCACTTAAAGTAGTGGGCTATAAAAATGCCGAAGATTTTTTGCATATTCTCAATCAGCGCGAAAGCTGCTTACCTGACACCGTCAAATGTTAAAAAAACTCCTCACTAGTCTTGGTTATTTAGCCATTATGGCAACTTTAGGTTTTGCCATTTATTACTACATTCTTAACCCAAATTCGCCACTTAAAAACGACAATACTGATTACAGCGGACTTTCAACCGAAGCATTATTTAACACAAAACTACCTAACGAAAATGGAGTGATACAAAATTTAAGTCAATATAAAGGCAAAGTTATTGTATTAAACTTTTGGGCAACTTGGTGCCCGCCATGCCGTGAAGAAATGCCTGAACTCGATGCACTTTATAAAAAATATCAATCACAGAATGTAGTTGTCATTGGTATTGCCGCCGAAGAACTTGCAACCATGCGGCAATATGCCATCAACTCGCCTGTTAGCTATCCACTTCTAGCAGGTGATATGGAAGCCATCGGCTTAGCTAGCTTACTGGGTAATGCACAAGGCGCATTACCTTACACCGTCATTATCAACAAAGATGGTCTTGTAAAAAGCGTGTACTTAGGTCGAATTTCCGTGCCTAAACTTGAAAAAACCATTGATAAATTACTCAAACCACTGCCCCGCTAAAATCAATTTACACTCGCGTGTGGGATTTTAATGTCTGATATAAATATGGTTAATTTCTGAAAATAGGCGCTATTTAGCTGGACAAAACCGAGTAACTTCGGCAAACTTGCAACTATGAATTACAGTAATTTACAAGTCTCTCATGTGGCGAAAAGGTTAAATCATGTCGGCTAAATCTATTTTAGTGTTACATGGTCCTAATCTAAACTTGTTAGGTATGCGTGAGCCTGAGCTTTATGGCAACACGACGCTTACGTCTATTAATCAAAACTTGATTGAAGCCGCTAAGCAAGCAGACGTAACTATCGAAACATTTCAGAGCAACTCTGAAGCTGATTTAGTTAGCACAATTCAGTCTATTGCCACAAAAAAAGTAGATTTTGTCATTATAAACCCTGCCGCCTTTACGCACACTTCTGTGGCAATGCGTGATGCGCTTTCTGCAGTAAAAGTTCCGTTTATTGAAGTGCATCTTTCAAATGTATTTGCAAGGGAAGCTTTTCGACATCACTCATACTTTACCGACATTGCGGTTGGCATCATCAGCGGCTTAGGGGCACAGGGCTACACACTTGCTTTAGAGTTTGCAGTTAAATATGTAAAACAATCAACAAAATAGAAGCAAAAACATAACAACATTATAATTTATTAGCATTTTAGGGGTTATATACATGGACTTACGCAAACTGAAAAAATTGATAGACCTTGTCGAAGAGTCAGGGATTGCTGAGCTTGAGTTGACTGAAGACGGCGAGAAGGTGCGGATTAGCCGCAACTTTACTGCCAGCGGCCACCAGTATTCCGCTCCCCCGGTGCATTATGCTGCTGCACCCCATGCGCAAGCGGCGCAACCAGCTGCAGTTATTGCTGCTGAAGCCCCTGCAGTGGAAACAGGTCACGCTGTTAAATCCCCGATGGTGGGTACTTTTTATCGCGCCTCTTCGCCAGATGCAAAACCATTTGTTGAAGTGGGTGATACCGTTGCGGTGGGTGATACGCTGTGCATTATTGAAGCTATGAAGCTCCTCAATGAAATTGAATCTGACAAAGCGGGTGTTGTGAAAAAAATCTTGGTAGATAATGGCTTAGCTGTTGAATACGGCGAGCCATTATTTATTATTGGCTAAGTTTTTCTTGCCCATTTCTTTTCAAGACAGGATTTTATAGCATGGCTATATTCAGTAAAGAAGCACCCGCCCAAAAGATTGATAAAATCTTAATCGCCAATCGTGGCGAAATCGCTTTGCGCGTCCAGCGCGCTTGTCGTGAGCTTGGTATTCGCACCGTTGCCATCCACTCTGAGGCAGATCGTGAAGCAAAATACGTTAAATTAGCAGATGAATCTGTTTGTATTGGCCCAGCACCCTCAGGGCAAAGCTATTTAAATATTCCCGCGGTGATTAGTGCGGCTGAAGTGACTGATGCACAAGCCATACACCCTGGCTATGGTTTTTTGTCTGAAAATGCGGATTTTGCCGAACGCGTTGAGCAAAGTGGCTTTATTTTTATCGGCCCCAGAGCTGAAACTATTCGCTTGATGGGCGACAAAGTATCTGCTAAAAATGCCATGAAAAAAGCTGGCGTACCTTGTGTGCCTGGCTCTGATGGCGCGCTCTCTGATGATCCAGCTGAAATTATTAAAACGGCCAAACAAGTCGGCTACCCAGTGATTATTAAAGCTGCAGGTGGCGGCGGCGGGCGCGGTATGCGCGTTGTGCATACTGAGGCCGCGCTGTTAGCGTCAGTGAACATGACTAAAGCAGAGGCGCAGGCCGCATTTGGTAACCCCATGGTTTACATGGAAAAATATTTAGAAAAACCACGCCACATTGAAATTCAAGTGCTGGCAGATCAACATGGTAACGCGGTGTTTTTGGGTGAACGAGATTGCTCGATGCAACGTCGCCATCAAAAAATTATTGAAGAAGCACCAGCCTCAAATTTAAACGTAAAATTGCGCGATAAAATTGGCGAACGTTGCGCTGAAGCTTGCCGCAAAATTAACTATCGTGGCGCAGGTACTTTTGAATTTTTATATGAAAATGGCGAGTTTTATTTCATTGAAATGAATACGCGTCTGCAAGTTGAGCACACCGTCACTGAAATGATTACCGGCATTGACTTAGTGCAACAACAAATTTTTGTGGCCTCTGGTGAAAAACTTAAAGTTCGCCAAAAAGATATTATTTTGCGCGGTCACGCAATTGAGTGCCGGATTAATGCCGAAGACCCTTATACATTTGTGCCATCCCCAGGCAAAATAGATAAGTTTCACATGCCGGGCGGCCCTGGCGTTCGCATTGATACCCATGCGTATTCTGGTTATAGCGTTCCACCACACTATGATTCTATGATTGGTAAACTCATCACTTATGGTGACACACGTGAACAGGCAATTGCCCGCATGCGTATTGCGCTATCAGAAATGATGATTGATGGAATTAAAACTAACGTACCTTTGCACGCTGATTTAATGGCTGATGCAGCATTTCATGCGGGTGGTACGAGTATTCACTATCTAGAGCAAAAGCTTGGCATTTACAATAAATAGATGCCGTGGATTTCAGTCAAAATACAGGCGCAAGATAACACTGCCGATTTAATTAGCGACACGCTGATGGCGCTGGGTGCGTTGTCAGCCATCATTGAAGATGCAAACGCAGACACGCTTGATGAGCAGCCCATTTTTGGCGAGCCAGGCGACCCGCCACCAGGTATTTGGCAGCAAAATTTAGTCAGCGCGCTGTTTGATGATGATGCCGACGTTGTAAAAATCATGGCTGATTTACAGCGCAAAACCAAGCTTAGCAACTTACAATATTCTACTGAAACCATAGAAGAGCAAGATTGGGTACGTGCCACACAAAGTCAGTTTGACCCGATAAAAATTACCGATACGCTTTGGATTGTCCCCACTTGGCACAGTGCACCAAATCCTGATGCCATTAACATTGTGCTAGACCCTGGCTTAGCTTTTGGCACAGGTAGCCACCCTACCACGCATTTATGTTTGGCTTGGCTTACGCAAAACGTTAACCCACAAAATACCGTGTTAGATTATGGCTGTGGTTCAGGGATTTTAGCGATTGCGGCAAAATTGCTGGGCGCCAATCACGTGGAAGGCACAGACATTGATACGCAGGCTATTCAAGCAAGCCTTTATAATGCTGAGCAAAATCACGTCCGTGCTGATTTTTACCATGCCAGCCAATATCAAACACGCGAGTTTGATATTGTGGTGGCCAATATTTTATCCAGCGCACTTAGCGTGTTAGCACCCGCTTTAGCTGCATCCTGCAAAACTGGTGGTAAAATCGCCTTATCTGGTATTTTAAAAGAGCAGGCAGAGGCCGTTTCTAATATTTATGCGCAGTGGTTTAATATGCAAGCACCACAATTCATGGATGCATGGGTATTACTCACAGGTATTAAGAAATAAATTCGCAATTTAAGCATTTTCACACATGAGTTCTGTTACCACCTGCCCCAATTGCCAATCGCAATTCGCTGTTACTGATGCGCAGCTTAGTCAATACAGCGGAAAAGTCCGTTGCGGGCATTGTTTGCATGTTTTTGACGCCACTCAGCACATCATTGATGAAGATGAGGCCGCTCTCGTTGCGCATAAAGCTGCCCCTAAGCCGCGAAAAAAGACAAATGCCTCTAAAGCAGCCTCAGAAAACAAAAAAACTGCCTCAAAATCAAACATTGATGCTACTGAAGAACCAGAAAGCATCATTAAAAGTGCTGAAGAAATCATTGAAAAAACCAAAGGCACAGAATTTGAAGCTGACGAAGATGAAGATTTTGCGATTGAGACGATTGACTACAGCGCCATTGGTCACTCTTATGAACCAATAGACGAGGCTATGCCTAGCAAAAGTACGCCTCTCGCTATCGAAACGCCCAGCAATATTGCCTACAGCCTGCCTAAAAAGCGCGCCACTAAAAAGGCGGCTGCGTGGCCAATTTGGGCGCTTATTTTGCTGCTGATTACCGCAGCTCTGGGGCAAACAATTTATTTTATGCGCGATGAAATTGCCATTTATTACCCTAGTAGCAAACCCTATCTTGAGCAAGCCTGCGCGCAAATTGGCTGCAGCGTTAAATTGCCGCAAAAAATTGATTTCATTGTGATAGACGACTCGGAAATGCAAGAAGACACCGAACGCAAAGGTCTCATCCGCCTCACTAGCACCTTGATAAATCAAGCAGGCTTTGCGCAAGCCTACCCCAACTTAGAGCTCACATTGACTGACGCGGACGATAAACCTAAGCTGCGCCGCACTTTTAAACCTGCTGAATATCTAACGGCAAGCGCCGACGTTGAAAGCGGCTTGCCAGCTGGTGCAGAAATTAAAATCAATCTCGCTATTAGCGCAGAGGGGGAAACCCTTACAGGCTATCGTCTGTTTGTAACTTATTAACCATTTCTAATGAAAATCATGAGCCGTATTTAGGCGCTATGCTTAGAGAGGTTTTGCAACCTCCCTGTATGATGCAAGTCATAGATTGCGTAGTTAATTTTCATTAATCAACAAAACTAAGGAGAAATATTATGTGGACAACACCAGCAGCTACAGAAATGCGTTTTGGCTTTGAAGTAACAATGTATGTAATGAATAAATAAGCCCAACGAATAATTAAAGCTTAATTAAAAAGGACGCTTAAAGCGTCCTTTTTATTTACCTTTTTTTGTACGCATTTTTGCCATTAAAACACAAGTTATCCACAACCCAACCTCTCCGAGAGATTTTTATGCCTCTGAGAGCCGCTCTGCAGGCGGCTTACAGAGGTGCTTGGGGGATGTTTGTGAAATTGATTAAAAAATAAGCAGGTTTTTTCTTGCTAAACTCGCCTAATTTTGTTCACATATTTTAGCTATAACCCTTATAAAAATAGCGGACAGATTTTTAATCTGCCCGCTATTTTTGACTTACGATTTTGTATGTTTAAAATATTTTTTTAAATATCCAAAGACCCCACATTTAGGGCATTGCCCTCGATAAACGCACGTCTAGGCTCAACATTATCACCCATGAGTGTAGTGAAAATTTCATCAGCGGCAATGGCGTCATCAATTTGCACTTTTAATAAGCGGCGCACTTTGGGGTCCATAGTGGTTTCCCACAGTTGTTCTGGGTTCATTTCGCCCAAGCCTTTGTAGCGCTGAATATTGAGTGTAGCTTTGGCTTCATTTTGTAGCCAATCAAGCGCTTGTTTAAAGGTGCTGACGGCTTGCTCTTTTTCATTGCGTTTAATGGTTGCACCAGTACCCACTAAGCCTTGTAGCATGGTGGATGTTTTAAGAATTTGGCGATAATCGCCACTGCTTAAAAATTCAGCATCAATGACGCAACTTTGCAAATTGCCATGCACATACTTATTCACTTCTAGGCGATAAGTGCTGGTTTCTGCATCAAATGCCACGATTACTTCGCTACCTATTGCGCCTAAAATGGGGCGTAGTTTTTCAGCCACGCGGTTAGCATTAAGCTCATTGCTCAGGTTAATTTCGCCTGTATCTTGAATAGCGCGTAACACGCTTTCATCATAATGCGCAGCAATACGGCGAATCACCGCCTCGGTCAGCACCACTTGTTGAGCAATTTCAGAAAGTGGTTTATCCGTCAGCACGCCTGCATCTGTTTTAGTGTCAAGTTCCGCGCCTTTTAGGGCTGAATTAAGCAGGTAAATATCGAGTTCTTGTTGGTCTTTTAAATAGCGTTCATCACGGCCTTGTTTGACTTTATAAAGCGGTGGCTGGGCAATGTACACATGGCCGCGCTCAACAAGTTCGGTCATTTGGCGGTAGAAGAAAGTAAGCAATAATGTGCGAATATGTGCGCCGTCCACGTCCGCATCAGTCATGATAATAATGCGATGATAGCGTAATTTTTCTACGTTAAAATCGGCTTTGCCAATGCTGGTGCCAAGCGCGGTAATGAGCGTGGCAATTTCTTGGCTGCCGAGTAATTTATCAAAACGGGCTTTTTCAACGTTTAAAATTTTACCTTTGAGCGGCAAAATCGCTTGATTTTTACGGTCTCGGCCTTGTTTGGCTGAGCCACCCGCTGAGTCACCCTCGACCAGGTAAATCTCACACAGTGCTGGGTCTTTTTCTTGGCAATCGGCTAGTTTTCCTGGCAAGCCTAAAGTATCCATCACGCCTTTGCGGCGGGTGATTTCGCGTGCTTTACGCGCGGCTTCTCGGGCACGTGCGGCTTCTACAATTTTGCCGCAGATAATTTTGGCATCGGCGGGGTTTTCTTGTAAAAAGTCGGCCAATTTGGCAGCAACCACTTCAGAAACCACTGGCTGTACTTCACTTGAAACCAATTTATCTTTAGTTTGTGATGAGAATTTAGGGTCTGGTACTTTAACTGATAGCACGCAGGTAATGCCTTCACGCATATCATCACCTGTGGTTTCTACTTTGGCTTTTTTAGCTAACTCAGATTGCTCAATATATTGGTTAAGCGTACGGGTCATGGCTGTGCGCAAACCCGTTAAATGGGTGCCACCATCACGCTGAGGAATATTATTGGTAAAGCATTGCACAGTTTCACTATAACTGTCGTTCCACTGCATGGCCACTTCAACCGTCATGCCGTCTTTTTCGCCTTTAGCATAAAAGGTTTTGGGGTGTAGCACTGTTTTTGTGCGGTTGATATATTCTACAAAGCCTTTAATGCCGCCTGCGTGGGCAAAATTTTCTGATTTACCACTGCGTTGGTCAATGAGCTCAATTTTTACGCCATAATTTAAAAAAGAAAGCTCTCGGATTCGTTTGGCTAACAGGTCAAAGTGATATTCCACCAACACAAAGGTTTCAACTGAGGCTAAAAAGTGCACTTCTGTACCTTTTTTATCGGTTTTACCTGTTTTTGCTAATGGTGCCACCGGCACGCCGCGCAGAAACTCCATTTGATGCACTTCACCTTTACGGTAAATTTTAAGGCGCAACCAATCTGATAGCGCATTCACCACAGAAACGCCCACGCCATGCAAGCCGCCAGAAACTTTGTAAGAGTTTTGGTCAAACTTACCTCCTGCGTGCAGTTCTGTCATCACAATTTCTGCGGCGGAGCGTTTTGGCTCGTGTTTGTCATCTTCTTTTATATCGGTTGGAATACCACGCCCGTTGTCTGAGACGCTTATGCTGTTGTCGGGGTGGATGATGACCTTAATATCATCACAATGCCCTGCTAAGGCCTCGTCAATAGCGTTATCAAGCACTTCAAACACCATATGGTGTAAGCCCGACCCATCTGAAGTGTCACCGATGTACATCCCTGGGCGCTTACGCACAGCATCTAAGCCCTCTAAAATTTTAATACTGCTTGAATCGTATTCTGGAGTGCTAGGTTTTTTATCTGCCATATTGAATGTCTTTTTTACTTAAATTGTGTGAAATTAAACGTGTGGTTATATCAATTAAATGCGCATTGGCATCACTACATATTTGTAATCTGCCTGATTAGGAACTGTAATTAAACAACTGCTGTTTGCATCTGAAAATGAAAATGAAATTTGCTCGCTATTAGCGTTGTTGAGTACATCTATTAGATAAGTCACATTAAAACCAATATCTAATGCGTCACCTTGATAATCTATCTCTAATTCCTCTTCAGCTTCTTCTTGGTCACTGTTGGTACTGATGAGCTTTAGATTATTTTTATTTATTACCATGCGAATTCCACGGTATTTTTCGTTAGATAAAATTGAAGCACGTTGCATCGCTAGCAGAACACCTACTCTGTTTGTTGTAAATGTATTTTGATGACCTATCGGTATCACACGATTGTAATCAGGAAACTTACCGTCAATAATTTTAGAAATTAGCTTAATTTGCCCAAATGTAAAATTAACTTGGTTAGCAGACATTTCTATTTGTGCATCTTCATCACTATCATCAAGCAGTTTAATGAGCTCAATCACCGTTTTTCGTGGCAATATCACCTCTTGCTTTTCATAACTTTGTTTTAACTCAGTAGAAGTAAAACTTAGACGATGACCATCTGTTCCCACGATATTTAAACGATTATTCATTACTTCAAATAATAAGCCATTTAAATAATAGCGTATATCTTGTTGCGCCATGGCAAACTCAACTTGCTTTAATAAGTCTTTTAACTCTCTTTGGGCAATGGTAATTAAAGTGCTGTCACTTTGTGTTTTCGACATCACAGGGTAATCAGCTGCAGGTAGTGTTTGTAAGTTAAATCGGCTTTTTCCTGCTTTTAATGTCATACGGCTATCATTGCTAGCCATATTGATCTCTGCACTATCAGGTAAAGAGCGGCAAATATCTAGTAATTTTTTTGCTGCTAACGTTGTAGAAAAATCACCTTCTGTTGCACTGTCTATAGATAAAGAGATTTGCATCTCCAAATCTGTAGCGGTAAGTTGAATTTGATTCTTTTTAGCTTCAATTAACAAATTTGAAAGTATGGGTAAGGTATGTCTTTTTTCAACAATGCTTGCAACGGATGTCAGGGGTTTTAATAAGGTTTCGCGGTTGATTTTGATATTCATCTTTATAACCTAAATAATATATATAAAATAATAGTAATAATAATGTGGTTTATTTTTGTGTATAACTGTTTATTTTACAGTTAAATCAAAAAGTTATTTTAATTTTTTACATCTTAGCAATAGCTAAATTCTATTGTGGATAAATTGTTAATCAAATTGAAGCTAGCTCAAATTAATCAACTTATACTCATTTTATCCACAGTTCTTTCATAAGATAAGCACTTATCTAATCGCGTATTACTTGAGTTAAAAACCCAATATCACGTGCAAGAGTTGCATCATTTTGTTTCAGTAAATCAATTTCATCGCATGCATGCATTACCGTCGTATGGTGCCTACCGCCAAATGCTTCACCTATTTCTGGAAAGCTATGATTAGTCAGTTCACGTGCCAGAGCCATAGCTACTTGTCTTGGCCGAGCAAAATTACGTGTGCGCTTTTTACTGTACATTTCTGCAACTTTAATTTTATAGTAATCAGCAACAGTTTTTTGAATATTTTCTAATGTGACCTGTCTGCCACGCACCGCAATTAAATCTCTTAATGCATCTTTAGCTAAATGTACATCAATAGCATGGCCAGTAAATTTAGCCATGGCAATGATACGATTTAACGCGCCTTCTAACTCACGCACACTAGAGCGTATTTGCTTAGCAATAAAAAAAGCAACATCGTCAGATAAATCTAAATTAACAGCTTCTGCTTTTTTAAGTAATATTGCCACGCGCATTTCAAGCTCAGGAGGTTCAACCGCCACGGTTAAACCCCAACTAAAACGTGTTCTTAAACGCTCGTCAACATCAATAATTTCTTTTGGATAAGTGTCGCAAGTAATCACAATTTGTTTTTTTGCTTCAACTAGTGAGTTAAAAGCATAGAAAAACTCTTCTTGTGTGCGCGTTTTTTTTGCAAAAAATTGAATATCATCAATCAGTAATAAATCAAGAGAATGGTATTGCTGTTTAAAAATATCAAAAGCCTTATTTTCATAGGCTTTCACAACATCAGAAACATAACGCTCAGCATGTAAATAACGTATTTTGGCTTCTGGGTTATTATGTTTTAACTCATTACCGATTGCTTGTAGCAAATGTGTTTTGCCTAAGCCTACACCGCCATAAATAAATAAAGGGTTGTAGGCGTTACCAGGATTTTCTGCAACCTGTATAGCTGCGGCACGTGCAAGCTGGTTAGCGCGCCCTGTAACATAGTTGTTAAAGTTGAAACTTTCATTCAAGCCAGAATGGGCGCTTGTTTTTGAAAGACCATTGATTTTCTTGTTATCTTTGTAAAGAGCGGAGGGTTGTTTGGCAAGCAAATTCATGACCAGCTTATGCTGCGCATCTTCGCCTAATTTTTGGTTAAACTCAGACTCTTTAGCTTTACTAGTTTTGATGTCAGTTAGCTCTGCTTGACTTGCAACAACAAAATCAATTTGAATATTGTTTAAATTTAATTCAAATGCTATTTGTTCGATTTTTTTTAGAAAACGGTCTTTAACCCACTGCATCACAAAGCGATTAGGCGAGATAAGCCTAACCGCGTTACCCTCGAATTCGACAGAGAGCGGTTTTATCCACGTATTAAATTGTTGTGCAGAAAGCTCTTGCTCTAAGCGGCTCAGGCAAGTAGGCCAAAAATTTTTCATTTTTACTTTAAAAAAGAGAGTTTTAAAAACTGTGAATAACTAAAGAGACTAGCAATTATAAAAATTAAATAACTACTTGATTTAATATGTTTTATTATTAATTAAGCATCTACTTCATATTATCAGTCAGAGCATCATTCTAGCTGGTTTGTGAAAACTTATCCACAGGCTTTTTTATTTTAAGTTTAGTCAAATAATCATTGACAAAATAGCCAGTTATCGTGTTTAATGTCGGACTTTATTGAAAATAGCTGCACAGGAGTATTAAATGAAACGTACTTATCAACCATCTAAAACACGTCGTGCTCGCACGCATGGCTTTTTAGTGCGTATGGCAACTAAAGGTGGCCGTGCTGTGATCGCGGCTCGGCGCGCTAAAGGCCGCAAACGTTTAGGTCTGTAATAAATTTGGTAGTAAGCTTTTATAGTCACTACATAAAGTCGGCGTTTAGAGGGGGTTATAATGCATGGCCCAAACGTATAAACTACCTAAACAAGCCAAATTAACTAAAGCGGATGATTTTTCATCCGTTTTTAATTTCCGCAAGCGAATTGCAAGCACCCACTTAGTCATGCATTATCAGCCTAATATACATCAAAGACCCCGCATAGGCTTGGTAGTGAGCAAGAAAGTAGCAAAATTAGCTGTTAGTCGCAATTACATCCGTCGCGTTTTACGAGAGTTGTTTAGATTAAAGCAGCATGATATTGCGCATGTAGATTTAGTTTTACGGGTACAAAAAAAATTTACTAAATGTGATTTTATAGAAATTACAAAAGAATTTGATATGCTAGTAAGCAAATTAAATCAGAAAGCTAAAGCTACTTTTAGTTCTTCTGGGGTAGTACACTCGCTCCAAGGCGAAATTTAATAATGAACCCTATCGTACGTTTAATGACGGGAATAATTAAAGCATATCAATTGATATTAAGCCCTGTTATGGGCCAACATTGTCGTTTTTATCCTACTTGTTCGCAATATGCACTAGAATGTGTACACAAACACGGTGCTATCAAAGGCGGATATTTAAGCTTACGTCGCCTATCGCGTTGTCACCCATGGCATGCTGGCGGGTATGATCCAGTTCCCTAGTTTAAATAAAATTATTACTTTATATAGATTGCACTAATAAATCATGGATACCAAACGTTTAATACTTTTTATTATTTTTTCGATGTCGATCTTAATGCTTTGGGATGCATGGCAACGTCAAAATTTGCCGGAGCCGGTAGCGCAACAAGCTGGTAAAACTTCTGATAACTCTGTAGCTGTGCCTAACCCAAAAACTGAAAACACTACAGTTGCGGAAAGTGATTTTCAATTGGCACAAGGTCAGCGTATAAGCATTACAACAGATTTATATCAGGCAGATATAGAAACAACAGGTGGTGATTTACGCAAGTTAACGTTGTTGAAGCATCGCGCCAGTGATGGTGAGCATGCCAACTTTGTCTTGTTAGACGATGCTGCAAAACCTATGACTTACGTTGCACAAACTGGGCTAGTTGGTGCTGATTTGCCAACGCACAAAGCTGTATTTACAAGCACTGCCACTAGCTATCAAATGCCAGCTGACAAGGATACGTTGGAAGTGCGCCTAAATTGGCTGGGTAAAAATGGCATTTCTGTTGATAAAATTTATACATTTCATCGAAATAAATATGAGATTGATGTCTACTACGAAATTAAAAACGGCTCAACAGCTGTGATAGCCCCAACCGTGTATTATCAAATAGTGCATGATGATCAGTCTAACCAAGGGTCGATGTTCATGCCTACCTTTACAGGGGGCACATACTATACGGAGTCAACTAAATTTAAGAAGCTTGCATTTAGTGACATGAACAAAGAAGCTCTTAATGTTAAAACGAGTGATGGCTGGGTAGGCTTGTTGCAGCACTATTTTGTGAGTGCTTGGATACAAAAGGAAGGTACCGAGCGCACATTTTACACTAAAAAATTAAGTGATCACATTTATAGAATTGGTGCAGAAAGCAAGTTGGCCAATATTGAACCAGGGGCAAGTTTAAGTGTTCCAGCAAGATTGTATGCGGGCCCACAAACGCAAAAGGACTTAATTGCGGCGGCAACAGGCTTAGAGTTTACAGTGGATTACGGTATGTTAACCATTATTGCTAAGCCTCTGTTTTGGGTGTTATCCAAAATATACAGTTTGGTCAATAACTGGGGTGTGGCAATTATTTTACTTACAATCTTAATAAAAGCTGCTTTTTACCCACTTTCAGCTAAAAGTTATCGCTCGATGGCGCAAATGCGTGAGTTAGCCCCTCGTTTAGAGTCTATGAAACAAAAGTTTGGTGATGACCGCCAAAAAATGCAGCAAGCCATGATGGAGCTTTACCGTACTGAAAAAATTAACCCCATGAGTGGCTGTTTGCCTATCCTAATTCAAATTCCAGTGTTTATTTCATTGTATTGGGTGTTGTTAGGGTCGGTAGAGTTACGTCACGCACCATTTTTTGGCTGGATTAAAGATTTATCCGCTATTGATCCATACTACATCCTGCCTTTAATTATGGGCGCTTCGATGATTATTCAGACAAAGCTCAACCCTAAACCAACAGACCCAATTCAAGCTAAAGTAATGACTTGGATGCCAGTGATATTTAGTATTTTCTTCTTCTTTTTCCCTGCGGGCCTAGTGCTTTATTGGGTAGTAAATAACATTATTTCTATTTGGCAACAATGGTTTATCAATAAATCAATTCATGCTGAGGCGCTCGCCAAAAAAACAGGTGGCAAACGCTAATTTTATTTCCTCCACAGACACTATTGCTGCCATAGCCACTGCGAGTGGTGCTGGTGGCATTGGTGTAGTGCGTATCTCAGGCGCACTAGCCTATCATATCGCTCAAAATATTTTAGGGCATTGCCCTGCCCCGCGGCACGCAGCATATTTAGCATTTAAGCTAGAGAATGATGAAGTGATTGATTATGGTATTGCTATCTTTTACCCTAATCCGAACTCGTACACAGGTGAAGACGTGCTTGAATTGCAAGCGCACGGTGGCATAGCTTTAATGCAGCTTTTACTTGCACGATGTGTAGCGCTAGGTGCGCGCCAAGCTCAGCCAGGGGAGTTCACGCGCCGTGCATATTTAAACGATAAGATGGACCTAGCTCAAGCTGAGGCAGTATCCGATGTGATTAATGCAGCTACTGCTGAAGCTGCAAAAAGTGCAGCACGTTCACTTTCTGGTGAATTCTCACTGCATATAAATGCGCTACTTTCAAAGTTGATTGATTTGCGAATGTATGTTGAAGCTTGTTTAGACTTTCCTGAAGAGGAAATTGATTTTATTTCACAGGGGCGTGTAGCAGATAAATTGGCAATAATTACCGCTGAGCTTAACACGGTATTTCGTAAAGCCAAGCAAGGTAGCATATTGCGAGATGGCATAAATGTGGTGTTGGTAGGACAGCCGAATGTCGGAAAGTCGAGTTTGATGAATGCATTGGCAGGTGAAGATGTTGCTATTGTTACACCAATTGCGGGCACTACGCGTGACACCATCAAGAGTGCCATTCAAATTAATGGTGTGCCGTTACATGTCATAGACACAGCTGGCTTGCGTGAAACTGAAGATGAAGTGGAAAAGTTTGGTATCGCCAGAACATTTCGAGCGCTAGAAACGGCGCATATCGCATTATTATTGGTTGATTCAAGCCATGGCATTACGGAAAAGGAAAAATCGATTTTAGACCACTTGCCGCAAGGAATTGCGAAAATTTGGGTGCATAATAAAATTGATGTTTCACGTGAAACAGCTAAATTTGAGCAAATATCACAAGATGGACATATTTTTCTGTCAGCTAAAACCGGAGAAGGCTTGGATATTTTAAAGACGCATTTGTTGAAGTTAGCGGGTTACCAGCCTGCTGGTGAAAGTGTATTTATGGCTAGGGCTCGCCATTTAGATGCTCTAAAATCTGTTGAAAAGCATTTGCAAACTGCAATGCACAGGATGTCATCGGCAGAGTTGGTGGCGGAAGAGTTGCGCTTAGCTCAGGTATCGTTGGCTAGTATAACGGGTGAATTTACACCAGATGATTTGCTTGGCGAGATTTTTAGTAAATTTTGTATTGGTAAGTAATATGGGCTACTTTATTGAAGCGCTGAATATATTGCGCTGCAATTCAACTAGTAGCCCAAAAGTGACGCTATCCAGCTGAATTACTTGATAAACATATCTAATTTGTTATATTTATCAGCGAGGATGTAATAGTATGCTAAGCGTGATTTAAAGCGATCATCTTTCATCGTTTCACCAACTGCTACCACTGCAGCATCTAAATCAGCATCTGAATTAGTTAAGCCTAATTTTTTCTTCAAAAAGTTTTCACGAACAGTAATTCTTTCAGCTTCGTCGCCAGATGCAACGTATTGTGAATCTTTATTTGACAACACTAGTGCATAATTTTTTGCTAAGCCATCTAATGCGGCGGTGTTGACGTTCTTAACGTATTTGATTACGGTTGCTTTATGCTCTTGAATATCGGCCATCTTCTTCTCCTAAAAATATTATTGATTAAAGATTACATTTATTATCATCACGTGAGGTATAAATGCGCTGTAACGCGGGTTTTTAACCTTTTCGCTGGTAATACTATAGGCTTATCTTTTATGCTTCGCAATAGTTGTTTTGACTACAGGGTTAAATGATTGTAAACAATCGTCAAGCGATAAGTCAGTAGAAAATTCTGTATATGCGCAAATGCGTACAATGTGTTAGAGATAATAATCTATCTAATATGATGTTTTAGCTTATGCATTTTTGCCCGAGAGAAAAATGATGCCCTGTAAGCCGCATGGATATTGGCTTGCATGGCAGGTCGAATAATGATGGGTTAAATTAGGCGATTACTGAGGCAGTTTTAAGTGGTCAGTACCAGCTTAAAAGTTGCACATTAGTTTTTATGTGGCAACCAATAAAATTGCTGATATCTTGTCAAAGTTTGATGTTTCACGTGAAACATTAGTTTAAAGCTGGCTTTAGCGATGTTGAACAAATAATATAGCTTTTCGGCCAGTTTTTAGGTGTCAGCTATTACTCGTATTAGCTTGTCTTTGCGCATCATGCTTTATATTGCTGTGCTTCAAAGAGTGCATCGAAAAATGCAAAAAAAATCCCATGCATATTGCATGGGATTCGCTATAGCTTGCGCATCTTAGGTCTCGTTAACTGAGACCAGAGGCGCTTGATGCGCTATTTTTTAGCGCTTGGTGTACTTTCTGTTAATAAGTAAGCAATAAAATCAGCTTTCTCTTCAGGTTTGCAGTCAGCACCGATAATTTCGTTACAGTGTTTTGTGAATTTATCTTCAACTTTATCTAAGTCAGAAAAGCGTTTGTCGTTCACAACTGGTGAAAGTGGTTTAATTGATTTACCCGTAACAATGTGCTTGCCTTTATCTGCAGGGTTTGCAGTGTGGCATGAGGCACAAGCAACTTCTTTATTGTCTTTAGTGTTGCCTTTAAACTGGGTAATTTTACGGTTATAAAATTCTTTACCCGCTTCAGCATTAGGGCCAGCATAAGTTGGGGTGACTGATTTTGCTATCGTGGTGTATAGCTTTTCCATTTTTTCTGCGCTAGCTACATCTGCTTTTGCTGATAAAGCAGTAAAGCCAAGTAAAGCGGCTAAAACTAAATTCGTGTATTTCATTTTAATGCTCCAAGTTAATAAAAAACGTTAATTGCTACCGTGCCAGTATTATACAGTTTTTATAATGATACTTTGATGTAAAGCAGGTTAATTTTATTTAGTATGATTCTAAGCCTTTAGCGTTAACAAATTGTGTCTCTTTTGTAACACAGTCATTTTTTCACAAAATTGCGGGTTCAAATCGTTGAATAAGCATGCTTTTACATGACTTTGCTATTCATAAACTTGCTATTAAAGTAAAATCGCATCTTTAAAAATGTTGAAGTGTTAAGAATGAATTTTCCTGATGTTTTTGATGTGATTGTGGTGGGTGGCGGCCATGCGGGTACGGAGGCGGCGTTGGCGGCTGCGCGTATGGGGCAAAAAACGCTACTACTCACGCACAATATTGAAACTTTAGGCCAAATGTCTTGTAACCCCAGCATTGGTGGTATTGGTAAGGGACATTTGGTTAAAGAGGTGGATGCCTTGGGTGGCGCAATGGCGCAAGCAACTGATGTTGGGGGCATTCAATTTCGCATTCTAAACTCCAGCAAAGGCCCAGCGGTGCGTGCTACAAGGGCGCAGGCCGACCGTATTTTGTATAAAGCTGCAATACGCCACAAATTAGAAAATCAACCCAATCTATGGCTATTTCAACAGGCTGTAGATGACATTATTCTAGATGGCGCACGTGCTGCGGGAGTGGTGACGCAAATTGGTTTACGCTTTTCTTCAAAGTCAGTGGTGCTGACTGCAGGCACTTTTTTGGGCGGATTGGTGCATGTCGGTTTGCAAAATTACAGTGCTGGTCGCGCTGGTGACCCACCAGCAATTTCGCTTGCTGCGCGTTTGCGCGAGCTCAATTTGCCTGCCGGACGTTTAAAAACCGGTACGCCGCCACGTATTGATGGGCGTACGATTGATTATTCAGTAATGACGGTTCAGCCTGGCGATAACCCCGTGCCAGTATTTTCATTTTTAGGCGACGCCAAACAGCACCCAGCCCAGCTACCCTGCTGGATAACGCATACAAATGAGCGCACACATGAGATTATTCGTAGTGGCTTAGATCGCTCACCGATGTACACCGGCGTGATTGAAGGTGTTGGTCCGCGCTATTGTCCAAGTGTGGAAGATAAAATTCATCGCTTTGCCGATAAGGAATCACACCAAATATTTTTAGAGCCAGAAGGTTTAAATACAAATGAAATTTATCCGAACGGCATATCTACCAGCCTTCCTTTTGATATTCAATTAGCGCTAGTACGCTCTGTGCGAGGTTTAGAAAATGCGCATATATTGAGGCCGGGCTACGCCATTGAATATGATTATTATGATCCGCGCGGTTTAAAATCAAGCCTCGAAACTAAAGCCATTCAAGGACTATTTTTTGCGGGACAAATTAACGGCACGACTGGTTACGAGGAGGCTGCAGCGCAAGGCTTGTTGGCTGGTGCAAATGCGGCATTATATGCACAAGAAAAAGAAGCTTGGTGCCCTGCGCGCGATGAGGCCTATTTGGGCGTGTTAGTAGATGATTTGGTCACTAATGGAGTGACTGAGCCTTATCGCATGTTTACCAGCCGCGCTGAATATAGGCTTCAGCTTAGAGAGGACAACGCAGATATGCGTCTCACTGCCAAGGGGCGTGCGTTAGGTTTGGTGGATGATGTGCGCTGGGAGGCATTCAGTCGTAAACAAGAGGCGGTGGCACGTGAACAAGAGCGGCTAAAACGCACGTTTGTGCAACCTGCAAGTGTTTCACGTGAAACACAACTTGCAGTATTGGGCAAAGAAATCGACCACGAGTATAGTTTGTTTGAATTATTGCGTCGTCCAGAAGTAAGTTATGACGCCCTATTAACATTAGGTGAATTTGATTTTGACGAACTTGAGCCTGAAGTGCGTGAGCAAGTAGAGATAGCAGCTAAATACCAAGGCTATATTGACCGTCAGGCAGATGAAGTGGCGCGTAGTCGCGGTCAAGAGAATACAAAGCTGCCAAAGGATTTGGATTATCGTGACATTCACGGCTTGCCAATTGAGGCGCAACAAAAGCTAAATGCGCAAAAACCAGAAACGATAGGTCAAGCAAGTAGAATATCAGGAATCACCCCAGCAGCGATTTCATTATTATTGGTCTATTTAAAGCGTAAATCACGCGCTAAAAATATCGAGAAAGCTGCCTAATGGCCGTGCCAAGCAATTTGAAGGCAGATGTTCGTGCGCAAATGCAAACAAAGCTAGCAGCTGGCTTGGATGAAATGGGGTTGCTCATTACTGCTGAGCAACAGCAAAAACTATTGAATTATGTAGAATTAATTTACAAATGGAATCAAGTACACAATTTAACGGCCGTACGTGAGCCGCTTGAAATGATAACCTTGCATGTGCTTGATAGCTTGTCTATACTGCCTTTTGTTGAAAGTAAACACTTACTTGATGTAGGTGCTGGGGCTGGTTTGCCAAGTATTCCGTTGGCAATTTGTTTGCCCGATTTGAAAGTGACTGCGATTGATGCGGTGCAAAAAAAAGTGAGCTTTATGCGGCAAGTTAAAGCAGAATTGAGCTTGGCAAATTTTACAGCCATTCATGGTCGAGTAGAGGCACAGACTGTGCCAAGTAAAGAAATGGACACAAAATTTGATACGATTACCTCACGCGCGTTTTCAGAAATAGGCTTGTTTTTGACACTTACCAAACATCTATTAGCTGAAAACGGTAAGTGGTTGGCCATGAAGGGCGCTATTCCTCAGCATGAGTTTGACAGCGAGCTGTACAAAGATATGCACATTTCAAGTGAAGTTATACAGTTAAACGTAGCAGGTTTAAATGCCGAGCGACATTTAGTGGTTTTGAAAATTTAGTTTAGAAAATCAATAATGAAAATATTAGCCATCACCAATCAAAAAGGCGGTGTGGGTAAAACCACTACTTGCGTAAACCTAGCCGCTAGCTTGGCTAGTTTAGAGAAGCGCGTACTGTTAATAGATTTAGACCCGCAAGGCAATGCCAGCACGGGTAGCGGAATTGACAAAGCCCATTTAAAACACAGTATTTACCATGTGTTGATAAATGCAAAAACATTTAAAGATGTCATCGTGCGTAGCGAAAAAGGTGGTTACGATGTTGCTCCTTCAAACCGCGAACTTGCCGGTGCAGAGGTGGAGTTGGTGCATGAAATCGCGCGTGAAATGCGCTTAAAAGAAGCCATCACAAAAATAAAAGAATTTTATGACTATATATTGCTTGATTGCCCCCCTGCCCTAAATTTAGTCACGGTAAATGCGCTTACCGCCGCTAATGCTGTGATGATTCCTATGCAGTGTGAATATTACGCATTAGAAGGACTGTCTGATTTGGTCAATACCATCAAGAAAGTGCGTGCTCACTTAAACCCTACGCTTGAGATAGAGGGCTTATTGCGCACCTTGTTTGATAATCGGAATATGTTGGCGAATCAAGTGTCAGCGCAACTGATTAGCCATTTTGGCGATAAAGTGTATAAAACGATGATACCGCGCAATATTCGTTTGGCAGAAGCGCCCAGCTATGGCTTACCCGTGCTGAACTATGACAAAAACTCAAAAGGCGCAATTGCATACTTAGAGCTAGCACGGGAAATTGTCAAAAAAGAAACGATAAATAGCAAAGTAAACGTAAAAGAAACCATCAAAAAAGAGGCAAAACATGGCTAAATTAAAGGGCTTAGGCCGTGGATTAGATGCACTACTGGCAGGTGATATGGGCAGTGTGGGCGAAGCGGATTCGCTGATGATGCTCAAGGTCACGCAAATGCAAGCAGGCAAATATCAGCCACGTAGCTACATGGATGATGCGGCTTTGCAAACGCTGGCGGATTCTATTAAAGCACAAGGCATTATGCAGCCAATTTTGGTGCGTCAACTAGCGGACGAGCGTTATGAAATTATTGCGGGAGAGCGTCGCTGGCGTGCCAGCCAAATCGCTGGTTTAGCAGAAGTGCCAGTGCTAGTGCGCGAGATTGCCGACGAAGCGGCACTTGCCATGGCTTTAATTGAAAATATTCAACGTGAGAATTTAAACCCGCTAGAAGAGGCGCTAGGTATAAAGCGTTTAATTGATGAGTTTTCGATGACTCACGAAAAAGCTGCCGAAGCTGTTGGGCGTTCAAGAGTGGCGGTGTCAAACTTGCTGCGGTTGTTAACGCTGTGCGAGCCTGTCCAAGACATGTTGATGAGCGGCAAACTAGATATGGGCCATGCACGAGCTTTGATAGGTTTAAGTGGGGCACAGCAAGTCATGCTCGCAGAGCAAACGGTGCAAAATGATTTATCCGTGCGAGAAGTGGAAAATTTAGTTAAAAAGACCCTCTCGAATGCTGACAGGGATACACAAAAAAATACATCAAAAAAATCATCATCACAGCAAGCACACCAAGATGTGTTACGGCTACAAGAAACCTTAAGCGATAAACTAGGTGCAACGGTTAACATTAAAGCCAGCGCCAGCGGTGCCGGCGTGCTTAAAATAAGCTATGCAAACTTAGATCAGCTAGATGAAATCATTGCCAAAATCAGCCGTTAATTTTTGAATAAAAAGGCAATAAAATTTGACTTGAAAGGCTCCCGAGAGATTTTTGTGCCTCTGGGAGCCGCATGCAGACTGGCTTACAGCGGTGCTTAAATGAAGATGTTAAAAAACATCGCTTTTAGATGGTGAAATCGGATTTCTAAATATTTGCAAAAGTACAAAATTTAAAGAGGCGAAAAATACCTGATTGGGGCAATATAAACTTGATGAATAAAAGCACTAAAGCCTTGACTAAAAAGTGCTAATCATTCAAAATCGCGTTCTTTGCTAGAAAAACAATTAAAACAACGCAAAATCAGCATTTAATAAACACCGGAATTTACTAGGCCTTTAAGCAAATTGTCAGCATCTTACACAACCGATGTTTTTAGCAAAATGCTTAAAATTCAACTGATTAGTACATTACTTGTAGCTACGGTATTAGTGTTTTTATCGGGGTTTAATGCCAGCATATCAGCGGTGCTAGGCGGCCTAAGCGTAGTGCTAGGGGGTTGGATCGCTAGTTTAATCGCTAAACGCGGTGCAAAATTGCAAGACCCAACTGAAGTGTTGGTGAATATTTTAAAAGCAGAAGCGGTAAAAATTTTAGTGATTGTCGCAGTTTTGGCAATCATTTTTAATGTGTACCATCAGTTGGTGCCCTACGCGCTCATTGCAGGTTTAGCTGCCGCAGCCATTTTTTCTGGTGCAGCATTGAGTAAATTAAAAGCTTAACAACTATTAAAAGTTAATTTAGATTATGGCGACAGAACACGGACAACAAGCAGAGCACGCGCTCACACCTTCAAGTTACATTGAGCATCACCTGAGTTTTAATGCGCAAAAAGTGGGTGATGGCAGTTTTTGGACATTGCACATTGATACACTGGCTATGTCAGTGATTTTAGGCTTGATTGTGATGGGTTTGGTCTGGATGGTGGCGCGCAAGGCAACGTCTGGTGTGCCAACTAAAGGCCAAGCCTTTGTCGAGCTAGTATTTGGCTTTATTGATGATCAAGTAAAAAACATTTTCCACGGCAACCGTCATGCGTTTATTGCTCCAACTGCGCTGACGGTTTTTTTGTGGGTGTTTGCCATGAATGCAATGGACTTCTTGCCGGTTGATGTTTTTGCAAAATTCATGCATGCCATTGGTTTTGACACTTGGCGGGCAGTGCCAACCTCTGACATCAACACAACCTTTGCATTAGCCTTAGCCGTTTGGTTTTTGATGATTTACTTCTCAATTGCAGTTAAAGGCTTTGGTGGCTGGATTCATGAGTTATTTTATGCGCCATTTGGTGGCGCAAAATTCTTCAAGCCAAAAAGTGCACTAGGCTATCTTGGTTTGCTGCTAAGTCCGCTATTATTTGTGGCAAACTTTGCTTTCAACATGATTGAATACGTTTCTAAACCACTTTCACATTCATTGCGCTTGTTTGGCAATATGTATGCAGGTGAGGTTATTTTCTTGTTATTGGGCTTGTGGGCAGCTACTGGCTTAACAGGAACCATTTTTGGTGCAATTTTAGGGGCGGGTTGGTCAATCTTCCATATTTTAATTGTAGCATTACAGGCTTTTATTTTCATGATGTTAACGGTTGTTTATTTAGCCATGGCGCATGAGTCGCATTAGATTGTAGGTTTAGTTGTTTGTTTGTTATTTTAGTTAAGTGGTAAGTTTAATTTTTGAGAGGGTAATAAAATGGATGCATTAGCGTTAATTCAAGCCTACACAGGCGTTGGTATTGGTTTAATTATTGGTTTGGGCGCTGCGGGTGCCTGTATCGGTATCGGTATTATGTGTGCTAGCTTCTTAGAAGGTGCTGCACGCCAACCAGAAATGATTCCACAATTGCAAGGTAAAGTATTCTTGCTATTGGGTTTAATCGATGCTTCATTCATTATTGGTGTTGGTTTAGCCATGATGTTTGCTTTCGCAAACCCATTATTAAGCGCAGTGGCTAAGTAATTTAGCCTCGTAATTTGGCGCTGGAAAAGTGTCTGGCCCTAATTAAACGACTTAAATATTTGGAGTAAGTAATGGATATTAACTTTACGCTGGTAGCTCAAGCAATTGCGTTTTCGGTGCTGATTTGGTTTACAGTAAAATTTGTTTGGCCACCGTTATTAGGTGCAATAGAAGCGCGCCAAAAAGAAATAGCGGATGGTTTAGCCGCAGCATCTGAAGGTAAAAATTCTTTAGAAGCTGCTGCAAAAAAATCAGAAGTAACACTGAATGAAGCCAAGCAAAAAGCAGCTGAAATTGTTGGTCAAGCCGAAAAACGTGCCAGTCAAATTGTGGAAGAAGCCAAAGGCAATGCCAAAGTAGAAGGTGATCGTATTATTTCTGGCGCAAAAGCAGAGATTGATCAAGAGGTCAATCGCGCAAAAGAAAGCTTGCGTGCTCAAGTATCACAATTGGCGGTTGCTGGTGCAGAAAAAATCTTGCGCAAAGAGATTGATGCAAAAGCCCATAGCGACATGCTTTCAAAATTAGCGGCAGAACTTTAAGGAAACCCCATGGCTGAAATATCAACCATTGCAAGACCTTATGCAGTTGCTGCTTATAAGCTCGGTAAAGAGCAAAAAACCCTTGCTAAGTGGTCTGAAATGCTCGGTTTTGCAAGTGCGGTGACTAATGACCCGCAAATGCAGGCCTTTATTCAAGACCCAAAAGTAGTGAATGCAGATTTGCAAGCGACCTTTTTAAAAGTTTGTGGCGACAAGCTAAATGAAAACGCTCAAAATTTAATTAAGGTATTAGTTGAATACGGACGTTTATCGATTCTTCCAGCCATTACCAGTGCGTTTGAAGAGCTAAAAGCGCAAGAAGAAGGTGTGCTGGATGCGCAAATTATTGCGGCAGCTAAGCCAACTGACAAGGAAGTTAAAGATCTTGTTAAACGATTGGAAGTAAAGTTTGGTAAGAAAATAGAAGTTAGCGTAACGGTGGATCCAGAAATTATTGGCGGTATTAAAATCATTGTGGGCGATACTGTGATTGACGCTTCAGTCAAAGGTCAGTTGCAAAATTTAGCTTACGCGCTTACAGCATAAGAGGTTCGAGTTAATTCAAAACTCGTGCAGAAAAAATTATAGGAGTTTAGCAAATGCAGTTATCTACATCAGAAATCAGTGAACTGATTAAAAGCAGATTAGAAAATTTTTCGACCTCGGCTGAAGCGCGTACGCAAGGTACAGTTATTTCAGTAACCGATGGTATTGTTCGTATTCATGGTTTATCGAACGTCATGGCAGGTGAAATGATTGAGTTCCCTGGTAATACATTCGGTCTGGCGTTAAACCTAGAGCGTGATTCTGTGGGCGCGGTGGTGCTCGGAGATTATGAACACATTACTGAAGGTGATGTCTGTAAATGTACAGGTCGTATTTTGGAAGTGCCAGTTGGTCCTGAGCTAATTGGCCGTGTTGTGAATGCATTGGGTGCGCCAATCGATGGCAAAGGCCCAGTTAATGCAAAAATGACGGACAAAATTGAAAAAGTGGCGCCAGGCGTTATTGCTCGTAAATCAGTTTCACAACCAGTACAAACAGGTTTGAAATCAGTAGATTCAATGGTTCCAGTTGGCCGTGGTCAACGTGAGTTGATTATTGGTGACCGTCAAACAGGTAAAACTGCGGTTGCTGTTGATGCGATCATCAACCAAAAAGGTCAAAACATGACCTGTATCTACGTTGCAATTGGCCAAAAGGCTTCAACAGTTGCTAACGTTGTACGTAAATTGGAAGAAAATGGCGCGATGGCTTACACCATTGTGGTTGCTGCTACTGCATCTGACTCTGCTGCATTACAATTCTTAGCACCATACGCTGGTTGTACCATGGGCGAATATTTCCGTGACCGCGGTGAAGATGCGTTGATCGTTTATGATGATTTGACTAAACAAGCGATTGCTTACCGTCAAATTTCATTGTTATTACGCCGTCCACCAGGACGTGAAGCTTACCCAGGTGACGTTTTCTACATCCACTCACGTCTATTAGAGCGTGCAGCGCGTGTTAACGAAGAGTATGTTGAAAAATTCACAAACGGTGCTGTTAAAGGCAAAACAGGCTCATTGACAGCATTGCCAGTGATTGAAACTGCGGCTGGTGACGTTTCTGCATTCGTTCCAACAAACGTGATTTCTATTACCGATGGTCAAATCTTCTTAGAAACTGACTTGTTCAACGCGGGTATTCGTCCTGCGATTAACGCTGGTATTTCAGTGTCTCGCGTTGGTGGTGCTGCTCAAACTAAAGTTATTAAGAAACTTGGCGGTGGTGTACGTTTAGCGTTAGCTCAATACCGTGAATTGGCTGCGTTTGCGCAGTTCGCTTCTGATTTGGATGAAGCAACACGTAAACAATTGGACCGTGGTCGTATGTTTACTGAGTTGATGAAACAAGCGCAATATGCACCATTAAGCGTTTCAAACATGGCAATTACCTTGTTTGCTGCTAACAAAGGTTACTTTGATGACGTTCCAACCAATAAAGTATTGGCTTTTGAAAATAAATTGCACGGCTTTATCGGTTCAAAATATAAAACCATTGCTGATGTAATTGAATCAAGCAAAGACTTGAGCGGTGATAATGAAAAAGCGCTTGAAGCAGCTATTCAAGATTTCAAAGCGACTAATGCTTACTAATGTCAAACTATTAGGACACTAAAATGGCTGGTAGTAAAGAAATTAGAACTAAGATTAAGTCGGTAGAAAATACCCGCAAAATCACCAAAGCAATGGAAATGGTGGCAGCTTCTAAAATGCGTAAAGCGCAAGATAGAATGCGTGCATCACGCCCTTATGCAGACAAAATTCGTAATGTTGCAGCGCATTTATCATTGGCACATTCAGAGTACAAACACCCGTTTTTGGTCAAACGCGATACAGTTAAAAACGTAGGAATAATTGTAGTGAGTTCAGATAAAGGGCTTTGTGGCGGCTTAAATACCAACATGCTACGCTTATCTTTAAGCCAAATGAAAGCATGGGAAGCTGAAGGTAAACAGCTAACTGTGAGTGCAATCGGTAACAAAGGTTACGGCTTTATGAATCGTGTAGGCGCAACTGTAAAGTCCCATATTACTGGTTTGGGTGATGTCCCACATCTGGAAACATTAATTGGTACCATTAAAGTAATGTTAGATGCATATAGATCAGGTGAAATTGACCAGCTTAATATTTGCTACACAAGATTCATCAACACCATGAAACAAGAGCCTGTAATTGAACAATTGTTGCCTCTAACAAGTGAGCGTCTAGGTACCCATGCTACTGTAGAAAAAGTTGAAGAATTAACGACGAGCGGTGTAGTAAAAAGTGCATTGCAAATTGGTGCGGCGAAGGGGCATTGGGATTACATCTACGAACCTGAAGCACAGCCAGTGATTGATCAGCTGATGGTGCGTTATATTGAGTCACTAGTTTATAACGCAGTATCTGAAAATATGGCATCTGAGCAGTCTTCACGTATGGTGGCTATGAAGTCAGCGTCGGATAATGCGAAAAACGTGATTGGTGAATTAAAACTGGTCTACAACAAAGCGCGTCAAGCAGCAATTACGAAAGAGATCTCAGAAATTGTTGGTGGTGCGGCGGCCGTATCTTAAATGTAGTAGCGAGAAACGAATTTAATTGAAATCTGACTAAAGAAGTTAGGAATAGAAAATGGCAAAAGCAAATCAAGTAAGTATCGGTAAAGTAGTCCAATGTATTGGCGCTGTAGTAGACGTTGAATTCCCTCGTGATCAAATGCCTAAAGTATTTGATGCATTGATTATTGATGACGCTAGTTCACAAGCAGAAGCTGGTTTAACGTTAGAAGTTCAACAGCAATTAGGTGACGGCGTTGTACGGACGATTGCCATGGGTTCTTCTGATGGTCTTGCACGCGGCACTGCATTTAAATCAACAGGTAACCAAATTACAGTGCCAGTTGGTGCTGGTACTTTGGGTCGTATTATGGACGTTTTGGGTCGCCCAATCGATGAGGCTGGACCAATTGATTCAGACGAGCGTCGTTCAATTCACCAAAAAGCACCAAGCTTTGAAGAGTTATCTCCTTCAGTTGACTTGCTAGAAACAGGTATCAAGGTTATTGACTTGGTTTGCCCATTTGCTAAAGGTGGTAAAGTTGGTCTGTTCGGTGGTGCTGGTGTGGGTAAAACAGTTAACATGCTTGAACTTATCAATAACATTGCAAAACAACACTCAGGTTTATCAGTGTTTGCAGGTGTAGGTGAGCGAACCCGTGAAGGTAACGACTTCTACCATGAAATGGCAGAAGCAGGCGTTATTAAGCTAGACGACATGAAAGAATCAAAAGTAGCGATGGTGTTCGGTCAAATGAACGAACCTCCAGGAAACCGCTTACGTGTAGCTTTGTCAGGTTTGACAATGGCTGAAAAATTCCGTGATGAAGGACGTGATGTGTTGTTTTTTGTGGATAACATCTACCGTTACACATTGGCTGGAACTGAAGTGTCGGCGTTGTTAGGCCGTATGCCGTCAGCAGTGGGTTACCAACCAACCCTAGCGGACGAAATGGGTCGTTTACAAGAGCGTATTACTTCAACAAAAGTGGGTTCTATTACTTCTATTCAAGCAGTTTATGTACCTGCGGATGACTTGACTGACCCATCACCAGCGACTACTTTCCAACATTTGGACTCAACCGTTGTTTTGTCACGTGATATTGCCTCGCTTGGTATTTACCCAGCGGTGGATCCACTTGACTCTACCTCACGTCAACTAGATCCATTAGTTGTTGGTGAGGAGCACTATAACGTTGCACGTTCAGTACAACAAACTTTACAACGTTACAAAGAGCTACGCGACATTATCGCAATTTTAGGTATGGACGAACTATCACCAGAAGATAAATTGGCCGTGGGTCGTGCACGTAAAATTCAACGTTTCTTGTCACAGCCTTTCCACGTAGCTGAGGTGTTTACTGGCGCGCCAGGCAAATACGTGCCATTAAAAGAAACCATCAAAGGCTTTAAAGCGATTGTAGCTGGTGAATACGATCATTTACCTGAACAAGCATTTTATATGGTGGGTGGTATTGAAGAGGCAGTTGAAAAAGCCAAAACGCTTAACTAATTGTTAAACGTTAGCTAATCGTTTTTAAGGAATATCATGGCAAGTACTGTTCATATTGATGTAGTGAGTGCTGAAGCAAGTATCTTTTCGGGAGAAGCTGATTTTGTGGTTGCGCCTGCGAGCGCTGGTGAGGTGGGTATTTATCCAAACCATGCGCCAATGATTTCAACCATTAAACCAGGCGCATTGCGCATTAAGCAAGCTAACGTTTCTGAAGAGACGGTGATTTTTATCTCAGGTGGTTTGTTGGAAGTACAACCTGGAGTAATTACCATCTTGGCAGATACTGCCGTGCGTGGGCACGACTTAGATGAGGCTAAAGCGCGTGCGGCGAAACAAGCTGCTGAAGAAGCTTTAAAAAATCGCACCTCTGACATTGACTACGCAGCAGCGCAAGCTGAACTGTCTGAAGCGCTTGCACAAATTCAGACTATTGAGCGTTTGCGTAAAACAACACATTAGCTAGCTAAATTGCTGGTTGTAAAAGTAAAAAGGCAGCTTAGGCTGCCTTTTTTGCTATACTTCATCATATTAAATTTGTCTAGAAAAGCTTATGAGTAAATTAAATATTGTTATTTTGGCGGCTGGTAAAGGTACACGGATGCAATCAGACTTGCCTAAAGTGTTACATGAAATTGGTTCAAAGCCGATTTTAGAACATGTGATTGATTGCGCGAAATCACTAAATCCACACAAAATTATTGTGGTGTATGGCTATGGCGGAGAAAAAGTTAAAGAAGCATTTGTAAATGAGCCCATCGTATGGGTAAATCAAGCTGAGCAACTTGGAACAGGTCACGCAGTGCAGCAAGCTATACCGCATTTAGATGATGATGCAAACACGCTAATATTGTTAGGCGATGTGCCGCTAGTAGATAAGCTTGCGTGCAAAGAATTAATTACGTTTGCTACGAAACAGCTAGTAATACAATCTTTTAATAAATTAGATCCAACAGGATATGGACGAATTATACGCGCACCTTCAGGTGAGGTAATTGCTATTATTGAGCATAAAGATGCCACAGAATCTCAACGCAAGATAGTGGAGGTCAATACGGGCATTATGGCAATGCCTAATGAATATTTAAAAAAGTGGATTACACAAATTACAAATAATAATGCGCAAGGTGAGTATTATTTAACGGACGTTGTTGCTTTGGCGGTTGCTCAGGGCATACCAGTAATCGCAAAAATCACATCTGATGAATGGTCTGTTACAGGAATAAACTCGAAAAATGATTTAGTACAAATGGAGCGAGTGTTGCAAAATAAGATTGCAAATCAGTTGTTACAACAGGGCGTTACCTTAAAGGATGCTAATCGTATAGATGTTCGTGGGGAGCTTAAATGTGGCCGCGATGTTGAAATAGATGTGAATTGTGTGTTTGAAGGTAATGTGACTATAGGGGATGCTGTCAAAATAGCCTCTCACTGTGTCATTAAAAATGCGACTATCGCTGCAGGGTCAAAAATTGCCCCATTCACGCATATAGACGATACATTAATTGGTGAAAATAACCGTATTGGCCCATTTGCAAGATTGCGCCCTGGTACGGTGCTGCAAAGTGATGCGCATGTTGGTAATTTTGTAGAACTTAAAAACGCACAAGTGGATGTTGGAAGCAAAATTAACCATTTAAGTTATGTGGGTGATGCCACCATAGGTAAGCAGGTAAATATTGGCGCAGGTACGATAACGTGTAACTATGATGGTGCTAATAAATTTAGGACAGTAATAGAAGATGGTGCATTTATAGGGTCTGACACGCAACTAGTTGCACCTGTCACAGTGGGTAAAAATGCGACCATCGCAGCAGGCTCAACAATTACGCGAGATGCGCCAGCAGGTGCTCTAACATTGTGCCGTGCAAGAGAACAAAAATCGATAACAGGTTGGAAAAGGCCTGAAAAAATAAAGTAAAAATCTTAAGAAAGCATAGATTATGTGTGGCATTGTGGGTGCAGTAGCAAATAGAAACGTCGTAGCAACCTTGATTGAAGGTTTAAGTCGCTTAGAGTATCGTGGATATGATTCTGCTGGTGTAGCCGTATTAAGCGGTGGCGCAATAGAGCGTGTTAGAGCCGTTGGTAGAGTGGCTAATATGACGGATAAAGCCGAGGCAGCAAACTTAAGTGGGCAAGTTGGTATTGGTCATACTCGGTGGGCAACGCACGGTGGAGTGACGGAAAGTAATGCACATCCACATGTATCAAAAAATGAAGTTGCAGTAGTGCACAACGGCATTATTGAAAATCATGACGAGCAAAGGACGCGCCTAAAAGCACTGGGCTATGACTTTACATCACAAACTGATACCGAAGTGATTGCTCACTTAATTCACTTTTATCATCAACAAGCACCATTGCTAGAAGCGACAAAAAAAGCGGTAACTGAACTCACTGGTGCATTTGCCATTAGTGTTATCTCTACAAAAGAGCCAGAGCATATGGTCACGGCTCGCTTAGGCTGTCCGCTATTGGTGGGTTTAGGTGCGGGCGAAAATTTTATTGCATCAGATGTTTCAGCGGTGCTTTCTGTTACACGCAATGTGATTTACCTAGAAGATGGCGATGTGGCAGATATTAGACGTGACGGCGTGACCATTTTTGGTAAAGACGGCGCAGAAGTGAAACGTAAAGTGCACCAAAGCGATGTGTCATTGGCGAGCTTGGAACTTGGCCCATATGCGCATTTTATGCAAAAAGAGATTCATGAGCAGCCACGCGCTTTAACAGACACAATTGAAGCGTTGATTGATGATAATTGCTTCTCCCCTGCTTTATTTGGTGATGATAAAGGGGAAGTACTAAAACAAGTTGATAGTATTCTAATTTTAGCAGCAGGTACGAGTTATTACGCAGCGCTGACGGCTAAATACTGGTTAGAGAGTATTGCAAAACTTCCCACCAACGTTGAAATAGCCTCTGAATATCGCTATCGCGAATCTGTGCCTAATCCACAGCAACTAATAGTGACCATTTCACAGTCTGGCGAAACGCTTGATACGATGGAAGCACTTAAACACGCTAAAAGCTTAGGGCAAAATCTTACTTTAGCCATTTGTAATGTACAAGAAAGCGCAATACCACGTGCCTCAAAACTCGTATTTTATACGCGTGCTGGGGCAGAAATTGGAGTTGCTTCTACTAAAGCATTTACCACACAATTAGTGGCCTTATTCACGCTTGCTGCAACTATAGCTAAATTAAAAGGGATTATAAGTGTAGAAAATGAACAAGCGTATCTGGCCGCGCTACGCCAATTAGCAGGTAGCGTGCAACACGCGCTTAACCTAGAGCCACAAATTCGTGAATGGGCAAAACGCTTTGCAGATAAAGAACATGCATTATTTTTAGGGCGCGGCATCCACTATCCGATTGCGCTGGAAGGTGCGCTTAAGCTTAAAGAAATCTCCTATATTCATGCAGAAGCCTACCCTGCGGGTGAACTCAAACACGGCCCACTTGCGTTGGTAGATAGCAATATGCCCGTGGTGGTGATTGCGCCAAACGATGCGCTGCTTGAAAAAGTAAAATCAAACATGCAAGAAGTGAATGCACGAGGAGGCGAGCTATTTGTGTTTGCCGATGCGGATAGCCATTTTACCGAAAGTGCGGGTGTACATGTCATTCGCACGCCACGCCATGTCGGCGTACTCTCGCCTATTTTGCATACCATTCCCGTGCAAATGCTGGCTTATCATGCGGCTCTGCTTAAAGGTACAGACGTTGATAAACCGAGAAATTTGGCAAAAAGTGTAACAGTTGAATAAGCAGATTATAGTGTTGAAATAATACGACATCATTTCACCTGCCCTGCAAGCCAGTATCCATGAGGCTTCCAGGGCAGTGTTTTTCTCTCGGGCGGTTTTTGCTTAAAATTTAAGCAAAAAATGGCGGCTAATTAAATAATGTTATGTTTAAAAACTACGGGCGAGATTTCTAAGCTGCCATTTGTGTGCCCGAGCAATATTTGCCCATCTTGAATGGTGCAGCTAATTTCTAGGCCGCGGCTAGCGATTTCAGTCAGTGCTTGTGTTTCTGGTAAGTTAATCACCGTCAGATTGTTTAATTTTAGCAAGGCTTTGCTGTTTTGCTCCCACCACATATCGGCCACGCGCCCGCCATATAATACGGCAACCACTTGATTTGAGCGCCCTACTGCTTTGCGAATTTCTTTTTCGGCGGGTAAACCTACGTTAATCCATAGTTCAATGGCACCGGTTAAGTCTTTTTGCCATAAATCTGGCTCTTCGTCATCACTTAACCCTTTGCCAAACATTAACGCTTCGTTGGCGTAAAGCGCAAATGCAATCAGGCGCACCATCAGGCGCTCATCCGTTTCTGAAGGGTGTCTAGCAAGCGTTAAACTGTGCTGGGCATAATATTGTTTATCAATATCGGCGATATTGAGGTCAATTTTGTAAATGGTTGATTTAAGCGCCATTGCGCGTTTCCTTGTTTGCAGTTTATTTATAAGGCTTCATTATACCGACTTCACAAGCCAAGCTCGGTTTCTGTTAAGCTTTCATTTTTTCTCTTAAGCATAAAATAATTATGGCGCAATATGTAATGTCCATGCTCCGTGTGAGCAAAACAGTCCCACCCAAAAGACAAATCATTAAAGACATTTCGCTGTCTTTTTTTCCTGGTGCAAAAATCGGCTTACTTGGCTTAAATGGCTCTGGTAAATCAACTGTGCTACGCATTATGGCTGGCGTAGATAAAGAGTTTGAAGGTGAGGTGCAGTGGCAGCCCAATATGAGTATTGGCTATTTGCCGCAAGAGCCACAGCTAGACCCCAACAAAACCGTGCGTGAAGAAGTGGAAAGCGGCATGGGCGAAGTGATGGAGGCACAGGCCAAATTAGAAGCAGTCTATGCTGCTTATGCAGAACCAGATGCGGATTTTGAAAAATTGGCAGAAGAGCAAGCCAAATGGGAAAATATCATTGCGGCCAGCGGTGCCGATGTCACCACACAACTCGAAATTGCTGCAGATGCACTGCGCTTGCCACCGTGGGATGCCAAAATTGGCCCACTATCAGGCGGAGAAAAGCGCCGTGTGGCTTTGTGCAAATTGTTGCTTTCAAAGCCCGATATGCTGTTGCTAGATGAGCCGACTAACCATTTGGACGCAGAATCTGTCGAGTGGCTCGAGCAGTTTTTAGTGCGTTTTACTGGCACCGTGGTGGCGGTGACGCATGACCGTTACTTTTTAGATAATGCCGCCGAGTGGATTTTAGAGTTAGATCGTGGACAAGGGATTCCATGGAAAGGTAATTATTCAAGCTGGCTTGAGCAAAAAGAAGAACGCTTAAAACAAGAAGAATCACAAGAGTCTGCTCGCCGCAAAGCCTTAAATACTGAGCTTGAATGGGTGCGTCAAAACCCAAAAGCGCGCCAAGCCAAGAGCAAATCACGACTTGCGCGCTATGAGGAACTCGCTAGTGCAGAATATCAAAAACGTAACGAAACGCAGGAAATTTTCATTCCCGCGGGCGAGCGTTTGGGCGACCAAGTGATTGAATTTAACGGCGTAACCAAAGCGTTTAAAGACCGTTTGTTGATGGATAACTTAAGCTTTACGATACCTGCGGGCGCGATTGTGGGCATTATTGGCCCTAATGGTGCAGGTAAATCTACCTTGTTTAAAATGATTACTGGCTTAGAACAGCCCGATAGCGGCGAAGTGAAAATCGGTCAAACCGTTAAGCTCGCCTACGTTGACCAAAGCCGTGATGATTTAGCCAATGAAAAAACAGTGTTTGAGGCGATTTCTGGCGGCTCGGATATTTTAACTGTTGGTCGTTACGAAACCCCGAGCCGTGCCTATATTGGCCGCTTTAACTTTAAAGGCGGCGACCAGCAAAAGATTGTCGGTCAACTTTCTGGCGGTGAGCGCGGCCGCTTGCATTTAGCTAAAACGCTGATTTCAGGCGGCAATGTATTGCTACTCGATGAGCCATCAAATGACTTAGACGTGGAAACGTTGCGTGCGTTAGAAGATGCCCTACTCGAGTTTGCTGGCAGCGTATTAGTCATTTCGCATGATCGTTGGTTTTTAGATAGAATCGCCACGCATATTTTGGCAGCCGAAGGTGATTCGCAATGGACGTTCTTCAACGGCAACTACCAAGAGTACGAAGCTGATAAGCGCAAACGCTTGGGCGAAGAAGGCGCAAAACCGAAGCGGATTCGATATAAACCAATCACGCGCTAACGCTTATATTTTTTATAAATTTTAGCTGAATTTTACAACATATCAAATTAGCACCTCTGGAAGCCGCATAGAATAAGGCTTCCAGAGGTATCAAAATCTCTCGAGAATTTTTCGCAACAAAAAATTAAGTTTCACGAGACTTTTGCGGCGCATTTTTGCTTAATAAATCCCACAAATGGGGCGGGACTAAGCGCATGAGTTTGACTACTAAACTCATTTGCCACGGAATCACCACAAAGCGTTTTTTTGCCGTAACGGCTTTTATAAATTTCTCTGCAAATACATCCGCATCCAACAAAAATGGCATGCCAAATTGGTTCACATCCGTCATCGGCGAGCGCACATAACCAGGCGCAATGGTGGTGACGTGAATATGATGCGGCGCCATTTCGATTCGTAAGCTTTCTAAATAATTAATCACGGCAGCTTTGCTTGCACTGTAAGCCCCTGCCCCCGCCAAGCCGCGAATTCCCGCCACGCTCGCAACACCCACCAATTGTGCGGGATGACCTTGTTGTACGTATTGCTTCATTGCGCTGATAAAGGGTTGAAAAGTATGTACCATGCCCATCAGATTAATGTCCATGATGGTTTGAAAGGCAGCAATATCTTCAGAGAATTCGGTGAGAGTGCCACGGCTGACGCCCGCATTGGCGATGACGATATTGGGCGCACCAAAACGTTGTATAAAATCGTTTGCCGCATCAGTTAGTGCAATTTTATCGCGCACATCGAGCGCGTAAATAGCGGTTTGAATCTGGTATTTTTCTTGCAGATTTTGCGCGAGTTTTTGCAACATATCAACACGCCTAGCCGCCAAGCCAATAACGGCGCGGCTTCCAGAGCACTGTTTTGCGTACGCGTGTGCGAGCGCCTCACCAATGCCGCTAGATGCGCCTGTAATAAACACGTTCATATTCTTAAGTTAAGCCTAATAAAAAAGCCCGTGATACCAAAAGGTAAAACGGGCTAATATTAATACCACAGGCATAAAAACTTTCTACGCAACTAAAGTAGCTAGAAGTTTTAACAATCACCAGTTAAAAATTTTATTCAAAAATTTTTTTAGCCAGCTAGTTTCTTCTACTTTTTTGCGGGTGCGGCTACCTTTGCTTTGTCTGCACGAATGTTAGCAATAATATAATCAGCAACTGCGAGTGCTTGTTGATTGCCACCCGTCATGGTGCTAGAAGTGATGTATTGACCATCAATCACCAAGCTTGGCACGCCTGTTGCGCCTGAATCTTTAAAGGTTTTTGCCGCTCGGTTGAGTTTGTTGTTCATGCTAAATGATTTGAAATGCTCTTCAACTTTAGCTTTATCTACGCCAGCTTGTCTTGTAATCCAGTCAATAATCGCTTTTTCATCCGTAGGGTTTAGGTTTTTTTGTTTATGCACGGCGTCAAATAACGGCATGTGTAATTTGCTAAACAATTTTAATTCTTCAAGCGTATAAAATGCCTTGGCCATAGGCGCCCAAGAAGGGTTAGGCAAGCCAGGCGTGCGTTTAAAAGTCACATCTGCAGGGAGCTTTTTAGCCCAAGTTTCTAAGACGGGATCCATGTGATAGCAGTGAATACAGCCATACCAAAAAATTTCGTTTACTTCTATCTTGCTAGGATTCTCCGTCGCGATGGGTTGTGCTGTTTTATCAAAATCTTGTCCGATTTGCGGTGCGGCGAACACATTAAATGAGGACGCTAACAATAAAGTGGCAAGCAATTTTTTAAACATAATACTCCTTAAAATTTTTATTAAATGTTGATACTCAAGTGCTGAAATCAATTACACAAACGTGCGACCATGATTTTGGCTGACAAGTTCTAATGCCACAGGCATAAAAACCCTCTAACAGCTAAAGCGGCAAGAAGTTTTAATTGTTCACTTTAATTAAATCGGCACTAAACCCATTATTGATTAAGGCTTCTTTGGTGCTACTGATATTGTCTAAATCGTTAAATGGCCCTACGCGTACACGATGCCAAGTGCCTTTGTCAGGGATAATCGCGGTTTGCACGGCTGCTTCAAAGCCTTGTAAAGCGAGCTTGGCCTTCAGGTTGTCAGCCTCTTCTTCGGTTTGAAATGACCCAATTTGCAGATAATATGTTTTTTTAGCTGCCGGTGGCTCATCAGGCTTAATATTGATACTATCGTTGGCGTTATTGCTGTTGTTGGGCAAAATATCGTAATAATCAAATCGTGTATCGTCTTTATTATCTGTTTCAGCAGGCGGGTTGTTGGTGTCTGGCACAACAGGCGGCGCAACAACTTCAGCGGGGCTGTTTTGTGTTTTTGCATCGTTGGCAATTTTATCTGCTAATGATTGATTAGCTTCTTTAGTTGATTTAATGGCAAACGGGTTATCGTCACTTTTTAAATACATCACCACGGCTAGCGAAGCAGCAACCCCGAGCAAAATGCCAATCAGTAGGCCTGTTAAAAAAGGGCTTCCTCTTTTCTTGTTGCTAGGTCTATCAGATGCTTGTTTATAATCTCTACTCATTTTGATTTAATTACCTCTACATTTTGTTAGGCGCACTGACACCTAATAAATTTAAACCATTTTTTAACACTTGCTGCGTAGCACTAATCAAGCTCAAGCGTGCTAGTTTAACGGTTTCATCGTCAATTAAAAACTTGTATTCATTGTAATAGCTGTGTAAATCACTTGCCAAGTCTTTTAAATAATTGGCAATGGTATGCGGTGCAAGTTCAGCAGCGGCATTTTCAACAGTTTCTGGAAAAGCACTTAAGCGTTGTAGTAAAGCAGTCTCATGTGCATTTGTTAATGGGCTTAAATCGGCTTGTTGTAAACTAATTGCTTCACCTGCCCATTGTGTTAATACGCTACAAATACGCGCATGTGCGTACTGAATATAATACACAGGATTATCATTGGTTTGCGCGCGCGCGAGGTCAATATCAAAAATCAATTGTGAGTCAGAGCGCCGCGCTGCTAAAAAGTAGCGTGTGGCATCACAGCCTACTTCTTCAATTAAATCGCGTAAAGTGACATAACTACCCGCGCGTTTGCTGAGTTTTACTTCTTCGCCACCGCGCATCACTGTCACCATTTGGTGCAAAACGTAATCTAGCCAGCCTTTGGGAATACCCACATCTAAAGCTTGTAAACCAGCACGAACACGTGTAATGGTGCTGTGGTGATCCGCGCCCTGCTCGTTAATTACACGCACAAAACCACGCTTCCATTTTTCATGATGGTAAGCGACATCTGGCACAAAATAGGTATAACCACCCTCGCTTTTACGCATTACACGATCTTTATCGTCTCCAAAATCAGTGGTTTTTAGCCATAAGGCATCGTCTTGTTCATAGGTATGCCCACTGTTGATGAGTGCTTGTACAGTTTGCTCAACCTTACCCGTGGCATAAAGCGCGCTTTCGAGTGAAAACACATCAAATTTGATTTGAAAAGCTTTTAAATCTAAATCCTGCTCGTGGCGTAAATATGCCACCGCAAAAGTACGCACTGCATCTGCATCGGCTACGTCACCATTGGCGGTAACTTGCATGTCATCAGCCGTTACGGTATCTTTATTTAAAAAAGCGTTGGCTATATCTACAATATAGTCGCCACGGTAGCCATTTTCGGGGAACTCAGGTGAATCTGGTTTAATACCTTTGCAGCGTGCTTGTACTGAGATGGTCAGATTATCAATCTGTGCGCCAGCATCGTTGTAATAAAACTCGCGCGTTACATCCCAGCCGTTGGCATCTAGCAATCGGCATAAACAATCCCCCACCGCTGCACCGCGTCCATGCCCAACGTGCAGGGGGCCAGTTGGGTTTGCCGAAACAAACTCTACCTGCACTTTTTGCTTATTGCCGGTATTATTGCGTCCGTAATTTTCCCCTGTAGCCAATATCAATTTCACTACATTTTGCTGCGATTGCGCATTTAAAAAAAAGTTAATAAACCCTGCCCCAGCTATTTCAGTTTTTGCAATGAAATCATTTTTTGGAAGGGCTTCTATGATACGCGTGGCAATTGCGCGCGGATTTTGCTTGAGTGGCTTGGCCAATATCAAAGCTAAGTTAGTTGCAAAGTCACCATGTTCGGCAGACTTTGGACGATCTACTAAAATAGTAACGTCCAGCTCGGGCGCAATTGTTTTTGCGGCCGTGGCTAATAATTCGGTAAGATGTATTTTCACAATAATTGCGTAAAATGCTAAAGCTGGTATTTTAACTCACTTTGTCATTTTTACTTAAAGTTGCCAACCTTTTGCCTAAACCTATTCTACAAATTGCCTTAGATGTACCACTCAACCGTTTATTTGATTATTTAAGTGGTGGTTTGCACGTGCTTGTCGGGCAGCGTGTGTTGGTGCCATTTGGGCAGCGTAACCAAATAGGCATAGTTATGGGCTCAGCGGATGTCAGTGAGCATCCGCTTGAAAAACTTAAATCAATCAAACAAGCATTTACGGATGAGTTACCGATTGATGAAGAAGCACTTGGATTAATTAAATTTAGTGCAGAATATTACCAGTATCCTTTAGGGCAAGCGTTGTTATCTGCCCTGCCCGCTCGGTTAAGGCAGATAGCCCCTGCGGTTTCTCGCAAGCAGTTTGCTTACAGCTTAACCGATTTAGGATGTAGTAGCGCGATAGAGCAAATTCCTAAGCGTCAGCTGCTGAAGCGGCATGTATTTGCAGCTTTGCAGGAAAATGAAGTCATCACTGAAGCGGATTTAGATGCTATTTCTAACAGTGCGCGTAAAGCAGCAAAGCTGCTTGTAGCAGAAGGCTGGGCGATAGCAAAACAAGTGCAAGCAATTCAGTCTTTAATGGAGCTGCCTCCAGTGGACGTTCCGGAACTCAACGATGAGCAAGCGCATGCCGTCAAACAAATTGTGCAAGACTTAGAAGTTTTTAAAGCGTGGTTGTTGCATGGCATTACTGGTAGCGGTAAAACAGAAGTTTATATTCGTTTAATGCAGCACATTTTAGTGCAAAATAATGCTCAAATATTAGTGCTTGTACCCGAAATCAATCTTACTCCACAGCTAGAAACACGCTTTAGAAGCCGTTTTGCAGGGGTGCCACTAGTCACTCTACACAGCAACTTAAGTGAGAGTGAACGCTTACATCATTGGCAGTTGGCACAATCTGGTGCTGCTAAAATTATCATTGGGACGCGACTTTCTGTTTTTACGCCTCTACCAAATTTAAAGCTGATTATCATTGATGAAGAGCATGACAGCTCATACAAGCAGCAAGATAGCATGCGCTACCATGCACGTGATTTGGCCGTGATACGGGCTAAACGGCTGAATATTCCTGTGGTTTTGGGTTCTGCTACGCCAGCTTTAGAAAGCTGGCAAAATGCAACTGGAAATCAAAATAAAGCGAATAAATACAATCTGTTGAGTTTAAATCAACGTGCAGTCAGTGCGGCGAAATTACCCGTAATCGATTGTATTGATACCACTAAAGTGAATCTACAGCTTGGTTTAACTCCACAGTTAATCACAGCATTAAAGTTGAGATTAGCACGAAAAGAACAAAGTTTATTATTTATCAATAGGCGCGGTTATTCGCCAGTGTTGCTGTGCTCAGCCTGCCACTGGGTAGCGCCTTGTATGCGCTGTTCAGCAAGATTAGTAGTGCATCTAGGACAGCGAAAATTGCGCTGTCATCATTGTGGGCACGAGCAAAACATCCCAAAACAATGTCCTAGCTGTGGCAATGCAGATTTGCATCCTACAGGGCATGGTACGCAACGCTTAGAGCAGACGCTTGCACAGTTATTACCAGCAGCCAGAATAGCGCGGGTAGATAGAGATAGTATTAGTCGCAAAAATGCATTGGTGGAGATTTTAGACCAAGTACACAATCAAGAGATTGATATTTTGGTTGGCACGCAAATGTTGGCTAAAGGGCATGACTTTCCTAACTTAACATTGGTAGGCGTGATTGATACTGATAGCGCTTTATATAGTCCAGATTTTCGTGCGAGCGAGCGCTTATTTGCACAATTGATGCAAGTGGCTGGGCGTGCGGGTAGAGCTGACAAAGCAGGGCAAGTGATTATACAAACACAGTTTCCAGATCATGCGCTGTTTAACGCGCTACGACGACAAGATTATGCGAGTTACGCTAATGCCTTATTGCTTGAACGACAAGCTATGCAGTTTCCGCCCGCCAGTTTTATTGCACTATTAAGAGCAGAAGCGAACAATTACGCGCCAGTACAACAATTTTTAACATTCGCTGTACAACTTGCACAAAACATCACGAAATCAGTCATGGTATATGGCCCTATTCGCCCGCAAATGGAGCGTTTAAAGGGATTGGAGCGGGGTCAACTGTTATTGCAAGCCAATACCAGAGCAGATTTACAGCGCTTATTAAAAGCATTGGTGATGCAATTAGATGCCCATGCTTTATCAAAAAAAATCCGTTGGACGTTAGACATTGACCCACTAGAGCTATAACGAATAGCTTTGAAAGCCAAGCTAACCCCAGTAAAATGTTAAGCTAATTTAACTTATTGAAGCGGTTAGCGTTTTATGGCAAAAATATCCATCATTGGCACAGGTTTTGTGGCAGATCTATACATGCGGTCACTAGAGACTTTTCCAGATATTAAAATTTTAAAAGTGTATGACAAAGATGCTGCGCGCTTAAATGAGTTTTCTACTTTTTGGAAAGTGAATGCCGCCACATCATTAGATGAGGTTTTGGCGCTCAATGCGGGTGATGAAGTGCCCGATTTAATTTTAAATCTGACGAATCCAGGTAACCACTACGAAGTAAGCAAACAATGCTTAGAGGCTAACCGCAATGTGTATAGCGAAAAACCATTAGCCACCCAAATGGATCACGCTTACGAGCTTTATGAATTGGCCAAAAAGCATAATCGTATTTTAACTTCAGCGCCTTGCAGCTATATGAGTGAAGTGGCGCAAACGATTTGGTTAGCGGTGCGCAACAAAATGATAGGTCAACCACTGCTTGTTTATGCTGAGCTGGATGATGACTTTATTACCCAGGCGCCATACAAAAAATGGATTAGCGAATCTGGTGCACCTTGGCCATTTAAAGATGAGTTTATTGTGGGCTGCACGCTAGAGCATGCTGGCTATTATTTAACTTGGTTAATGATGATATTTGGCAGTGTTAAAAAAGTGGTTGCCGCCTCAGCCGAGCTGATTAAAAACAAATTACCTGACTTACCCAATAGTGCGCCAGATTACTCTACCGCCACTTTGTTTTTTGAATCTGGCATGGTGGCACGTATTACTTGCGGTATTGTTGCACCGCATAATCATAGCTTACGTATGATTGGTGATAAAGGCGTGCTAGAGGTGAATGAGAGTTGGAATAACAGCGCCAAAGTAAACATTCGCAAGCGTTATGTTGTGCGCAGAAAGCTAATTAATAGCCCATTTGCTAGCCGCTTTAAAATTAACGGCTTAACACACCCTAAAGTGCCACGTAGAGGTGCGGCTGCGATGAATTTTGCTTTAGGCCCTGCTGAGGTGCTGGCGGCGATGCAAGAAGGACGCTCTACTGAAGTTTACACAGATTTTGCTTTGCACTTGAATGAAGTGACATTGGCGATACAAAACTCACTAGATACCGAAGGTGTGCAAGTGATGAAAACAAAATGTCCACAAATGACCCCAATGCCTTGGGCGAAATAGTATGAAAACAATCAATTTTGGCATTATTGGTACAGGTTTAATGGCTGCCACCATGATGGAAGCCTTTAAGCAGGTGGCTAGCGTGAATGTAATGGCAGTGGCTAGTGAATCAGCTGAACGCGCAACAAGCTTTGCCGCAAGGTTTAATATCGCAAAAGCCTATGGTAGCGTAGATGATTTGTTGACTGACGCAGCCGTGGATGCCGTTTATATTGTTAATTTGACTGAAAGCCATGCGGCTACCACGATTAAGGCTCTGCAAGCAGGTAAAGCCGTGCTATGTGAAAAGCCGATTGCCACTTCCGAAGCCGATTGCCTGCGCATTCAAGAGGCGGCCACAAAAACAGGCAAGCTTTGTATGGAGGCGATGTGGACACATTTTTTACCAGCCTATCAAAGGTTGTTTCAATTAAATGCAACACAAGGCCTAGGTAACCCCACACAGTTGTACGCCGATTTTGGTTACCCAACCAATAAAGAGGCTTATCCTAGGCTTTTTAAGCCATCGGCTGGCAGCGGCGTTTTACTAGACAGAGGTGTTTACCCCATTGCGTTGGCAATTAAATTATTTGGCAACGTAAAGCAAATTAATGCGCAAGTGACGCGTAATCAAGATGGTGTGGATACCGAAGCCTATCTCATTTTGTCACATGAAAACGGTTGTAAATCACAACTTTCAACCTCTATTCAATCGCTACAGCAAAACCGTGCGGTGCTATCGTTTACTGAAGGCGCGGCGAGTTTAGAGCCACCCGTGATTGGTGCTGAAGCATTAATCGTGCAAAGTGTTCAACCGCATCAGGCAACGTATCAATCTTCGCTAGGGTTAAAGGCCAAAATAAAACAGATGCTTAAGCAATCTGCGTTATTGCGTAAATTGAAAAGTAAAAAAAGTTTGGGTAAACGTCATTTTTACTCATATGGTCAGAATCAATATGTGCCTGTTTTAAATCACTTTTGTGGGCTTGTTCAGCATAACAAGCTCGAGAGTGATGTCATCCCACTAAGTTTTTCAAGCGAAGTTTTACGTGTGGTTGACCAAGTAAAAGCGGCAGTTTAATTCATCAAACAATTTAAAAGTTAAAAGGATGTAGATTTGAAAATCGGTTATTTGATGAACTCGTACCCCATGACGAGTACGACGTTTATTCGTCGTGAAATTGAGGCCTTAGAGGCGCTAGGCTTAGATGTTCATCGCTATGCGGTGCGTCATTGGGGTGAAAAATTAGTTGATCCGCTCGATATTGCCGACCAAGCACGTACCCATTACTTACTTACCAATAATGCTATTGCCCTAATTACCAGCTTTTTTTCGGTGTTATTTAGCAATCCCGTTGGTTTTTTTAGAGGTTTAGCGTTGTGGTTTCAGGTGTGGAGAAATGCAGGCAGTTTGTCGATTAAGTATTTTGCGTATTTGTTACAGGCCACTTATTTTTACAAACTTAGCAAGCAAGATGGCTTACAGCATGTGCACGTGCATTTTTCAACCAATGCCACGACGGTAGCCATGATAGCCAAGCAGATGGGTGGCGTGAGTTATAGTTTTACTGCACACGGTCCAGATGAGTTTGTCGACCCTACTGCTAGTAGCATGTCTCTTAAAGTGCAACATGCTGCCTTTGTGGCGGCGATTTCTAACTATTGCAAAGTGTTGTTAGTGCGCTTTAGTAGCTATGAATATTGGGACAAAATTATTATCGTGCATTGTGGCTTAAACATTGCCGATTTCACCCCCAATTATGCATTTGATGCGCATAACCAATCGCTCATTTGTGTGGGTCGAATTTGCCCGCAAAAAGCGCAGTTACTTTTCCCCCCTGCTTTAGCGCAGCTGAAAAATGAATTCCCCAAAATGAAAGTACATTTTATTGGCGATGGTGAATCACGCCCTGCTCTTGAGGCCGCCATCAAGCAATATGATGTGGCTAATATGGTGGTATTGCATGGCTGGAAAGTGAATAGCGAAGTCAGAGAAATGCTCGCTAACAGCCGTGGCTTATTGTTGCCTAGTTTTGCTGAGGGCCTACCAGTGGTGATTATGGAATCCTTGGCATTGGGTCGCCCAGTGATTTCAACCTACATTGCGGGTATTCCTGAATTGGTCGATGAACAATGTGGTTGGCTGATTCCCGCTGGGTCAATTGATGGTATTGCCTCTGCCATTAGAGCTGCATTAACCACTTCACCTGAAAAATTATCTGCAATGGGTAAAGAGGGACGTAGTAGAATAGAGGCTGAGCATAACTTAGCCACGATTGCACCAAAACTCTTTGACGCGTTTGCGAAAGTGGTTAATTCAAAATAACAAATGCGGGTGTAGTTCAATGGTAGAACGCTAGCTTCCCAAGCTCGATACGCGGGTTCGATTCCCGTCACCCGCTCCACATAAATTATTTACCCCGTCTTATCCAGTCTAAAATAATATAAATATCATATAGTTAAGCTGAATTACCAGCTTATCAAGACTTATCCTGTCTTATATTGTCCATTTACAAAGCGTATAAAATAACGTATAAAAGCAATACCAATTTATTTTTTATACGTTATTTATGAAAAAATTGACCACTAGCGCCCTAGATGATTTAACAATCAAAGCGGCCAAAGCCAAAGAGAAAGCCTACACGCTTAGAGACGGTAACGGCTTGTTTTTGCTAGTGCATCCTAATGGAAGCAAGTACTTCCAGTTACGCACTACCCTGCATGGCAAAGCAAAGCTCATACAGCTTGGCACGTACCCTACTCTATCGCTAAGTGAAGCCCGTGAGCTGGGGCGTGAGAAACTTAAAAAAGTAAAAGTCGAGCAAATAGACCCGATAATTGAGGCCAAATTGCTGAAGCACCAAAAGGCTAAAGACGCTAGCAACATATTCGAGGATGTGGCCAATGACTGGCTGGCCATTAAGCAGCGGACTTTAGCACCCACTAGCCACACAAAAATAAAACAGACGTTTAATGCTAACGTATTTGGGGTGCTTGGCAAGTACCCTATCAAAGACATTGATAATCAAATGGTGCGCAAATGCCTCATGATTATGCAAAAGCGTGGTGCGCTCGAGCTGATGGAGCAAACAAGGGCATGGATTAAACAGGTGTTTGAATTTGCCCTAAGCGATAACCTGATAGCTGAAAACCCTATCCCATCGATTGATGTCAGGCTAGAAAAGCACAACCCAGAAAAATACCCACGTTTACAAAGCCGGCAAGATGCTGGCACCCTACTCCGCAATATCACTAAATATAAGGGTAGCTTTGAGGTGATCACCTGCGTGTATTTACAAATGCACTTTGCACAAAGGCCTAGTGAGTTAAGGTGTGCTAAATGGTCAGAGTTTGACCTGGACAATGCTGTTTGGACTATTCCGCTGCCACGATCTAAAACACGTAAGCACATGACTAAACCTCATACAGTCATGCTATCAAGGCAGGCCATAGCAGCGTTAAAAGATTTGCAGGAATACACTGGTCACACTGATTACTTATTTGCTGCAAGGCTAGCCAGAAAGCCAGTATCTGAGGCCACAATACGCAAGGCATTTAGAGCGGTGTTCACTGATTACCATGTTGTGCCACATGGCTGCCGTCACTTTTTTAGCACACAAGCCAATGAAAGCGGCCTATTTAGGCATGATGTTATTGAAGCGTTTATATCGCATAAGGACAAAGACGAAACCAGAGCCACATATAACGAGGCCACCTATAACAAAGAGCGCATGCAGCTTGCCCAGTGGTGGAGTGATCAGCTCGATATGATGCGAGACGGTGCCCAGGTAATACCAATAAAAGGCGCTGCGTGATTTGATTTAACCGTGATACGTGCGGACCACGTATAAAAGCGGGGCGGCTAGTGCGTCAACACTAACAGCCCCTAACCACAATGCAAACTGAAAAGGAGTTTTACAAAATGGCTAATACCAATACTACTATAAATCAGCATGCAATCAATCCGCTCATTGGCGGTTTACTCGGCGATACATTAACAAACTGCTCTAATGTTTTAATGGTTTTAGAGATGTATAACACTGAGGGTGAGCCAAGTGCAAAAGAGGTGCGTGGGTTATCACTCATTCATAGTGTCATTAGAAAGGCGCTTGAGTATGAAAATATCCGATTATCTAAAGTTAACCCAAATGCTAGTGGGGTGTAGTCATGGCCACAATTCACACACTAAGTTATCAAGCCACATCAAATGCTAGTACAGCAAAGTACGATATTGATATTGATGGAAAGCAGCAAAGACTAAGAGCGGTGCTAGCTTATGATGGCATTTCAGAGAGTCAAATGCATATTGCACTAGCTAGGATTATGAATATTTCACGCCCAGTGGCTAAACGAATGCTTTTCGGGAATCATAGAACGATTTTAAAACGTGGCATAAAAGCATGTATTGCATTAAATATCTGCGTTGAGTGGTTATTTTTTGGCCAATTAAGACCACATTTTGATAGAAATATTCAGCTAAGAACACAAAGAGTTCACATGCAAGGCTATAAAGGTCACTCAAAGGAACTAACTGACAAAGCCTTGCGGTTTAATATGGCCTATATTGGTGGTCTGAGCATGGCTAGAAATTTAATGCACCTGGTGCAGACTAAGCAAATGAATTACTTAGACGCAGTAGCAGCGTTTTAGGGCTGAAGAAAAAACGCAACTTTTGAAAACCGTTAGAAAAAGTGAGACTTTTTGAAGCTGCTGAAATTTTTGTTACTTTTGAAAAACGTCAAAATTTTTGTGACTTTTGACCAGGTGCAAAAAAAGTGTGACTTTTGAAAACGATCGGAATTTTTGCAACTTTTTAGGGCTGAAGAAAAAAGCGCAACTTTTGAAAACCGTCAAAAAAAGTGAGACTTTTTACATTTGGTTAAGCAATTTTTGAGTTAAGACAGCCAATGCGGTTAAGACATGGCGTATTTACTTGCTTGCACCCGCATTAAGTTTTTTAATGGGAGTTAAGGCAGTTAAGACGGCATGTCTTGCACAGTTCTATGCAGTGCATTTAATAAAAATATTTTCGCGGTGGTGCTTTCAATTGCCGCATAGTATTAGACAAAATTAAGGTTTGTTTAATAGTACAGGCGTCTGTACAAATGGTTATGCTGCACCTAATCTGGGCTTAATTACCCCATGTGAAAACAATCGCCTCTTACGGTTGCTGGTGCAGCTACTTATTATTAAGAGCGCATGAGAGGTGCGTATGAAAAAAATAGAGGGCAAGATTGTTGCTAATTTTGACTTTAATGGTAAACAAAAAAGTGACCTATTAAAAGCATGGAAGCGTAAAAACGATAGGGAGCTTGCTGCGCAATATATTGATGCTGTTAGAGGGCCAATTGAACTTTGGCTATCTCTAGTTGAGGGTGGTAAAACCGCAATACCTCACTTTAAAGACTATGCTACTAAGCTGTCTAAAAACATTGCCAGCGTGATTAATACGTGTAATTCACTTCCTGAAGATGTTGTGTCACGCATGGATGCCATGGTAGTAGAAAGGCTTTATCTCGCCAAATATAAATACGAAAACTCAATGTCAAAAGATGCATTAAAAGCACTTGCCATTACTTCGCATGCACACTGGATTAAAACAGAATATCCAGGCTTAGAGGAGATGTGGGAGGTGCTACATGATTTTCTAGTAATCATTCAAGATGTAGCAAATGAACTTGGTGAACTAAAGGGCAAGGCTGGGCCAGATGTAGGCAATGAAAAGCTTTTGGTGTCTTGGCTTGCTGAAGCCTATGAGAGTGTTTTTAATGAGATTCCGTCATCTGAGAATGGTAGCAATTTCAGAAAGTTTGCAGCCGAACTCAGTAAAATACTTGGTTATTCGCTTGGTAGGGATATTATCAACGAGCTTATAAAAAACCGTCAGGTATTAGGCAAATATACATCTAATCCCTAACGGTAATTACTCACTACGAACTTAAGTAAGATTTGTATTATTAGACCTTAGTGCATCCAATTGGGCGCGCATTACAAAGGAGCTAATATGTCTAATTCACTACCTCAAACGGGGTTCATCCGTTTACCTCAAATACTTGCAGTTATTCCTGTTGGTAAATCTACTTGGTGGGCCCGTGTTAAAAGCGGCGCTTACCCATCACCAATAAAGTTGGGCGTTAATACTACCGTATGGAAAGCCGAGGATATTCACGCGCTAATCGCAAAGTTAGCTAACGGTGATAATCAATCATGACCTGTAACGGCGCTAATGACGATGTGGCATTAGCTAAGCTTTTCACTAAAAACGAAAATTCAGAGGCTAATCGCCATCTAAAGTACATCATGGAAAATGGAAGCATGACCAAGATAGATGCATTCGAAAAGCTAGGCTTGCACCAGACATCACAACGTTTTAGTGATCTCATAAAAAAGGGCGCGCCGATTGGTAAGGATTGGAAAGTACAGGCAGATAGCACTGGTGCAAAACACCGCATTCGTCTCTATATTTGGCTAGGTTTTAATGCTGCTCAAGGTGATCTTTTTGGTGGGGGGTATTCTAATGGATAGCGTCATATTTGACTCTAAATTAGTTGAGTGTGACAAGGATATTGTGGCACATTTGCAGTCACATGGTGTGAAGTGTTGCGCTTATTGCAATAAATCGTTTACATCAGCCAGAAGGCCGCATAGTACTTCAAGGTCTTCACATATAGACACACAAATAAATACATGGTCATTTATTCTATGCAGAAAATGCACCCGCATTGCCAAGCAACCAAACAATTTAGTCCATGCAAGCTTGTTTAAAAAAGCGCAAAGCGAGCACGCTTTGTTAGTGGCCACAGTGAAAGGTACATCATGAAAAATATTAGAAATTCAAAAGCTGCAACATTAGGTTTAGAGAGAGTAATTAAACAACAAAATGAAGCCATGCAGCAGCTAACTGCTGGGCTGCAAGATGCCCTTTACAGCATTGCTGAAAGCCTAGATTTTATGGCCGCAAAGCACGCAGCGGGTGAAGTTGATATTAAGCCTACTGAAATTGAAAGTGCAATCATTTATGAAGCACTCAAAAAGCACTATTTAGACAGTATGAAAGAAACACCTGGTGAGCAAGCCCATGAGCAAGCTATGCTGAGAATTAGGCATTTAGCAAATGGCGGGTGCTTTAATGCCTAAAAATTACATTAAGCAAGTGGCAGCGGCCGCCCTTAATTCAATTGATAGCGTCTTAGCCAATTGGTGTGCAGGTGGTAAGCGTGAGGGGCATGAGTATGTTGCACTAAACCCAAACCGAGCAGATAGCAATTCGGGTAGTTTTAAAATCAATTTAAGTACAGGTGCCTGGGCAGATTTTGCCATTGATGTAAGCGGTGGTGATTTAGTTGCGCTAGTGGCATATCTTGACGGTGTTTCACAATTTGAGGCGGCCAAGCTTTTAGGGGCATTTCTAGGCATTGAGTACCAAAAAAACGACCCACAGAAACGCGCTACAAGCGCACAAAACAAGGCGGCCAATACTACGACCCCAACCCCAAAAGATTTAAGCGAGTGGCTGCCACTGTTACCCGTGCCAATAGATGCACCCGCCCCACCCTTAGCGCATTTTAAGCATGGCAAGCCGTCTATGCAGTGGGCATATCAATTACCTGGTGGAGTGGCTTGTTATGTGTACCGATTTGAAGCAAAGACCGCTAGTGAGCGTAAACAGTTTGCACCGCTTACTTATTGTGAGCATGCCACTAGCAAAAACCGTGAATGGCGCTGGCAAGGTTTACCAGAGCCGAGGCCACTTTATAACCTAGATAAAATTATCAGTAATGCTAGTGGGCTAGTGGTGGTTTGCGAGGGTGAAAAGGCAGCGGATGCAGCGGCGATATTGTTACCTGATGCAGTTATAACCACCATGCTAAACGGTGCGCAAAGCCCTAATAAAACAGACTGGCAACCATTAAGTGGGCGTGATGTTTGGCTATGGCCAGATAATGACGAAGCAGGTCAAAAGTGTATGGCGGCTATACGCAATTTATTAAAGGTTGCGGGGGCTGCTAGTATTAAAACGATCAACTTAAAAGCCTTTGATAGCTTGCAAGTTAAAGGCGATGCGGCCGACTTATTAACGGCTGGCTTTGCTCAAGCGGCCATGCTTGAATTAAGTCAAAAGCCTGATTTTTTCGCAGTTGATAAGCCCACTAGCAATGAAAGCAATACAGAAAGCCGTTTCAACTTGAATGATGGAGGCTTGTATTACTTTGGTAAAAATGACGCTGGTATTGATGCACCACCACTATGGATATGCTCAAAGCTAGAAGTTACAGCCGTTACCCGTGACGCTAAAAATGAAGCATGGGGGCGCTTGCTAGAGTTTGATGACTTAGACGGTGTGCATCATGCCTGGGCAATGCCTATGGATTTATTGCGTGGTGATGGTGCGGAATATCGAGGGGCCTTGCTTTCAATGGGCTTGCAAATATCCACCATGACTAAAGCCCGTAACCTATTAACGCAACATATACAGACGGCTAAAGTTGAAGCACGGGCAAGGTGTGTAGAGCGTACAGGCTGGCATGATGGCAGCTTTGTAATGCCAAATAAAACCATAGGCACCAACCAACAAGAAAAAATCATTTTTCAATCAGCCGTCAATACACAAAGTACCTTTAAGCAAAAAGGCACTTTGGCAAGCTGGCAAGATAATGTATCTAAACCATGTGCAGGTAACTCTAGGCTAGTGTTTGCCATTAGTGCTGCCTTTGCTAGCCCGTTGCTAGATGTGACAGGCATGGAGAGCGGGGGCGTGCATTTTAGAGGCGATTCTAGCACGGGTAAAACCACAGCTTTGCGGGTGGCTTCATCGGTATGGGGTGGGCTTGATTATCTGCAAAGGTGGCGTGCTACTGATAACGGCTTAGAAAGCTTGGCAGCGCAACACTCCGACTGTTTGCTAGTGCTTGACGAGCTGTCACAGGTTGACCCTAAGTCAGCGGGTGAAGTTGCCTATATGCTGGCTAATGGGAGTGGCAAGGTGCGAAGCATACGCACAGGTGCAATGCGTGATACTGCCACATGGCGATTATTGTTTTTATCAAGTGGTGAAGCTGGCTTAACTGAGCACATGGCGCTAGCAGGGCGCAAGCCTAAAGCAGGGCAAGAGATTAGACTTCTAGATATACCTGCTGATGCTGGCCGCGGCTTTGGTATTTTTGACACCTTACATGATCACATAGGGGGTGCAGCATTTAGTAAGGCTTTAAATGATGCCGTAGGCAAGCATTATGGGGTGGCCTCAATCGCTTATTTGTCAAAGCTGGTAGATAACTTAGACAAAATACCTGGGCACGTTAAAAGGCTACAAAAAGAGTTTTTAGAAAATCACCTTAAAACTGATGCAGGTGGCCAAGCTTATAGGGCAGCTCTACGCTTTGCCTTAATAGCCGCTGCTGGTGAAATAGCTACGGTTTGGGGCGTTACTGGCTGGGCTAGTGGTGAAGCTATCAAGGCTGCTGATACTTGCTTTAAGGCATGGCTTATGCAGCGTGGCGGGACTGGCAATGCTGAAGAGCGTGCAATGCTTGCCCAGGTGCAGCGCTTCTTTGAATTGCACGGTGAAAGCCGCTTTAGTGACTGGGAGCGGCCAGCTAGTGACACTTCACAGCATGCCCCTAAAACCCTAAATAAAGCAGGCTATCGCAAGCACTTTGACGCTAAAGATGCAGACGGTCAGCCAGTTTATACAGGTGAAAACTATGCAGACGGTGACGAAAAGAAAGCCCGTGATACTGAGTTCTATGTATATCCTGAAACGTTTAGATCTGAAATTTGTGCGGGCTATGACTATAAGGTGATACAGAAGCTACTTGATAAGCATGGTGCACTTATAAGGCCAAATTCAAGCAAAGCTTATACAAGAAGTGAGAGGCTGCCAGCCGAGGGCATGCAAAACATATACAAGCTTAATAGTAAGGTGTTTGGATTATTAGCAGAAAATGATGCAGATTAGTGGATTGTATAGGACTGTTTAACACTATTCGTCTTAACTGTATTAAATCGCATTAAAAAGGTTAATGCAGCTAGAAGCCAGTAAATACGCCATGTCTTAACCGTATTGGCTGTCTTAACTCAATAAATGCATAACTGAAAGTAAATCGGTGGGTGAATGGGTTTCACAAAGGCCACCAGCGCGATAAAATCGGCGGGTTAACGTTGTGTTTTAGTGCATCACTTTTACGTTAAATTGGTTGTGATGCTGGTGCTGATGTTACGCGTGCGGTGTGTAAATTTAGCTTAAAATTTTTGTGGGTCCTTCCTGCATTTTGAATATCTGCGGGTAATTCAAGCCCCGAATTAAAACTAGTGTGTCATGCAGTCTTGGGGTCGTCACTTAGGTGGTCACGTAGGTGGGGGGTGGTCAAAAGTCTGGGGCAATTCGACCCTAGACCGTATGCCTAGACACATTTTTATGGGCGGGAGTTATTGGGGGGGGAGGGGTCAAGCTATTGGCTGCATGCTATTTTAATTAAATTGGATGATTTGATTAAAAACGACTAGTATATTTTGTTAATTCGCTGGGGCGCTATCACTAACAACTTAAAGCGGCATTTTGATACACATATATAAAAAAGCTTGGTTATTGACAATTATTACTGCATAAAATAACATATTGCGCAAATTATCATTTTCGTAAGTAATTGATTTTATTGAATTTCCCACAAATAAAAAATAGCAATTTTACATAACATCCGTTATACGAAACAAATTTCATTTATTTAACAATTTCCCACTTTACGTTAAATATAGTACACTTTTTAGCTATCAATTCCCACTTTGGCTATAACGATAATTAAACTATTGTTAAACTTGCTTTAACGATTCTAGCGTGTTACCTTTAGCGGGTGCAAATTACTATGATTAAGGTATGTTATGACAGCTGATGAATTTAGAGAGGGACTTGCCACGCTAGGCTGGAAACAAACAGACTTTGCTATGGCCACTGGCTTAAGTAAAGTGGCCGTGTCTCATTGGTTAACTGGTACCGCCCCGCTGCCATTATGGGCGCAATCACATTTAAGCCTGTTGCTTAAGCTGCATGACCTCGCTGGTGAGCTACTTACACCACCAACAAAAGCGGCCAAGCAAGATAAAAAGATTAATGATTAAATCTTATGCAGATAATTGCACCCGCATTAGGTACAATTACATAACAGCGTTTATCTGCTTTTTTAGTCCAATTTAAAGTGCTTTAAAATAGGTAAGCAAAATTTAATACGTATAAAAATCCGTATAAAAATTAACACGGTTTTTTAACGATGCAGTAAATAAGCGGGTTGTAGGGCGTTTATCGATTCCCGTCACCCGCTCCACACATTGAAAATTGGAATTATGGCAAACCAAACACCGCCTTGTGTTTTAACTTTTGCAGGCACAGACCCTAGCAGCGGCGCTGGTTTGCAGGCTGATATTTTGACATTAGCCAGCATAGGCTGCCACCCGCTCTCGGTTGTGACTGCGATTACCGCGCAAGATACCGTAGGGGTTGAAGGTGTGTTGGCAATGGATGCTGAATGGGTCAACGACCAAGCGCGTGCCATTTTAGAAGATGTGCAAGTTGCTGCTTTTAAACTGGGTTTGTTGGGTTCGGTAGAAAATATTGCGGTGATTGCCGAAATTATGGCCGATTACCCAGATGTGCCATTATTGATTGACCCCATATTAACCTCAGGGCGCGGGGATGATTTAAGCAATGACGAAATGATGGAGGCGATGACCACATTGCTTTTTCCACAAGCCACGTTAATTACCCCAAATAGCCTTGAAGCGCGCCGATTAGCCTTTGCTGATAGTGAAAATGAAATCGCGCATACCTCGTTAGATGAAAGTGCCACGCGACTACTTGCTATGGGCTGTGAATACGTGCTCATTACCGGCACGCACGAGCGTACGCTGGAGGTGACCAACACGCTATATGGTGAAAATCAATTGATTAAGTCTTACCAGTGGGAACGTTTGGTCGGGAGTTATCACGGCTCTGGTTGCACGTTGACCAGCGCTATTGCCGCTTGTATGGCACATGGTTTGAATATGGAAGAAGCCGTGTTAGAGGCGCAAGAGTTTACTTGGCAAACGCTTAAAAATGGCTTTAGGCCAGGCATGGGACAGTATATTCCGGACCGCATGTTTTGGGCGAGAGATGAGGAAGAATCGGAAGTAAAAAGTGGTGAAAAAAACAAAGCGCATTAGCCAAAAAATCTGCTTAAAATTTAAGCAATTTATCACAACATCCTTGCCCCTCCTCTGTAAGCCAGTCCCCATGCGGCTTCCAGAGGCATAAAAATTTCTCGGACGAAATTTTAATGTCAAACTGTGGATAACTTAGCCATAAAATGAACGCAAATCTTAGTCAGAAAATCTCTGGTTTATATGCAATTACGCCAGATATTGAAAATACCGATTTATTGCTTGCAAAAGTAGAAGCTGCTTTGCAAGGCGGGGTTAATGTTTTGCAATATCGCAATAAACTTGCTAGTCATAAACTCAAAACCCAGCAAGCGCGCGCACTGTTGCCGCTATGTAGGCAATACGGCGTACCGCTGATCATTAACGACTCGGTCAAACTATGCTTGACCTTAGATGCCGATGGCGTGCATTTGGGTGCGGATGGTGATTTAGCAGAAATCAGAGCGAGAATCGGTGCAGGCAAAATTTTAGGTGCGTCGTGTTACAACCGCTTTGATTTGGCTTTGCAAGCCCAGCAAGCTGGGGCTGATTATGTGGCATTTGGCGCGTGTTTTTCTTCCATTACCAAACCCAATGCCGTACAAGCACCCTTAACTTTGTTTACATTAGCCAAACAGCAGTTAGCAATTCCCATCGTGGCAATTGGCGGCATTACCTCAAGTAACGCACAGCAGATCATAGCTGCTGGCGCAGATGCTGTTGCGGTCATTTCAGCGCTTTTTGCGCTAGATCAAGAAAATATCACAGAGCAGGCGAAAAAGTTCAAAAACAACCAAAATATGGCTGATAGCAACCAATAAATTGATGTACAACTATTTGATTTTAAAAGAAATATTGTGATAAAATTAGCCTGTCCTTCCTAGAGGGCTATTATATTAAAAAGGAGATATACTATGAACATGCAAAAAAAACTAATCGTTGCTTTATTTGCCTTAGCCGCCGTTCCAGCATTTGCGGGCGGCCATACCCATCAAGGTCGTATGGAAACTTGTATGCGTGCCGCTTTGGCCAAGCATCCAGGTGAGGTCATTTCGCTTGAAGCGGAAGTTGAAAAAGGGCGCGGTGCGATTTATGAGTTCGACATCAAAGGTGCCGATGGTGTGGAATGGGAAGTGGAATGCGTCGCTAAAACTGGCAAAGTCTATGAAGAAGAAATTGATGTTGATCCAAATAGCGCTGACTTTACCTCTAAAGCAAAAGTGAGCATGGAAGATGCAAAAGCAACGGCTTTAGCCAAATATCCTGGCGAGGTCGTTTCAACCGAATATGAATTGGAAGACGGTAACCCAATTTATGAGTTTGATATTAAACGTGCCAAAGGTAACGAGATTGAAGTGGAAGTAGATGCAGTAACCGGAAAAATCGGTGAAACAGAAGAAGAAATTTACGAAATCGGTAAAGACTAATCATTATTAAGCAAGTTGAAAACGGCACCTGCGGGTGCCGTTTTTGCTATTTGGCATCACCTAAATGGAGCGTGTACTGCTAAAATGTAGCTTCACTAATTTATTTCATCATTTAAGCAATATGACCTCACGTAACCAAACTCTTTTTGAAAAATCTCAACAACTTATTCCTGGCGGTGTTAATTCGCCTGTGCGTGCGTTTCGAAGTGTAGGCGGAACGCCGGTTTTCTTTAAAAAAGGGCTGGGTTCTAAACTGTGGGATGTGGATGGCAAAGAATACATAGACTACATCAACTCTTGGGGGCCGATGATTGTCGGCCATGCGCACCCAGTCGTCATTAAGGCTGTGCAAGAGGTAGCGGCCAATAGCTTGTCTTTTGGCGCACCAACTGGCTTAGAGCTTGAAATTGCAGAGCTCATCAATAAACTCGTGCCCAGTATGGAACAAGTACGCTTGGTAAGTAGCGGCACAGAGGCCACCATGAGCGCAATACGTGTGGCGCGTGGTTTTACAGGGCGTAGTAAATTTGTGAAGTTTGAGGGTTGCTACCACGGGCATTCAGATGCTTTATTGGTAAAAGCTGGCTCAGGTTTGCTGACTTTTAATGAGGAAAGCTCAAAAGGCGTGCCAAGTTCAGCGGGCGTTCCGGAAGAAGTGGCCGCTCACACGCTAACATTGGAATACAACAACACGCAGCAACTCAAAGACTTATTCGCCAAAATGGGTGACGAGTTGGCGTGTGTGATTATTGAGCCAGTTGTGGGCAATATGAATCTCATCGTGCCCACGCAAGAGTTCTTACAAACCTTACGTGAATTATGTACCAAACATGGCACCGTGCTGATTTTTGATGAGGTGATGACAGGTTTCCGTGTGGCGCTAGGTGGCGCGCAAGCTTTGTATAACATCAAGCCAGATATGACAACGCTAGGCAAAGTGATTGGTGGTGGCTTGCCTGTCGGTGCATTTGGTGGACGTAAAGATATTATGCAATGCCTTGCGCCTGTGGGTAGCGTTTATCAAGCAGGTACGTTATCTGGTAACCCTGTAGCGGTAACGGCGGGTTTGGAAACGCTCAAAATTATTCAAGAAAATGGTTTTTATGACAAACTCACTGCACAAACCAAAAAATTGGTGGATGGTCTAGTGCAGGCTGCTAAAGAAGCCGGGGTGACGTTTAGTGCGCAATCTGTGGGCGGTATGTTTGGGATATATTTCAGTGAAAAATGTCCAGCAAGTTATGATGAGGTAATGCAATCCAATAAAGAGCAATTTAACAAGTTTTTCCACAGTATGTTAGAAAGCGGCATTTACCTTGGCCCATCCGCTTTTGAGGCTGGTTTTGTTTCAGCCGCGCATACAGATGATGACATTGCAAAAACTGTTGCAGCTGCAAAAAAAGCTTTCTTAGCAATTTAAAACAAAAATTTTATGCTATGTGATTGATAGCAAGGGTCTTTAACGGTAAAATGGAAAGTTCCGCTAAATGTTTTGATAGTGAATGAAAAAGCATGAATAAATTGGTAGAAAATGCAGCAGAATTAGTCAGTCCCGCACAAAATCAGGCGCCGAAAAATCAGGGCTTATACGACAAGCGTAATGAAAAAGATAGCTGTGGCGTAGGCTTTGTTGCGCACATCAAAGGCAAAAAAAGCCATGAGATTGTTAGTCAAGGCTTGGCCTTATTGACTAATTTAACCCATCGTGGCGCAACAGGGTACGACCCAAAATTGGGTGATGGCGCAGGATTGTTGATGCAAATGCCTGATGCTTTCATGCGTAAAGAGGCAGTCAAGCTTAACATTGCATTACCTGAGGCTGGTCAATATGCGGTTGGTAATTTATTTATGCCGCAAAGTCAGGCCAATCAGGCACAAGTAGAGGCTGTTGTCGGCAAAATAGTCGCGGAAGAAAATCAAACGTTATTAGGCTGGCGTCATGTGCCAGTGGATAACAGTAATATTGCAGATGCGGCGCGTGCGGTTGAACCATGCATGCGTCAGGTCATCATCGGCAGCAATGCGGCTGATCAAACCACTTTTGAGCGTAAATGTTTTGTAATTCGTAAGCGCATCGAGCATGCAGTTCGCGCCCTTAATTTGCAAGATAACGCACAGTTTTATATTCCGTCGCTTTCAAGCCGTACCATTGTTTATAAAGGCATGTTGTTGGCAAATGAAGTTGGCGTTTATTACAAAGATTTAGTGGATGAAAGCGTGGTTTCAGCGCTTGCATTGGTACATCAACGCTTTTCAACCAACACATTCCCAGCATGGGATTTAGCGCATCCTTTTCGCATGATTGCGCACAATGGTGAAATTAATACTGTGCAAGGCAACGTGAATTGGATGGCAGCGCGCCATGAGACGATGAAATCTGCCGTCATTGGTGAAGACTTAGATAAACTTTGGCCACTCATTGCTGAAGGTCAATCGGATTCAGCTTGCTTTGACAACTGTTTAGAATTGTTAGTTGCTGGTGGTTATAGTTTGCCACACGCGATGATGATGTTAATTCCAGAAGCGTGGAGTAACAATGCGCTGATGGATGAAGAGCGTCGCGCGTTTTATGAATACCACGCTGCCTTGATGGAACCTTGGGATGGCCCTGCTGCAGTAGCCTTTACCGATGGCAATATGATTGGTGCTACACTAGATCGTAATGGTTTGCGACCCGCGCGCTATTTAGTGACTGATGATGACGTAGTCATGATGGCGTCAGAAATGGGTGTGCTGACTTTCCCACAAGAGAAAATCGTTAAAAAATGGCGTTTGCAACCGGGCAAAATGCTGCTGATTGATACTGTGCAAGGCCGAATTATTGATGATGGCGAAGTTAAATCTCAAATCGCGACAGCTAAGCCTTACAAACAGTGGATTGCGCAATCACGCTTTCATTTAAGTGATTTGCCAAAACTTCAAGCCAATCTAGACTTAAAAGAAACTTTGTTGGATACGCAGCAAGCTTTTGGCTATACCCAAGAAGACTTGAAATTCGTGTTGCAACCTATGATTGCGAATGGCGAAGAGGGCGCAGGCTCAATGGGTAATGATGCAGCTTTGACTGTGTTATCAAATAAAGCGAAGCCACTTTATAACTACTTTAAACAATTGTTTGCGCAAGTCACTAATCCGCCTATTGACCCGATTCGTGAAGAGTTGGTGATGTCTCTAGTAACATTTATAGGCCCCAAACCTAATTTATTAGCGATTGACGAAACCAATCCGCCAGTGCGTTTGGAGGCTAGTCAACCAGTTCTGACTCTTGAAGAGTTAGAGCAGTTGAAAAATATTAGCACATCAACTCAAGGCCAATATAAATCATTGGTGCTGGATATTACCTATGATGCGACCTTGGGCAAAGCAGGAATGCATCAAACGATTGAGCACATTAATCAAAGTGCTGAATCAGCAGTGCATAACGGCACTAATGTGTTGATTTTGTCAGATAGGGCGATTTCTAAAAATCGTATTGCGATTCCTGCTTTGCTAGCTTGTTCCGCTTTGCATGAGCATTTAGTTAAAACTGGTTTGCGTACCAGCACTGGTTTGGTGGTCGATACTGGCTCAGCGCGTGAAGTACATCACTTTGCATTGTTGGCTGGCTATGGCGCTGAGGCAGTATGTCCTTGGTTAACCTTTAAAACGATAGAGAATATTGCTTCAGATACCTACTTAGCAAATAAAAACTTTATCAAGGCGATTGGTAAAGGTCTTTACAAAGTGATGTCGAAAATGGGTATTTCGACTTATCAATCATACTGTGGCGCACAAATTTTTGAGGCAATCGGCCTAAATAGCGCGTTTATTGCGCAGTATTTCACAGGAACAGTGTCACAAATTGAAGGTATAGGCCTAGACGAAATTTCTGAAGAAACTTTACGTTTGCACAAGCTGGCGTTTGGCAATGACCCAGTGCTGGCAAATGCTTTAGATGCGGGTGGTGAGTATGCATTCCGTGTACGCGGCGAAGAGCATACTTGGACACCTGAGTCTATTTCGAAACTACAAAATGCAACCCGAACAGGTAAATACGAAACTTACAAGGAGTATGCAAAGCTCATTAACGACCAAACACGTCGTCACATGACACTGCGTGGCTTATTTGAAATAAAACCGGCGAAAGCGGCAATTTCATTAGACCAAGTAGAGTCAGCAAAAGAGATTGTGAAGCGTTTCGCTACTGGCGCCATGTCTTTAGGGTCAATTTCTACCGAAGCACATGCAACACTGGCGATTGCGATGAACCGCATTGGTGGTAAGTCAAACACGGGTGAAGGTGGCGAAGACGCTAAACGTTTTATTCCAATCGCTCAAGATACGACAATGGCAGATGTTATTGGGCATGACCTGATTGAAAGTAATATTCCACTTAAAGCGGGTGATTCATTACGTTCACGCATCAAGCAAGTGGCATCAGGCCGATTTGGTGTGACAGCGGATTACTTAGCTTCAGCTGATCAAATTCAAATCAAAATGGCGCAAGGTGCTAAGCCGGGTGAAGGTGGTCAATTACCTGGCCATAAAGTATCCCCATATATCGCTAAATTGCGTTTTTCAGTACCTGGTGTGGGCTTGATTTCTCCACCGCCGCACCATGATATTTATTCAATTGAAGATTTGGCACAACTGATTCACGATTTGAAAAATGCTAATCCTAAAGCCTCTATTTCAGTGAAATTAGTTTCAGAAACGGGCATTGGCACTGTGGCAGCAGGTGTAGCTAAAGCCAAGTCAGACCATATCGTAGTGGCTGGTCATGACGGCGGCACAGGTGCCTCACCTATTTCATCTGTAAAACATGCTGGCACACCGTGGGAATTGGGCTTGGCTGAAACTCAGCAAACCTTAGTGCTAAACCAATTGCGAGGTCGTGTTGTTGTACAGGTAGATGGGCAAATTAAAACGGGTCGAGATGTTGTAATAGGTGCGTTATTGGGTGCCGATGAGTTTGGTTTTGCTACTGCGCCGCTAGTGGTTGAGGGTTGTATCATGATGCGTAAGTGTCACCTCAACACTTGTCCAGTTGGCGTGGCAACGCAAGACCCGCTGTTGCGCAAAAAATTTACTGGCCAGCCTGAACATGTGGTGAATTACTTCTTCTTTGTGGCAGAGGAAGTACGTGAGCTTATGGCAAGTATGGGTATCGCCAAATTTGATGATTTAATCGGCCGTGCCGATTTGCTCAATATGCAGGCGGGCATTGATCACTGGAAAATTCAGGGCTTAAATTTCAGTAAAGTGTTCCATCAGCCAGATATGCCTGCTAGTGTTTCACGTAAAAATAATGACGTGCAAGACCATGGCTTAAAAAATGCGCTAGATAATCAATTAGTCGATTTAGCAAAAACAGCCTTAGAAACAGGCAATAAAGTGGTATTGGATATTCCAATTACTAACACTAACCGTACGGTTGGTACGATGCTTTCTAACCAAGTAGCAACACGTTATGGCAACGCAGGCTTGCCAAATGACACCATCACGGTGAACTTTACCGGAACATCTGGGCAAAGTTTTGCAGCCTTCTTAGCCAAAGGCATTACGTTTAACTTAACGGGTGAAGGTAATGATTACGTTGGTAAAGGTCTATGTGGTGGTCGTATTGTGATTAAGCCTCCGATTGCTTTTAAAGGAGCACCGCACGAAAATATTATTATTGGGAATACCGTAATGTATGGTGCAACCACGGGAGAGTCTTACTTTAACGGCGTAGCGGGTGAGCGCTTCTGTGTGCGTAACTCAGGCGCATCCGCCGTGGTTGAGGGCGTAGGTAACCACGGCTGCGAGTACATGACGGGTGGTACTGTCGTGGTATTAGGAACAACGGGTCAAAATTTTGCAGCAGGCATGAGTGGTGGTGTAGCTTATGTGTACGATGAAGATGGCATGTTTGCTAAACGCTGCAATATGAGTATGGTAGCTTTAGAGCATGTTGTTGCGGCAGAAGCGGATATTGGCAAAATACAGCATTTGAATCAGCCAGATGAAGTGACGCTAAAAACGTTGATAGAAAACCATGCAAATTACACAGGAAGTGCACGAGCAAAAGCATTGTTGGCTGACTGGCAAACATCACGTGCAAAATTTGTAAAAGTCATGCCAAATGAATACAAACGAGCGCTGACAGAGTTAGCGGCGGCGGCAAGTAAGGAAGCAGCATAATGGGAAAAGTCACAGGATTCATGGAGTTTGAACGTCTTTCAGAGGCAAATTTGCCTGCTAAAGAGCGCACAAAAAACTATAAAGAATTTGTACTGCATTTGAGCGATGATGAAGCTAAGCAGCAAGGTGCACGCTGCATGGATTGCGGCATTCCATTTTGTACAACTGGTTGTCCAATTAACAATATCATCCCTGATTGGAATGATTTGGTTTACCACCAAGATTGGCGTACAGCAATAGATGTATTGCACTCAACCAATAATTTTCCGGAATTTACAGGCCGTATTTGTCCAGCACCTTGCGAAGCAGCCTGTACGCTCAATATCAATAATGATGCAGTTGGTATTAAATCAATTGAGCATGCGATTATCGATAAAGCATGGGAAAACGATTGGGTTACCCCGCAAATCAACTCAATTAAAACAGGTAAAAAAATCGCAGTAGTTGGCTCAGGCCCCGCTGGCCTTGCGGCGGCGCAGCAATTAGCGCGCGCTGGCCATAGCGTTGTAGTGCTTGAGAAAAACAGCCGAATTGGCGGTTTGTTACGCTATGGGATTCCTGATTTTAAAATGGAAAAATCACATATCGACCGCCGCATGGTACAAATGCAAGCAGAAGGTGTTGAGTTTAGGGTCAATCAACATGTAGGCGAAAGCGTTAAAGCCGAAGACTTAGTTGCTGAGTTTGACGCAGTCTTATTGGCAGGTGGCGCCGAGCAACCCCGCGATTTGCCTGTAAGGGGTCGCGAATTAGCGGGCGTACATTTTGCGATGGACTTTTTAACACCACAAAATAAAGTCAATGCAGGTGATATCATTGAAAACCAAATTAAAGCCACAGGCAAAAAAGTGGTAGTGATAGGTGGTGGTGACACAGGCTCAGATTGTGTGGGGACGTCAAACCGTCACGGTGCGCTTAGTGTGGTGCAGCTTGAAGTGAATACAAAACCACCAGAAAAAGAAAATAAATCCATCGTTTGGCCAAATTGGCCGATGAAATTGCGTACCTCTAGCTCGCATGATGAAGGATGTGAACGTGATTGGTCAGTAATGACTAAAGAGCTAGTGGGTGAAAACGGACAAGTTACGGGGATAAAAGCAGTGCGCTTAAACTGGACTGACGGCAAAATGAGCGAGATTGAAGGTTCAGAGTTTGTTATCCCCGCGGACTTAGTATTTTTAGCCATGGGTTTTGTTTCCCCCGTACAAAAATTACTAGATGCATTTGGTGTAGAAAAAGACCAACGTGGTAATGCCAAAGCAACTACTGAAGGCGATGATAGCTACAAAACCAGCAAAGCAAAAGTATTTGCGGCAGGTGATGTCCGTCGTGGGCAATCGTTAGTTGTGTGGGCGATTCGTGAGGGGCGCCAAGCGGCACGTGCTGTGGACGTGTTTTTAATGGGTAGTTCTACACTGCCTCGATAATACAGATTGCTTGAGTGAAAACTAAGGATGCAGCGTGATTGAGCTTGCATCCTTTTTTATTAGGAACAACAATGACAATGCTTAAAAACGATACTTTCCTGCGTGCCTTGATGCGCCAACCCACAGATTACACGCCAGTGTGGATGATGCGCCAAGCAGGCCGTTATTTACCAGAGTACCGTGAAAGCCGCAAAACTGCAGGTAGTTTTTTGCAATTGTGTAAAAACGCGCAGTTTGCCACCGATGTAACATTGCAACCGCTAGATCGCTACCCATTACTGGATGCGGCAATTTTGTTCTCAGATATTTTAACCGTACCTGATGCGATGGGTTTGGGTTTATATTTTGAAGAAGGTGAAGGCCCAAAATTTGAGCGTACCTTACAGCAAGAGGCCGACATTAAACAGCTTGTTGTTCCTGATATGACCAAGCTGCAATATGTATTTGATGCGGTCAGCAGCATTCGTCAAGCTTTAAATGGCCGTGTACCGCTGATTGGTTTTTCAGGCAGTCCGTGGACTTTGGCAACTTATATGGTAGAAGGCAAAGGCGGCACAGACTTTTTAAACACCAAGAAAATGGGTTACGCGCGTCCTGAGTTGCTGCACCATATTTTAGAAGTGACCGCGCAAACGGTAACCCAATACCTAAATGCACAAATCGCCGCAGGTGCGCAGGCCGTGATGATTTTTGATTCATGGGGTGGTGCGCTATCGCACAATGCCTACACCGAGTTTTCGCTCAATTACATGAAAAAAATCGTAGCGGGTCTCACCAAAAATGCAGAAGGCAAAAAAGTGCCTAGCATTGTATTTACCAAAGGCGGTGCATTATGGCTTGAAGCACAAGCAGAGATTGGTGCTGATGCGCTAGGCTTAGATTGGGCGGTAGATATTGGCAGCGCGCGCCAACGCGTGGGTGATAAAGTGGCGCTGCAAGGAAATTTAGACCCAGCGATTTTACTATCAACCCCTGAAGCGATAGAAAAAGAAGTGGCAAGTGTGCTGGCAAGTTATGGCAAAGGTAGCGGACATGTATTTAATTTAGGCCATGGTATTACGCAATGGACGCCACCGGAGAATGCGGCAGCCATGTTAGAAGCGGTTCGAAAACATAGCGTGCAATATCACCAATAAGCATTTATTTTAACCATTATAAACGCTCGAGAAAAAATAATTGCTCTGTAAGCCAGTATCTATGGGGCTTACAGAGCATCGAAATGATATAGTAATTAAAAAGCGGCGTTTATAACAAAAAAGCCTTTCAAATCTGAAAGGCTTTTTTCTTTTTTACTAATGCAAGGACATGCGTTTCATCGTACCATCTTTATCAATAAATTTGTGTTTTAACGCACCCAGCGAATGCAACAAAATGGTGAGTAAAAACACAAAGCCTACGGTTTCATGCACTTCTTTAAATAATTCACGCGCGTCTTTATTATCCAACCCGCCAACTAAGTCTAAGCCAAACCACATGACGCCGTATTTACTGTTAATGGCCATAATAAAACCAGTGATTGGCATGGCAATCATCAATAAATATAAAAAGTGATGTGTGCCAGTGGCCAGTTTGCGCTCCCATGCTTTGTATGAAGTGAGCATGGCAGGCGGTGTGTGGGTGATACGCCAAAAAATGCGAAATAAAATAAGGCCAAACACCGTGATACCGATAGATTTATGCAAATTAAAATAAAAGGTTCTGGGGCTTGCGGGTTCGGCTACGTTCCAGTGCACCACGCCTAAGTTAAATAGGTCAAAAGAGGCTTGTTTTGCGGCTTCTTTTGGGATTTCGTGCATAAACCATCCCAGAAAAAACATAAAGAAAATGATGAGCGCAATAACACCGTGCAAAATAACGGCAGTTTTTGTGTAGCGTGTTGAAGCTGAATTCATAGTATGATTCCCACGGAATATTATTATTTAATGTGACCATCGTCACAGCAGATTGTTGCATAAGCGGGCATCATTTTAATCAATAAACAAAGCTAAGGGAAAGTTTCATGCAAAAACTAATGATAATCATGAGTGCGTTGGTCATATTTGGTTGTGCGCATGCCGAGCCAACAGCAAAATCGCCCGAAAATTTTAATATTGAAAGCATCGGAGAAGGTATTTATGTACACCATGGTGCGCACTTAGATATTGACGAAGGATACAAAGGCGATATTTGCAACGCCAGCTTTATTGTGGGCAGCAAGGGCGTAGCGGTAGTGGATACCGGTGGTAGCTTAAAGGTGGGGCAAAAGCTGCGTGAAGCGATTCGCAAGGTAACGCCGTTACCCGTGCTCTATGTGATAAACACGCATGTGCACCCAGATCATGTGTATGGCAATGCGGCTTTTTTAGGCGATAAACCGCAATTTGTAGGCCATGAAAAACTGGCCAATGCCATGCAAACGCGTGAAGAACAATATACCAAGCTTAACGCACGCTTGCTAGGTGAAGATGCAAAAGGGTCAGACTTGGTCAAGCCTACGGTAGGGGTTAAAAATACCTTAACGCTAGATTTAGGAGACAGAAAGTTAGTGCTCACTGCGCACCCTGTAGCGCATACCAATACCGATTTATCACTGATAGAAAGTAAAGCCAACACTTTATTTACGGGCGATTTGCTGTTTATTGAGCGCACCCCTGTAGTAGAAACGGATATTAAAGGCCTTATTGCCGAGCTGGAAAAATTTAAAACGGCAGAGGTAAAACAAGTGGTCCCAGGGCATGGGCCAGTCACTAAAAATTGGCTAGGTGCTATTGGTGATGCGCAACGCTATTTAAATGCCTTGCTAAATGATATTCGTGCCAGCATCAAAAAAGGTGAGAGTATGGAGTCGGCCATGAGTTCGGCAGCCGCTAGTGAGAAAGACAAATGGGTGTTATTTGAGGTGGCTAACAGGCGCAATGTCAACACAATTTACCCTGCGCTAGAGTGGGAATAAAACGTAATAAAAAAACAGCCAAAAAGGCTGTTTTGAACACAACATCATATTAGATGCTCTGCAAGCCAGTATCCATGCGGCTTCCAGAGCGTCTAAATTTTCTCGGGGCAAAACCCAACGATTATTTCTTTAGATTATCTAAACTAAAAGCCGTGTTTGGGTGCAAAAATAACAGTAGTAAACCGCCAGCAATAGCTAAATATTGCAAAGGAGGTAAGTGCAATAAAAGTGAAATGATTACTGCATATATCGCCATAAAAATCGCAAAAAATTTGGTTTTATAGCCTAAAAACAAAGCCAAGCCGCCTACAAGTTGAACCAAAATAATCAATGGTGCAAAAATACCCGGCAAACTAAGCGAGCCGAGTTGCGCTTGATATTGTTGATAACCATCAGGCGTATTAAAAAAGCCGATAATCAACATGGCTACTTGGACTAAAAAAACTTGTGCGAGTAAAATACGGGCGAGGGCGGTGAGCTTGTGTGGCATTGTTTTCTTTCAAAAAATAACAAAATTGAAGCCAGCATCATGCACTGAACAGGCTATTTTCGCAAGCTTTGACCATGAAAAAATCATTTACAGAATTCGATATTGGGCAGCTCACTTTTCAACGTGTCACTTTTAAAAGTGTCACTTGGGCGCAAGCTGAGCCGCTTTTGCGTGCCGTACGCACGGTGGTTTTTATTGATGAGCAGTTGGTAACGCCTGAGTTTGAATGGGATGATATCGATGCGGGCGCGGTGCATTTATTGGCGATGGCTGAAAACCAAGCGATTGCTTGCTTACGCATTATTGAATACACCAAAATTGGCCGCATGGCGGTGTTAAAACAATGGCGTAAACAAGGCGTGGGCATAAGATTGCTAAAAATGGCGATTGAAATTTGCCGCCAGCATGGCAGCAAATGCGTGAAATTATCTGCGCAAACGCATGCCATCGGCTTTTATGAAAAGGCAGGTTTTGTCCAGGTAAGTGATGAATACTGTGATGTTGATATTCCACATGTAGATATGCAACTAGACTTATAAATGTTTGGTAAAATAGTGACTTAAATTTTTAATTATTTTTTAACTAGGCGAAAGAAAATCATGTCAAAAATCGTTTTTAAAGCAGGTGAAGCGACTGTTTATTCAGAGGGTAAAGATGTCACAGCGGCCATGCCAGAAATTCTAATTGGTGCTGTAGATGGTCCAGTAGGTCAAGCATTCGCTAATTTGATGGCGCAAAGCAAAGGTCACACCGCGATGTTTGCCGTGCGTGATATTAACCAACTGGTGCGCCCAGTGTGTATGACGGTGCCAAAAGTAACCCTAAAAGGCAGCACGGACGTGGGCTTGTTTGGCGGTGTAGTGCAAGCGGCTACGGCTGATGCGATTTTAGATTGCGTAATTGAAGGCATTATCCCTAAAGACCAAGCCAACGATTTATGTATTATCAGTTTAGTGTGGATTGACCCAGGTTGTATTCCATTAGAAAAAGAAGGCAAGCTAGATAAAGCCGATATGTACAAAAATAACTACGATGCAACTAAATTGGCGATTAAACGTGCACTTAACGATGAGCCTAGCATTGATGAATTGATTGCGAATCGCAAAAAAATCAAACACTGCATGTGGGAAGAAAGCTGGGGCGACATTTAGTTTGCGCCATTAAGGTTTACTACTGCCACACAATTTTTGATATGATAAGGCAGTAACGCAAACTGGGAGGTGATATGGCTGAGTATAATGTGTGTAAAGAAGCATTTGATCGTCTTTGTGAAGATGTGAATACCGATAAAAAATCGGCCATTAATGAAGACGATTACTGGTTATTTGAGTTGGGATTTCGCTCGGCAATTGAAGAGTTACTATCCATCGCTGATACGGGTCAACAAAGTCGTAAATTTGTCTCGCCACGTTTTCAGATGTTGGCGGATAAAATATTAAGTTCACGTTTGCATTAAACAAAAAAGCGGCTAATGGCCGCTTTTTTGTTTAATACGATGGGTGAAATTATTTAATCTTTTTGGCAAAAAATACCAAAGTAAACACGATTAAGCCAACCACCGCTACAAATGAAACGATGCCTTGCCAACCTAAAAATTGCATATTAAGCCCTTTCTCCCAGTCAACGCAGTTCACGAAATAACATCAGCCATATTTAGCTAAAACCTATGCATATGATATTGTTTTAACATAAAATTTCACTTTGATTTATATCAAGCGGTACTGCATTTAAGAAAGTTATTTTGCGCTAAATTTTTTAGGAAACCATCATGCTCACTATGTTTGACGCCACCATTGCACCGCTTGTCCGCACGCTAAATAATCTATCGCATATTTTAAAAAAAGGCGAAACCTATGCGGACGCTAAAAAAATAGAGCACAGCGTGCTACTCAATGCGCGGCTATTTGCAGATATGTATCCGCTCACGCGCCAAGTGCAAATTGCTACAGATATGAGCAAAGGCGCTGCGGCAAGATTAGCAGGAGTGGAAATTCCTAAATATGAAGATAATGAAACCACATTTGCCGAGCTACAAGAACGTCTTGCAAAAACCATTGCATTTATTCAGAGCGTAACACCCGCACAATTTGCAGGCAGTGAAGCACGTGAAGTGACGATTACCGTGCGTAAAGTGGATGTTAAATTTACCGGGCAAGATTATTTACTCAAATGGGTACTGCCAAACGTGTATTTTCACGTGACAACTGCCTACAATATTTTGCGCCATAATGGCGTTGATTTAGGTAAAGCAGATTTTTTGCGTGGCAAAGAATAAACGCTATTTTCTTAGCGGTTCGAGCAAAGTTTTTAGGCCGTTGTGGTCAATTTCTTGCATTAATTGCAGCAATCGCCCCAACTCGCCTTTAGGAAAACCCTCCCGCGCAAACCAATTTAAATAATGCCCGGGCAAATCTGCCAGCACGCGCCCTTTGTATTTTCCATACGGCATTTCGAGTGAGACTAAGCGCTGTAAATCTTCTGGATGCATCGTTAAAAACCATCTAAAAAACTGCCGAGAGAATTTTGATGCTCTGCGAGCCGCATGGATACTGGCTTACAGAGCATCATAAAAGAAGACGCTTTAAATAACTGCTAGAAATCAGCTTAAATAGCGAGGCGCGCAACCACCTTATTTTGCAGTAAATGGCTGTCAATAATTTCGTCTATATCGGCATTATCAACAAAAGTGTACCAAATGGCTTGTGGATAAATGACCAAAACTGGGCCTTCACCGCAACGATCTAAACAGCCAGCGCGGTTAATACGCACTTGGTTTTCGCCATTAATGCCTAGCGCTTTCACCCGCGCCTTCATGTGGTCAAAGGCAGATTCAGCGCATAAATTGGCGCAACAGGCTTCGCCACTTTCGCGTTGGTTTAAGCAAAAAAATACGTGGTGTTGGTAGTAGCTCATTCTGATGATATGCCTTCTTCACGGGTAAAAATCATGGTGCGGTTAATGCCGATGATGTCAAAATCTTTGCGAATATCGGGCGGAAATTCAGGGTATGGTGCCGCTAGTTTTAAGATATTCACAGCAGCATCATCAAAAATTTTGTTGCCAGAGCTGCGTTTAATGGTAACTTTTTCAATACTACCATCTTGCTTAATATCAAGGGAAAACAATACCTTACCAAAAGCATTCTTATCTCGCATGGCTTCTGGGTAATTTAAGCTACCAAACTTCTCAACTTTTTGCCGAATTTGCTCTTCATATAACGCAAATTTATACTCTTGCGCGCGCGCGCCGAGTTCTTTACGTTTTGGGCGCTTTTGGTAGGCCTCATGTTGCTTGGCAATTTGCGCTTCTAGCTTATCAATTTCAAGCGCGGCGGCGGTCATATCGGCTACATTCAGTTTGCTGGGAGTTTCTTCTTCACCGTCTTGAGAGTCTTTAGCGGTGGAGGCTTGAGACGGATTATTTTCTACCGTTTTGGTAGATTTCATTTGCGTCATCAGCTCGTTCGCTTGCCGTTCAAGTTCTGATACACGTTCTTCAATTTTGGTGTCCACCGCCGCTTTTTTGGCAGCCTTACCACCAGTTTTAACCTTTTGTGTGGGGTTCACAGAAAAGTCTGATTTCTGCTGTTTAATGCTAGGTAACACTGACTTCATTTTTTTGTCTAGTTCAGTGTTGCCGCCACGGTCTAAATTAGCTTGTGCTAAAAGGTCGGCCTTGCTGGGCTTGGTTTTGGTTTTAGCATTGACCAGCACCACATCAAGTGTGGGTTTGGTGCTGACCATTTTTTGCAATTCTGGCGAAAAATGTATGCTTAAAATTACAACATGAATTGTTAAAGACACCCAAAGAGCAATGGCAAACAGGCTCATTGCTTTTAATTTAGTAACCAGCGCGTGGATGGCGTTTACTACGGTCACTTTGGGTGGATTAGCCAAGGATTTGCACTCAAATACTTACATTAACGCATCTAGTTTAACGCATCTAGGATTTTTTGATGCACGCCACCAAAACCACCATTGCTCATGACCAAAATATGGTCGTTTGGCTTGGCGACGCTTTTAATGGCTTGCACCATTGCAGCTAAATCATTAAAGGTCTTAGCCTTATTTGCAATCGGCATCAATGCTTCTTCGGCGCTCCAGCCCAAATTAGCGCCAAAACAAAACACTAAATCTGCATCTTTTAAACTTGCAGGCAATGCGTCTTTCATCACGCCTAATTTCATGGTGTTGCTGCGGGGTTCTAGCACAGCTATTATTCTAGCACCTCTGGAAACCGCATCCAGCTTGGCTCGCAGGCCTGCTAAAGTGGTCTCGATAGCGGTAGGGTGGTGCGCAAAGTCATCATAAACAGTGATATGATTCACTACGCCTTTGGTTTCCATGCGGCGTTTGACATTTTTAAACTCGGTTAAAGCCGCAATGCTGGTTTCTACCGCAACACCTGCATGACGTGCTGCAGCAATTGTTGCAAGTGCATTCATGCGATTATGCTCGCCTAATAAGTCCCAGTTCACACGACCTTGTAATTTACCCGCAAATAGTACGTCAAAGCTACCATCGCCATGCGCATTTGCAGCTTGCCAATTATCATCAGCACCAAATTTTTCTACAGGTGTCCAGCAGCCTTTATCAAGTACGCGTTGTAGGCTAGCTTCCTTGCCATTTGCCACCACCAAACCTTGGCCAGGTACGGTGCGTACCAAATGGTGAAATTGTTTTTCGATTGCGCTCAAATCTTCAAATATGTCGGCGTGGTCAAACTCTAAATTATTTAACACGGCAGTGCGCGGGTGATAATGCACAAATTTTGAGCGTTTATCAAAAAAGGCGGTGTCGTACTCATCGGCTTCAATCACAAAGAAAGGTGAAATACTGTTGGCATCTTGTTGAGGTGTTTGGGGTAATCGTGCTGAAACCGCAAAGTTTTCAGGCACGCCGCCGATTAAAAAACCGGGGGCTAAGCCAGCATATTCGAGTATCCACGCCAACATTGAGCTTGTGGTTGTTTTTCCATGTGTACCCGCGACTGCTAGCACCCATTTACCTTGCAACACGTTTTCAGCCAGCCATTGTGGGCCAGAAATATAAGGCAAACCTTGATTTAGAATTTCTTCCATCAACGCATTACCGCGTGCCACTACATTACCAATGACATAAATATCAGGGTTTAATTTAGTTTGTGCGGGGTCAAAGCCTTCAATTAACTCAATACCTTGCGCCTGCAATTGCGTACTCATGGGAGGGTAAACATTTGCATCGCAACCTGTCACGCGATGTCCTGCTGCTTTAGCTAACACTGCAATGCCGCCCATGAACGTCCCACAAATCCCTAATATATGAATATGCATCTTAATTTATCTTTATAAAACAATTTGTTATGAAAATTATTGTTAATATCAATTTAAAAGGTTTGATGATTTTTTATTGCTAACGCATGCTATTGATACGACGCATTATCAAGGCAAAATTCAAATGATTTATTTGCAAAAAAAGCTTAAAAGAACACTAAAGAAAAATTCTCGCCAGTCGTTATTCTACTTAGACGTAATTGATATTAATTAACAAGCATTATGATAAGCCATCCTTGCCATAAATGGCAGTGGGCATTAAAACAATGGAGCAAAAAAGTATGAATCAGCCTATTCCTCACACAGCCGTCAATCATAGCAATGCCGAGATTTTTTTGGGTCGTCAGCCTATATTAAATGGTAGGCAGAAAATTGTTGCCTATGAGCTTTTATTTAGGTCTAAAAATGATTTGGACCAAGCAGAGGTTGAGGATGACCTGCTTGCCACGTCAACAGTGATAGTGAATACCTTAAGTCAGTTTGGTCTAGACCAAGTATTGGGCGATAAATTGGGATTTTTAAACGTGTCAGCAAGTTTTCTGTTGAGTGAAACGGTTAATTTATTGCCTGCTGATCGTATTGTGTTAGAAATTTTGGAAGATGTGCCCATTAGTCCATTGATTATTCAGCGCTGCGAGCAATTAAAAGAGATGGGTTTTAAATTAGCGCTTGATGATTTTGAGTATAGAGATGGACATGACGAGTTGTTTCATCTGATAGACTACGTAAAAATTGATTTAACCATCACGCCGCACGAAAAATTACCTGACATTGTCAAATTTTTGCGTAAAGTGACACAAGCAGAGCTTATCGCTGAAAAGGTGGAAGAAGTTGAGTTGTTTGCTAAATGTGCAAGTCTTGGTTTTGAAGCATATCAAGGCTTCTTTTTTGCAAAACCCACCGTATTTAAAGGCAAAAAACCACAGCCTCACCAAACAACTCTCATGCGCATCATGGGAGAGTTATTAGGCGACGTGAATTTATCTAAGTTAGAAACCCTGTTTAAAGATAACCCAGGGCTAACTTTAGGGTTACTAAAACTCGTAAACTCAGTTGGTATAGGCGGCGGTAGGCAACATATTGAGTCTATTCGCCAAGCCATTGTAGTGCTAGGTCAAAAACAACTGTTACGTTGGGTGCAACTATTACTCTACGCAAGCCCAGACGGCGCAGTGGGCGGTACATTAATGATGCAAGTGGCTAACCGCGCACGCTTAATGGAGCTTGTAGCTAAAAAAGTGAATCAACATCAAGCTAATTTTAGCGACCAAGCTTTTATGGTGGGTATGCTTTCGCTGGCAGATGTGGTTATGCAAACGCCGCTAGAAGAAGTTTTACAAGAAATAGGCTTATCGGATGATATGCAAAACGCTATCCTTAAACGTGAAGGCATATTGGGTGAACTGCTTACTTTTGCGGAAGTCGTTGAGTATGGCGATTTTGAGGCTTCAGAGAAAGAAATTGAAAAGCTTGGCATCACTCCAGGTGATTTACTAGATATTCAGCTAGAAACGATGGAGTGGGCTAATCAAGTGACAAAATAAATGGTGTTTCTTGCAAAAAAGCCTAATGTTTAAACAAACATTGGGCTTTTTGCAAAGATTATCTTAACGCTAATAAGCTTGCCGCAATATGTTTGGTATTTACATTGCCGTTAATATTCACTATTACCAGCCGCCCCTGCCCTTGCCCTAGTACGTTTTGAAAATCATATACTGCGCCCACCACGGTTAGAGTTTGTTCTTTTACTTCATCAGCAAATTTAATAAGTGCATAGTTCACTTGGTTATTTACATTGGCAATGACGCCTCGCAACCAATCTTCAGTAGTTAATTCATCTGATTTGACGGCCAACTGAATACTATTTAATTCATGTTTAATTGCGTCAGATTCACTAGAATAATTGCCCGCTGCTGCTTTAATTGCTCCGCATGCTACATGTCCGACAACAATCAGCAAAGGCGTATGCAAATGTCGCACACCATATTCTACCGAACCTTCAGCCGTCGCAATTTGATTACCAATGTTGCGTATCATAAACAAATCACCGTCAGGTGTTTTATCCAGTGCTTGTGTGTGCACACGCGCATCTGCGCAAGTCACTACCGTGGCACGCGGATGCTGCTGCAGTTCAAACGGATCAAAATACTCAGGTGGATGGCTATTCACAAACTCATCATTATCTTGAATGAGGTTTTTAATGATGCCGCGTAATTGGTCAAAATCCGAGGTGGTATTTTCGTGATGATGCATCATGTAACTCTTTAATAGTTATGATAAGTTTGGCGCTAACCAACGTTCTAAGTATGCTTTATCTAAACCTCTGCGTTTAATCATGTCATCTAGCTGGTCATTGCCAATTTTATCCACGCTAAAATACTTAGCATCATGATGCGCCAAATAAAACCCACTGACTGCAGCCGCTGGACTCATGGCAAATGAGTCGGTGAGTTGCATCTCTATTTCTTCTGCTTGCAATAGCTTAAACATATCGGCTTTTACCGTATGGTCTGGGCACGCAGGGTAACCTGGCGCTGGGCGAATGCCTTGGTATTGCTCTTTGACTAAGCCATCAATATCTAACTTTTCATTGCTTACATAGCCCCATAAGTCCGTGCGCACACGCTCGTGCATATATTCTGCAAAGGCCTCGGCTAAGCGATCCGCCAGCGATTTAAACATAATGGCGTTATAGTCATCGTGATTTTTTTCATACTCTGCTAAGCGTTTTTCCATGCCTAAGCCAGCGGTCACAGCAAATAGTCCAATGTAGTCATCAGTACCTTTGGGTGCAATAAAATCTGCCAAACATTGGTTGGGGCGTGCCACGCCGTCAATCACTGGTTTTTCGGTTTGCTGACGCATGCCGTACCATGTAAACGCCACTTGGTTGCGCATATCATCGGTGTAAATTTCAATATCATCATCATTTACACGGTTAGCCGGTTGTAACGCAATTACGCCATTGGCACTTAACCAACGTCCATCGATGATTTTTTTAAGCATGGCTTGCGCTTCTTCAAACACTTTACTAGCCGCCTCACCCACCACTTTATCGCTCAAAATGGCGGGGTAAAAACCAGCCAAGTCCCAAGTTTGAAAGAATGGACCCCAATCGATATATTGCGCAATTAACGCTAAATCGATATTTTTAAATACACGACGACCAATAAACTTAGGCTTTACCGGTGTGTACTCACCGTCAAAACTCAGCTTGGCCTTGTTCCTACGTGCATCTGCAATACTCAGCATAGGCACGCCTTTTTTATTGGCATGTTGCGCGCGTGCTTTGTCGTAATCGGCTTGGATCTCAGCTAAATATGCCCCACGCGTTTCTGGCGTCAGTAGGTTTTGCATTACAGATACCGAGCGCGAAGCATCGGGCACGTAAATCACTGGGCCATCGTAATTAGGCGCAATTTTGACAGCTGTATGCGCACGCGAAGTAGTGGCGCCGCCAATCAACAACGGTGTTTTTGCACCATGAAAATGCGGGTCGCGCTGCATTTCTTTAGCCACATAAGCCATCTCTTCTAAGCTAGGCGTAATCAAACCGCTCAGGCCAATGATGTCGGCATTTTCTGCTTTGGCCATGGCTAAAATTTCAGCCGCTGGCACCATTACGCCCATGTTGACGACTTCAAAGTTATTGCATTGCAGCACCACGCTCACAATGTTTTTTCCAATATCGTGCACATCGCCTTTCACCGTCGCAATCACTACCTTGCCTTTAGGCTTAGCCACGATACCTGTGCGTGCTTCCTCTTCAGCTTTTTCTGCCTCAATAAATGGAATTAAATGCGCTACAGCGGACTTCATTACGCGTGCGGATTTGACCACTTGTGGCAAGAACATTTTGCCTTGTCCAAACAAGTCACCGACTACATTCATGCCATCCATCAGCGGGCCTTCAATCACATGAATCGGGCGTCCGCCTTTGGCCATCACTTGCTGACGTGCTTCTTCCGTGTCCTCTACAATGTATTCGGTAATGCCATGCACCATGGCATGGGCAAGCCTTTTTTCGACTGGCACTGGGCTGTCAGGCGTGCCACGCCATGCCAATCCAGCTTCTTCTTTTTTGTCGCCAGCCTTCAACGTGCTGGCCATTTCAATCAGTCGCTCAGTGGGCGCCAACAAATTTTTTGGGTCTGTTATGCGGTTAAGTACCACGTCCTCTACGCATTCTTTAAGCTCTGGGGGCAAATCATCGTACACACCCATCATGCCCGCGTTCACAATGCCCATGGTCATGCCAGCCTGAATGGCGTGATACAAAAACACGGTGTGTATCGCTTCGCGCGCAGGGTCGTTACCCCTAAAGCTAAAGCTCACATTGGACACGCCACCCGATATTTTGGCGTAGGGCAGGTTTTGCTTAATCCAACGCGTGGCTTCAATAAAATCCACCGCATAATTGTTGTGCTCTTCAATGCCAGTGGCAATCGCAAAAATGTTGGGGTCAAAGATAATATCTTCTGGCGGAAAGTCCATGCCCACTAACAAATAATAAGCACGCTTACAAATCTCAATTTTGCGCGCGTAAGTATCGGCTTGGCCTTTTTCGTCAAAGGCCATCACAATCACCGCGGCACCATAGCGCCGGCACAATTTGGCTTGGCGTAAAAACTCTGCTTCGCCTTCTTTCATCGAGATAGAATTGACGATGGCTTTGCCTTGCACACATTTTAAGCCTGCCTCAATCACGCTCCATTTAGACGAGTCAATCATAATCGGCACACGCGCAATATCGGGCTCGGAGGCAATCAAGTTGAGGAAATGCGTCATGGCTTTAACCGCATCCAACATGCCTTCATCCATGTTGATGTCGATGACTTGCGCGCCGTTTTCTACCTGCTGACGTGCCACACTGAGCGCTTCTTCGTATTGCTCGTTAATAATCATGCGCGCAAACGCTTTACTGCCCGTCACATTGGTGCGCTCGCCCACGTTCACAAACAGCGATTGGTCATCGATGATAAAGGGCTCTAAGCCAGACAAACGCATGTCTGGCTTCACCACTGGCACTTGGCGTGGTGGCAAATCTTTAATGGCGTTATAAATGGCATTAATGTGCGGTGGCGTGGTACCGCAACAACCACCCGCAATATTTACAAAACCGCTTTGCGCAAATTCTTTTACCAAGCTGGCGGTAATGTCGGGGGTTTCGTCAAAACCCGTGTCAGACATGGGGTTAGGCAAGCCAGCATTAGGGTAAATGCACACAAAGGTATCGGCAATTTTGGATAATTCTTCGGCATATGGGCGCATTAAGGTAGCACCCAACGCGCAGTTAAGGCCAATCGTCAGTGGTTTAGCGTGACGCACAGAATGCCAAAATGCAGTGACGGTTTGACCCGATAAAATACGGCCAGAAGCATCCGTTACCGTGCCAGAAATCATGATGGGCAAGCGGCTACCATGCTCTTCAAAAAAGGTCTCAATCGCAAATAAAGCCGCTTTGCAGTTGAGTGTATCAAAAATGGTTTCCACCATTAAAATATCCGCACCACCTTCAACCAGACCGCGTGTTTGCTCTAAGTAAGCACTTACCAACTCATCAAAACTCACATTACGCGCGGCTGGGTCATTCACATCTGGCGAGATGCTGGCGGTTTTAGGGGTGGGGCCCAGCGCACCAGCCACAAAGCGTGGCTTATCTGGCGTGCTGTATTTTTGACAAGCGGCTTTGGCCAGTTTGGCAGCCTCCACGTTCATCTCGTAGACTAAATGCGCCATGTGGTAATCGTCTTGCGCCACTTTGGTCGCACTAAACGTGTTGGTTTCAATGATGTCAGCGCCTGCCGCTAGATATTTTTCGTGGATTTCTTGTATCACCTGCGGCTGCGTTAAGGTCAGTAGCTCATTATTGCCTTTCACAAACAATTCACGCTCGCCTGCTGGCGCTTTAAAATCCGCAAAACGCTCACCGCGGTAGTCCGCTTCCGTCAGCTTATATTGCTGAATCATCGTGCCCATCGCACCATCTAAAATGAGGATGCGTTGTTGCAGCAAATCGCGTAGTTTGGCTTCTAACCTAGAAATAGTGAAAGAGGACATTGTTTTGGTGCTTTAAGTAAGGGTTTTAGTCAGGCTATTTTATCACGCTAGTGCTTTTTGATTGATGAGGTGAGAGATACCAAACGTGAAACAATCAAAGCCATGTACATCAAGCCAATAAACATTTGAAAGATACCGATAATTCTAGTGACAGGGTGCGTAATCATCACATCACCATAACCAGTGCTTGAAAGAATAGAGAAACTTAGAAAAATAAGTTCCAGCCAAGTACGCGGTGCATCAGGATTTACGGCTCCCGTTATACTACCGGGGTAAAAATACTGGCAAACTGAATATAGCAAAGCAAAGCCCCAAGCCAGCACTGTAAACGTTGCAGCGGCAGCAAATAACTCATCGCGGGTAATAATGTCATCGTTAAACATATACATGATTAATCCTGCTGCGGTGTAAAAATACATTGCGCTTTCAAGCAGTTGCGCCAAAATGTAGTAATGCTCATTTGCGGTGGTTACATATAAAAGCGTGAGAGCAATAGCGGGTACAGCCAATGCCCAGGCAACCCAATTAACAGCTGGACTGCGATTGACTACCCACACGGCCAGCGATAGCGCAGCTACATTAAAACAGCTGAATATCGCTTGGTTGAATTTTACCGACTCCAACATTGGGTGAATGATGATGCTGGCAAGCTGCACGATGAGTAAAAGTGCAGATGGATGTGTAGATAATGCGTGAAAAATTTTTTTCATAATTACTTTGTGTTATTTGCTAGTATCGCCTCGCCGATATTGCACTGCCTCGGCTATGTGAGAGGGTTTAATATTTACTTCACCCGCTAAATCAGCGATGGTGCGTGCGACTTTTAAAATACGGTGATAAGCACGTGCAGATAAATTAAGTCGTGCAATAGCAGTTTTGAGCAAGGTTAATCCTGCATCATCGGGTTGGCAATAGGTGTCAATTTCGAGGCTGCCTAATGTGTTATTGGCTTTGCCTTGGCGTTGTAACTGTAATTTACGAGCAGTATCAACTCTCTCGCGAATTGCGTGGCTACTCTCAGCCATAGTCTTGCTAGTGAGTTCATCCTCTTTAAGTGCGGGCACTTCAATGTGTAAATCAATTCTATCAAGCAATGGGCCAGAAATTTTGGCTCTATAACGTGCAATATTGTCGGGCGTACAGCGGCATTTATTATTGTAGTGGCCTAAATAGCCGCATGGGCAAGGGTTCATGGCAGCGAGCAATTGAAACTGTGCAGGAAAATCTGCTTGTCGCGCAGCGCGGCTAATAGTGATATGCCCACTTTCAAGTGGCTCTCGCAATACCTCTAATACTTTACGGTCAAATTCGGGTAACTCATCGAGAAATAATACGCCGTTGTGGGCAAGAGAAATTTCACCAGGCCGAGGGATTCCGCCACCGCCTGAAAAATACAAAATTATATGAGAAAATAACATAAAATATACAAAGATAAATGAGAATGAGCATAGATCCTAAACATCCAGTACGTAAAATTCCTACTTCACATCGAAGTATAACAGGAGCTATGCCTACTGCAGAAAAAGTCAGCCAACAATTTGAATCAACTCTTGAACGTGATTTGATGTACTTGTTAAGATTCGACCCATATGTTGACAAATTTGTTGCGCAACCCGTAACAATTGAATATCAAGATAATGCCGGTTCTAATCATACTTATACACCAGACATCATAATTTACCACCGCAAAGATATTGCACCTGCAAAAAAGATGAGAACAATACTCGGTGAGGTTAAATATGTAGATGACTGTTAAATTGCATCTAAATTTGACCCACCAAATGCATCGAATATTGACCCATTATAAATTCAGTAACGGATTGAATATAATATTTAAATACTATAGCTACTTGATCAAAATTTTATGCACAAAAATACACTTTTTGGCTCAAACAAGCATGCATATCAACATTGCGGCCTTTATCTATTACTGCCAGTACGATTTTTAATTCATTTTCTGTAAGTGTTTTAGCTTGCGACATTCTTAAATAAACTAATATAATCAGGTAGTTATTATAATTCATTAGTTTATTTGTGACTATGCTTTTAGTCAACAAAAGAATGAAACTACTAATCAGTTACTTAGCTAATAAACTAATATTTTTATTAGAAAGTTAGTTTACTACTTAATAATCATCAAATCTAAAAATAGGATCAATCATTTATTTGTAAATGCAAGTTCGAGCCCAATTTGGTGAGCCAATCTGTTACACAAATATGTACTTCTATCCCACTTTCTATCTTATAACTCTTAGTTTCTTATTGCAAAAAACTCTATCTAATTGCTTACTTTTGTTGAGCCTGATACTGTTATATAAAAATTGTATTTATACCCCCCCCGTTTTACATAAACGGACTTTATTAAGACCTTATATAAAATAATATTTTTGTGAAAAATATGACTAAAGCTATACAAGTATTAACCTCTGACAACATTAAGAACACAGTTGATTTTGCAATTATTACTATTAGGGAAGATGAGTTTGCAGCAACTTTAAACTACTTTCCCCCTACTGCAGAGGCTAAAGGTAAGCATAGAACTTATGAAATCTCAGATATTAAAACATTAGATGAAGTTGAATATAGAGTTGCTATACTTCGAACTGCGGAACAAGGACATTCATCAGCACAATCGGCAACAACTGATGTAATACTTGATCTCAATCCAACTTGGATTGTTGTGGTAGGTATTGCAGGTGCTATACCGGAATCAGAATTTAGTTTAGGTGATGTGGTCATTGCAAATCGCATGATAGATTTTAGTGTGACAGCAGCAACGACTGATGGCAATATTGAAACAGCTCATAGAGGATCACCAGCGCACAAGTCAGTGCAAAATTTGATCAGCCGACTTCCAGCACTAACTACAAGACTTGGTGAATGGAACACAAGTGAAAGACTGGGCGTAACAATGCCAAATGTATGTTTAGACGACGATAACTTTATAGAACAAGATGTAAATTTAAAGAAGAAATTACATAACTCTTTGAAAGAACGTTTTAAACCTGACAATGGGGAAACATTACGTTTACCACTTGTTACAGCATCACCTATCGCGTCAGGAAATATGTTAGTAAAAGATCCCAAAGTTCTAAAAAATTGGACTCATTCTGCTCGCGACTTGAAGGCAATTGAAATGGAACTACCAGGAATCTATGAAGCAGCACGTAGTATAGGTGATGATAGACCTGTGATTGCTATACGAGGAATTAGCGATATTATTGGATTCAAACGGGATCCTGCGTGGACTGGATTTGCTTGTAGAACTGCCGCCTCTCTAACTAGAGCTCTTATAAATTTGTCACCAATTACAGCAAAACCTAAAACTTCAAAAAACATAATTGAAGTTCAAAAGGAAATCGAACATATTGAAATAACAATAGAAAATATTAATAAAATAAATTTGTATTTAGGAAATACTTTAGGGATTTTGTTGAGCACTAAATCCGCCATAAAACCTCTTTATGAAAATTACAATAATGCTCGTAAAGATGTTGTGAGTACATTTGATCAACTTAAGAAAGGTTTTAGACCCAATTTCAATGAGTTGAAGGAAAAGAAAGATATTGGAGCTTTTAATAAGTCATTCATGAAATCTAGAGAAATTATTATTCCAATTGATGATTTGGAGATAAGTATCTCAAATTTTAGCATTTGTGAACTCAAGCCCAGAATGCAAGTGGCATTCACCAAAATAAAAGAAAATTATCAAATATTAAACTCTAGCATTAATGAGCATAACAAATTATGTGACGACTTTATGCAACTTAAAGACCCTAGATTAACTTGTTTCTACTTTGGAATACCAGATTTATCAGAAGCACCTTATATATCTAATTCTCTTTACGCCGACAACTTTAAACAAATTTATAATTCTATGGAAAGAATCATTCTTAACAGTTGGTTACTAATTAAAGATTTTGATTCATATTTAACTTATTTAGAAAGAAAACATGAAGAAAAATGCCTAGAACTTGTTAGCATGAACTTGCCTTCTAAAAAGATTCCAGATCGATTTCGTATTAATATAAATCGTTTTTCAAACGACAAATTAATGCCAACTTTAGAGGAGTGGGAAAGTTTTATTAATGAATTTAACTAGATAAATAACTAGAAATTTTCGAATATTGAAATACTATACTTGTAGCCAAATCAATCAGCCTAAATCATGATTTTTAGACGTTTAATATTACCATGTACTTCCAATTCTCGCTTTTGTCAGAGTTGGTGAGGTATTTACAACTCGAACTATTGCCTGACCATTAGGCTGTATTAAGTTGTAGCTTCTTGTTAATAACTTTAATTGAGTTTGGTATTTTATAGAAAATTTTTGTAATAATAGTTTACATTATTAGTACGCTATGCCCACCAGCGGCAGCGATTTCTAAAGCACGTTTAGCCGCAGATTGCCCTTTAACTTCTGTGAAATCAGGGTAGTCAGTAGTTAGTGTTTGTGCGTTAGATTCTTGCTGTTGTAATGTGCTTGACCCAGTCAGATGCGCACATACTTCTAACAATGTATTGGCTGGATAGATAATTGCACCTTTAACCAAAGAAGCTTCTGATGCACTGACTTGGGGCAGGATAAATGCACGTTTTTCCCCTTTGCCGTTAGCGAGTCTATTAAATGTGTGCTGCATTTGATAGGTCATAGCCAAAGCCCCGCGGATTGGGCGCAACTCTCCCGTAAGCGCTAGTTCCCCCGCTATTTCATATCGAGATAAATGCTCTGTTGGAATTTGTCCGCTTGCTGCCAGAATGCCCAAAGCAATAGGTAAGTCATATCTACCACTTTCTTTGGGTAAGTCGGCAGGGGCAAGGTTGACGGTGATACGCCTTGCAGGAAACTCAAATTGCGCGGTTTGAATAGCAGCACGGACGCGATCTTTACTTTCTTTTACTTCAGCTTCTGGCAAGCCAACTATTGCGAATTGTGGCAAACCGTTAGCTAAATGCACCTCAACAACAACTTCTGGTGCATCCATGCCGCTAAGGGCGCGACTGTAAAGTACGGCAAGGCTCATATTTATTTGGTTATTGTGATGGAGTCTTTTGCAAAGACTCCAGTTTAGCTAGCTGAGCTTCAAGATTCACTAGTTTTTCGCGGGTATGGCGTAGCGCCTCAGCCTGTACTTCAAACTCCTCACGCGAAACGAGCTCCATTTTGGTGAGTACGCCCTGAATTAGTGCATGAAAGTTTTTATCTAAGTAAGTTATCGGAGTTTTATGTACCATGTCTTTGATTTTACTGGATATTTCATCTAGCTTGCTAGCGTTAAGCATAATGTACTTTCAGAATATTGTGTATTTGCTAGCAAGTTTATCAGGTTTTATATAGAAATTACAAAAGATAAATCCGCATTATATATTTATAACCAATTGATTTATAAACAATTATTTATTGGCATGCACTTTGCTTATGACACAACATCTATTTTTATAGGTGATTTTTCATTTTTAGGGGAGTTAAATGATGCAACAGTCATTATTTTCACTAGCGGTATTGGTTAGACATGGTTTACCAAACTATTCGTTTTCGACGCTTGTTCAAAAAGCATTCTAAATTATTAGGTGTGGTAACCCCACGCCGCTCTAGGAGGTTCTTATGAAATTTGTATCAGCAATTATCAAGCCTTTCAAGCTTGACGAAGTGCGTGAAGCTTTGTCCGCCATAGGTGTACAAGGCATTACCGTGACAGAAGTAAAAGGATTTGGTCGCCAAAAAGGTCACACAGAGCTTTATCGTGGTGCGGAATATGTAGTAGATTTTTTACCTAAAGTAAAGTTAGAAGTGGCGATTGACGACACTATGTTAGACCGTGTAGTGGAGGCGATTGAAAAATCAGCTGCAACGGGAAAAATTGGTGATGGCAAAATATTTGTGTTTAATTTAGAGCAAGTGACGCGTATTCGTACGGGTGAAACTGGCTCAGAAGCACTCTAAGGGGATAGACATGAAAAAATTTCTTTCAATACTGGCTTTAGTGACTTCACTGGGCTTAGGGTTTACAGGCAATACGTTTGCTGAGGATGCGGTGGCGGTGGAACCCGTTGCTACCGAGGCAGTAGCAACAGAAGTTGCGGCGGAACCAGTTGCAGATATTCCTGCTACGGCTCCAGCGGTGGAAGTCGAATCAGCGACTACTGCTGAAGCAGTCTCAGTCCCAGCGCCAGCGGCAAATAAAGGTGATACAGCTTGGATGTTAGTAGCAACTGCGCTCGTCACATTAATGACGATTCCTGGATTGGCATTATTTTATGGTGGCTTAGTGCGCCAAAAAAATATGCTATCTGTACTGATGCAAGTATTCGTAATTTTCTCCCTATTGGGAATTTTATGGGCAGTTTATGGGTATAGCGTTGCGTTTACAGGAGGCACTTACTTTGGTGGCTTAAGTAAAGCATTTTTAGCTGGTATTACTACTGATTCGCTTGGAGCCACTTTCAGTAAAGGTGTTTATATTCCTGAATATGTATTTGTGGTGTTTCAATTAACGTTTGCAGCTATTACACCAGCTTTAATTATTGGTGCTTTTGCCGAGCGTATGAAGTTTGCAGCTGTATTGGCCTTTATGGTGTTGTGGTTCACTTTCGCTTACTTACCAATGGCACATATGGTTTGGTATTGGGATGGTCCTGATGCGATTACTGATGCCAAGTCACTAGAAACGGTAATAGCAAATGCAGGTTACTTGTGGGCTAAAGGTGCGCTAGACTTTGCTGGTGGTACAGTAGTACACATTAATGCAGGTGTTGCTGGGTTGGTTGCTGCATTTATGTTGGGTAAACGTATTGGTTACGGCAAAGAGGCAATGACGCCTCATAGCCTTACTTTAACAATGGTTGGTGCTTCATTACTATGGGTAGGCTGGTTTGGTTTCAACGCTGGTTCAAATCTTGAAGCAAACGGTTTAACAGCTTTAGTATTTTTAAACACAATGATTGCAGCTGGGGCCGCCACGTTGTCATGGCTTGCAGTTGAGTGGTTTGGTAAAGGTAAACCATCAATGTTGGGTGCGGCTTCAGGTGCGGTGGCAGGATTGGTAGCAATCACGCCTGCTTGTGGTTTTGTAGGCCCTATGGGAGCAATTGTAATCGGCTTATTAGTGTCTCCAATTTGCTACTTCTTTGTAGCTAAAGCGAAATACATGTTTGGCTATGATGATGCTTTAGATGTGTTCGGCGTGCATGCGGTTGGCGGTATTTTTGGTGCACTTGCTACAGGTGTATTTGTAAACCCAGCATTAGGTGGTACAGGTGTTTGGGATTATGTGGCAAATGGAGTTGGTGCATACGATTTTGCAGCGCAAATGACTGCGCAAGTTTGGGCTGTAGGTGTGGCTATTGTTTGGACTGCCGTTGTATCACTAATAGCACTTAAAGTAATTGATTTATTGATTGGATTACGCGTAAGTGAAGAGGTAGAGCGTGAAGGTTTGGACACTACTGAACATGGTGAACGTGCCTATCATTCTTAATTGATAGTTAACTAAGCAAAAAGTAAAAATCGGACACTTAGGTGTCCGATTTTTTTTGCACTAAACTTGTGCGAACCTAGCAAAATTGCACAACAAAATTATCCTAATCTACATAAACAAGGTGGAATTAGGCTAAAAAATAGTGATTAGTGGCTATATTCCGTTGGCACGATGCTTGCTAATATAAAATTGAAAGTGCTGTAAGTTATCATGTTTTTCTCCTCCCTTTTAGGCGCGTAACGCGCCTATTTTTTTGCCGAGAGATTTTTTTGCCTCTGGAAGCCGCATGGATATTGGCTTGCAGGGCTGGTTAAATAATGATGTGCAATTAAAGCGTATTTTAATGTATAAATACAATAAAATGCTTGACAAACAAAACTAAATAACTAATTATATAGACATGAAGAAAATCCATACGATTCCAAATGAATGGCAAAATATCGCTCAGCTCTTTATTGCGCTAGGTGATGCGCATCGCCAGCGCATTTTATTGGCATTTGAAAAAGATGAGCGGCTCAATATTTTGCAAATAGCCGCTGCTTCAACCTTAAGTAGAACAGCGGTGACGCATCATTTAAAAATATTGCATCAAAGTGGCGCATTAAATAGCGAAAAAATTGGTAAAGAGGTGTTCTTTTGGGTGAATAAAAATTTTATGACCAATGCTATTCAGAATGTGTTGCACTACATAGAAACTGAAATATAACAATAGGTTAAGGGGATACATAAATGCTAGCAAAGATATTACGTGCCATTTGCAAAGTATTGTTTCGGGTAGAAGTACGTGGCTTAGAAAACGTGCCCAATGAAGATGGTCTGCTGATTGTTGCCAACCATGAGTCATTTTTAGATGGCTTGTTGCTAGGGTTGTTTTTACCAAAAGCGGCAACCTTTGTTGTGCATACTTCGGTGCTTAAAAAATGGTCATTTAGGCAAGCGTTGCGCTTAACGCCACATTTACCTGTTGACCCTTCTAGCCCGTTGGCAATGAAAAAAGTCATTAAGCTGCTAGATGCTGGCAAAAACGTGGTGATTTTCCCTGAAGGACGAATTACGCTAACCGGCACTTTGATGAAAGTATATGATGGCCCAGGCTTTGTAGCGGCAAAAACCAGTGCAAAAATTTTGCCAGTGCGAATTGATGGTGCGGCAGAGTCTTATTTTGGGCGCTTGTCCAGCCATCATCCTAGGCGATTATTGCCCAAAGTGACGCTAACCATCATGCCAACGACCAGTGTTGTTATGCCAAAATCAACGCACCACGGTTTTCCTACGGGTAAGCAACGTCGCCGTATTGCGGGTGAAGGTATGCGCAGCGTAATGCAAAAAATGCTGTTTCAGGCACAAAAACCACGTACTTTATTTGAAGCCTTTTTGGATGCAAAAGAAAAATTTGGTGACAATTACAAACTCATAGAAGACATTAACGAAACAGAAGAAACTTATCAGAATTTGCTCAAAAAGAGTTTGGCACTCGGACGCATTGTTAGCAAAGTAAGTGCTTCAGGCGAAGCTGTTGGTGTGCTCATGCCTAATATTACTAACACAGTCGCATTGATGTTGGGCATGAGTGCATTTAATCGAATTCCGGCCATGCTCAATTACACATCAGGTTCAGCAGGCATGCAAAATGCCTGCATTGCTGCCAACATAAAAACAGTGATTACCTCACATAAATTTATAGAAACGGCAAAGCTAGAAAGTGCAGTGGCAGGATTAACCAATCTCAATATTTTATATTTAGAAGATTTGCGAGCCGATTTTGGCGTGGTTGATCGCGCGTGGTTGATAGGCTACGCCTTGCATTACCCACGCGCCGCTATGGAGGTGAGCAAACCAGAAGAGCCAGCCGTAATACTGTTTACTTCAGGCAGTGAGGGTAAACCAAAAGGTGTGGTGCACTCACATAAGAGCATTTTGTCAAACATTTCTCAAATCATGGCGGTGCTGGATTTTAACGTAACCGATAAATGGATGTTGGTTTTGCCTATCTTTCATGCGTTTGGTTTTACTGCATCACTGCTCACCATACTAAATGGGATGAAAGTCGTCGTATTTACGTCGCCTTTACAATATAAAGTGATTCCAGAAGTCATTTATGACCGTGGTTGTACTGTATTTATTGCAACTAGCACTTTCTTAGCTAATTACGCAAAATATGCACACCCTTATGATTTTTATAAACTCCGTATCGTGATTGCCGGTGCGGAAAAATTAAATGAAGAGGTGCGCAAAACTTATCAAGAAAAATTTGGCATTCGTATATTAGAGGGCTATGGGGCAACAGAATGTGCACCTGTACTTTCAGCAAATACCGCGATGGTTAATAAAAATGGCAGTGTTGGACAGTTTGTGCCAGGTTTAGAACACAAACTTGAGATTGTGCCCGGCATAGAAGAAGGCGGTCTGCTACATGTGCGCGGGGAAAATGTAATGATGGGCTATTATTTATTTGATAATCCTGGCGTATTAAATCCACCCGTTGATGGGTGGTATAGCACGGGTGACATTGTAGAGTTAGACGCACAGGGCTTTGTGCATATTAAAGGCCGTGTTAAGCGTTTTGCGAAGGTGGCCGGCGAAATGGTGTCACTAGAAGTGGTAGAGCACATAGCCAGCACCGCCGCACCGGAGCATCAACATGCAGCAAGTACGCAAACAGATATGCAACGAGGTGAAAATATTATTTTATTTACCACGGACCCAGAACTTAAACGTGAAGATTTACAAATTGTAGCCAAAAACCTAGGTAGTCCAGAAATTGCAATTGCCCGTAAAATAGTCCGCATAGAAGAATTGCCAATTCTCGGAACTGGTAAAACGGACTACGTCACACTTAAACAAATGGCGGAAGCGGCGTGAAGAAGTTTATATTCACAACGCTTGTTACGGTGTTACTGCTACTGCCTGCTACACTAATTGCATGGGTTAAGCAGCCATTTAGTAAAGAATTAGATGAATTAAACATCGTTAATTTGCCAAAAGCAGACGCTACTAGATTAAGGGCAGACGTTGAAAAACTCTCAATTGAATATGCAAATCGCAATTTTTGGGATGTAAAAACACTCAACTTAGCGGCTGATTATATTCATGAGGAGTTGAAAAAAACTACCCAGCGCGTAGAACTGCAAAGCTATCAAGTAGATAGCGAAAAGTTTTACAACATCATTGCCCATTTCGGACCGAGTATTGATAATACAGCCTCGTATGAAAATGGACCACCTAAGCCAATTATCATAGGAGCGCACTACGACGCACATGAGCAAACCATGGGTGCAGACGACAATGCTAGCGGCGTTGCTGCATTATTAGAGCTCGCTCGAATTTTTGCAGAAAGACCACCTTCCATACCTGTACAAATTGTGGCCTATACCTTAGAAGAGCCACCTAATTTTAGAACCAATAGCATGGGCAGTCGTCATCATGCGGAAAGCTTGGTGCAGGCGGGCACACAACCTGAGTTGGTGATGGTGCTAGAAATGATAGGCTATTATAGCGAGGCGGAAAATAGCCAAGAATACCCAGTGAGCTTGCTTAAGTGGTTTTACCCAACTCGTGGCGATTTTATTGGCGTTGTGGGTAATTTTGAAAATGCGCCACTGACTAAGATGGTTAAAATGGCAATGCAGTCTGCCCACTCAGAATTCCCAGTGGAATCAATTAGCGCACCTGCGATGATGACGGGAATAGATTTCTCAGACCATGCTTCTTATTGGCTGCATCATATGCCAGCAGTGATGATTACCGATACTTCTTTTTATCGAAACCCACATTATCATCAAGCAACGGATACCTCAGCTACACTAGATTATGCGCGTATGGCGAACGTAGTTGACGGCGTGCAGGTTGTGGTTGCGCATATGGCAGGGCGTAATAAACTTTAGAGATAATAGAAATGATAAACACACAAAACAAGCAGCTTAATTTCAGCGTCTATTTTTTGGGGTTTGCGCTATTGATGCCATTGATGGTGCAAAGTAATACAGAGACTGCACAAAAAAATGATGCAATTCAAACTTTAGAAGACACGCAAGTTGCATCTGCAATATTTGAAAGCGATGCCCAAGCTGTATTATCTTACATATCAAGTTCACAAAAACTTAGTGCGCAACTACCCAGCTTTTTGAATGAATCAACCCAAGCTATTAAAAAACATCAAGGTGCTTTACCTTCGGCCTATGCATTGCGATTAGCAAAAGCATTATCAGAGGCACATGATCTGCGAGACGGCTTGTTTAAGCAAGCGCTTACTCACCGTTCTGCTCTTTATCGAGTTGATGATAGCATCAGTGATAATCAGCGCGTGACGGAGATTGTCATTGCGATGTCAGCAGCAGTAACACTGTTTGAGAACAGTAAAACTATGCATCAAAACTTTGATAAAAACCCATTATTAAAGCGAAAACTCAATGAAGGTTATCCTGAATTTGGGATTCCAGAGGGGTTTTATGACTCATCGACTATGCGCTCAAATAACCCAGAATATCGCAAAGCTTTTACCGATGCAGTGCGTTACTTTGCTGATAACCGTGAAGCTATTGAAGTTGAAATCAATCGAAGTTCAACTTCTATCCAATCGCTTTATCAACATATTGCAAAAAGCCCGATGTTAAAAGGTTTTAAAGGGGCAAATGTATTTAAAAGCATCGCAATATTACCTTTTAAAGCTGCCAATGGCGTTGTGGATGTGTCAGGGCGTAGTTTAAATCACGCTAAGTTCACCAGCTCAAAAATTGTAGGTAACACCATGGGGGCAGTGCGCTGGCGCGATGGTAAGTTAAAAGACGATGCTGAGGTATTTCAAACGATGCAACTGCAACTGCAGCCAGGGGATATTTTGCTTGAAAAAACACCCTTTACTTTAACGGATAAGAGCATTCCTGGACATTTTGGGCATGCTGCAGTTTATGTGGGCACAAAAGATCAACTAAAAGAAATGAATCTTTTAGAAAAACCGATAGTACAAAAAAATATAGCAAAAATTGAAGAGGGGCATGGCGTAGTAGAAGCGTTGCGTAGTGGCGTGCAACTTAACAAGTTGCAAGATTTTATGAACGTTGATGATGTGGCTGTCTTACGTCCTAAATATCTTACTTTAGATGATCGTCGCCAAGCAGTAACGCTGGCACTAAGCAATATTGGTAAAAAATATGATTTTAACTTCGATGTGAATACCACAGATACGATAGTCTGTTCAGAGCTTATTTATATAGTCTATCCGCAGGTGGATTTTGTGACCAAAAATGTACTAGGCAGCTTTTCAATCACGCCTGACGATATTGCGCAGCGAGCAGGTGCTACTGAACAAGATCCGCTTGAAGTTGTGCTGTTTGCGCATAATGGAAAGCTAGTATGCGAGCAGCAATCCCCCAATAAGCATGAAGGTATAGTCTTATATGAGCGCCTAGTAAAGCCCGCAGAAAAAAACAAAGCTAGCAATGCAAGTGTTATACAGCGCGCGGCATTTTCAGGGTTTTTGTAACAAATATACTACTAGACCGCATAAATGACTAAACAGGCAAACTATCAACCAACTTCGGCAATTGCTAATGCAATAGTAGGCATTAGAGCATGGCTAGAGGCGGGACACTACAACCCTAATTTATCCGGCTTGCCAGAACCACTAAAAAATCATCCGCTAATGCGCCAAGTTTGGGATGGGATTGATGCTTCTCAGGTGTGGGATTGCCACGCACATATTATTGGCTCAGGTGATAGCGGGCAGAGTGGTGCATGGGCTACGCCAAGAATGGATACTTGGCTACACCCAATATTGAAAATTCAAAAGTGGTTTCATGTAAATGGTGCTGGACTAGATAGAAAAAATGAAGACATCAGTTTTGTATCGCGCTTAGCGCATTTATCGAGTGAGATGCCTGCGGGTTACAAAACCATGCTATTTGCGTTTGAATGGTCGCACAATGAAGCAGGCGAGCAAGTAAAGCAAGATTCTATATTTCATATTCCCAATGATTATGCCGCAAAAATTGTTGACCAACATCCGCAACATTTTGAATGGGTTGCCTCTATTCACCCTTACCGCAAGGATGCGATTGACGCACTAGAGCAAGCCCACGCACAAGGCGCAGTGGCAATGAAGTGGCTGGCATCTTCAATGAATATAGACCCCGCATCACCTAAATGTACTAAGTTTTACCAAAAGCTACAACAACTCAATATGCCCATTATTACCCACGTGGGGCGAGAAAGTGCTGTGCCTGGCGGGGACTTAAACTTTAACAACCCATTAAAAGTGCGCTATATGTTAGATGCAGGCGTGCGTGTGGTGATGGCGCATTGCGCTAGCGATGGCATGGATAAGGACTATGATAATGGCAACCAATTGGTCACTAGTTTTGCGTTGTTTGCCCGCATGATGGATAAACCTGAATACGAAAAATTATTATTTGGTGATATATCCGCAACTACATTATTTAACCACGCGTGGGTGCTAAAGCATATATTGCAACGCACCGATTGGCACCACCGCTTGCATAATGGCACAGATTATCCACTGCCAGGGGTTTTTCCACTGATTTCTAGCGAGCAATTTTACCGAGAAGGTATGTTGGCAAAAGAACATATACCGTTTTTGCAAGAGGTGCGCAAATATAACCCCATCATGTTTGATTTTGCGATGAAGAGATTACTCTGTTTTGAAGGAAAGCGTTTTCCTGCCAGCGTGTTTGAAACACGTGGTTTTTTTCAACAATCAAGTAGTTAGGAGTTTTGTGATGAAACTTATATTTATCTCAGTATTGTTTGTGACTTCTATTGTTGCACCTTCTTGCGCACTAGCCAACGGCTCAGAGGCATCTGCAAACGCTTCGCAAACGCTATCAGTAGGCGTAGGTTCTGTGGTGGTGGGTTCAGCTTCTTTGGTTGCGGCAAGCGGTCAAGTATTGGTTGAAAGTGTTGAAAAAACTGTGGATGGCGTGTTCATGGTGCTACAAGACGTGGGAACGGGGGTATCTGATGTAGGTAAATTTTCAGTAAAAATCACTGGCAATGTTTCAGGCGTAGCATCAGTGGCAGTCGGGCAAACGCTGGAAATTGTAGCGGAAACGATAGGTTCGGCGATTATTGCTTCGGGTAAAGTGATTGCTTTTATTCCTAACGAGATGGGCAAATCTTTGATGCACCATTCTGCACTATAAAGCACATGCAAAAACATTTACAAAGATTTTTAATGATTTTAATGTTATTACCCTGCTTTGCAGGGGCGGGAACGGCCTGCTCAGAAAAATCGCAATCTGCTGAGACTGTGCAAAAAGCTTTTCAATTAGCTATTAAAACGCGGGATGCTTTAGATGCCAGCGGTGCACAAGTGGCATTAGTAGGGCGGGTTGGACAGGATTTATCAAAATACAATTTGCGCTATTCACATATGGCGTTTGTGTGGCGTGATCACCCGCAAGGGCGTTGGCTAGCTGTGCATGAGCTTAACAAATGTGGTACTGCAGAATCAGCGTTATTTAATGAAGGCTTAGCCAATTTTTTTTTTGACGATATGTTTGCTTGGGATGCGCTAATTGTGACACCGTCCCCCGATGTGCAAGCAAAAATAGTGGCAGAGTTAGCGCAAACCAGCACGCTTAAAAGCTTGCATCAGCCACATTACAATATGTTAGCTTATCCGTTCTCAACCAAATATCAAAATTCAAACCAATGGGTGCTTGAAGTGCTGGCAGATGCCTTGCAAAAGCCAGCACAGACAAGTCGCGCTCAATCGCAAAGTTGGCTAAAGCAGGCTGAATACAAACCAAGCAACTTGCACATTATGACTTTAACACGCCTAGGTGCTCGCATATTTAAAGCCAATGTGGCCTTTGATGATCATCCAACAGGCGACCGAATACTGGGCAAAATTGAAGTGGCGACGGTGGAATCTGTTGCTAATTTTATGCAAAAAATAGACCCAGAAACAACTCAACAAACGCTCATACTCAAATGACTGACAAGCCTAAAGTAAGGTTATGGCATCGTGCTGTTTATATATTGTTAGGTTTATACATGTCTTTGTGCATGGTTATTTACTGTTATCAGGGACGTATGTTATTTCCTGCACATTTGGCAATGCCGGTTGTGGCAGACTGGCAACCAAAAGCTGGAAGCCAAGCCTTTTTAGCGGGGCAATGTGGCAAGTTGTATGTAGCCAAATGGCCAGTAGCGAATGAAAAAGGCACGGTGATGGTGTTTCATGGCAATGCCGAGAGTTTGGTGAGTGTGGAACGTCAAGTGCCGATGTTTCAAGCACAAGGCTATAGCGTGATGGCTTGGGATTACGCGGGATATGGGCAATCTGAGAACTGTTGGTCTAGCGAACAAGGTATTTTACATGATGCCGAAATAGCTTATTTGTGGTTAGTTGCACAGACTCAATTACCCATAGTGATTTATGGGCGTTCAGTAGGTTCCGGCCCAGCGGTTTATATTGCAAGTAAATACGCGGTGCAAAAGTTATTGTTAGTTTCTCCGTATGACACACTTGCTAATGTGGCGGCTGAAAACATGCCATTTTTTGTACCAGTGCGTTATTTGATGCGCTTCCCACTGGATTCTACGCAATGGATTAAGCATGTGAAAGCGCCTATCTACGCTATTCACGGCTTAACTGACACTTTAATTAAACCTGCACGAGCGTTGAAGTTGTTTGGGCAGGCTAAGCAAAAAATTAGCATTAAGTGGGTGAAAAGCGCTGGGCATAACGTAGATAGTGCCGCGCAATTTGAGCCTTGGTTGGCCAGTAGTTTGAATTAATAAGAATAAGGGGCAATGTTATGGAATGGGCGTTATTGGGTTTAATTGGTGTGGTATTGGGCGTCATGATGCTGGTCGGCTCGATTGCTGGGTTTTTCACGATGTTTTCTTCAGGAGAAAAGTCGAGAAAGCTTTACCAGCTAGAGCAACAGATTGAAAAATTACGCAAAGAAATGGCGCGTATCAGCGCGCAATTAGACACGCTCAAAGCAGACCAGTCACAAACTATCCCTGCACCTGCGGTGGCGCTCAAGGCGGCTGTCGAGCCAACGATTCTAGTTGCCACTGCCGAACCGCCTGTAGCGCCAGCAATAGTAGAACCACCAATAGAAAATGCTGTTCCTGCAATGGCGCAAACAGCAGTTAAGCTAGAAGCTACGACAAAAACCATAGAAAAAACCATAGAAAAGGCGGTAGCAAAACCTTATGTTCCGCCTCCACCAAACTTTATCGAGCGCGGCATCGCGGCAGCTAAAAACTGGCTATTTGGCGGCAATACTATGGTGCGTGCGGGTATTGTGATTTTATTCATTGGGGTAAGTTTTTTACTTAAGCTCGCAGTAGATAATGGCATGATTCCTGTTGAGCTACGCTTGTTAGCGGTGGCTATAGGCGGCATGGCTTTGTTGGCAGTGGGTTGGCGGTTGCGCATCACGCGACCCCAATACGCTTGGGCCTTGCAAGGCGGCGGTGTAGGTGTGCTGTACCTCACTATTTTTGCCGCCATGAAAATGTATGGCTTAATTCCACCAGGTGCTGCCTTTGCATTGTTAGCAGCAATTGCCTTTTTATCGGCGTTTATTTCCGCCAGGCAATCCGCCTTGCCGCTCGCCATTTTAGGCTTTGCGGGTGGCTTTTTGGCGCCTATTTTAACGTCAACGGGCAGTGGAAATCACGTTGGCTTATTTAGCTATTATTTAGTGCTTAACTTAGGTATTGCCTATGTTGCTTTGCACAAAAGCTGGCGTTCGCTTAATGTGCTGGGCTTTGCTTTTACCTTTATTATTGGCTCAATTTGGGGAGCAAAAAGTTATACGCCTGCACTATTCTCCACAACAGAGCCATTTTTAGTTATTCACTTTTTACTCTTTACTACGATTGCCTTGCTTTATGCGCATCGCCAATCAACCAAAGCAAGTGATTACGTGGATGCTACCTTGGTATTTGGCACGCCATTAGTGGGCTTTAGCTTGCAATATGCCCTGCTCAAAGGCACGCCATTTGGTTTGGCTTATAGTGCGCTGGCATTAGGTATTTTCTATTTAGGCTTGGCGTGGTGGGTTCTGAATCGCCAGCGCGACACGCTTAAGTTTTTGGGGGAATGTTTTTTAGCGCTTGGCATCGGCTTTGTTACGCTCACCTTGCCTTTAGCCTTAGATGGCCGCTGGACTTCAGCTGCATGGGCCGTTGAAGGTGTTGGGTTATTGTGGGTTGGCTTAAAACAAAGCCGAAAATTTCCTGCATTTACTGGGTTGGCTTTGCAATTGTTAGCCGCGTTGGCCTTTATGAATGGCTGGGGTTTAACAGGGTATAGTGGTTTTGGTCATCAAAACTTGTTCTTGGGCGTGGGCTTTATTGCGCTATCAGGTTGGGCTTGTGGGGCGCTATTAAATGGATATCGTCCAAATAAGTTTGCGTTTTTTAGTACACCATTAGCTTTTTGGGGTTGGCTGTGGTGGGTTGGAGCAGGATTAACAGCAATCAATGAGTTTGTGAGTGATGATAATTTCATGCATGCAGGCTTGATTTTTGTTGCGCTTACTAGCGTGTTATTACCTTTTGTAGCGAATAAGCTGAAATGGCAACGCCTTGCGACGCTTTCCACATTATTGTTGCCAGCAATGATTATTGCTTTGTGTTGGGAATCTATTCTTACGCTCTTTAGTTATAGCAATTACTCTATTCTTGATCATAATGGATTTATGGCTTGGCCACTCGCCATGGGCGCCTATGCTTGGCTGATTTCACGTGATGCTATTTCTAATAAAGCATGGTTACGCGCACCACTGCTTTGGGTAATGGCGGCGGTTGGCGTACTAGTTTGGCATCATCAATTGGGGCAATATGTAACTGAATCACACGTATGGGCGCAAATTGGCTGGGGCTTGATTCCTATGTTCATTATTGGTGCTGTGACTTATTGGCAATTTGCTAAAAAATCTACGCTTAATATGCTACAGCAAACCAGTGCCCGCACATGGGCTTGGGTGGGGAGCTTGCCGTTGATGGCGTTGACGGTATTTTGGTATATGCATATGTCGCTTAATTCGAGTGGTTACGCTGCACCGTTACCCTATTTTCCGCTACTTAATCCGCTTGATTTGACATTAGCGGGTGCACTGCTGTTGCTATTGATATGGCAGCGCGGGCTAAGCAAGCATTTAGGTAAATTGCTACACATTAATCCTGTGTTAGCTGCTTTGATGGCCTTTGCCTTGCTTAATGGCATGCTGCTTCGCACATTACATCATTGGGCTGACACACCCCATTTATGGGTGTCAATTTTCAATAACTCAACAGTGCAAATGGCATTTACCTTCTTGTGGGGTATTACTGCATTTGGCTTGATGTTGCTCGCGCATAAAAAGCATCACCGCTCTCTATGGTTGGTTGGTGCAGGTTTGATGGGCTTGGTAGTTGCTAAGCTGTTCTTGCTCGATTTAGGCCAGCACGGCTCAATTAATCGCATTATCTCGTTTATTGGTGCAGGTGTGATGTTGTTGATTATGGGATATTTTGTACCTATTCCACCCGCAGAAAATAGTAATAAGAAAGAGGTTTAGTATGAGATTTTTTCAATCTTTAGTATTAACTTGTTTATCAAGTGCCACATTTTTAACGCAAGCAGCGAGCTTTCAAATTGACAAAGTTGGTAATGAACCACTGTATCAATCCATATTACCTGTTGAGGTCTATCAGGCTAGCCGCAGCCACCATTTGCAAGATTTAACCTTTACCAATGCGGCAGGTGAGCAAGTGCCCTATACTCTATTTGAGGATGAAGAGTTGCATCCTCAATCTGAAATCAGCCGCAACAGCCAAATGTTGGTGGCGCATCCTGTGACTGAAAGCCAGCTTGATAATGCAGCTGCGTTGCATATCCAGCTAAATCAAACAGGTCAACATTCAACAGTCGATATTCAAACAAACGCGGCAAGTAATACGAAAAAGTTTGCGTACTTGATAGACGCTGGCGTCAAGCACCCTGCTTTCAAAGCCCTAAAAATTGATTGGGAGGGCAATGAGGGAAAGCTGTTATCGTTTGAAGTGTTAGCCAGTGATAATTTAAAAGATTGGCATTCTCTTGGCAGTGGTGTGCTGATTAAGGTGGCCTCGGATAGTTTAATACAAAACACCATAGAAATTAGTGGGGATGATACATCGCGTTATTTGCAAATTCGCCCAACCGATGCTGATGCAACCATTATTAAGCAAGTGCGTGCTGAATATTTAACTGTGCGTTCGGCAGATAGAGCGATGCATGTACAAAAAGTTGATTTTATCGGGCGCGAACAAGACCAAAACAACCATGTGATTAATCTTGATTTTGAAGCGCAAGGACGCTATCCAGTTCAGTATTTACGTGTTGAGTTGCCACAGTTGAATACTGTAACCAGTGCACGCTTTTACGTGCGAAACAAATTGAGTGAGCCTTGGCAATATCTCACCACATCTTCGTTGTATCGCATTGAAAAAGACGGCAAGCTCCGCGCTAACCCAGATGTGCAGTTAAATACGACCATTGCACGCTATTGGCGCATGCAGTTTGATGAAGCCAATGGCGGCTTGGGTGCAGATAATCCATCGCTTTCATTAGCCTGGCGCCCACACACAGCAGTGTGGAATGCACGCGGAAATTCGCCGTTTAAACTGAATATTGGCGACAACCCAAAAGTGGTTAATTTTGTAGATATACAAGGCTTAATTCCAGATTATAAAATAGAAAAAGTCTTGCAGTTGCCAAAAGCAAATGTGGGAATCGCGATGGATGAAAATGCTAGTACATCAGCCAATACATCACGCCATAAACAAGATGCTTGGTCCACCGCGCCAGACTACAAGAGCTGGTTATTATGGGCAGGGCTTGCGCTGGGAGTGCTGTTACTTGCAGGAATGGCGTACTCATTGCTTAAAACTGATAACCAAGAAAAGTGATGAAATTGACTTGTTTTAAAGGTCAGTTTAGAGGTGTCTTCATTTGAGGTGCTCTGTAGGCCAGTATCCATGTGGCTTGCGGAGGTGTTATTTTCTCTCGGGGCAAAATGAGCAGAAAAAGAGACTTAAAATTTAAGCACAAATTTAAAAAACGCTTGACATATAAAACTAAATAACTAATTATATGGTTATATTGTTAATTAGCATGTATTCTAACCATTAAAAAGAACATATAAATGAGCAGCCAATTTTCCTTAATGCAAGAGCAGCGGTTTCGTCCGTTCTTTTTAACGCAATTTTTGGGTGCGTTTAATGACAATGTATTTAAAACCGCGTTGATTACCTTGGTTACTTTTCATGCGGTAAGCATCACCACGATGGATGGCAGTATGTTGGCCACCGTTATGCCAGGATTGTTTATTTTGCCGTTTTTTATATTTTCTGCTACCGCAGGTCAGTTGGCCGATAAGTATGAGAAGTCGCAGATTATCCGAATTGTTAAAGTGTTTGAAATAGGCATTATGCTATTTGCTAGTGCAGGTTTTTATTTACATAATATTTGGCTGTTGGGCGCGGCATTATTTATGATGGGCATGCATTCCACCATATTTGGCCCAGTGAAATACTCATACTTACCGCAGCATTTAAAAGAAAACGAACTTATTGGCGGCAACGGCATGGTTGAAATGGGTACGTTTGTGGCCATTTTGCTAGGCCAAGTGCTGGGCGCGTGGGCGGCGGCACAAAGCCAATATGAGATTCTAATTAGTATGGTGGTTTTGCTGATTGCGTTTATAGGCTACATTATGAGCCGTGGCGTGCCTCACTCGCCAGCGGCTGCGCCAAATTTGGCTATCAATTGGAACCCTGTTAGTAGCACTTACCGCAGTATTCAATTCATTTGGCAGCACCAAAATATCTGGCTGGCGATTATTGCTATATCGTGGTTTTGGTTTTTTGGCGCAACCTTGCTGGCGCAATTTCCCAATTATGCTAAAAAAGTGTTGCTGGGCGATGAAAGTGTCTATATTTTGCTGTTATCGGTGTTTTCTATCGGTATCGGCATCGGTTCGCTGGCTTGCGAAAAACTGTCTAAGGGCAAGGTGGAATTGGGCTTGGTGCTACTAGGCGCAATAGGGTTAACGGTTGCCACCATGGATTTGTTTTTTGCCAACATGGCTGTCACAGACGCATTGCGCTATGCAGAGCCACAATCTGCCATTAATTTCCAGCAATTTTTAGGGCTACAACCTTTGAAAGGCCTCAAGCTCTTTGAACACTGGCATCTTTTAGCCGATTTAGCGCTCATCGGGTTTTCAGGTGGCTTATATATTGTGCCACTTTATGCGCTGATACAAACTCGCTCTGAAAAAAGCCACCAATCACGCGTGATTGCTGCCAATAATATTGTCAACGCACTGTTTATGGTGCTTTCGGTGATGTTTTCAGTATGGATGTTCAAGGAGCAGTTTAATATTCCGCAATTGTTTTTGGTTACTGCTTTGCTGAATGTGCTTGTCATGGTTTATTTATGCTTTAGGCAGCCAGAATACTACAAGGCTTTTATAAGGTGGATTAAAACACGCATTTAACTTATGCTAAAAAGCGTATTAAATTTTTTTCAATCAGGCAATGCGTTATTATTAATTGTTGCTAGTAGCGCATTTTTTCTAGTGATCTATTTGCTGTTTGCATTGCTGGCAAGTATGTTAGCCAAGCTTATGAAGCAACCCATTAGTAATAAGCCCTTGCATCCTAAGCAAATTCGCACAGAAATATTGCGCTCAATGCGCACTATTCTGTTATTTGGTGTAGGCATGTTGCTGCCTTGGGCGATGCTAAAATTAGGTATTGCAAGCGTGACCGCAGAAGCGAGTATGTTGGTGATTTTGATGGAGTGCTTGATGCTAGTGCTTTGGAACGACCTGCATTTTTATGCCGTGCATCGCTTAATGCATCATCAGTTTAAAAAGGCGCACGGGATACATCACCAATCAATCGTCAGTACCCCGTTTGCGACTTATAGCATGAGCGTGACAGAAGCCTTGCTACTAGGTAGTGTGATGCCACTTGTGATGCCTTTTCATGAATTTTCAATACAAGCACTGCTATTTTTACCCATTTGGTCGATATTGATAAATTCACTTGCGCATTCGAACTGCAATTTATTTGCAAAGGCAGATGCAGATTCAATATTAGGTTTTATTCAGCATCATCAAAATCACCATTCTTATTATCAAGGTAATTACAGTTTTTTCTTTCCTCATCTAGATCGCTGGTTTGGAACAGCACAAACGCAAAAAAGGCAAATATGACCCCATTTAACAATGTGTATATCACCCAAACAGCTAGCTTTTTACCTGGCGACGCGGTTGATAATGAGGAAATGGATAGCTATATTGGGCCTATCAACAAAACCTCAGGCCGTATGAAAACCCTCATTTTGGCTGAGAACGGCATTCAAAAAAGACATTATGCGATTGATAAAAACGGCAAATCTCTGCACTCTGTGACATCAATGGGGGCTAAAGTGGTTGAGCAGCTCCTTGATAATGATACGAGAGTTGAGTTTTTGTCCGCAGCTACTACAGGCGCAGACTCTGCCGCACCAGGATTAGCTAATTTAATTCAGGGTGAAATGCATTTGCCCCCGCTTGAAACTCTATCAGTTTCGGGCATTTGCGCGGCCTCTATAGGTGCACTTAATGCCGCTGCACTTGCAGTTGAGTCAAGCGCTAAAAATAAGGCTATTGCACTTGCAAGCGAGTTTCCATCGCGTTTATTCAAAGCATCACGCTTTCAAAATAGAACTGCCGATATTGATTTTGATGCGCATTTTTTGCGCTGGATGCTTTCAGATGGTGCAGGTGGTGCATTCCTAGCCAATCATCCTTCCTCAGATGGAGTGTCGCTCAAAATAAAATGGATCCATCAAAAATCATTCTCTGGTGACATGCCTACTTGTATGCAAGTCGGCATGTCGGTTGGCAATCAACTGCCTGGCTATTTAGATTACCCAACGTTAGCCGAAGCCGAAAAAGCAGGCGCATTTGATTTACGCCAAAACATCCGAATTTTGCCCAATTTGTTTGATTTAGGTCTGCATGAATACGCACAATTGGTGAAAGAAGGCCATGTTGACCCCAAAAAAATCAGCCATTTTTTGTGTCATTATTCATCTGAGCGATTTAAACCGATGATAGCAAAGTTGATGGAAGAAGCGGGTATTGCCATTGCACCTGAAAAATGGTTTTCTAACTTAACAAGCAAAGGTAATACTGGTTCCGCTTCTATTTATATTATGTTGGATGAGTTTTTTAAAACCAACTCAGCATCTTTGAACGCTGGTGACCAAATTTTTGGGTTTGTGCCTGAGTCTGGGCGTTTTAGCGTGGCTTATTTTTTATTGGAAGTTGTCAATACTAGCTACCAACCTGCTGTGGCTAAGGTAGCTTCACCTGTTATTCAGCAAGTGGACTTGCCTCCAGCGCCAATCTCAGCCGAAGGCGAAACAGGCGATGTTGCCTATATGTTACAAAGCTTGATGGGGGTTTGGCACGACTATCGCTCAGAAGTGTTTCGTACAGAAATAGCACAAGCCGTGATGCAAGGTAAGCTCTCTGTGGCAGATTATTTGACTTGGATGGAATGCTGGATTCCGCAAGTACGTGAAGGATCATTATGGATGCGCCGCGCGGTTTCGAGCATGAACGCTGAGTATAAAGACTTGGCAAAATTAGTACAATTGCACGCAGGTGAAGAGCAGCTTGACTGGCAAGTGCTGTATCAGGATTACCAAAACGCCGGTGGAATACTGAATGCAGACCACCTAAAACGCAACCCAGGTGGCGAGGCGCTCAATGCGTACATGCACGCTTATGCAGCGCGCCCCAATCCAGTAGGGTTGCTTGGTGGAATTTACATCATCGAGGGCACTGGGCATCGCATTATTCCAACGCTTTTACCACGTATCAAAGAGAGTTTGAAAGTTAACTCGTCTATCTTAAAATTTATTGAATACCATGGTGAAAATGACCAAGCACATATGGCGCGTTGGTTAAATGCAGTCAAAATGGTGGCGTTGATAGAGCCAAAGGCCATGCATGAAATCGTACGTGTTGCAGAAACCGTAGCTGCGCTCTATTTACAGCAATGGAAATATATACGTTAAAAAACAAGGTGAAATCATGAATAAAGTGTCGCTCCCGCGCGAGTACCAAGCCTTAAAAGAACCACATAATCCAGCTGACCCCAACCCGTGGCAAACCTTGTGGCTAGATAATTCTGTGCCAATTCAGCAAGGTGTTAAGCAAGCTTGGTTGTATGATTCAAACACGTGGTCACGGCAATTTCTGTTGCCGTTTGTGCGCCCATTGGCAAGGCTAACAATAGTACTTCTACAAATTATTAAGACGATTATCCCTAATTGGCTGACTTCATCGCCCATTTTGCATCGCATTTTGGCGCGAGCACTCGCAATATTTGCCACGCCTGAGGCTAACTGGTTGATTTTACGTCACTTCTGGATAGGGTCAGAAAATTTAGCATTTTTGAATGCCAATATTAAAGGTGCAGGGGTTGAGATGAACCCTTTACGCCCAACTGATTTGCCAGACTTAGTGGACGATTTATTTATTAAACATGATTTAAATTTATTTAATTTTATTTCACGGCTAAATCTCAAATTAAATGCACAGGGTATTACTGAGATTTCACCTAATGAAACACTCGATTTTTCGATGATTACCGATAACGGGGATTTTGCGATTGCGCCACAAAATGCGGGTATGCTGAACTTTGTTGATTTGCAGACCTGTATTGATATTTTTACACCAGTTTATCAACTCTTTCTGACTGATACTGACTTTTGGCGCTCTGTGCATTCTTTGCAATTAGATGAGACCATTGGGATTTACGCGGCAAAAGTGCTCAATAAGCCTGATGGATTGGTTTTAGTGAATAATAAACACCCGATGGTAGTACCCGCCACATGGTCTGCGGGCTATCGCTTAGTGCTTCATGGCTTATCCTCAGAAATGCTCCATGCAATACTGGTGCAGGCAAAGCGCCAAAGTCAGCAACAACTGCATTAAATACTCAAATAATTTATGATCAAATTAAAATCAATAACCGTTTTAACGGTATTTACAGTATTTGCATCCATTTTCAATGTAATAGCACATGCAGAACAGTTGATATTATCAGACACTCTTTTGCCTGCTGAACAAGATGGTGCACTTGGTCTTTACTCTGCTCGCAATTTAGCGCTCACCACAGGCAAATGTGCCGAGTGTGCCGTGGCGCCGCAAGCGCTTTGGTATTTTGAAAAAGAACTCATCGCGGTGCCTGCCGTGGCAAAGCCTGCCGAAGGTTACACAAAAGTTGCCAATATACCTGCCACCATTAAGCGCAATCATGACATGCCACCTTTAATTTGGCTGGGTTCGCCTCAAGTGATAGCACAGACTAAAATCAATGAAAATGCAAAAGCAGTAGGTGAATTTGCAAATTTACTGGATGGCGGCTCCCTATTTTTGGTGGATAAAATACCCAACAATCTATCATATTGGGATGATTCAACATTTAAGTTTTTTCAGCAACGCCCAATAAGATTACGAGGTGAAATGACTAGCAGAGGTTTTGAAGCGCGCACTGTTTGGCCGCTAGATTACAAACTACCAGAAAAGGCTACAGTTAAACCTTTGCAAGCCAATGAGAGTTTAAAGTCACTGGTTCAGTTTGAAAATGGTGGGGCAAAAAGTGCCTATCAAGCGCGCTTGTTATGGGCTAAAAATGACCAAGTAGCGCAGTTAAGCGCGGACAAAACGGTGATTGGTTTTATGCTCAACGGAGCACAAGGTGACGATGATGAAGCGCATGGCGGCCATTTTGCCGTGGTCACAGGGCGTATGGAGGCTGATGGTAATTATGCACGCTGGTTAGTCAACAATTACTACAATTTGGCCAGCAACAGTGAAAAAGGCATTATTGCGGCAGTCACACCGATGGATAAATACATGGCCGATTTAAATAGTGGGCAAAGTTATTATCGCCCGTCTTACATGCTGGTGGCGGTGCTTAAAACTGACACCATTGCCAAGCAATTTCAAACCGCCACCAATGAAACATTTGAGTCTTTTTACCGCAATGAATTTTTATATGACCACTCGCGTGAAAACTGCACTGGCATCAGCGTTGATACCTTGCGAAAAATGAGCTGGGACATTCCTCAGCGCGGTGTAGAAGGTCGTCTAAAAGCGATTGCCGCCTATTTGTATGTGGCCGCCACTGAAAAAAGTCTTACCAAAGGCCGCGCAATATATGATTATTTAACGACAGAAACCACAAGACTGTTGCCCGCAGTAGCTTTTGACGCAATAGGCCATGATTTGCTCCAACAAGTAAGTAATGGTGGTGATATGCCGCAAACCACATTTGGCAAACAGTTGCGCGATGAGGTTGAAGCCATTTATTTCGTACGCATTCCGCAAATCCCTTCCAGCCGCGCGTTTGGCCAAGCGCCAGTATATAGTTTTGAGCAATTTATGCAGCAAGCGCCAGCAGACCGAAGCCAATGGAAAGTAGTCCCCACTACACCAAATTTGTTGCCAAAAGCGCTTGAAAACGCAGATGCCCTTGAAAAACAAGCGCAAGCCAGCCCTAGCCTTGTACCTTGGCCAGTGGCGTTGTTGTTTGTGAGTGTTTTTGCAGCATTGGGCTGGATAACGCGTAAAATCGTTAGTCGCAAAAAATTAAAATAAAAGGCCATCATATGGAAGACGAATTTCCCCCGCAATACGCGATACACCACTCAACTTTTGCTATTGGCCCAGAGCTTAATATGTTGCGTAGCATTTGGGTGAAAAAGTGCTGGGGTTTGTTTAGTGGTCAGGCTAAGCTTGATTACCCAGCATTTCCTGATAGTGCTTATTCTTATAGCTTAAATAATGGCCAATTGACTGCCGTTAAAATAGGCTTTTTTGAGACAAGCGAGGGCAGAAAAGTATTTTCCACCTATCTCGCAGCGCTGCAACAAGTAGTGGAAAAATATCACCCACCGCTCGATGCAATTTTGCTAGAAAGCTTGCTGGGATGGGAAATGTCTATCAGCGTGGCAGATAAAACCGCAAGTCAAGGCTACCGAGATATTGAATGCGTTGAAAGTACGGATAATGTCATTGAAAGTTTTGAAAATACGCTTGCCGCACTCAGGCGGCCACATAAAGATAAAACACCCTTTGTTTTAAATAACGACAATGAAGAAAGTGATATTTATGATCAATATCTTTATTGTGGCGAATATATGGCCATAGAGGGCGATGTGGTCAACATTCATTTTTATGATTTTAATGATGAAAATTTTGAGCAACTGCACAAAGTGGCGTTGGACAAAACAGACTTTTATAACGCCTTGTTGCGTGCGCATACACAGCTCAAAAAATATCTTGAAGATATTTGCAAAGTGTTGGGGCTGAACTTTAACGATGCAAAAATTCTAGTCAAAAAACAGTAATTTTTTTAATTTTATTTGATGTCTTCTTTTTGCCTGCCCTGCAAGCCAGTATCCATGCGGATTCCAGAGGCATAGTTTTCTCTCGAGGATATTTTTACCTGTATAACGCTTTGGCTTTATAATGTGCGTTAATCATTTTTTAGCGTAAAGCACATGCAATTTTTCCACCGTATTAAACAAAACATTTGGCGGGTTTCAAACAAAATGGGGCCATTTGCGCCCCTATTTGCCATGTTGTTGGTGGGCTTGCTGATATTGTCACTTTCACGTGTGGGCTTAGTTTTTTGGAAATTTGGCCGCGTGGATGCCACCGGTAAATTAGTGCAAGTTTTGTTGCAAGGTGTGCGGGTAGATTTAATTCAACTGTCTTTAATGGCACTTATTCCGTTATTGCTTGCCCCAATTTTAGCCACAAAACAGTTCTTTAAAATTTGGCAAAAATTTAGCTATGTTTGGGTCATTTTAGGCATCGTGTTGCTGGTGTTCTTAGAGGCCGCCACACCGGGATTTATTGGTGAGTACGATGTGCGACCAAACCGCATTTTTGTGGAATATTTAAAATATCCGCATGAGGTGTTTGGCATGTTGTGGCGCGGTTTTAAAGTACATATTTTTGCAGGTGTGGGCTTTTCGTTGTTGGCATTTTGGCTTGCGCGCAGATTTATGCAACCGTGGCAATTTGCTAAGCCATCGTGGTCTAACAAAAAATTATGGTTGATTTGGCCACTGATATTTTTATTGGCTGCGTTTACCATTCGTTCCTCGCTCGGTCACCGCCCTGCTAACCCCGCCTTGTTTGCCATAACGCCAGATAATATGGTGAATAGTTTGGTGCTTAACTCAGGTTATTCAGTTATTTATTCGGCCTACAACTTGATTAAAGAAACCAAATCAAGTGAGGTGTACGGCAAAATGCCACGTGAAGAAATTTTTAAAATCACGGGTGCTAAAGAGGCAGATTTTCCAACTTTAACCACGCTCTCGCCTAGCCATAAACGTGAAAAACCCTTAAATTTGGTCATTATTTTGCAAGAGAGTTTAGGGGCAACTTTTGTAGAATCCCTCGGTGGCGTACCTGTGACGCCCAACCTTGAAAAACTCAAAGATGAAGGCATTTGGTTTGAGCAACTTTATGCCACTGGAACGCGATCTGTGCGTGGTATCGAGGCGGTCATCACGGGTTTTCAACCAACACCTGCGGACAGCACAGTAAAGCTTTCTAAGTCACAAAAAAACTTTTTTACCATTGCTGATTTGCTACAAAAACGTGGCTATATGACGGAATTTATATACGGTGGCGAATCCCATTTTGATAATATGCGCAGTTTTTTTATGGGAAATGGTTTTACTAATGTTGTTGACCAAAAAGACTATAAAAATCCAGTATTTTTGGGCAGTTGGGGCGTATCGGATGAAGATTTGCTCAACAAAACGCACGAGCAATTATTAGCACACCATCAAGCAGGCAAGCCATTTTTTACCCTTGCATTTTCATCTTCAAACCATGCACCGTTTGAGTTTCCTGATGGCCGTATTGAACTGTATGAGCAACCCAAAGCCACGGATAATAATGCGGTGAAATATGCTGATTATGCAATTGGGGAGTTTATCAAAAAAGCCAAAGCCAGTCCGTATTGGCAAGACACGGTGTTTTTAATTGTAGCTGACCATGATATTCGCGTGCGAGGTGATACTCTAGTGCCTATAGAGCGCTTCCATATTCCAGGCTTGATTTTGGGGGCAGATATTCAGCCGCAACGCTTTACTGGTGTTGCTAGCCAAATGGATTTGCCCGTAACGATGCTTTCATTGATGGGCATCGAAGGCCAACACCCGATGACAGGACGTGATTTATCCCGTCTTGCGCCCAATACGCTAGGCCGCGCGATGATGCAATATAACGATAATTTTGGTTGGATGGAAGAAACCCCCTCAGGCAATCAAGTGGTTGTTTTACGCTCTGGCAAACCAGCCGCGCATGGCGTGTATGATGTTAAATCCAAGCATTTAACAGAATCTGCGCCGCCAAACAATGCTATTGAACTGGAAAAGCGAGCGCTTGCTAACGTGCTGCTGCCTGATTTGCTTTATAATGAGCAACGCTACCGCCTACCCTGAACAAAGCTATGCCGCACAACAAAAAACAGCCCAGTATGCTCACTTGGCCGATTATACGTCAAGGATTGATGTATATTTTAAGCGGCCAATTGCGTGTTAAAAAGGGTCATTTACCGCAATTAAACCATCCAATTCCTGATGATTTTGTTGGTGTTTGCGTGGCAAGTAGTGCTGATGCTGGCATGGATGATTATGTCGTTTCCCAATTGCGTGCACTAGGCATTGAGCAGGTGAGGCTAGATTTTACCTATGGCGATTTAGAAAACTTTAATGCGCGCTTTTTAAGTCGCTTAATTGTAGAGAAATTTCAAATTACTTTGCATATCATTCAGCCATTCTCTAACGCTAAAAATATGCAAAGCTTGGCAGAGCAAGCCACATGGAAAACCTTTGTTAGCCAAGTTCTAGAACGCTATGGAACCGATTTAAAGCGGATAGAAATTGGTTCCACCATTAATCGCAAGCGTTGGGCAGGTTATACGGTAGAAGGCTTTTTTGCTGCGTGGCAAATCGCCTTTAATACCGCTAAGGCCAGTGGAGTTGCTTTGGCAGGACCCAATGTGACCGATTTTGAGCCTATTTATAACATTGGCATTTTAAAAATGCTTAAGGCAAAAAATCAGTTGCCAGATATTCATACCAATAATTTATTTTCTGAGCGCGTTTCTGAGCCTGAACGTTTTGACCACCGTATTTTTAAATATCGCTGGGCAACATGTTTTAAGTATAACTTGGTCAAAAAAGCGCGTTTACTTAAAAAAATTGGCACTGATTTTGGCATAGAACACTTTATTTCACCCGTGGCATTTTGGGCGATTTATCGAATAGAGCGACTGCTACCCGATGGCGAACAAAAGCAGGCCGATTACGCTGCGCGCTATATGTTGCTAAATGCCGCATCTGGCGCATTAGACCAAGCATTCTGGGGCGCGTTGATTTGCCATCGCGAAGGGTTGATTGATGATGGCTTAAACGATGCCACTTACCCCGTACTTGAGCGGGTAACGCATTATGCAAGCGTAGATGGTGAGCTAAAAAACTTTTGGCGACATGCCAGTTTTAATGCCATGAAAACAGTAGCAAAGTTAGTGCAAGGCGCGCATTATCAAGGCGCGCTCGCCACGGCAAATGGCCTAGAAGTCCATCATTTTCAAACAGCTACGCATGAAGTGCAGGCTTGTTGGACGATTAACGGTAAGGTCGCTTTGTTGGCAGATATTTATACACAGCAAGACCTTGCGCAAGCTGAAATTTCGCATCGTGACGGTGAAATATTGGCCGAAAAGCCAGCTATTATCACTGAATCGCCCATTTATCTGCGCTGGCTAAAAGGCGTGCAAATCAGCGTCAATGCACAGCCTAGCTTGGCAAAAAATTTAGCGATTCATGCGCATATTCAGGGCTTGCAATATTACCCATTTCAGCAAGATGGCTGGTTTGGCATGATTCTCGCAAAAAATGCGAGCGAGGCACAAGTCATAGCCAGTGCCTTACATCCTGAAAAATTAAGTGCACCACAAAAAAATGCCGCGCTGCGCCACGCCAGAAACGCAATTTGGGCATTGCCTGATCCGCGTGATGGCGACAAGCAAGTGACAGTTAAACAACCCGTAAAAATGTATCCTCACAAAGCTTTTTTAGACCGATTGAAGCCAAGCAAGGCCAAGCGCAGTTGGAACGGTGCGGTAGAGCTATTACGCCGAGGGATAGCTACCGCGCAGCCCGTGGCATTTTTTGAAAAAATAGGTGATAGCACACTTAAGCAAAACTTTTATATCTGCGGCTATGTTCAAGCCGATGCAAACGTGGGGGAAATGTTTGTGCATTTTGCCAATGGCAATCAACTGTTTGAGTTTAAACAAAAAAATATCAGCGTCAGCGCAGAAGAAACTTATCTTCAGCTTGCACAATATTTACATAAAATGCACAAAAATGGCGCGTATTTTAGAGATTTATCGGGTGGTAATGTGTTGGTGCAAGTGAGTGATGACAAGCAACTGCATTTTTCACTTATCGACACCGCGCGTGCTTGGTTTTACACGCACCCAACGCCATTTAAATATCGCATTGCCGATTTAACGCGCATGTGTAATAAGCTGCATTGGGCAGGGCGTGAGAGATTTTTGGGCTTATACTTAGCCAATACGGGCAAAAAATGCACGTCTGCGATGAGGCGCGCATTTTATTTGTATGATTTTAAAGTAGATTTTAAACGCAAATTTGGGCGTAAAGGCATTAAAAAATTGCTGAAAAAATTTAATTAAAAGATGTACGAAAATGATAACAAACAATGACCTATCATTTATTGGCGTAACCGAGCAAACACTGATTGAGCAGGTTTGCGGTATTGCGCTACACAAGCAAATTAGCTTTTATGAGGTGATTGGTGACCGCAACTGGAACGCAGATTTAGACATTGGTCAAATCAGTTTTGGCGAAGGGCTGGATTTTCCCATTCAGTCCTTAGGTACATTTTCACACGGCTCGCAAACATGGCTTTGGGCTTGGGCAAACCCGCAGGCTGGTTACAGCGAACGCTTTTTGCAGCAAGCTCAGCAACTCAAAGATTTTGGCGAAAGCCATCAATTAGATTTATTGACTATCGGCAGGCTAAATGCGCGGCCCATAGATATGCATATCATTGGCTCGATTGCCTCAAGTATGTTTAATGCAAGTGCATATTACATTGCAGATTACGGTCAAGGGGCGATGGTCGTCACCCTTAAAAGTGCGCTTATTGATAGCGCAATTACAGACAGCCACGCAAGAGTGCTGACAGTTATTTCACAAATGATAAGCATGTTTGAAGTGAATCATCAGCGCGCCATTACGCATTATTTAACTGCACAAGGCTATACGTTGGTAAAAAACGGCAACATTCTAACTGCCTCAAAAAACAACCAGCATTTGCAAGCTGAGTTTGATTATTTAGAAAGATTAGTCAATTTAACCGGCGCAATAAACCCAGATTAACCCACCGAGCGAATTTTATGCCTCTGTACCAGTACTTGGCATCCCCATTCTCGCTAAGTGCGTACGCACTAAGTCGAATGTGAACCCCGCATGGATACTGGCTTGTAGCCGGGTGTAAAAGAAGATGACATTTTCTAGCTTAAAAAATGTGCGTTTTAGGGCGTTGCAGCAGCTTGTGGAAATACAAAGTCTTTTGGCAAAAATACCCAAATTTTGCCTGCCTGTTTCATCGCTCCCGCTTTTGCGCCAGCCTCAAAACCTGAGCCCCAATAGAAGTCAGCGCGCACGCCACCTTTAATCGCGCCACCTGTATCTTGCGCCATCATCAGGCGTTTAAGCGCTTGCGTGCTATTAGGTTGGGTTGTGGATAAAAATACTGGTGCGCCCAATGGCACATATTTAGGGTCTATTGCCACTACGCGCTCGGCCAAAATAGGCACGCCTAAGGCGCCGAGCGGCCCAGGTAAGCCAGCAGGCAACTCTCTAAAAAACACATAACTTGGATTGTTATTAAGTAGGTCGCGAAGTTTATCGGGGTTGGCTTTTGCCCAATTTTTAATGCCGTTCATCGAGGCATTTTCAATTGGCAATTCACCACGCTCAACCAATAATCGTCCGATAGAGTTATACGTGTAGCCATTTTGGTCCGCATAGCCTACGTGTATTTGTTCGCCATTCTCAAGTTGTACTAGTCCAGAGCCTTGCACTTGTAAATAAAATACATCAATAATGTCGTCAATATAAATAAAGGCATGTTGCTGGATAGGAGAATTTTCAGCTTCAATTTCTGCGCGGGTGTAATATGGAACCAGCTTGTTACCAACCAGCCTGCCTCTGATGCGTTTGTATTTTAAGTCGGGGTATAAACCTTCTAACTCTACGGTGACCAAATCTTCAGGCGCAGAGTATAAAGGGTTAGCATATTTGGCAGTTTTTGTACGGCTACCTTTTAGTAGCGGCTCATAATAACCTGTAATTAAACCATCGCTTGTTCCATCTGCATTGGTGGTTTGATAGACAGAAAAATATTGCATAAAGTAAGCACGTACTGACGCTGAGTTTGGCTTTCCTGCTGTTTTCAAGTTAAGGCTGTTAGCAAGGCTGCAGACGTTTTTCCAAGCGGGTTTATTAATCAGCGTGCTACAGCTTTGCATCCACGCTGGCCAAGCTAAATTTGCTTGGTCTCCTTCTATAGCATTGGCGGCAAAGCCGTCAACATCTTCCCAAGTGGCAGGTTTTAGTAAACCGTAGTCAGCAATTTTGGGCTCAGGAGTTTTTGTTTCAGGTAATGCTTGGCTTGTAGGTGGCGCGGTAACTACAGGAGGCTTAGCAATAACTTTATCACAATCACACTTGGGGGCAGGCATCGTCACTATCGGTGCGGGAGGGTTGCTAGCACATGATGACAAGCCGCTTAGTGCTAGCACAATGGTGATGGTAACTAAAATAAAAGCAGCAAATTTTTTGGTCAAAAGTTAAGCCTTTTTCAATACTGACAGTTGAGGTAACATTTTTAGTGTAATACTCTGGGCATACTCAATACAAAAGCTGGAATCTCTACATCAAATTGCGTGCCGTCATCAGCCACCATTTGATAAGTGCCACGCATCTCGCCAACGGGTGAATTAAGCACGGTGCCGCTGGTATATTCATAGCGTTGTTGTGGCGCCAATAGCGGCTGCGCACCCACCACGCCAAGTCCTTTCACCTCTTGTTGGTTGCCATTCGCATCAGTAATAATCCAATGGCGGCTAATCAATTGTGCAGGCACACTACCCGTATTGGTGATTTTGATATGGTATGCAAACGCATAACGATTTTGCGCCACATCAGATTGTTCGGCTAAAAATTCAACCTCTACTGACACTGTGCATTCGTAGCGCTTGGCCGTGGTCATCATGTCATCAAACCTGTGGTTGGCGAGCTTAGACTGGCCGAATATAATTTTTTGGCCATACGCTCAGTTAAATACGCTTCACGTCCAGCTTTAATCGCTTTTTCATTGAGGAGTTGCATGAGTAAATAAATCGGCTGAATGATGTCGTTTATAAAGCAACATTGTACAATAGCTACATTATTTGTTGAGAGTTTAAATCATGAAAATCACCAGCTCAATGTCCGACATCAACACGGCTACAGGCGTAATGCGCACGTATATTCACCAGCCCGTTGGCGATAAAAAATACCCTACCATATTATTTTATTCAGAGATTTTTCAACAAACAGACCCGATAGCCAGCGCAGCGCGCATTATGGCCAGTCACGGCTATGTGGTGCTAGTGCCGGAAGTTTTTCATGAGCTTAACCCAATAGGCACGGTGCTGGGCTATGATGAAGCGGGCCGCAATAAAGGCAACGCGGACAAAGAAAAAAAAGATGTGCAAAGTTACGATTCAGACAACCTTGCTATGATAGATTTTGCCAAACAGCAAACTTGGTTTGATGGCAACATCGGCGCGATGGGCTTTTGCATTGGTGGGCATTTGGCGTTTCGCGCTGCTTTACAGCCAGAGGTTAAAGCCACTGCTTGTTTTTATGCGACTGATCTCAACGGTAAACTGATTCCCAATAAACCCGGTCAACACAGTATGGACCGCCTCAATGAAATTAAGGGTGAATTACTGATGATTTGGGGCAGACAAGATCCGTATATTCCCACTAAAGACCGCGCCGATATTCAAGCTAAATTAAATGCTGCCAATATCACTTTTACTTGGCACGAATTTAATGCCTTGCACGCTTTTATGCGTGATGGTGATGCGCGTTATGATGCCCAAACTGCGATGATAGGCTATCAGTTAGCGCTCAATTTATTTAGTCGAAATTTATCGGATTAAACGCTTAAAATAGCACAACATCATTTCACCACCTCTGCAAGCCTGTATCCATGAGGCTTCCAGAGGCATGAAAAATCCTCGGGATAATTAAATCAACAAAAAGTAGTGAATTATGCTATCAAAAATTAGCTTAGTCGAATGCGGCAAACAAATCTTGCTTAGCCGTTTCTCGAATGGCCACCACAGCAGGATGTTCAAATTTTCGCTCTACTGAAATTGCGTAATAAAAATCCAGCACGTCATTCACTTGGCCTATCACAACCACCCCATATTGCTGCGCAATTTCATCTGCTATTGCTGAAGGCGCAGTAAAAATGCCGATTCCCGCCTGACCAAAAGCTTTCATCAGGGCGCTATCGTCAAACTCCCCCACTATTTGCGGACGTAATCGTTGCAAATCAAACCAGCGCATCAGTCTGCCACGCATGGCAGTATCTAAGCTTGGCACTAAAATTGGGGCATGATTAAGACTGGCGGGAAAGTTAGCCCCATATTTTTTAGCAAGTGCAGGCGCCGCAAAAAAACTCAGTCCGCATTCGCCAAGTTTATGATTGATGCCTTTAATATCCATTTCTGCCGGCATGGGTCGGTCGGATAAGACTAAATCTAAACGATGTATCGCCAAGTCACCTAACAACTTTTCCAACTTATCTTCTCGGCAGATGATTTTTATTGGTTCATTAAGTGTGATTGCAGGCGCTAACAAACGATATACAATCGACTTTGGCATCACATCGGCAATACCAATCCGAAACTGCGTGATTTGTCTCACTGTGCCGCCGCTTAGTGCCTGCTCCATCTCGGCGCCTATTTCAAAAATTTCATCTGCATAAGATAGTGCTAAACGCCCTGTTTCAGTTAGCTCTAATCCGCGTCCAACGCGGCGAAATAAGTTGGCCTCTAAAGACGCTTCTAAAAGACCAATTTGGCCACTAAGGGTTTGTGGCGTGAGATCTAATTGCTCGCTAGCGCGCGCAATACTACCAGCGCGCGCTACCTGCCAAAAATAATGTAATTGTTTGTAGTTAAGCATAATTAAATTCCAATTTGTTTTATCATCAGTTTTTTACGAATTATTAATCAGTATAATCTTTATTTTTACGATGTGTTAATTGCCATAGTATGTACACACCTTAATGCTTACTTAGGAGATTTAAGATGCAACTTGATATTCAAACCAATGGATTTTCATTAACCGACGGTATCCGTAGTCACGTTTCACGTCGCATGCAGTTTGCACTTGATAGAAACGATGGGCATATCATGCACGTCAAGGTGAGCCTTGCGGATATTAACGGCCCACGCGGTGGTGTGGATAAAAGATGTCAAATAAGCTTGGCGTTGGCAGGGCACAATAATATTGTTGTCGAAGATACTGAAGCAGATTTATATGTTGCAATTGATCGGGCGAGTGATCGTTGCGCACGCACTTTAACCCGGCGATTAGGAAAATTTAGAGAGCATTCCTATGAGTCTGCACCCATTCCGCCAGCCTCGGAAAATTAATTTGGTCGTTGTTTTTTTGACTTTGTCATGAGCAAGCCAAAGTTTATTTTAAGTGCTCAAAATTGATTGTTTATGGAGTTTGCAATGAAACGCATTTTATATTTTTTAGCCACCAACCTTGCCATCATGCTGGTGTTATCGGTCACCATGCGCATTCTTGGCGTAGAACCTTATTTAAACGCTAACGGACTAGACCTTAAAAACCTGCTAGCTTTTGCCGCCATTATGGGCTTTGGTGGTGCGTTTATTTCATTGGCAATGTCTAAGTGGTCGGCCAAACGCATGTCTGGCGCGGTGGTGATTGAAGAGGCAAAAACGCCAACAGAAATTTGGCTACTTAAGACCGTACGCACACAGGCCGATATGGTCGGCATTAAAATGCCAGAAGTGGCTATTTTTGATTCACCCGAAGTGAATGCCTTTGCAACGGGCATGACCAAAAATAGCTCGCTAGTGGCGGTATCCACTGGCTTGCTCAACAAAATGAGCCAAGACGAAGCCGAAGCCGTGCTCGCGCATGAAGTTTCACATATTGCAAATGGCGACATGGTCACGCTCACGTTGATTCAGGGCGTGGTGAATACCTTTGTCATGTTCTTGTCCCGCGTGATTGGCTACGCGGTTGATAAAGTTATCTTTAAAACTGAAAAAGGCACAGGGCCAGCATTTTTTGTCACCATGATTGTTGCCGAATTGGTGTTGGGTGTATTGGCCTCGATGATTGTGATGTGGTTCTCACGTCAGCGCGAATTTAGGGCAGATGCAGGTGCGGCTAAACTCTCTAGCAGCAAAAAAATGATTGCGGCATTAGAGCGCTTACAAGCTGAGCATACGCCATCTGCTTTGCCTAAACAAATGGTGGCTTCTGGCATCTCTGGTGGCGGCTCAAGTGGTTTCAAACGATTGTTTTCAAGCCATCCAGACTTGTCAGAACGCATAACAGCATTACGCAGCAATTCTTAAAACTGAGATATATATGAAAATGAAGCGTGTTGAATTGTTCTTAGAACACTTTATGTTTGGAAGCCGTTGGCTGCTAGTGCCGTTTTATATTGGCTTAATAGCAGGTATTGCCCTGCTATTAGTGAAGTTTGTTAAGGCATTTTTCGCCTTAATTCCCACCGTATTTGGTGGGGATGGCGGTGCTGCTCTACTGGGCATTTTGACCTTAGTTGATATTACGCTGGTTGCCAACTTACTGCTGATTATCATTTTCGCTGGTTACGAAAACTTTGTTTCCAAAATTGATACTGGCGACAATGAAGACCGTCCTGAATGGATGGGTCATGTTGGATTTTCTGATTTAAAACTTAAACTCATCGGCTCTATCGTTGCCATTTCTGGCATCGAGTTGCTTAAATATTTTATCAACGTAAAAGAAGTGTTGGCTGAATCGAATGGCAATGAACAACTGGCTTGGCTGGTAGGCATCCATTTTACGCTGGTTGTTTCAGGCGTGATGTTTGCTACGATGGACAAAATTGCGGCTGGCAGTCATGTCAGCAAGGTAAAGTGATCATGCGTGAAAATAGCCAAGTCAGCAGACGCATTGTTCCATGGCTTGCTTTAGCAGGCTTGGCGCTGTTGGCCTTTATGGTAGTGACGCCTTTTTTGGTACCTATCGCTTGGGCAGGCATATTAGCTTATGCTTCTTGGCCAGTAGCGATGCGCATTCGTCGTTGGTGCAAAAACCGCGACACATTAGCGGCAAGTCTTACCACACTGCTCGCGGCTTTAGCATTATTTATACCGCTACTTTGGTTAATCTGGTTGGCTCAGCAAGAGTTAAGCTATCTGTATCCTACGCTGCAAAACTTACTCGCTAATCCGCCACCTTTACCTGAAGGCTTAAAAGCTTTGCCTTGGTTTGGTGAATGGCTAACGCAGCAGCACACGCAATTAGTCGCGCATCCACAAGGGCTGAGTGTTGCGCTCAAAACCTGGATTTCTACAAATGGCCATGATTTAGCATCTATCGCTGGCGATGTTGGCAAAAATTTAGTCAAGCTAATTCTTGTGATTGTTATTTTGTTTTTCTTTTATCGCGATGGCACGCGCATAGTGGCCGAGCTACGTCAGGTGTTAGCACGTTTCATCGGTGTTCAAGTGCATGATTATTTACATGCAGTTGGTACTACCACGCGCGCAGTTGTTTATGGGGTTTTGCTCACAGCTTTTGTTCAAGGCATTGTGGCAGGTTTAGGTTATTGGGTTGCTGGCCTAAACTCGCCAGTTCTATTTGGGGTGCTGACCATGGTGTTAGCGCTTATTCCATTTTGTACCCCTTTAGCTTGGGGTTCAGCTGGTTTATGGCTGTTATTGCAAGGTGAAACTGGTGCTGCGATAGGTGTGTGGCTGTGGGGGGCAGTGGTGGTGAGTCAACTGGATAACTTTTTGCGTCCATTATTTATTAGCAGTGTTAGCCCTGTGCCTTTTTTATTAGTGTTGTTTGGCGTATTAGGCGGGCTATTAGCATTTGGTTTGGTAGGCCTTTTTATTGGGCCGATTGTGCTAACAGTGGCATGGGCAGTTTGGCGTGAGTGGACATCGCATTTGGATGAGGCTTTAATTAAAGAGCACTAGATAATTAATTAGAAAAGAGTAAAAAAATGAATGAATTGCAATCAATAGGAACATGGTGGATGTGGGCGGGCTTTGGCATATTTGTTCTACTTATGCTGGCTGTAGATATGTTTGCTTTGGGGCGCAAAGGTGCGCATAAAGTTAGCTCAAAAGAAGCGCTAACTTGGTCATTAATTTGGTTTGCACTTGCGTTGTTATTTGGGGCTATTTTATGGGCTTGGTTAAACCAAACTGCAGGCAGGACACTAGCCGATGCCAAAACAATGGAATATCTCACGGGATATTTGCTAGAAAAAACCTTGGCCATGGACAATATTTTTGTATTTGTCATGCTGTTTTCTTACTTTGCCGTGCCCATTGAATTTCAAAAGCGTGTGCTGGTTTACGGTGTGTTAGGGGCCATTATTCTCAGAGCATTAATGATTTTACTGGGCGCATGGCTAATAGCGCAGTTTCACTGGGTACTCTATCTGTTTGGCGCATTTTTGTTGATTACGGGCATTAAGATGTTTATTTTTGCAGACAAGGAGCCAAATTTAGAGCAAAACCCAATACTAACTTGGCTTCGTCGGCATATGCGTATTACCAATGACTATCATGGAGATAAGTTTTGGATTGTTGAAAAAGGCGTGCGTTGGTTTACCCCAATGTTTTTAGTCTTAATTCTTGTTGAGGTTTCAGATGTTATATTTGCGATGGATAGTATTCCAGCGATATTTGCTATTACTAGCGACCCATTTATCGTATTCACATCTAATATTTTTGCAATATTAGGCCTGAGAGCGTTATATTTTTTATTAGCAGACATGGCAGAGCGTTTTCATTTGCTCAAATATGGACTAGCTGTGGTGCTTATGTTTGTGGGTGCAAAAATGTTGATTGTGGAGTGGATAAAAATACCTGTAGCAGTTTCTCTTGGCGTTGTTATTTCAGTATTAGGGATTAGTATTTTGGTGAGTTTAAAGTCTAGTCAAAAGAAACTATCCAGATAGTTATACATTAATAAAAAAGGGCAGAAATTCTGCCCTTTTTCACAACGCTAATTGCGCATTAAACTTCTAACTGCGGACGGCCAGCTTCAGGCCAATCTAGGTGGTAGAACTGACCACGTGGCTGATCTTTACGCTCATAAGTGTGCGCACCAAAGTAGTCACGTTGGCCTTGTAACAAGTTTGCTGGCAAGTCGGCACTTCTGTAACCATCGTAGTAAGCCATCGCCGCGCTGAAACCTTGCGCAGGAATGCCGTTAGTCACTGCCAGGGCAATCACTTTACGCCAGCCAGCTTGGCCGTCGTTCATGGCTTGGGTAAAGTACGGGTCAAGCATCAAGTTTTTCAGGCGAGAGTTACGGCTGTAAGCCTCGGTGATTTTTTGCAAGAAGCGTGCGCGAATAATACAGCCACCGCGCCAAATTTGCGCAATTTCACCAAAGTTAAGTTTCCAGTTGTATGCCACTTGCGCTTTATCAATAAGCTGGAAGCCTTGTGCGTAAGCGCAGATTTTTGAGCAATATAAAGCGTTTTTAATTGCTTCAATAATTGCTTTTTTGTCTTTCTCTTGCACAGGTGTTGGGCCTTTTAAGATTTTGCTCGCTTCAACACGCTCTTCTTTTAAGCTTGAAAGTGCGCGTGCATAAACCGCAGCGGCAATTGCATTAGCAGGTGCGCCAAGTTCGAGCGCGTTGGCTGCTGTCCATTGGCCTGTACCTTTTTGGCCAGCAGTATCCAAGATTTGGTCAACCAAGAAGCCTTTGGTCATCGGGTCTTTCTGTTGCAGAATGTCGGCAGTAATTTCAATCAAGAAGCTTGATAATTCGCCTTTGTTCCACTCAGCAAACACTTTACCGATTTCATCTGCTGGCATGCCGAGCAAGTTTTTCATCAACCAGTATGCTTCGCAAATCAACTGCATGTCGATGTACTCAATGCCATTGTGCACCATTTTAACGTAGTGACCAGCGCCATCTGGGCCAATATATTCTGCACATGAGAAGCCACCAACGACTGGTTTTCCAGGTTTGCCGCCTTCCATAGGTTCGCCTGTTTCAGCATCCACTTTAGCGGCAATATCACGCCAAATTGGTTCTAAGCTAGCCCAAGCTTTGCGTGTGCCAGATGGCATTAAGCTTGGACCGAAACGTGCACCAGTTTCGCCACCTGATACGCCAGAACCGATGAAATCAATGCCTTTTACAGCGAGTTCTTTTTCGCGACGAATCGTGTCTGTCCACAATGCATTACCGCCGTCAATGATGATGTCGCCTTGTTCTAAGAAAGGCAATAAAGCATTAATAGTCACGTCAGTCGCGCTACCTGCTTTTACTAATAAAACAATTTTGCGTGGGCGTTTAATGCTTAATACAAATGAGGCTAAATCAGCATGACCTACAACGCGCTCGGCGGAGGGCTCATTTTTTTTGCATTCTTCAATGAAGTTCAGCATCTTTTTGGGGTCACGGTTGTAAACCGCAATGGTGTAGCCGTGGTCGGCAATATTGAGGGCCAAGTTTTGACCCATCACAGCTAGGCCAACTAGGCCAATATCAGCATTTTTTGGATTCATTTATCTTCTCTTTTGGAGTTGTTAATAAAGGGTGTTTTGGTAGGCAAGATTATAAAACTATTAACGACGCTGTTTGTGAGAAATTTAGCGTAATTTCTTAAAATTTTGATTTTTAGCGGGGTTTTAGTGAAGAATAGATGAAATTGCAGGTGCTTTTAATAGTGACTGCTTCTGCCAGTTGAATAGCCATGTGGTACGTCTAGTTGCCATTCGCCGCATTCTGTGCAACGGTGATCATGCATGGTGGGGCTAAGCACTAAGCTAGATGCGCCACAAAATTTACAGTGCGTAGCATGTAAAACAGGCGTTTTATGATGCGTTTCGTGGTGCTCTGTTGCCACTTTGGTGCTGCCAAGTCCGTATTTGTTATCCATGATGTTCTCCAAATGAACAGTCATTTACAATCGTTTAAACTACGCCTATTTTTTGTTTACTTCAACCATTTTTTAATTATGGTTTTGACGCAAAAGGCTTACTTTTTTGACTGTGCTTTACAAGCAGTATAAGCAATTTTTTCACCATCATTTAAAGTCGTTTCATCCCCATTGATTACCAAAGCAATGGCGCCGCTGGTATAGCGGTTACTAGCCGCCGCTTTGCTGAGGGAAACTTCATGATCTGGGTAAATGAGCCAAGCTTCATTGCCGTTATTAAGCATGCGCACGTAAAACTGCTTATTGCCCTCGCAAATGTAAGAAATAGCATTGGCGGGTACACGTGAACTTTCTTTTGTGCCTGAGTTAAACGGGTTGAGGTTGATTGTGCTACACGCTGTGAGTGATAAAGCCAGACTGAATGTACATAAAGTTTTAAATTGGGCGTGCATGCATTTTTCCTGTTGATGATAGATTGAATAGACAGCGCTCATTTTACTGCGAAAATAGCCTATGTAACATGGCTTGATGCGTTAAAATAGCACATCTTCAATCTTTTAAAGAAACCTTATGAGCCAAACACCCGTAAATGAAATCACCATAGAAAAAAATCCTGCGCAAAGCCGTCTGGATGCGCTCAATGTCAGTAAATGGCCAACTTGGCAAAAAGAGGTTTCTACTTTCCCTTGGGTTTTTCACGAGCAAGAAATTGCCTATATTTTAGACGGACAATGCGATGTGACCACTTGTTGCGGCAATAAATATAGTTTTGGTAAAGGCGATTTGGTGACTTTTCCTGCCGGAACAAAAGTGACTTGGGAAGTTAAACAGCCTTTGCATAAACATTATCAACTAGATGGTAATGCCTTAACGCAAGCATTTTTACGCATTAAGGCAAAGTTTAAAGGTTAATTGTTGACAGCCAACCATAGCCAAGCCTGCGCATTTTTATCTCAACTTGATGCTGATTTAGCTCAGCTAATCGCGCTAGTGGGCACTTGCACTTTAGCCTCTAATGATACGCAAGAGCCTTATGAAGCGCTCATGCGGGCGGTGGCTTATCAGCAACTTCATCCCAAGGCAGGCGATGCTATTTTGGCTAAATTCACTGCATATTTCGGCGCTTTTCCATCACCCCAAGAGGTCATTCACGCGCCTTTTGATGATTTACGTGCATGTGGTTTTTCGGGCAGAAAGATAGTAACGCTTAAGGGGATTGCCGAGGGTGCGTTAAGTGGCCTAGTGCCAACACGTGCCGAGGCAAATACGATGACGGATGAAGCCTTAATTGCGCGCTTGGTGAAGTTGAAAGGCATCGGTCAGTGGACAGTGAAAATGTTGTTGATGTTCACTTTGGGGCGCATGGATATTATGCCTGCGGATGATTTTGGCGTGCAACAAGGGTACAAACGCTTGAAAAGCTTGGACATTGCACCAAAACGCAAAGAAATGCTAGAAATGAGTAAAGTTTGGTCGCCTTATCGCAGCATTGCCAGTTGGTATTTATGGCGTGTCCCCAAATAAAAACTAGCCAAATTTACCATAAAAAATTGTGAATTATGGTTATAAAATCAGTAGTCTTCATTAGACCACCTCTGTACCAGTGCTTGGCATCACCGTGGAATATATCCGCTAAAGCGGATTATTCACACGCGAAATCCAGTATCCATGGGGCTTGCAGAGGGGTAAAATTCTCTCGGGTGAAAATTGCTTAAATTTTAAGCAATATTGCCTGGCTAAAATAGCTTAATGGCTTGCCCAATTTAACTGCACATTCGCTTCTTGCGCAATCTCGTTCATGAGCGGTATGGCTTTTTCTAAATGCGGTAAATACATATCGGCGGTTTCTTGATGAAAGCCCAGCACCATTATTTCTTTCTTATTTAAAATCAATTGCTTAAATAGTTCTACAATTTGTTTGGTATTGGTGTAATCAGCCAGCGCGGCATTATTTGGAAATTCAATTAAGGCCGCATGTTGTGCATCTGCCGTTTTTAATTCAAACGGTTGCTCAAGTGGTGTGCTGCCTTGATGCAAAGCGCTGGTCATTTTGATGATGCCACTCTCTGCGTGCCAACGTGTGGTCAATAAGTTGGCATCAATGCGCGAGCTGTCCCACACAAAGCCGTTAGTTTGTAAGGCGTTTGCGAGTCTTGGCCCCATCTGCCAGCCGCCCGCGCGAAAATGCACGGGTTTGGCAAAGCCTTGTTGCACTAATAAATCGCGGCTACAAGCCAAAAGTTTGGTTAAATCGGCTTCAGAGTAAGCGTATTCCAAGCTAACAGTATAGCCGCAATCGCCCGTTTCGCAAGCTTCATTTTCACCCGAGTATGAGTAACTGCTTTGGTAAGGCACTTGGCAGTATTGCACTAAAGATTTCCAAGCATGCACGTGCAAACCTTGTGTGTCTTCAGGTAAAAAGGTGGATTTGATTTGCGCAATGGCTACGTCTTTATTCACCTCTTGCTTGAGTAAATAGGCCGGGTTGAGCAGCTGCAACATGGGAATGTGTGGAAACTTTTTGCGAAAACTTTGCATGGCTGCAATATTGTCATTTTCAAGCCACGCACCTTCCCAATCTACGGTCACAAACACCGTGATTTGTGCGGATTTTATATCACCATTTTCTGCTGAGGTCGCAAGTGTAGGCCTGCAAGCCAGTATCCATGCGGCTGCCAGCGCGATGCATTTGATATGTTGAAAAATCAATATAAAAACCTTTATCAATATGAAGGTTAGTGCGCCCAATCTATATCAGCAGAATCGCACTGGGTCAACGATGACTCATCGGCAAGTTTTCGCTTGCTTACTGCTTTATTCACTGCACTAAGAGCACTATTTTACGCTGATTTTGTTTTATCGCTTTTAAGTATTACGCTAAGTTTAATTTTATAATGTGACGATGCGCATTTTATCTCATCCCATTTTTACCAATCATCAACACGCTTTTCTTAAATTATTAGCTTTTCGCGTGTTAATTGTACTCGCGTACCAAATTATGGCAGTTGCAGTGGGCTGGCATGTCTATGAAATTACACGCGATACGCTATCATTAGGCTTAATTGGCTTGGTTGAGGTCGTTCCTTATTTTGCCAGCGCGTTATTTGCTGGTTATGCAGTTGACCATCATTGTTCGCGCCGCTTTTTTGGGGCATTGGCTGCATGTTTGCTGGGATTAAGCGCCATTTCATTAGCGATTATCTCATCTGGATGGCTGGCATCTGGCAGTACATTGTGGATTTACGCGGCATTTGCACTCACGGGTATAGGGCGAGCATTTATTTCACCAAGTCATAGCTCGCTATTTGCGCTTATTATTGCGCGGGAGGAATATGCGCGTGCCGCAAGTATAGGTAGCTCAGTTTTTCAGGCGGGACTGGTGATAGGCCCTGCTATTGGTGGCTTATTGGTAGGCTTTGCCAGTAAAGATGCCGCATATTTAATGGCGATAATACTTTGCATAGGCGCGGCCTTAGCCATCACATCTATTCGAATAAAAGAGCCACCACCTTTGCCAAGCGCTCCCGTGATGACGAGCATTGGAGAAGGTCTGCGCTTTGTTTTTAGCCATCAAATATTATTGGGCGCATTGTCGCTGGATATGTTTGCCGTACTATTTGGTGGTGCAGTAGCGATGTTGCCTGCGTTTGTGAAAGATGTTTACCAGATTGGGCCTGAAGTGTTGGGTTTTTTGCGCTCAACGCCAGCGGTTGGAGCAATTTTGACAGGTATCTGGCTCACTCGTCACCCCATTAATAAGCATGCAGGACGCTGGCTTTTAAGTGCGGTAGCAGGCTTTGGTTTGTGCATTATTGGCTTTGGTTTGGTGAGCAATTTTTGGTTAGCTGGAGTGATATTGGCCCTGTCAGGGGTGTGCGATGGTGTCTCTGTGGTCATGCGTCAAACCATTATGCAACTCGCCACTCCCGACCACATGCGCGGGCGAGTATCGGCCATCAATGGCATATTTATTGGGTCTTCTAATGAACTTGGCGCATTTGAATCGGGGGTTGCAGCAAAACTGATGGGTTTGGTACCATCGGTGATATTTGGCGGCCTGATGACCTTAGGTGTAGTGGCGGTTACCGCGAAAATTGCGCCAAAATTAAGGGCGCTTGAACTTAATCAACTACACTAATTTCAGTTTTCAAATAAAAACCCGCCTAGTGTTGCGCCAAGCGGGTGTTATTTGCACTTGAAAATGCAGGCAGTTAAGACGTTTTAGTGACAACTTTACGACGAAGAGTAGAAAACCCAATTAAACCAAGCCCGGCAAGCATCATGGCGTAAGTTTCTGGCTCAGGTACAGCTGGCAGATTGGGGTCAGTCGGAATAACTGCATTACCAACCACCAAGCCTAATCGGTAATCACCCAGCCCTTCAACCGCAGTGCCTACCACGCGAGTAGAGGTAAAGCTTTGTTCTAAGCCAGTAGATTTATAGTTGATTTGATAATTACCTGGCCCCAACACCCAGCTAAAACTAGAAGGACCACCATCTAAGCCTTTGTAATAATCGCCAATACTTGCTATCCAATTATTATCATGTTGGCCTGCAATAGTTTTATCAACATCTAGAATATCAATTTGACGGAATTCAGAAACAGAGGGATTAGTGAAGTTAAAACTATCAGCAAAAAAATACACAGATTGCTCATCTGTCAGACTGAAATAGAGTGTATCAGAGGCAATATTTTCTTCACTCACATAATCACTATCATTATAGTCGTATATATCGTTATAGCTAAAGCCAGCTCCGACAGTACCTAACTCTAGTTTTGCAGCATGTGCGGTTGTACTTAAAATACCCAGCATTAACATTGCTGGCGTTATTAATCGTTTTGTTTTGTGGTGGTACATTCTCTCGTACTCCTCGATTTATTAAGGTTATTTCTGATTTGGCGATTTGCTTAATCAGTAGTTAGCAAAGCTTATGCCAAAAAATAATTCCCTTTAAAATCAATTGGATAAATAATATTTAAAATGTTGTCGCAACTCAACTTGTCGCAAATTTGCGACAAGTGAGATTATATTGCTGCTAACCTTATGATTGCTAAGAGCTTTTAAATGTCTCTTTAAGGCGACGATTTTGCTAAATTAAGCAAATCACAACTTTATATTTAGAGCGCAGTTATCGGTATCTTAGCTCTGCCGATAAGGTTTCTAGCCAACTGTTTTTTTGATTTTTTTAGAAAAAGGCGATGATTTAATTAAATTTTCTTTATAAGGATGCGTTGTATTGTTATAAAGTTTGGCAATTTTTTTCACATACTGCTGTGTTTCAGCATAGGGTGGCACACCTTTATATTTCATTACCGCACCTTCGCCAGCATTGTAAGCGGCTGCCACTAATTCAACATCGCCCTCAAAATAGGCCAGCAACCATTGTAAATAGGCCAACCCACCTTTGATATTATCTTCGGCTTTGTAAGCATCTTTAACCCCAAATCGCGCCGCAGTTTCAGGAATAAGCTGCATTAATCCTTGCGCATTTTTTGCTGAAGTCGCTTGGACGTTAAAATTTGATTCCACTGCAATAAACGACATGGCTAAATTTTCGTCAATATTATATTTAGGTGCTAATTTTTTGACTATTTTTAAAATACTCGCCTTGGATTTAAACAAGGCAGCGGTTCTAGCAGTAATTTCTTGTTTCTCATTTGTGCCTATGGCATCTGGCGAATTGATGGAAGTGCCTACAACAGGCTTGGCGGGTGGATCAGGTAATAGGCATGCTAGTAATGTAGACTCTGGCGTGATATCTTCAAAATAAGTCAGCGACTCTTTTGCACGTGCATGACCTTGTTCGGCTGCCATTGTATAAAGCTGCACAGCGATTTTCTTATTTTCTTCTACGCCACGACCGTTTGCGTACATCCAGCCTAGCGCATACTGTGCATCTGCATCGCCATATTTTGCTGCTTTACAATACTTTTCAGCCACTTCAGCGTAATTACGAGGCGAGTTTTCACCTTTTTTAAAGTTAAAAGCCATTTCAACCAACATTGAATTAGGGTTGTTTAGCGACTTCTTCACTTCTAAAGTGTTGACCACAGGTGCCTCTAATTCAACGGGTACTACCTCAGCGGTTGGTGTTGAGTCAGAACTAAAAGGATCAACCTCATGCTGCAAAGTTGATGAAGATTCAACATTGATAGCTACTTCATCAGCCAAACTATGGCTGCTTAAAAGTAGGCTAGCAATTAATAATATTTTTTTAATATTCATATAGTTAGATAATTTATTGGGCTAATTTATATTCGCTTTTGCTATTCTAGGAGTAACTCTCTGCAGATTAGTTAAGCAAAACATGTGCCGATTAGGTCGCATTGTAGAGGCTAGCGCGCAAGATGCAATAACCCGTTTGGGCTAATCCCTTTTTGTAACAATATGTTACGCTGCTTTTGTGTTTAAGATTGGCTCATGTTAAGTTTGTTTAAGATGCCGCGCACGGGCGCAGGAATGGCCGCGTCAATAGCGTCTTCTATGGGAAGCCAAATAGTGTTGCTAACCAATCTTTTTGGCTGATATAAAACGATTAGAGGCTGTGGGGTAATGGCTAGTTTAAAGTGTGTAAATGCATGCTCAATGTTTTCAAGAGGTTCTTCTGGTTCAACATTTAAGCCAAACTTGCTGTATGCAATTTCAGTGGCAATTTCATGCGCTTCTATCTCTGGAAAGCTCCACAGCCCACCCCAAATTCCATTTGAAGGACGTTTTTCAAGCAAAATTTCGTTGCCACAACGCAAAATCAGCATGGTAGTCTGCTTTAGTGGAATAGGCTTACGTGGCTTAGGTGTTGGTAGCTTGCTTTCACGCTTGTGGATGTATGCCCCGCAGCTGCTTAGTAAGGGGCATACTTGACATTTGGGTTTAGTCCGAGTGCAAATCGTTGCGCCTAAGTCCATCAGCCCTTGCGTATAAGGAGATGCATCAATAGTTGGCATATGTAGTTCGGCTATTTGCCACAATTGTGCTTCTATTTTAGGGGTTCCTGTCCAACCTTCAATTAAAAAATGTCGGGCAAATACGCGCTTGACGTTACCGTCTAATATAGGCTGCGGAATATTAAAAGCAAAGGTAGAAATGGCTGCAGCTGTGGAGCGACCAATGCCAGATAGACTTAATATGTCTGAAAACTGATGTGGGAAAATTCCTGAAAAATCACGCGTTATTTTTTGTGCCGCTTGATGCAAATTACGCGCGCGCGAGTAGTATCCAAGACCGCTCCAGTACTGCAATACCTCTTCTTGTGTAGCGTTAGCAAGGCTGGCAATATCGGGAAAGCGCACCATAAATCGCAGAAAATAACCAATAACCGCAGTAACTTGCGTTTGCTGTAACATGATTTCTGATACCCAAATAACGTAGGGATTTATCGTGTTTTGCCATGGTAAATCATGTCGGCCATGCTGTTTTTGCCAAGCTATTACCCGCAGCGCAAAGTCAGTCATTAAAATTTCAGTAATTTTTTAAGTTTTTTCTCAGCTTTTTCTTTGGCTTGATCTTCTAAAGATTTTGGTTTTTCTTCTGCTGCTGATTGTGCTTCTGTGCCACTAGCCGATGGTGTTTCTGTGGATTTTTTCTTATTCAAAATATTGCTTATGGCATCTGCCTTATTTTCGTTGCCAAGAAGTTCTTTAGCCATCGCTCCTTTTTCACCGCCTACTTTATCAAGCAAGTTGGATTTAGCTAGGGCGCTACCAACAGCAGCAAAGTCTAAGCTATATTTTGGCTCAGCAAATGTGCCAGAGATTTTGAGTGGGATTGCAATACCAGCCAAATTATCCAAATCTGCTCCTCCTTGTCCTTTGAGAGATTTTACAATGGTGGGCTTAGCAAGATAGTTGATTTTTTCATTGCCAATATCAATATCTCCGCGGCTATCGCCTTTAGCTAGGCGCAAAATAGGCGCCTTCATCGCTAGGTCTTCATTGCGCGCCACGCCGTTTTTAATGTTAAAGGTGGCAGTCAGCTCACTAAAATCAGTTTTCTTAGATTGATCTGCACTTGCATCTTTGGCTTTGAGAATATTTACTTTATTTTTAAGTTCTCTAATCGAACCAGCAATATCCACGCCCTTTAAAGCGCCGTCGGCAAGGCTGAGTGAGGCATTGCCAGCCAAGCCTTTTTTGAGCGCACCTACCGTATTGCCCTGAGTGGCAACATCCACATTTACTGTGCCAGTACCAGATAGCATGTCATTTTTAATAGCATCTACCATCAGCGGGCCAACAGAAACTCCTTTCATCGTTTGTTTAAATATAATGCTAGGTGTATTACGGGCATCTACGGTTAGCGCGCCAGCCATGCTACCTTGATATAAATTGGCAGAAAACGGTGCAAGAGTTGCAATGCCATTATCGGCTTTTAAACCTAAATTCACATTTTGGGTTTTAACATTAGCTAACTTAAGCCAGCCGATTTTCGCCTCGCCGGTGGCGTTCAACTTTTTTAGGGCACTCAAATCTATAGGTGTATCACCTGCACCTTTACTTTCTGAATGACCCTTAGCGATATACTTATCTGCATCCAATTTATCAACATTAACATCAAAGTTGTAAGTTGGATTAGTAAACTGAGTGATGCCAATGTTCGCATTGATTTGGCTATCATCCAGCTTTACAACTAGCTGATTTAACTGAAGTTTTTGCCCGTCTGCTTTTAAACTGAACTTAAGATTGCTGACTTGGTATTGCTCATACTTTAATGAGCCAACACGTAGGCTGCCATCAGCCAGCAAAGTTTTTAGTGCGCTTAAATCAGCTGGTTGTTCACTCTTTTGCGCGTTACTGGTGCTTGCGGTCACATATTTATTCACATCTACGCGGTCAATATCTAAGTCAAATGCATAAGCAGGTCGCTCAAATTGGCTAATGGCAAAGCTACCTTTAATTTGGCTATCGTCCACTTTGCCACTAAATGGGCTTAGTGCGAGTTTTTGTCCATCGGCTTTTAAGTTAATAACAATATTAGAAGCATTTGTTTTACCATATTTAAACTTACCAATACGCAATACGCCGTCAGCATTCAGCGCTTTTAGCGCACTTAAATCGGTAGGTTTATTACTGGCTTTTTTATCTGCGGGAGATGCTGCCACATATTTATCAACGTCGAGTTGGTCAATATCTAAATCGAATGTATAAAGCGGTTTTGAAAAATGCGTAATGCCAACACTGCCTTTAATTTGGCTATTATCTACTTTGAAGTTTAGCCCACTCAGAGCAAGCTTGTCGCCATCAGCTTTGACTCCTACATTTAAACCAGAAATACGATACTTATCATAAGCAATGCTGCCTACATTGAGTTTACCGTCTATTGTCATGTTATTGAGTGCTGACATATCGGCGGGCTTGTCATTCGCAGGTTTTGCCGATGCAGCGGATTTCACCAGTAATTTATTTAAATCCAACTGGTCGGCGTTTAAGTTAAATTTAATATTCGACTTTTTAAATCCTGCCACGTCAACATCACCATTGAGCTTGGTTACGCCATCAATAGTTAAATTAAATTGGCTTTTGGCAATTTCATTTTTAATTTCAGTGTGAGCACCTAAGTTAAAAGATCCTTTCATACCGCCATTTGGCAGGCTGGGGTCTTTAATATCTAAATTGCCAGCAAGTTTGGGCAAATCAAAAATCAAGTTTTCAATGTTGCCTGTAAAGGGCGATGAAAAGGTGCCTGTTATGGTACGCTTACCTTGCACCGCTGATAAATCACCTGTAATACCGCTACTTTGCAAGGATTTTGGCGAACCTTTCATGTCGGCCAATACCATATTTGCTTTTAGCACATCTCCTGCTTTTTCTTGGCTTAGGCTCACTGTTACTTTTTTACTGCTGACTTCATCTTTTTCAATAGTGAGTGCGGGGGCGCTTAAATCAATGGCATTTTTCGCACCCTCAAAATTACCTGACGCTACGAGTTTTAAGCCATCAACCAAAAACTCCATTTGTTCTGGTTTAGCATCTACATCGCCACTGACTTTAATATCCAAGCTTTTGCCGCCCAGCATATCACCAGTAACATGGCTGTCTAACCCTTTCACTTTAAAGTGCTTAGTGGCTGGGTCAATTAAAAAATTACCTTTCAGTTTTGTGTTTGCGGCAATGGCGGGCTGATTGGCTGTCAGCATAAAATCTGTTTCTAAATCTACAGGTTCTGCTAATGCAATATGCCCAGAGCTCAAGTTGAGTTTGCTCACGTTGTATTTAACCCCCGTCGCTTCATCGGTATAGTTGACTTCTGAATTTGTGACATGCACACCATCCACATCAAATTTAACGGTTTGAGATTCTGATTCATCTTTACTCAGTAAATCATCAAAATTGCTGCTACCGTCTTTGTACTTGATAATGTTGGCTTTTGCGCCGTCCACATAAATAGTATCCACCACCAACTCTTTTTTGAGTAGTGGCATAACGGCTAAAGCGACTTTTACACTATTTACTGAGGCAAATTCCGCTTCATTTTTGTGCTCAGAAATTGAAACTCTACCTAAATCCGCACCGATTTTAGGCCAGTAGCTGAGTTTGATATCGCCATCAATTTTTAAAGTGCGGTCTTTTTTCTCTTTTACGACTTTGATGACATCATCTTTGTAATCATTGGGATTAAAAGTGGCAGCAATGATGGCCACCGCCAGCAATAACAACGCAATTAAGCCGCCAATGCCATAGAGAGCAAATTTAAGAAATTTTTTCATTGCCTAACCTTTCAAGCCAAATGTGTGATCAGCGCATCATTGATAACTGACTTGTTGCGCAATATCAGCTAGTGCACTGTCCAGTTCACCACTCCAGTATAGGCTGTTACCAATACAATCACGCCAAATACAATACGATACCAAGCAAAAATGGTGAAATCGTGGTGGCTAACGTAGCGAATCAACGCACGCACGGCAATCATTGCGCTAATAAAGGCAAATATAAAACCCATTGCCCATGCGCCCATGTCATCTACGCTAAGTAAGTCACGGTCTTTATACATCGAGTAAATTGAAGCAATACCCAATGTTGGGACAGCTAAAAAGAATGAAAATTCAGCCGCTGCTTTGCGAGACAAGCCAAAAAACAAACCGCCAATAATCGTAGAGCCAGAGCGCGACATGCCTGGAATGAGTGCAACTGCTTGCGCAAGCCCTAATTTTAGCGCATCGATGGGGCGTATATCATCAACAGTTTCTATGGTAACGGTGTGCTTGCGTTTTTCGGCCCACAAAATAATAAACGCACCGACAATGAAAGCAATCGCAACTGGCACAGGTTTAAACAAAGAAGCTTTAATTTCTTTACCAAAAGCTAAGCCTAAAATCGCTAATGGCAAAAAGGCGATGGCCAAATTGATTAACAGGCGGTTAGCAAGCGGGTCGCGTCCAATGCCAGCAAAGGTGCTTACAAATCGTTTGCGATACTCCCAAACAACAGCCAAAATAGCACCAAGTTGAATGGCAATTTCAAAAACGCCACGTTTTTCGTGATCCATAAAATCAAGCAAATCTCCCGCTAAAATAAGGTGACCCGTGCTCGAAATCGGTAAAAATTCGGTTGCGCCTTCAACAACACCCATGATGGCGGCTTTAATTAACAGTAAAATATCCATGCGTTTATTTTATCAAAAAAAGAGGTTTAAAAGTGCTTAAAAAACGCCCGTGCAAAAATTAGTGGCCTGTAAGCCGCATAGAATATGGCTTGCAGAGCAGCGCAAAAGAAGACCTTGTAAAAATCGCTAATTTTTGCCGATTATAATGCAATAAAAAAAGGGGCTGTTCGCCCCCTTTTTAGTTGTCAAAGTTTATTTTAGCATGCCTAAAATACTTGTAAGAATATTACCTGATTCTTCAGTTACCGCGCCATCTGGCGTCACCTTGTCAATCACGCTAGGTAAATGCTCAGCTAACTGGCTACTTAACACTTCTGGAGAAATGCCAAATTTAGATGCAATTTCAGCCAACTGACCATTGCCTAGCGCGCTAGTAATTTGCTCAGCTGAAATAGGTAAGTTCTCGCCTTTGCCAACCCATGAGGCTGCTAAGTCACCCAAGCCACCTTGGTTAAATTTTTCTAAAAGGCCACCAATGCCGCCATTACCATTTAGTAACTCCATTGCAATAGCCGCCATACCGCCTTGGTTTCCGCCCATTACCTTGCCCAATACTGCGCCAGCTACACTGTCTAATAACCCCATGATTTATTTCCTTTTTTCAAAATTAACAAAAACGCCTGTAACTTGCTTGATTACAGAATATAAGCATACCTTAAAAGCGTTCATCGTTGCGCAAATATCGCCACTGACCAAGTGGCAATTTACCTAAGTTTACACTGCCAATGCGCACGCGTTTTAAACCCACCACATGCAAACCGACCATTTCGCACATGCGCCTAATTTGGCGTTTTTTGCCTTCACGTAACACAAAGCGTAGTTGGTCCTCATTTTGCCAGCTCACTTTAGCGGGCTTGAGTTTTTCGCCATCTAAACTTAGACCAAAATTAAGGCGTTTTAAGCCAGCATCATCTAATGTGCCTTCCACACGCACTAAATATTCTTTTTCAACGGTGGAATCTTCACCAATTAATTGCCTTGCAATTCGGCCATCTTGAGTGAGCACTAACAATCCTGTAGAGTCAATATCTAAGCGGCCAGATGGCGCTAATCCGCGTAAAAATCGACGTTGAAATTCTTTAGCATTTTGTGGGTTGCGTGCGGGGTCATCCAGCCATTCATTATCTGGGTGCACTAGCACAACGGCTGGCTGGTAGCCATCTTCCGCTTGCCCGCTGACGTAACCCACCGGCTTGTGTAGCAAAATAGTCACGTTTTCAGCCTGCACTTCATGTGCATAACTACTAATAATAATGTCCGCATCAGGGCTAATGCGCGTACCTAGCGTTTCCACAATCTCGCCATTCACTTTCACCCAGCCGTTGCTAATCCACTCATCTGCCTCGCGCCGCGAACAAAGTCCACGGTCAGCCATCACTTTAGAAAGCCGCGGCTGCTCAACATTTACTGGCGATGATTTATAAGCTGCCTTTGCCGCTGCGCCATATTGCGGCGTATTCACGCTGTCGTAGCCATCACGTACCTTACCGCCACGGCGCGGTGCTTGGCGGTATTGTGGCTCATTTTTATCTGGGCGCGGCGTGGTGCGCGTATCAACACCTTGTGACTTGGGCTGCTTAGGTGCATTCGTTAGGTTTGGCGCATTAACCTCGCCATGTAATTTGCCATCAAAACGATGGTTGCGTTGACGCGCGCCATCTGATTTTACGGCGTTTTTATTCTCATTATTGCGTTGTGGTTGTGCAGAGTGCTCTTTAGGAGCGCGCGTTTCTTCTTTAAACACAGGTTTTGGCGGTGGCGTCTTGGTTCTATCGCGCTTTGCAGGGTCTGCACGGCGCACAGGCGCTTTTTTTGCCACGGTCTTTTCTGTAGCTGTTTCAGTTGGTTTTTTGGTGATTTTAATAGTGGTCAAAATTGTTTGCCATTCAGGTAATTCGTTATTTTATCAAAATAAAGTCTTAGACTTAGATTTATTAAGTTTGTTAGCGCAAAAAGACTAATTGCTGAGTCTTAATATAAAAGCCACCAGACTTTTTTGGATAGGCTTCAGCCGCTTTTTCACAAACTCAATCGCATTTTTTCGCAGCCTTTATTCTAGCGTTGCAAGCTATAAAAACGTATAATGCAATCTGATTGCAAAATCAAACGCCTTGGGGTGGCTTAAGCGCCTGAGATCTCGCGAAAGTGAGGGACCCAATGAACCTGATCCAGATAATACTGGCGTAGGGACAGGCAGAGCATGTACATTCAATGTGTTCATTGGCTTATTGTGTTTAATTGCCAATGTTTCAGCATCGTTGCAATTCTCTTACCTGTCCTTTTTATGATGTTAATAGAAAGGATATTCTTGAAAACCGTTACAAAATCTCTGCCTTTAATTGGGCTATTAATTACCCAAACCGTTTTTGCGCAAGATGGTGAAATTGCGCTGGATGCTATGTTGATTAGTGCAGATTTCCGCCCAAAAACTGCGCAATCCACACCCGTCAGCCTTACCGAAATTGACCAAGAAACCATACAAGCCCGTGGTGCACAGCATTTAGAAGAGGTGCTTAACCTTGCACCGAATGTGAATGTTTCAAGCGGTGCATCTCGCGGGCAGTTTTTTCAAATACGTGGCATAGGCGAGCTTAGCCAGTTTAGTGCGCCACTTAACCCATCAGTAGGTTTGGTGATTGATGGTGTAGATTTTAGCCGCTCTGGTGGCGCTGCTACTTTGTTTGATATAGATTCTGTTGAAATTTTACGCGGCCCACAGGGCACGAAATTTGGTACCAATGGCTTGGCGGGCACTATTAATTTGCGCAGTGCAGAGCCCACTAAAGATTTTAAAATGCACGCTGAAACAAGTTTTTCTGAATATAACACGCGCAACTTTGGCTTGGCTGCTGGTGGTACGTTAATTGAAGACACCTTATTGGGGCGTGCTTCTATTTACACCCATCAGTCAGATGGCTATATGGATAATGATTTTTTAAACCGCGATAACACGCAAAATCAAGATGAGCTGACGTTTAGAGGTAAATTAAAGTGGTTGGCTTCTGATGATTTAACGGTTGATTTAAGTTACACGCATTTAAATATTGATAATGGCTATGATGCGTTTACTTTAGATAATAGTCGCAATAGCTTATCTGATAAGCCAGGTGAAGATAAGCAACGCACCAATGCATTTGCGGTAAAAGCCGATTGGCAAGTGTCAGATGCGGTGATTATTCAATCTGAGGCGACTTATCTTAACAGTGATATTGTGTACAGCTATGATGCCGATTGGGGGTTTGACGGGCAGTTTGACCCTGCGCTATTCCCTTATATAGGCTTTGAGTGCTTTGACCGTAAGCGTGAAAATTACTCTTTTGAGTTGCGCGCATTATCAGATAAAGCCGGGCGTATTTTTAACGACTCTACTGATTGGACCATAGGCCTATATTTTCTTGATCAGGATGAAGCTTTTAAACAAAATTCTGACTTTGGTATTTTTGGTGCTGTGCTACGTAATGGCGACTACAAAACGCAAAACACCGCTATTTATGGTCAACTTGACACGCATTTAACAGATAAATTGACACTCATTACTGGGGCGCGCGTTGAGTATTTTAAAGCGAAATATCGTGATTCAGATGCGCTGACTATCAAGCAAAATGAAGGATTATTTGGCGGGAAAATTGGCTTAAATTATCAAGCGAATCAACAGCACTTAATTTATAGCTCGCTCGCGCGTGGTTACAAATCGGGTGGGGTGAATAATAACGCGGCTTTACCATTAAGCCAGTTAAGTTTTAATACTGAGTACAATATGACTGCAGAATTGGGCTTAAAGTCTAGCTGGCTTGATGAGCAGCTAAACACAACTTTAGCTATATTTTATACTGACAGACGTAATGCGCAGGTGGAAAACTCAATCGCGCAAGGGGTGCAATTTCTTAACTTTATAGGTAACGCATCTAACGCAACACACAAAGGAGTTGAGGCTAGCTTAGACTGGTTTGTTAACGACAAAGTACGCGTGCTTGGCGCATTGGGTTTGCTAGACGCCACCTTTGATAACCATGCAGTTAAGGGGATAAGTTTTAATGGTCGCCAAGTGGCGCATGCGCCTGATTATACATTTAACTTTGGGGCTGAGTTTTACCCATCAAGTGATTGGACGATACGCACTAACGTAGAAGGTAAGGATAAATTCTATTTTTCTGATAGTCATAATGCCAAGTCCAGTGCGTATGCTGTTGTGAATGCGAGCGCTGATTATCGGCGCGATAAGCACTGGAAATTGAGTGTGTGGGCGAGAAACTTGTTGGATAAAGATTATGCAACACGTGGCTTTTTCTTCGGTAATAACCCTGCCAACGGCTATGATGATGAAAAATACTTACAATATGGCGAGCCACGTGTGGCTGGCGTTACTGTGACTTACGACTACTAATTTTATAAGAGGGCTAGATTGCCCTCTTTTTTATTTAAATTTAAGGAAAATCATGCGTATTTCTGTGGATATTAGTCTTTATCCTTTATGTGAAGGCTATGTAGAGCCAATTTTGGCTTTTATTGCCAAGCTTGAGACCAATAAAAAATTAGTGGTTAAGCGTAATAGTTTGGCCACACAGGTGTTTGGCGAATATCGCGATGTGATGGATTGTTTGGACGCCGAAATGGAAGTAGTGTTTAATGCCTTGCCGCATAGTGTATTTGTGATGAAGTTTATCGGCACTTACCGTGCCGATGTGGTGGATGTCTAAGAGATGTTGCAAGCAATCACACTCGCTTTGCATCAAATGTCAGGCTGGGAAATCACCGCCGCGTTGATGGGAGTGGCTTATATTCTTTTGGCAGCCAAAGAGTCACAATGGTGTTGGCTGTTTGCCTTTTTAAGTACACTGATTTATACCGTACTTTTTTGGGAAGGTCAGTTGCCTATGCAAGCGCTGCTTAATTTTTATTATATGGGCATGGCAGTTTATGGGTTTTGGTTATGGCGAACAGGCGTTACACAAGCGCAAGGCACACAAACGCAAAGTTTAACTATTAGCACTTGGCGATGGCGACAACATGCGCTATTTATTGTGGTGGGTATCGTGTTAAGTAGCCTGGTGAGTATGTATTTGCAAAAAACTGGGCAATCGCAAAGCCCTGTTTTAGATGCTTACACTACAGTTTTTTCTGTGCTGAATACTTGGTTGATTGCAAAAAAAATATTGGAAAACTGGCTGTATTGGGTGACGATTGATGCAGCGGCGACGGTGTTGTATTTTCAAACCGGCTATTACGCCACCATGTTGTTATTTGTGCTCAACACCTTCATGGCGATTGCGGGTTATGTGGCTTGGGTGAGGCTTTATAAAAAGCAAGCGCACTAAATTTGTTGCATCCAGCGTGTTAAGCCTGTCTCGCCTAATACGTTCATTAAAAACAACAATAATTGGTAGCAGGGCTTTTGTTGGGTATAGTCTGGCCAAATGTGCGTTTGGCAGTATTGTCGTTTAAATAAAAGCCATTGCGCAGGGCTAAGCACATATTGTAAAAGCACAAGGTCTAGATTTTTTGGGGCGATTACAAACGCATCTAAATCAATCAGCGCTAAGCTCTCATCTTCTAGACATCGTAGCTGATCCCAACGCAAATCGAGCATCATGGGTACAAATGTAGTTTCTATTATCTTGCCAGCTAGCGCCAATATGGTTTGAATTTGTGCAGTTTTTTCTATCTTATTTTGCTGCAACAAAAATGTTAGTGTGTTTTGCAATCGCTCAGGCCAACCGTTGGCTGAAAATTGCGGTGCATGCAAATTACCCCAGCGCGTATGGGGGTGCTGGTGCAGGCGCGCAATATGGTTTGCCAAGGCCGTCACTTCTGCATCATTGATTTTGTTTGCTTCTGAATCTACCCCTACTAAAAAGCGCGTTAGTACAAAACGGTTGGGCGCGGATGCCATGTAATCTGGCACTTGCAGCGCGCTGTTTTGTGATAAAAAATCATGCGTGCATTGGATGTTGCCTAGATTATTTGGAAAGTCTGCATCAAATAAATGGTTAAGGCCTAACCAAAAAGCTGACTGCGCAATTTTTACTTGATTGCACACCTTTAATACCATTTCCCCATCAGCGGTTTGGCAGCGCCAAACAAGATGCGTGCTGTCATGAAATTTGCTGGGTATCGCGACAGGTTTTGCCAGCAGTTTAGGTAAGTTGGCTTGCTCGGCTGCGGTTAATTGCGGGTACGTTAACATAAAAAATGCGTGTATTAGACTCGCAATAAAAAATGTATTATACAAGTCAAAGTTGTCAAAATTCACGCTAGCATGTTGTTAGCAAGGCATGTTTTTTTAAAAACCACTAAAAATATAGGCAGAAATAACAAAAAGTGTTATAAATACCTTCAATTAAGAATAAATGGGGTTTGGGGTTAATTATGATATTACTAGCGATTTATTATATAGTCGCCATAACAGTGCTGGTGTTGCATTTTACTGGGCATTTAGAGCGCTGGAATATGGAATGGCTCGTTTTGGTGATGGCCGCAACGGTTTTCCCAGCGGTACTTTATCTGTAAGCGCTACTTTTTCTTGGTAGTTAAAAACGGCACGGCAAGTGCCGTTTGTTTTTTGAGCCCCATATTTACCATTTTTGGCGCAACGCCATTAAGCCATGCAAATAAGCTTTGCGGTTGGCCAATAAATACTTCTTGTTTTTCATTTTCAATTGCTTTGACAACAATATCTGCTACGATTTCTGGTTTGTCCATTTTTTGGCCTGCTTTTTCAAGCATAGCGGTGGTGGTGGTGTCATTCATGGTCGTTGCAATCGCGCGCGGGGCAATATAAGTAACGCCAATTTGGGTGTCAACCAACTCGCGTCGCAGGGCTTGTGAAAAGCCATGTACGGCAAACTTGCTGGCGCAATAGGTGGCGTAATGCGGAAAGCCCAGAGAGCCAAAAATTGAGCCTATCATCACAAAATGCCCTTGATTTTTGGCTTTAAATTGTGGCAATAACGCACGTGTAAGCTGAATAAGCGCGGTTACATTGGTATTAATAATCTGCGCAATCCGTTCATCCGTTTGATCTTCAAGCTGAATAAAATCTAAAATACCGGCGTTATTGATCAGTAAATCGATGTTGCCTAGCTTTTGTTGGGCTTCAGTCGCTAACTGTTGCGCAATATTGGCTTGGTTAAAATCTGCGATTATGGCGACATGCGAGCCATTAAATGCCGGAAGGGTTTGAATTAAAGCATGAAGTTTGCTGCTATCGCGCCCGACTAAGGCTAATATTGCGCCTTTTTCGGCCAATTTTTGCGCTAATACGCTACCCACGCCACCTGTTGCGCCTGTGAGTAAAATGCGTTTGCCATAAATTTGCATGATATTTCCTCTCATGTTTAAGTCCAAAAATGCGCAATATTTTAGCCAGATTTTTGCTGATATTTTTACTTTAAAAGCACCATCAAAACCCCCGAGAAAATTTTATGCCTCTGCAAGCCAGTATCCATGCGGCTTCCAGAGCATCAAAATGATGTTGGGTGAAAAAATATGCATTTTAGTATGATTTTTATCACTAATATTTTGCCATCATAAATTGCAAAATCAGTGCATCAATCGTGCTTCAATGTCTCTAAATATATCACCATAAAGTTTATAAAACACTTTTGCGCTGTGAATAATCATCGCTTGGTCATTTTTATCGGTGACTTGGTTCATTAAGCTTTCATAAAATGACACGTGACTAATATCTAATGAGCCGTGAGAAAGCAAATAACTAAAAGCTTTTTTAGGTAAGTTTAGGCTGGTCATCAATTTTTCACCAGCTTGGGTGGCAACCGCTGTGCTGGTGCCTTCAAGCACCAAGACCATACCGAAAAACCCAACTGGATTTACGCGTTGAATCATGTCGTAAGCATAGGCGACCATGATTTCGGTAGCTGCACTTGCGCTGGTTTGCGCAGTTTTACTCGCGCGCACCGCTTCTTTATCTCCGCCGCATTCGGCAATGTCGCTTAACACCCATTCTTGATGACCCATTTCTTCTTCAATATATTCGCCAATCGCAGTGCGTAGCCACTCATATTGTCCGCTTAAGCGCCCACCACAGCTCATCAGAAGCGGTGTTGTGTGCTTCACGTGGTGATAAGCTTGCGTTAAAAAGCCAATGTAGGTTTCAAGCGAAATCTGCCCTTGTCCACCTTGCGTAATCAGAGGCAAGCGCATAAGTGCATTGCGCTCAACTTCTGTCTCTTTGAGTAAAGTTTGGTAAAAAGTCATACGGTTTCTCCAAAAGTTTGCGCTTAGTATAAGTAAAGCGCGTTAATTTTATCTTGGTAATTTTTTAAAATCATGTCACGGCGATTTTTGCCGTTAGTGGTGAGTTGCTGGTTTTGGGCTGAAAACGGCGCGTCTGCAATAATGTAGCGACCAATACGGGCGTAATCGGGCAAATCAGCATTAATGCTATCAATGGTAGTTTGAATAACTGGATTTGAGGCTGGTTGCCTTGGCACAATCACAGCCACATTCCAAGGTTTAGCCTCTCCAAACAGCGCTGCTTGCGCAATATGGGGCGAATTTTTTAACTCGCGCTCCACCCATTCTGGCGATACATTACGCCCAAATGAAGTGATAAACACATTCTTTTTTCGCCCATTAATAAACAAATAACCCTCTTCATCTAAATAACCAATATCACCCGTATCTATATAATCTTGTGCGGGTGTGAGCGCTTGCTCACCAGTGTAGCCCAGTAAATTTGCGCCTTTTACAAACACTTCATTTTTATCGGAGATTTTAACTTTCACGTGCGGTAAAGGTTTTCCAGCACTGCCTATTTTGTTGCCTTGCGGTGTGTTGAGCGAAACCACAGAAGCACTCTCTGATAAACCGTAGCCCTCAAAAATAGGCAAGCCAAGTTTCAGCGCTCGTTGTAATAATTGTGGTGAAACAGATGCACCGCCTACCGCTAAAAACCGTAAATGCGGCAACTTATCTGCGCCATTTTCGCAAGCAACCACCAACGCCTGCAGCATTTCGGGGATAAAAATGGCGGTGGTTACTTGGTTTTGTAAAAGTGCAGCATGTAACAGTGAAACATCGAGCTTGCTCCCCATTAAGCCGACTTGCTCGCTGGGTAATAAATGCACTGTTGCGCCAGCCAAAAGTGCTGCGTAAACGCCAGCCACATTTTCAAGTAAAGTAGCCAGTGGCAATACGCATAAATGCTGGTCTAGCGTATTGAGTTGCGTAGCAATGCGAATAGCGTTGGCCACCTGCAACATGGCTTGTGCACTTAAACAAACGCCTTTTGGGTGACCAGTAGTGCCAGAAGTATAAGTAATTTTTGCGGTATCAGCAGGGAGCGTTTTACTCGGGATATTTAGCTTATAGGCGGTGAGTGTTTTGCCCGCTATGGTAATGTGCGACGACGTTTGAATAAAATCAGCAAACAAATTGCTGTAATGCGCAGGGTTGTCCGTAATGAGTACACTCACTCCAGCATCTTGCACTGCGTGTTGCATTTGTGCGGCTGAAAAAAATGCAGGTAATGGCACCGTTGGGTTTGCATTAGCCATCGCAGCTAAATCAAGCACCACCCATGTCGGGCTATTTTCTACAGCCAATGCGATTGTGGCTTGGCCCGCAAAATCTAGCAGGATTGTTCGCGCTGCATGCACAGCTGCATATAATTCTGTGTAACTTAAGGTGCTATTTTGCCCTAGTAAAGCAATGTGGTCAGCTTGTGCGTGGGCGTGCTTTGCGAGTTGTTCAAATAACATGTGGTTGATATTTAAGCCTTTTATAGTTGCGCAACACCACGTACAGCAACTACCTGAGGCGCATTATCGTAGTAACTTCCCCAAGTGACAAGTTCGCTAGCACTTAAGCGGTTTTTATCTGCACCTTGCAGGGCAAATACATCTCTGCCGCCTTTAATTAAGCCATTTTGCAAACTATGATGTGCTGTAGCCACACACCATTCCACGCCAATATCTAAGCTGTGTTGAATCACATGTGCAATCAACACCCCTGCATTGCGAGGATTTGCAACGGCTAAGTTGCCGATCTCGGTAATTTGGAATCGCGTGATAATTCGATTAAACCGTTGAGAAAACACCTTTTCTACAGGTGAATCTAAGTAGCGCTCTAAGAATAACGGGGCTTCACTGGCTTTACGCATGCCAAAAGCTGCTACTAATTGCCCATGTTCATCGCGTAGGCTCACTAAAGTGGGCATAAATTGTTGCACATCTGCGCCATAGGTTTTTGCAAAAACATCATGCACAAATTGTTCAATTTCTTGGCGGTCTGGTGCGTGGATGTCAGAACTTGTCAGCGCGACATTCTCAGCGCGATGGCGCTTAGCGGCAGCAAAAGGGCGAATTTGATAGGCCATCTCTGCATTGAACATTCGTGGCGTAATGCCAAAATTGAGTGCTTGGGCTGTGAGCATTTTATACTTCATCCTTGCAATTTCCATTTAGATGGTCTTGATACTGCAAGTTGTGTGCCAGCTAAAAATACGAACAATATAGACAAAAACGCTGCTTTTAATGCAAGCAATGCATATCCAGCAAGATAAATCCTGCAAAAATTGCAGTCATTAAGTGGTCGTTAGTGACTAATAATGTATATACATCAATATGTTAGCAAGATGGCGTAATTGTTGCTCAGTTAGCGCATGTTTAAAAAAATAGATGCTTTTAATTTGTGTGAACAACTCGCACAGTTTGGTTTATGGCTAAAACTCGTTTTGCCAGCAGTGTTATTTGCAATGTGGATGGTTTGGGGGTACGCCAACACATCATGGGACATGCATTTAACGAATTTATTTTTTGATGCGCAACATCAGCAGTTTTATTTAAGGCATCAGTCTTTTCTCAGTGATTTTATGCATGTTGGCTTGAAGTGGTTGATGGTTGCCGTTGCGCTGTTGAGTTTCATGTTAGGGGTTTTGGCATATAAGTTAAAAGTGCTTAAGCCAATTCAGCGACCTTTGTTTTGGGCGTTTGCGGGCACGGTTGTATCTTCAAGTACGGTGGCAATGCTCAAGCATTCTAGTATGCATGGATGTCCATGGGATTTAGCGATATATGGCGGTGACTTACCCTATTTACCGTTATTTTCCAGTTTGCCGGATGGTGTTCAAGCGGGAGCGTGCTTTCCTGCAGGCCACCCTTCTGGTGGGTTTGCCTTAATGGCTTTTTATTTTGCATTTAGACAAATAAAGCCGCAGTTTGCAGTTGGTATGTTGTGGTTGGGTGTGTTTTTTGGGTTGGCGATGGGCTTTGCGCAAGTAATGCGCGGCGCACATTTTTTATCACACGTATTGTGGAGCGGCTGGGTGGTATGGGTGGCTTTGCTATTACTTTATTTAATGTGGCCGCCAATCAAAGTGGGCACAAACAGCAATGAGATTTTTTAGTTTATATTTAGATTGATATTTATGCAAAAAAAAGCAACTGGGGGAGCAGCAAAAACGCTGCCATTTTTCGGATATACAGCGATCATTGCGCTAAGTATTTGGCTGATATTGCGTGTAGTGCTTGCGCTGGATGTTGGCTTAGGCAATATGCAGCTAGGTGAGATGATGGGGGCTTTTGCCAAAGGTTTATGGTTTGACCTAGCAACACTCGCTTATTTTGTAGTGCCATGGTTGCTACTGTCTCTGCTAATGCCAAATCGCTGGCGGACGAAAGCTTGGGTCAATAAATTACGCTGGGTGATGATGTTTTTAGTGACATTTGGCCTTATTTTTGGGGCGGTTTCTGAGTATATTTTTTGGCAAGAATTCACTACCCGCTTTAATTTTATTGCGGTGGATTATCTCATTTATACCAATGAGGTCATTGGCAATATCCGTGAATCTTACCCTGTGCCGCTGATATTGTTAGTGATTGCCTTAGTGGTTGTGGCTATTTTGTATGGCGCAAGCAAATGGATGCATTTTGAAACTGCACCTAAGTCTAACAAAAGTAAATTTGCTATGTTGGCTGTGGCGATGGGATTGCCCGTGATGAGTTACCAAACCGCCAATGTGGACCAAATGGAATTTAGTAAAAACGCGTATGTAAATGAGTTGGCAGGCAATGGCTTATTTAGTTTTTCTGCCGCCGCGCGCCGCAATGAGCTTGACTACGACAAGTTTTATAAAACCATTGCCCAACAAAAAGCAGATGATATTTTGAAAAAAAATGGTTTGGAACGCCAGCCATTATCTGTTGTGCTAAAAAGAACGAATACATCGATAGAACAGCCAGAAATTGGCCCATTTAAACGTCGCCCTAAAAATGTAATCTTGATTTCAGTAGAGAGTTTATCGGCAGATTTTTTAGGTGTTTATGGTAACAAAGAAAATCTAACGCCAAACCTTGATAAATTAGCGACTGAAAGTTTGGTTTTTGACAAAATATTTGCCACTGGCACGCGCACAGTGCGTGGCTTGGATGCGTTATCGTTGGGCACACCGCCAATTCCTGGCCAAGCGATTGTGCACCGACCCAATAATGAGCATTTAGCCACTGTGGGGGAATTTTTAGAAGCGCAGGGCTACATTACGTTTTTTATTTACGGTGGTTATGGCGTGTTTGATAACATGAACAATTACTTTAGAGGCAATGATTACAAAGTGATTGACCGCACAGATTTTGATCCATCAAGCATACAGAGCGAAAACGTTTGGGGTGTGGACGATGAAAGTTTATTTTATAACGCCATTGGGCAGTTTGATGGTGCGGCTAAAACTGACAAGCCATTTTTTGCGCATATTATGACTACATCAAATCACCGCCCCTATACTTTCCCTGAAGGCAAAATCGACTTGCCGCAGGGTAAACGTGCAGGTGCGGTGAAATATACCGATTACGCCATTGGGCAACTGATTGAAAGCGCTAAATCTAAACCTTGGTTTAAAGACACCCTATTTATTATCGTCGCCGATCATTGCTCATCCGCCGCTGGTAAAACCAAATTGCCTGTTAATAAATATCACATTCCGCTCATTTTTTACGCGCCCGATATGTTGCCCGCTGGCCACTATCCACGTATGGCCAGCCAAATTGATATTGCACCAACTATATTAGATTTGTTAGGCGCAAAAGGTGACGATCACTTTTTTGGCCAAGCCTTGTTTGAAGAGCCAGAGCAGCAAACTGCACCGCGTGCTTTTATCAGCAATTATCAAGAGTTGGGGTATTACAAAAATGATACCTTAATTGTACTTAGCCCCAAGCAAAAAACCGAGGCGTTTAAGGTTGACCCAATAACACTGGAGTCAACGCCAACCGCAATGGATGAAACCTTGTTGAATGAGGCCATCGCTTATTATCAAACTGCTAGCAGGGCGTATAAAAGTGGCGCGTTAAAAGAAGCTGAAAATCTAAACCCTTAAGTGAATATTTAGTCATTTTTTAGTTCATTTTAAGCACACATTGTTTGACCACCTCTGTAAGCCACTATCCATGCGGCTTCCAGAGGCATAAATTTCTCTCGGGCGTTTTGCTTATATCAAAATAGCAATTATTCTGCGCATTTAATGGCAGGTTTTTGCGTGCTTAAAGTGTTGTCATCAAGCCACAAAATTGCTTTTACACGTGCATCTACTTTGCAGGCATCCACATAACCAATCGCACCTTGTGTGCTAGCTACATAACGTAAAACAGCTTCTTCAGATTGCACACTGTAAGGCGGGCTGGTGCCATGAAAATAGAGGCCATTCCAATAATTGGTTTGTTCGGCAGGCAGGTTGCCCAAAACAGTTTTTGAAAAAATCAGGCGCAGTGGATGTTCAGCATGTAAATTGACCGGATGTATGCGTAATCCACCCTGCCAATATTGTTTTTTGCGCCAATAAATAAGGCTTAAATCTTCAGCCAACATCGATTTTGCGCTGGTAATTTCTGCGTTACTTGCAATCACCACGGCAATTGAGCGCGTTTCGTCCGCCAAGCTTGCAGGGGCATGCAGCAGGGCACTAAAAAGCAAACTAAGGGTTAATAGCGTCTTCAGCATTAAAATAAAATCGCATAAGAACCAACAAAACCGCGCGGTGCGTCAGGCAGATTGCCCGAGCCGCCCACAAATTCAAGCTTAAGTCGTTGGTTTGGTTTGATTTGTTTAGCTGCACCCACTAGCCAGCGTTCAGCCGTGCCGTCGCGCTGGCTTTGAAAAGTTTCTAATCTTGCTAGCGCAACCCAATCATGACTAAGCTGGTAGGCCGATTGCAAAAAGGCACCGCTACCACCATCGTTGCCATCTTTCGTAAAGCGAAAATAACCTTCGCCACTGAGTTCAAGACGGTCAATTTGCTTGAGAAAATCTAAGCCAACAAGGCGGTAACTTGGCGAGCGCGGTTCGGTTTCACGCAGGGTCATGAGTGTTAAGCCAATATTGGCGCTGTTGTTTAGCGTAAACCGCGCACCAGCTACATCACGAAAACGAATTTCATCGTCATCATGAATTTGGTCTTTTAAGGTTTCTATAAAAAAGGTGTATTCAAATGCCTGATGTTGCATGGGCATACTGCCGTAAAACATAAGACCGTTAGTAGAAGCTGGAAATAAACGATTTGTCACTAGCGGGCGTGTGCTTGTCCACACGAGCGGGGCAGCGTGGAGCAAGTTCCACCGTCCAGCAGGCGTTAAAAAACGCCCTGCGCGTAAATTGAGTTTTTCAGATAGGTTGTAGTCAACATAAAGCCGCTCTAAATCAAAGTAAGTATCTTTGCTGTTAAAGCGTTTATCTTCGTTCCATGCAATAGGGCGCTCTAGCTCTAGCTCGCTAAAAAACTTAAAGCGACTGTCACCCTCCCAACGCACAATCAAGCTAATATCATCAATGGCGGCTTCTACCGAGCTATTGCGCGGCACGGTAATGCTGGCACTGGCATAGCCACCCATGCTAAAGCCATCCAACAAAGTCGGGGCGGTTTCAGGCTCTTGTGCAAATGCTGGCTTGCATAGCAGTAAGAGGCTGGTTACACTGATAAAAATGATTTTTTTCATGATGCACACCATTAACGCATGTCAATTCAAAATGAACGACTATTGTCTCACTAAATGTTAAAAAAACCGCTAACCGTTAAGCAATTGCTGTTGCTGGCTTTTTTGCTCGCTGGGTTGTTGCCGGCGATGCTGGTGAGTTTTTTGAGCTTTTATCAAGCCAGAGTCGCGCTTAAAAAAGAAATCAGCCGCGATATGCAGACCTTAAGCAATACGGTGGCAAATCATGTTGAGGGCATGCTATTTGAACGTTTTCATAATGTGCACTCATGGAGCAAGCTGGCCGTGATGCAAGAAATTCAGATTGGCGATGTGGATAAACGTCTTGCTAATTTTTTGCAAGAGTCGGTGCGTAGTTATGGAGGTGTATATCAGGCGATTGAAGTGATAGACATCAATAACATGATTGTGGCTTCCAGCCAACCCCAAAATATTGGTAAATCTAGCGCTAAAAAATCTGTCTGGTTTGTTACTAATGTAGCCGGTAGCCAAATTGAAATTGCCCCAGTTGCCCAGCAGATATTGGCCATTTCTCACATCATAGCCTCACCAGAAACAGGGCAAGTGCAAGGGCGGTTGGTGGCCTATTTTAACTGGCAATTGGTGCAAGATAAACTTAACCAATCTATGCAAACCTCTACGGCGGCGGCTTTGTTTGACGAGAAAAATCAAATCATTGCCAATACACAAAATTGGCTAGAAATTCATAGCCAGCATGGTTTACACGCGCATAGTCAGCTAAATGGCGCAACATTGCCAAAATGGCAGGTAGAAATAGAAAAACTGCATTCAGTAGCCGTGGCGCCTGTGCATCGTTTGGGCTATGTGTTTTTAGCTTTGTTAATCACAACGCTTTTACTGGCGGCCTTATTAGTCACTCCCATTGCGCAGGCCATTACCAGACCTTTATCGCAGCTAACGCAATTTGTTCGTCATTTTTTTCAAAATAAATCCAGCAAAATTGCGCATGCTGGCCCTGTTGAAGTGCAAGAACTTTCCCACGCATTTGAAAAAATGATCAGCGAATTGGAAACTTCGCAGGCTAACTTAAACCGCGCTGCCAAATTGGCGGTGGTGGGCGAAATGGCAGCCGCCATGAGCCATGAAGTGCGCACGCCGTTGGGCATTTTGCGCTCTTCAGCCGATGTGTTAAAACGCGAACCGCAGCTTTCAAAAGAAGGTCATGAAGTGCTTGGATTTATGATTAGTGAAACCGAACGGCTCAATAATTTGGTTTCTAGCTTAATTGATGCGGCGCGGCCACGTTTGCCTGTGATGACTACATTTGACTTGACTGAACTGATTAGCAAAACCATTGCCATGCTAGGAGCGCAAGCGCAGACAAAGCAAATAAATCTGATGTTTGTTGTTAGTCAGCCTATCCTAGTGCATGCCGACAGTAGCCAAATTACCCAAGTGTTGATGAACTTGCTGATGAACGCCATTCAAATATTGCCTCAGCACGGTATTGTTGAGGTGACATTAACGGAACAAAATCAGCTGGTTGAATTCAGTATTGCCGACAATGGCGCGGGTGTTTCGCCAGAAAATCAAGCGCAGATATTTGAGCCATTTTTTACCCAGCGTGCAGGCGGTGTTGGGCTAGGTTTGGCGGTGGTGCGGCAGATTGTGCAAGCGCATGGCGGAGAAATTCGCTACCAAAAAAGCCGCTTTGGCGGTGCGCAATTTATAATACATTTACCAAAACAGTGAGAAATTAACTAGGCAAATTAAAGATGGATAAACTAAAGACCATTTTGGCGGTAGATGATGAACCTAATATGCGCCGTTTGCTCGAAATTAGCTTGCGTCAAGCAGGGTATAAGCCATTAGTGGCGGCTGATGGTAAAGAGGCTTTGCAAGTGCTTAAAAACCAAACCATTGATTTGGTCGTGAGTGATTTGCACATGCCCAGCATGAATGGTTTGGAGTTGTTGCGAACAATTCGTCAAGAAAATGATGTTTTGCCTTTTATTATGGTCACGGCACAAGGTGAAATCAAAACTGCGGTTGAAGCGATGAAACTTGGTGCGAGTGATTATATATTGCGCCCGTTTGATTTAGAAACGCTCGAAATAGCCATTGCTAAGGCATTATCTGTTAAGCGGCTTAATTTAGAAAATACTTACCTTAAAGCCAAGTCAGAAGATGAAAATGATGGTCTGATTGGCTTAAGTGCGCCGATGTTGGCGCTAAAGCAACTGATACACCAAGTGGCTCCAGAAAAAGCCACCGTGCTGATTACCGGAGAAACAGGCACAGGTAAAGAGCTGGTAGCCAAAGCTATTCATCAACATTCGCCCAGAAAAAATGCCCTATTTGTGGCGGTAAACTGCGCGGCGATTCCAGCAGAAATGTTGGAATCTGAATTGTTTGGCTACGAAAAAGGCGCTTTTACAGGCGCAGTTAAAGAGCGCATAGGTAAATTTGAGTTGGCAGAAGGCGGCACGCTATTTTTAGATGAAGTGACCGAAATGCCGATTAACCTGCAAGCTAAATTGCTGCGCGCGCTGCAAGAAGGCATCATAGAAAAGCTCGGTGGCAATCGCCAAATTGAGCTAGATATTCGCGTGGTTGCCGCCACTAACCGCAACCCATTGCAAGCGGTAAAAGAGGGTAAATTGCGCGAAGATTTATATTATCGGCTCAATGTTTTTCAACTGCCATTGCCTGCTTTGCGAGAGCGCAGTGAAGATATTACCTTGATTGCACAGGATTTTTTAAATAAGAAATCAGCCAGCATCTCTGATGAAGCTTTACAACAGCTTATTTCATACGCTTGGCCTGGTAACGTGCGAGAGTTGCAAAACGTACTTGAGCGCGCGGCGATTTTGGCTGGCGGCAACCCAATTAGTTTGCATCATTTACCGGCAGATATTGCCGGAACAAATGCAACTGCTGACACAAGCTTTAGCAATAAACAACCCCCAGAATTAACTTACTCCATCCCCAAAACGGTTGAGCAACTTGAGCGAAAACTCATTGCCGACGCCATCGCTGCTTGCCAGGGCAATAAAAGCAAGGCGGCAAAATTGCTAGAAATTAGCGAGCGCTCGCTTTGGTATAAGTTAGAGCAATATCAGCTCAAATAATCTTCATATATAGCCATAGAATAAAATTGAAAATATTACTTGACACCGTTAAGTTAACATCGTTAATATAACGACGTTAATTAAAAAATATCTTTTGACCAACGCTGTAAGCCAGTATCCATGCGGCTTACAGAGGCGTGATTTTCTCTCGGGGTTAAAATAGGCTAAATTAAACTAAAAAAATACAATAAAAAATGGAGCGTTTAAATGTATCACATGATAGTCAAAAAACTGGTGCTCAATAGCTTTAAAGAATTAAGTCATGGCAACTATCATGCCGCCACAGATTTAATGGCAGAAAATTGCCAATATTTTTTTGTGGGTAAGCATGCTTTAGGTGGGCGCAGAAGTAACCGCACGCTTATTTCAAAGTGGTTTGAGCGTTTTTTGCGCATTTTGCCAAATTTTCAGTTTAAGCCTAGCGATGTGTTAGTTAGCGGCTGGCCTTGGCACACAAAAGTAGCCGTAAAGCTTTATGTTTCTTGGCAGCGTCCTGATGGCGAGATTTATAAAAATATTGCCCTGCAAATGATGACGCTAAAATGGGGTAAAGCCGTGGATATTATCACTATTGATGACACGCATGGCTTTGGTGCTTTGCTAGAGGATGTCGCACATAAGTTTGGCGTGGCGGAGGCGATTGCCGCACCGATTGAAGGTTAGTTTAACTCGATTAACAAGGAGCAAACCATGCGCCACTTTTTAGTATTAACAGTGTTATTTCTGTTTAGTCGGAATGTTAATGCGCTAGAAAATACACCGGCAGGTTTATGGAAAACATTTGACGATAAAGGCAAGGCCACAGGCTATATCAGAGTCATGGAAAACCAAGATATTTATACCGGCGTGATTGAAAAAGGATTGCCAACCGATAAAGAAGATAAGTTTTGTAGTTTGTGCAAAGGTGAAAGAAAAGATAAAAAGCTCATTGGGATGACCGTGATTAAAAACGTAAAAGCTAACGGCGACAGCTACGAGGGTTCGGAAATATTAGACCCCTTTTCTGGTAATACATATCGCGTAAAACTCACGTTAAAAGAAGCTGGTAAAAAAATGGAAGTGCGTGGTTTTGTTGGCATAAGCTTGTTTGGCAGAACCCAAATTTGGGAGCGTGAAAATGAGTAATACATACTTATGGCTTAAAGCTATTCACCTGTTAGGTGTTGTGTTGTTTTTAGGTAATATTATCGTTACCGGCTGGTGGAAAGTGATGGCAGACAGAACACAAAATCCGCAAATTATTGCTTTTGCACAACGCCAAGTAACGCTAACCGATTATATATTTACCGCAGGTGGAGCATTGATACTGTTTATTGCAGGGGTGGCGAATGTGATTTTGCATCACATGGATTATTCCGCAAAGTGGCTGACACAGGGTTTTCTGATGTTTGTATTATCAGGCATCATTTGGGCGGTCATTTTGATTCCAACACAAATAAAACAGGCAAAAATGGCAAGCGTGTTTGCAAACACTAACAAGATTCCAGACAGCTATTGGAAGCTATGTACAAGATGGAATGTATTTGGCGCGATAGCCGTGATATTGCCTTTAATAAACCTGTATTGGATGACTTTTAAAACGGCATAAGTAAAATTTTAAGCAATAAAATGAGCCCAAGCGCAGAATATAAAACGTATGTGTTAGATTTAATAGAGCCAATCATTCCGCTCACAACCACACGCTTTTTTGGTGGCGTAGGCTTAACTTACAATGCCGTGCAGTTTGGCATGATGATAGGTAATAATTTGTATTTCGTAGTGGATGACACTACGCGTAACAAGTATTTGCAAGCGGGTATGCAGGCTTTTTCGTACCTAAGCAAAAAAGGTCGCGTGCAAGTGCGGCGATATTATGAATTGCCTGAAGAAATTTTAACTGACGCGGTACAATTGCGCTTATGGGCGTTGGAGGCGATAAATATCGCCAGCCAAACAAAAAAGAAACAATAAGATATGCCACCAAAACCAAAAACTGAAGCAGAACGCCAACAGCTACGCACCCTTATTATAGATGCGGCACGCGAGTTGTTTGTATCAAAAGGCGTAGAGGCTGTCACCATGCGCGAAATTGCCAAACGCATTGGCTACTCTGCAACCAGTATCTATTTGCACTTTGCCGATAAAGAAGCTGTACTGCGTGCCATTTTGGACGCAGATATGCTGGCGTTGGCAACTAGCTTAAGCGCTATTATGCAAATCGCAGACCCAGTCGAGCGCATGCAGGCATTAGGTCATGGCTATGCAGAGTTCGCGCTGACATATCCAAACCATTATCGCTTGATGTTTATGGCAGAGCGTATGCCATGTGACCCCGATAAATCTAATTTGCAACAAAATCATGCCGAGCAAGATGCTTATTATCAACTTAAAACAGTTGTCAATGATGCGTTTATGGCAGGACGATTTAGACCGGAATTAAATAATGTGGACTTGATTGCACAAACAATATGGGCGGGTATTCATGGGGTTTGTTCATTGCAAATTAGTATGGCAGAAGATAAGTGGGTGGCCTGGACAGACATCAACGCACGCTTGTTGCTGATGCAAGACGTATTGTTGCGCGGCTTACTAAAAACCAATCATTAACAAAAAGAAAAAATCATGACAAAAATAAGCTTAATTTTATGTTGTACATTGCTAGCAGCTTGCCAAAAGCCTGCTGAGCCCCCTTTGCCACCGCGCCCTGCGTTAGTGCAGATTGTAGGTACTTCTAATGCGAATAACAGCATGGTGCTGGTGGGCGAGGTTAAATCGCGCTATGAAACAAATCTAGCATTTAGGATAGGTGGAAAAATAGTAGAACGTAAAGTAGAGGTCGGCAGCGAGGTTAAAAAAGGTCAGGTTATTGCCAAGTTAGATGCCAGTGACACTAATTTAAACGCATCTGCCGCACTTGCTGATGTGCGTGCTGCTGAAGCCAATCGTGAACTGGCAAAATCTGAAGTTGAGCGCCAACGTGCATTGGTAGATAAAAAGTTTATCTCGCAATCATCGCTTGATAAATATGAAGCACAACTTAAAACCGCTGAAGCTCGTCTTAATCAAGCCAAAGCTCAAGCAGCCGAGACGAATAATTTAAGCCGCTATACCGCATTAGTGGCTGATAGAAATGGCGTAGTTAAGCAAATTCAAGCTGAACCAGGACAAGTGGTAGCAGCTGGGCAAATTATCGCGCAAGTGGTCGATACACAGCATATAGAGGTCTTAGTTGCAGTGCCAGAGTCGCGTATGACACAGCTAAAATTAGGTGATGAGGTGGTGGTGAAATTATGGGCAGATAAAAATAAAATTTACACAGGTAAAGTGCGTGAAATTGCCCCTGCGGCAAACTCAGCTACACGAGCCTTTGATGTGCGTATCAGCGTGCTAAATGCTGACCAATCTTTTAAATTGGGCATGACAGCAGGGGTAAGTTTTGGTGAAAATGTTGCTGATGAAATCATCATTCCAGCCCCGGCCCTTACGCAGGTGCAAGGTAAAACCAGTGTTTGGGTGATTAGTAAAGATGGTATTGCTAACCCTCGTGAAGTAACTTCAGGGCAGTACACAGAGACAGGTGTAGTTGTTTCAAACGGTTTAAAAGTGGGTGAAATGGTGGCTATTGCAGGCGTGCATACGCTTGTTAAAGGGCAAAAAGTACGTCCACAAGTAGAGGTTGCACCGTGAGCGAACAGTCTAATCAATCCCGTTTTAATCTCTCAGAATGGGCGTTAAATAACCAAGTGCTGGTGTTATACCTGATGTTGATGCTGACGATTGCAGGTGCATTGGCATATAGCAAGTTAGGACAATCAGAAGACCCCCCTTTTACTTTTAAAGTGATGCTGGTACGTAGCACTTGGCCAGGAGCTAGCGCGATAGAAGTGGAACAGCAGCTTACAGACAAGTTAGAGAAAAAGTTACAAGAAGTACCCAATTTGTACTACACCAGCAGTTATTCGCGGCCAGGTGAGGCGATGATATTTGTGGTGGTCAAAGACGATACTTTCTCAGATAAAATTCCTGATACTTGGTATCAGGTACGCAAAAAAATCAGTGATATACGACATACCCTACCGCAAAATATCGAAAGTTTAACTTTCAATGATGAGTTTAGTGATGTTTACGGCAGCATGTACGCACTTACAGGTGATGGTTTTGATAATTTTGCGCTCAAAAAGCAAGCGGAGCTTATTCGTGCTGAGCTGCTAAAAATTCCAGATGTGGCAAAGGTAGAGTTTTTTGGTGAGCGTAAACAACGCATTTATATCGAAATTTCAAACGCAAAACTTTCTACACTCGGCATCAGCACTACAACGCTAATTGGCATCCTTCAGGCGCAAAATGCTGTTGTGCGTGGTGGAACATTTGATGCTGCGCAAGAACGTATTAGAGTAGATGTCTCTGGTAGATACAGCACCTTAGATGACTTACGTGATATACGGCTTCGCGCGAATAATCAAGATTTTCGCTTGGGCGATGTAGCAAGAGTATATCGCGGCTATGAAGATCCGCCGCGAGACACTGTGCGCTTTGAGGGAGTAGAAACATTATTGCTTGGTGTGAGCATGCGTCAAGGGGGCGATGTCATTGTATTAGGTCACAATTTAGATGAAAAAATTGCCAAAATTCAGCAGCAGCTACCCGTTGGCTTGCAGTTAAGCACAGTAACCTCACAGCCAAAGCTAGTGGCTAACTCGGTAAGTGATTTTGTAAAGTCACTTATCGAGGCATTGGTCATCGTATTAGGTGTTAGCTTGCTCTCACTGGGTTTACGCACTGGCATTGTAGTGGCTATTGTGATTCCAGTAGTGCTAGCGGCTACCTTTTTAGGCATGAGTTGGTTTAACATTGGTTTACATAAAATTTCGCTTGGTGCGCTCATTTTGGCTTTAGGTTTACTGGTAGATGATGCGATTATCGCGGTAGAAATGATGTCATCCAAAATGGAACAAGGGTGGAGTCGTGCCAAATCAGCATCATTTGCATATACTTCTACCGCAATGCCAATGCTCACAGGTACTTTGGTTACCGTGGCAGGATTTTTACCAATTGCTACGGCAGTGTCTTCCACAGGTGAATATACACGTTCAATATTTCAGGTATCAGCTATCGCCTTAGTGATTTCTTGGTTTGCGGCAGTCATTTTTGTGCCGTATTTAGGCTTTCACTTACTGCCAGATTACAGCAAAAAACAGCAGCCACTAAAAGTTATTCTATGGTTAAGAAGTAAACTAGGTTTGAAAATGACCAATACGGATGATACGCATCATCATGATATTTATAACACCGCATTTTATCGTGCATTTCGCAAATTAGTCACCGCCTGCGTTCGCTATCGTAAAACAGTCATTTTTGTCACTTTGGCTATGTTTGTTTTGTCAGTGCTTGGTTTTAGTAAAGTTCAGCAGCAGTTTTTTCCAGACTCAACGCGTTTAGATATTGTGGTGGATTTGCGTTTAACAGAAGGTGCAAGTTACCAGGCCACGAATGCTGAAGTGAAAAAATTAGAAGCATGGCTACTAAATTGGCAAAAAATACATCCAACTACCGAAACGCAAGGAATCGAAAATTTTGTGGCGTATATCGGCACAGGTAGCCCGCGCTATTACCTACCAACCGATATAAAGTTGCCACACCGAGGTTTTGCGCAGTTTGTGATATTGAGTAAAGATTTAACCACGCGTGAAGCGTTGCGTAATGATTTACTTAAGCTTTTTGAAAATGACTTTCCTAACGTGAGCACTTCAGTGAATCGGCTTGAAAATGGTCCACCTGTAGGCTTTCCTGTATTGTTTAGAGTGGATGGTACGGACATTCCCAAAATTCGTGAAATCGCGCATAAAATAGAGAAGGTTATGTTAGCTAATCCACATTTAACCAATGTGCAGCTGGGTTGGCAAGAACCTAGCAAGGTGATGAAGGTGACTATAGATCAATCTAAAGCCCGTTTACTAGGTGTAAGTTCAGTAGATATTGCAAATATGCTCAATGGTGCAATGAGCGAGTTATATATTACAGAGTTTAGAGAAGGTAATGAGCGTATTGATTTGGTCGCACGTGGAGCAGAAATTGAGCGCACAAAGTTATCTCGCCTGCCAAATTTAATGATAAACACGCAAAATGGTACCAGTGTTCCGCTTTCACAAATCGCAACTATTTCATCTGAATTTGAAGAAGGGGTTATTTGGAGACGTAACCGCATACCTTCATTGCAAGTGCGGGCTAATTTACGTGGCAATATGCAAGCGCCAGTAGTGTCTGAGCAAATTGAGGCGCAGATGACCGAAATCAAAGCGAATTTACCGCTGGGGATTACTATAGAGACGGGTGGCGCTGTAGAAGAGGCTGCTAGAGGCGCAGCTTCTGTTGCCAAAGGCGCACCGTTATTTATAGTGGTGGTTCTGACATTATTGATTTTGCAGTTAAGAAGTTTTTCAAGGGTGTTTCTGGTTATGCTCACGGCACCTTTAGGTTTAATTGGTGTCACAGTTGCTTTACTGGCATTTGATAAGCCATTTGGGTTTGTGGCAATGCTGGGAACCATTGCATTAAGTGGCATGATTATGCGCAACTCAGTGATATTGGTAGATCAAATTGATCAAGATAAAGCATCTGGTATGCCTGATTGGCAGGCTGTGGTGGAATCAACTATTCGTCGTTTTAGGCCTATTGTGCTCACCGCGGCAGCAGCAATTCTGGCTATGATACCACTTACGCGTAGTGTGTTTTTTGGGCCAATGGCTGTGGCAATTATGGGTGGATTAGCAGTAGCTACGATACTTACAGTGCTGTTTTTGCCTGCACTCTATGCCGCATGGTTTAAAGTAAAAGTACCTGAATAAATGACTAGTTACGTTATAATCAATAGGAAATTTTTTAAAGAGCAAATATGATGACTCAAACACAACAGGCAGTTGAGACCGCACGCTTTAATATGATTGAACAGCAAATTCGCACTTGGGAAGTTTTAGATCCAAAGGTGTTGGCTTTGCTTGACGAAGTGCCACGCGAAGACTTTGTAAATGAAGCACAAAGAGGCTTGGCATTTGCTGATGTAGAGTTGCCTATCGGTTACGGGCAAACGATGCTGTCGCCAAAGCTGGAAGGGCGTATTTTGCAGGCTATGCAAGTTAAAAAAACAGACAAAGTGTTGCTAGTTGGTACAGGTGGTGGTTATCTAGCTGCATTACTTGCGAAGCAAGCTCAACATGTTTTTGCTGTAGATATTATTCCTGAACTTTCGGCATTAACGTCGCAACGCTTGGCGCAACATCACATTAACAATGTAACGATTGTGGTGGCAGATGCGGCTAACGGGTACGCAGTTGCAGCTCCTTACGATGTTATTGTGTTTACAGGTGCACTCAATTTGCACCCAACAGAGGCTGAGAAAATGCTCAAAGTCGGTGGGAGAATGTTTGCCGTGGTAGGTGATGCCCCTATTATGCAAGCCATACTTACGCAACGTATGAGTGAGGGCGCATGCCGTAAGGAGGTTTTATTCGAAACTTGCCTACCGTTATTGGACAACGCACCACAGGCATCAAAATTTGAGTTCTAATTTAATAGATACAGAAATCACTATCCCATGCTAAAGTGCTTAACGTTTGTCGTCTTTATTGTTGTTGCTACCCAACACGCTGCTTTTGCTGCAGATACCGCTAGTAGTAAGCAGCTATCTCTATTGGAAATATATCAGCTTGCTAAAGCTAACGATCCAACGCTGGCGTCCGCTTCCAGTGCAAACCTAGCCGCACAGGAATTGATTGAGCAGGGGAAAGCTTTGTATCGCCCCACGGTAAATTTCAGCGCAAATGCTAGTGCGTCACAAACTGATCTTAAATATACTGGGGCAGGTTTTAATGCCTTTAGAAATGAAGGGCGGCAAAACTTTGAAGGCTATAATTATGGTGTAGAGGCGCGTCAACCTATTTATCGTAAGCAAAACTTGGTGCAGATGGATCAATCTAAAACGCAAGTCAGCATCGCAGATAAACAATACCACTTAGCTCAACAGGCTTTGATTTTGCGTACCACGCAGGCTTATTTTGATGTGCTAATAGCGCAAGATAAATTGGCGCTGATAGGCGCCCAAAAAACCGCCATTTTAAGTCAGCTCGAGCAAGCAAAAGCAAATTTTGATGTAGGTACGGCTACCATTACCGATGTGAATGAAGCGCAAGCCCGTTATGATTTAATGGTTGCGCAAGAAGTAGCAAGCCAAAATGAAATTCAAATTGCGCAGCGTGCAATACAGCTGTTAACTAACGAAATACCCCAAACACTTGCAACAGTGAAGTCGGATATTCAAGTACAACCATTGAACAAAGCTATGCAAGATTGGCAACAAGTAGCATTTGAAAATAATTTGAATATTCTGATTCAACAGGATGCAGCTAAACTAGCCGAGCAAGAAGTAGCGCGTACAAATGCAGGCCATTTACCCACATTAGACGCTGTAGCCAGTTATGGTAGCAACTACTCAAATGGTGGTACCAGTGGTGTTGGTAACGATTTGCAAAATGCTACGATAGGTTTACAACTGCAAGTGCCCATTTATCATGGCGGTGCCATTAGCTCACGCGAGCGCCAAGCGGTATTAAATAAAAAAAAGGCACTTGATGACATTGAAATCGCTCGCCGCCAGACAGATTTAGATACCCAGCGTGCATATTTCAACTTAGATACCAGCATTGCACAAGTGAAAGCATTAGAGCAAGCACTAATCTCTAGCCAAAGCCAACTAGATTCAACTAAACTGGGCTATGAAGTAGGCGTGCGTACCAGTGTTGATGTGCTGAACGCACAACAACAACTTTTTGCCGCCAAACGTGATTTACTTCAGGCACGCTATGCTTATTTGGTCAATATTATCCGTTTAAAAACGGCCACTGGCATAGTGTCAGAGCCAGATTTGCAAGATATTAACCAACAGCTTGTGGCGGCTCCACAATAATATGAAAACGGCAATAGCTAACATCGCATTAAGCCAGCTTGTCGTTGTTGATGTGCAAACTAAGCTCGCTTCAGCGATGCATGCAGATGCCATGCAAATGGTGTTAAAAAACATCGGCATCTTGGCACAGTCAGCAAATTTATTGCAGGTGCCCGTTATTTTGACTGAGCAGTACCCACAAGGATTGGGCGCAACCGTACAAGAAATTGCACAGTATGTTCCACAGGTTAAGCCGATTGAAAAAACAGTTTTCTCTGCGTATAAAGCACCAAAATTTCACCAGCAATGTGTACAAGAGAAGCCTCAAATAGTGCTTACAGGCATGGAAGCGCACATTTGCATTTTGCAAACAGCCATGGATTTATTAAGAGCTAACAAGCAAGTCTTTGTAGTTGAAGATGCTATTGTTTCTCGCTACCCAGCAAATAAGGCTAATGCGATTGCTAGAATGCGCGAAGCAGGTTGCATTATCACCAATACTGAATCAGTGGTGTTTGAGTGGTTAGGTAGGGCTGAAGGTGATGTCTTTAAGGCTATTGCCAGACTCATACGATAGCAATCATTCTGATGAATTGGAAGGTGATTATATTTATAGGTGTAGTTAGCTATGGTGCTTATCATCATTTTAGCCAGCGTGCCGTCACACATGGCGTAGGTGAAATTGCCGCTAATACCCCTTTACAAAATAACGCTAGTGCTGGCGCTGTTCAGCTGAATGGCTTTACTATCACGCCATTGATGGATTATTCGATTGAAGCTAGGGTGCTATCCAAAGAAGATTACTCTTTTGGCACAGAGGCAGAAATATCCCCCACCGATTTGGCACTAGGCTGGGGGCCAATGTCAAACGAAGCCGTGCTGAGCAAAATAGAGATTTCACAAGGTAATCGTTTTTTTTATTGGCGTGTTAATGAGTTCCCTATACCGCAACGAGAAATAGAAGTTCATGCAGCCAACACGCATATTATCCCCGCAAATAGCTTGGTAGAGCGGCAATTAAAAAGTGTACGTAAAGGTCAACTGGTTAAGCTCAAAGGTCAGTTAGTTGAGGTAAGCCGCGCCGATGGTTGGCATTGGCGCAGCTCTCTCACTAGAGAAGATACGGGTAACGGGGCATGTGAACTGATGTACGTGACAGAGTTATTTATTAAGTAATGGCATTGATGCGCTGAGCGATAATATCGAGTGTTTTTTGCGTAGCCCCTTGTGAAGCCATGCATAGCACTAAGCCTTTTTCTCCCATTTCAACTTGCTTGTGCGGGTTTTCAAATAACATATGTAGAGCTTGCGAGATCGTTTGAGAATCTTGTACGCGCCATGCCGCAGACTGTGCTACTGCCAACTCGGCAACTTCTTTAAAGTTGAAAGTATGTTCACCAATTAACACTGGCTTGCCCATACGCATTGGCTCAATTAAATTTTGCCCACCAAATGGCTGCAGGCTTCCCCCAACTAAGCAAACATCAGCACTAGCATAATAAGCAAATAGCTCGCCCATGCTATCGCCCAAAATAACTTGAGTTTCAGCATTTATCGCTTGGTTTAGTGTTGATCTTTTTTGATAGTGTAAACCACGTTGCTGAAGCATGATTTCAACATCATAAAAGCGTTGCGGATGGCGCGGTACAATGATGGTGACTAAATGAGGGATATTCGCTTGATTGATAGCCTCTAAAATGATGCTTTCTTCGCCCTCACGCGTGCTAGCTGCAAGAAAAACTGGCCGTTGATCCCCCCATAAATGGCGTAGCGCTTGGCCTTGCAGAATTGCATTTTCTGGTGGGGCAACATCAAATTTAATATTGCCTACGACTTGCACGTTATGTGCGCCTAATTGCCTCAGGCGGGCTGCATCTTGCTCGGTTTGCGCTGCTATGGCAGTTAAATTTTGCAATCCCTCACGCGCTAACTTTCCTAGTTTGGCATAGCCTTGAGCAGACTTTTCTGAAAGCCGCGCATTAACTAATAACAATGCGATTTTTTGCTGCCTGCATGTTGCAATTAAGTTAAACCAAAGTTCAGTTTCCATCAGCACGCCAATGCAGGGTTTAAAGTGGCGAATAAACCTATTCACTGCAAAAGGTAGGTCGTAAGGTAAATAGACTCTTTGCACCCTATCACCGAATAATTGCGTACTGGTATCGCGGCCTGTAGGCGTGGTGTGGCTAAGTAAAATTTGGTGGTGGGGGTATTGGTCTAATAAGGCATTGACTAATGGCAATGCTGCACGGGTTTCGCCTACTGACACGCAATGGAGCCAGATAATTGGCTTTTTTACAGTTTGTGAGTAAAAGCCAAAACGTTCACGCCAATGCTGGCGATATTCAGGTTGTTTGATGCCACGCCAAATGAGCTTAATAGGCACAAAAGGCAAAAACACGTACAACACAAGCGTGTATAAAAAACGGTTCATGGCGTATTTTCTCATAAATTGCCCCTTGCCGTTTTATGACAATTAAAGTGTCATTAAAAATACAAGCAAAAAGTAAGTTGTAATTTTTTATTGAACATTTTTTGCTGTGAGTAAATGCTCACCTTTTCACCGCGCGAATGCCTGCTTCATGTTGGCTAAAAATCACCAAAATGGTGCAAAAATAATATTAAAAATGAGGGTTGACTTGCACAACATAAAGGCTTAAATTACTGCGCTACACACAACATATTGTGTTTAAGCAGTCTGTTTTTTACTAAAAAAATATTTTATTAAATAAAATCACAGGCTTAACGCTCACGCATTAAAAGTGGGCTTTTTTAGTCTTTATAGGGAAGAGGAAAACTCGCATGTTAAAAGCTGTTGAATCAACAAGCACATCTCAAAACGGAACGCAGGCTAGTCAGGAAAAAGAAATTCCTATTCAGCCCGTTTCACTGGATATTTGGGATAAAAAATATCGCTTAAAAACCAAAACAGGCGAGCATGTTGATCAAAACATGGATGATTCATACAGCCGTGTGGCACGTGCCTTGGCTGATGTGGAAACCACTGAAGAAAAACGCCAAGAATGGCACACTAAGTTTTTGTGGGCATTGCGTAAAGGCGCTATTCCTGCGGGTCGCATTACTTCAAACGCAGGTGCGTTAGAGCACAAACCCGCCACTTCTACCATTAACTGCACGGTTTCTGGTGTGGTTGAAGACAGTATGGACAACATTTTAAACAAAGTGCATGAAGCTGGCTTAACCCTAAAAGCAGGCTGTGGCATTGGTTACGAATTTTCTACATTACGTCCAAAAGGTGCTTTTGTAGCGGGTGCGGGTGCTTATACCAGCGGCCCACTTTCATTTATGGATATTTACGACAAAATGTGCTTTACCGTGTCATCAGCAGGTGGCCGCCGTGGTGCACAAATGGCCACGTTTGATATTAGTCACCCAGATGTAACAGACTTTATTAAAGCCAAACGTGAAAACGGTCGGTTGCGCCAATTTAACTTAAGCTGCTTAATTACCAAAGAATTTATGGAAGCGGTTAAAGCCGATGCTGAGTGGAAATTGGCTTTCCCTGTCACAGAAAAAGAAGCGATTGTAGATGGCTTAAATACCAACGATGCCAGCCAAGTGGTATGGCGCGAGTGGCCAGTGAAAGGTAAATACCTCACTAAGCTAGAGGGCGTGGATGCTGGCAAAGTGGCTTGCCGCGTGTATAAAACGATTAAAGCGCGTCGCCTGTGGGATGTGATTATGAGCAGCACATACGACTTTGCTGAACCAGGTTTTATTTTGATTGACCGCGTGAATGAAATGAACAACAACTGGTTTTGCGAAAATATCCGCGCTACCAACCCGTGTGGCGAGCAACCTCTGCCACCTTATGGCGCTTGCTTGCTAGGCTCTGTTAACCTCACTATGTTTGTGAAAAAACCCTTTACCGACGAAGCTTATTTTGACTGGAAAGAATACCGTGAAGTGGTAGCCATTTTCACCCGCATGCTCGATAACGTGGTAGAAATCAACGGCTTGCCATTGCAACAACAGCGCGATGAAATTATGCGCAAGCGACGCCACGGCATGGGCTACTTGGGCTTAGGCTCAAGTTTAACCATGATGAAAATGAAATACGGTGAAGAAGATTCAATTAAATTCACTGAAGAAGTCACCCGCGTGATGGCAGAAGAAGGCTGGAATATCGGCGTGCAGTTGGCTGAAGAAAAAGGCCCGGCGCCGATTATGGAAGAAAAGTTTGAAGTCACCGCAGATATGTTAGCTAAACGCCCAGAAATGGCGGCTGATGGCATTAAAGTAGGCCAAAAAATTGCAGGAAAAGTGTTGCTGGGTAAATATAGCCGCTATATGCAACAGTTTCCAGAAGGCTTGCGCAACCAAATTGCCACCAAAGGCGTGCGCTTTACGCACCACAGCTCTATTGCGCCAACAGGCACCATTTCACTTAGCTTGGCTAATAACGCAAGTAACGGCATTGAGCCATCATTCGCGCACCACTACGCACGTAACGTGATTCGCGAAGGCAAAAAAACCAAAGAAAAAGTCGATGTATTTAGCTACGAGTTGCTTGCTTACCGCGAATTGGTTAACCCAAATGCCATGCCGTTTAGCGATAAACCAGAAGAAAAACTGCCAGATTACTTCTTAGATTCATCCACCATTATGGCCAAAGCGCACGTGGATATACAAGCTGCATCACAAAAATGGATTGATAGCTCAATTTCAAAAACCATTAACGTGCCAACCGATTACGACTTTGAAGACTTTAAAAACATCTACCTTTACGCTTACGACAAAGGCTTAAAAGGCTGCACGACTTTTAGATTCAATCCTGAAGCATTCCAGGGCGTGTTGGTGACTGAAAAAGATTTAGAAAACACCACTTATAAATTCACGCTAGATGATGGCACCGAAATTGAAGTGAAAGGCAACGAAGAGATTGAATACGATGGGGAAATTCACTCGGCGGCTAATCTTTATGATGCACTAAAAGAAGGTTACTACGGAAAATTCTAATCATTAAAACGGCTGCGCTCGCGATTGCGTTGTTAAAAATCAGTTTTAAATTCTCATGTACTATTTGTACATTCCGGTTCAAAACTGGTTTCTGCCTAGCACTCGCATCGCTCGCTACGTTTTACTGATTGAATTTTTATAAAAAATGATGTTGTAAGGTGAGCAAACTCACACTTAAAGGAAGAAATTACATGACCATTAAAATAGACAAAAAAATTGTAAGCTACAATTTAGTGACTGAAGAAGACAAAGCTAAAGCGCTAGAAGCTAAAATTCAGCAAGATAACGCCAAGGTGATTCAACTCGGCGAGCCGCTTAGCCGCCCAGATAAACTGGTAGGCAACACGTACAAAATTAAAACCCCTGTTACCGAGCACGCGCTTTACATCACCATTAACGATGTGGTGATGAACGAAGGCACAGAGCAAGAGCACCGCCGCCCGTTTGAGATTTTTATTAACAGCAAAAACATGGAACACTTTCAGTGGATAGTCGCCCTCACCCGCGTGATGTCAGCTGTTTTCCGTAAAGGTGGCGATGTTACCTTTTTGGTGGAAGAGCTTAAAAGCGTGTTTGAGCCAAGCGGCGGCTACTTTAAAAAAGGCGGCAAATTTGTGCCTAGCCTAGTGGCAGAAATTGGCGAAGTGGTTGAGCAACACTTGCAAGAAATTGGCATGCTTAAAAAACCGGGCTTAGACCAGCACCAACAAAAATTGGTAGATGAGAAAAAAGCCGAGTTTTTAGAAAAACACGCCAAAAGTGGTGAAGATATGAATGATGAAGGCTTCCCCAAAGGGGCTAGCCTTTGTAAAAAGTGTAATACCAAAGCTGCGATTATTATGGATGGGTGTTTGACTTGTTTGAATTGTGGTGAAAGTAAGTGTGGATAGTCACAATTGATAACTTTAACTGATGAACGAGGCTTAATCTATAGCCCCAAAAGTTGGGAAGAAATATTAGAACTTCCTGGATATGTCAAAGGATTAGACCCAACTAAATATAAGCTTAAGGCTGTAATAGGAAGCTACCATCTAAAAGATATACATTGTGGATTGACTTGTAATGCAGAGCATGACAAAGGTGTAATAGCTTTATTCCATGGTGGTGCTGTAACTAATGTAGGCCAAATGTGCGGTGCTAAACACTTCGACGTCGATTTCACTACATTCACTAATCAATATAATCGTGATGTGGTTGCTAAAACCTATCGTGATTTGCTGTCAACTTTTAGTTTCCAATTAGATGAATTGGAAAATGAAATATATGAACTTAGAAAGTCAGAGTTAGGTGTTGATTGGATTTATACTGCCTCTCAAAACTTAGTACATTTAAAAAAAGAATGTCCCGATGAAGTAGTTAGAAAAATTAATGCGATGATTAAATCTCGTTCTAATGTTCTACAAAAAGAGAGAGAAGCTACAGAGGAAGAAATTAAAGCTCTATCTCTTTCTCTAGGTAAAAATGTAAGAAAACCACATTATATTCAAGAAGATATAGCTCTCATATCAGGCTTAGATTCTTTATATGAGGAAAATGACTTAAAGCAGCTTGTTATAATGGAGCTAGATGAAAAAATTAAATCCTTTAAAAAATTAATAATTGATAACTTAACTCACACAGAGCTTTCAAGGTGGGGGAAATGGGTAAGTTCTGTTGATGGTATAAAGGAAAAAGTTCAACACTCTAGGGATTTAGGGTTAATTTTACTTAAACAATCAAATTTAACTGCATTTAAAGAAATTATCACAAATAGAGTTGATTTGGAGTTGTTTGAAAAGTTTCTTAAAAAACTTCCTCAGTAATTGTCGGAAATGCAACTTGTTTCGCCCCTAGGCGAGTTACTTTCTTTTGCTTGTCCAAAAGAAAGTAACCAAACAAAATGACACCCCCTACCGCTTGTTTCCTACATTTAACACAATATTGGGCGGCAATCGGAAACTCGCTTACGCTCAAACAGCCGCTTGCCGAAATCCCCCAATATTGCGTGAAATGTAGGCGCGGTAGCAGGGGAATTTTTAAACCCCAAATGTTGAGAAAAATTTATCAATTTTTGGCTTATTTTTAGCACATATCATTTCACCTCCTCTGTAAGCCAGTATCCATGCGGCTTCCAGAGGCATAAATTTCTCTCGGGGGGGGGGTTGCGGCATGCAAAATATGGTTTTTTTACACTTCATTTTTAGCTTGTATTGACTAAAATTTGGGTGTATAAATATGGTGTGGTTGTTGCACACGGTGTGGTAGAAAGTTAACCTTTTTATGGAGGTGCTTTATCGAAGCTTGGGTGGTTTACAATCTGTAGGTTTTAACTCATCCAGTGTTTTCACTGGTCTAAATCGGCACCCCATCAGCCGAAAAATAGCGCCGCTTTTATGCGGCGTTATTGTTTTACGGTGGCCTTATTTAAAGCGGGTTTTGCATTGCTACGCTTGGCTGATGGGTGTACGATAAACCTAACTTTAAGGGGCGTTTATCATGAAAAAACTATTTTATATTGATTACCCGCAAGAGCGTATTGAGGAACATGCGCACCGTTACCGTTGTGCCATTTGCAAAGAAGAAACAACCAAAATCAATGGCACGCTTGAAGGCCATTTGCCAAGTTGCAGTTACCGCACGACATTAGAAAAAGCTGGGTTTGAGCCAGAGCTTGTCCATGCACATGCAGATTTGCATACTTCAGATGAGGTGGATTAAGCATCCATCTGCGCAAGCGTAGTGGCAAAGAAAGTGGGCAAATAGCGCCCACTTTTTATTTGCGTATATTGTAGTGCTAGGTTTATTTTACTTTTTTTGCGGCTACCCAAAGTATTAAGCAAATCACCGTTAAAACTGATACTAGCCACACAATGCCAATTGAGCCAAAAAAGTTCATGTTAATCTCCACTTAAGTTGTCGTTTTATTTGTACTTCTGCGTTTAGGTTAGCTATTGAAAACGGGTTTGTCAACAAAATTGCTGGGCAAAAAAAACTTGCACGGTTAGGCGCAAGTAAAAGGGGAGGATCAGTTAAACAAAGCGAACTCAATTGCTTAACTGAGTGCAATTTTGCCTACGCAATATGACAAACGCATGAAATATTTGTGGTTAAAACAGCATTATTTTTGGGTAATTGCATTGATGTGTGCACCTTACTTGCGGTTATGCCGCATAATAAAGGCCACGCAAAAAAAATGTTTAGGGGTTGGTATGATTGAGTTGTCAGGGGGAATCCACCAGGTGACGGTGGCGATTCGCGATGCGGTGGCGCCAGTGTTTTTGCTTACAGGTATCGGCTCTATTTTGGCTGTGCTGAGTAATCGGCTAGGCCGCGCGATTGATCGGGCGCGCATTTTAAATGCGTTGCCAGCGGCAGAGCGATTAAGCAATCAGGATGAGTTGGATATTATAGTCAAGCGCACACGTTGGCTGCGGCGCGCCATTGGGCTAGCTACATTTGCGGCGTTAAGTGTGTGTATTTCAATCGCGGCGCTATTTTTGGGGGTGGAGTTAGGTTTTAATATGCCGCATGTGGTGATGATTTCATTCATCACTTCGATGTTTTCGGTGATATTTGCGTTGCTGTGCTTTTTGCGCGAAACCATTTTGGCCTCGCGCGAGGTGATTGTGCCTTATAAGCATGAAGCCAACTAAAGGGCGCTAGTTGTGCCCGCAGCCCTTATTGCGTGGCACTTGGCAAGTGGCTTGCCTAATGCGCAAATCTAGTGTGTAATGAGCTCGGCTTTTTCTACAAAAAAGTAGTGCTCGTCAAAAGACAAATTGAGCAGCTCCGCTTCTTCCAACGCTTTCATGTAGCTTTGGTCTTCAAACACAGGTTGATTTTGCTCGTTGATTACTTGGTAAATAGTCATGCTGAACCCCTAAAATTAAGAATATTAATTAAGTGTGTTGCATACTACTAAGAGCAAATTCTACGCCAAAAATTCAATAAAATTAAGTAGTTACGCATATTTTTTAGTAAGGCTTATTTTTCATCTAGCTAGCGTAAATACTTAAAGTTAAATATTAAGATTGCGTGGATGCAAACACTAAATTTGTGCTAAAACAACACAATCATGCACCAGAAAATTGTCATTTCTATGACAATCTGGTTCAAAGTTGCACACAAGATATATGATTAAATAGTGAAAAATCGCTTCAATAAAGCGGTTGCTTGGCAGCGCTTGTTAAGCGTTATTTGCTATCCAACTCAGCAACTCAGCTTTGGGAATTGGTTTACTGAAAAAATAGCCTTGCGCAATATCGCAGCCCATTTTATTGAGCATTTCAAGTGCGCTTTCATCTTCAACGCCTTCAGCCGTGACGGTAAGGCCAAGATTGTGCGCTAGGCCAATGGTGGCTTGCACAATGATGGCGTCACTATCATTTGTCATCATATCGAGCACAAATGATTTATCAATTTTTAACTCAGAAACAGGCAACCGTTTTAAGTATGCCATAGATGAATAACCCGTACCAAAATCATCGATAGAAAAATCAAAGCCCATGCTTTTTAGCCGCTCAACAATAATTAGCGCTCTTGTTGGGTCTGACATAATGCTACCTTCGGTAATCTCAAAAATAATCCAGCTTGGGTCTATGCCGATTTTTGCAGTTAATCCAGCCACCAAGTCTGGCAATTCTGGGTTGAGCAAATCTTTCATTGATAAGTTGATGGATACTTTAATATCGTGACCATGCTGGTGAAACTCAGCACAGGCAGAAAATGCATCTTCAATCACCAATGCGGTGAGATCAATAATCAGTCGGCTGCGCTCGGCGATGCCTATAAATTCTTCGGGTGATATAAAACCATGCTGTGGGTGTTTCCAGCGAATAAGTGCTTCAACGCCCATGATTTTATTATTTTTGATGTCTATTTTAGGCTGATAATAAAGCTCTAAATTCTTTTTCTCGATAGCTCTTTTGAGTTCGCCCATCATCGTAAGGCGTTTAGAACTGTGCTCGTCCATACTGGCGGAATATAAGCTGTAGCCAGAGGGCGATTTATTGGCAAATACCACAGCAATGCCCGCGCGCTGAAATAAAGTATCTGCATCGTCGCCGTCGTTTGGATAAACCGATATGCCAATGCTGGGGTGTAAGGTGAGTTTTAGGGTGTTGATGATAAAGTTAGGCTCAATCGCTTTAATCAAGCTTTTGGCAAGCGCTTCGGCTTTGTCTTTATCGCTATCAGACAATAATACGGCAAAATTTCCTGAGTCAATTCGGGCAATAGAGTGTCTTTTAGTCGCCCAACTTTCAAGCCGTGTGGCTAGTTGTTTAATGACCAAGTCGGTACTTGTTGGTCCGAGTGTATCTTGAATATCTTTTAAGTTTTCAATATTAAGCAGCATAATTGCAAATGCAGAATTGCTTACATCGTGCGACTCTCTAAAGGCGGTTTCAATACGGTCGTAGAAAAGTGCTTGATTGGGTAGCCCAGTTAAGTGGTCATGCGTGGCGGCAAGATTAGCCTGCATTTGCATTTGGCTGGCGTAAGTTCTCAGCTCTTTGGTTTCTTCCATCACCAGCATAGTTGCTTCATTGGCAATCATGTAGCTTGAATATTGACCGATGTAGGCAAACACAATCGGGAGAGAATCAAGAATCCACAATGCTGTATTTGTGGATTGCACATCAACAATCGCCTCAAAGTTTAGTGTGTTGTGTTGCGTGTAACTTGTTAATAATGTAGCTAAAATAATCGCCAAAAATGCAACGACGACCGCTTCTACTGCAGTTTTAGTGGCTTTTGTTCTGAGCAGGTTGCTACTTTTAGCTAAGCCAGAATTTGCGGTGGCAATGATGATGAACTCCCAAAACAAACAGTCGAATCAAAATTTAAAATGGCACGCGTGCCATACAGGTGTTTGATTGAGTTATCGGCATTTTTATTTAAATCTTGAGGCGTAACGCACAAAGACAGAATAAAAAATGATGGATAATTTAACCCCTAGAATTTTGACTTTAATTGCTTGTTTCAGTGTTCATATCATTTCGCCTCCTCTTTATGCCAGTCTGGATGCGGCTTGCAGAGGGGTAAATTTTTCTCGGGCGAAATTAGCCCATTAGAATGCATTAAAAATGCACGGTAAATGTTATGGAATACCTACCACTTTTAAATATTCTTCAAGGGTAATCGCAAGATTCTCAAGAGATGATTTTGCTTTGGCTAAGTCGGCATCGTTTTCTAAATGCAGTTTTTCTAATAGCGTTTTGTGCTCTTCAATTGCTTTAACGTGTTGATGAAATTTTTCGTGTTTTGGGTCTTGGTTGGTCATGTTGTTGCTCCTTAAATTTAGCTATGTTGCAACCCCATGATACGCCCTTTATGCGTGCCGTTGCGTATTGTCTAGTGCAAAATAATTTACCTATATTTCACCATGCGCCTATGATGATACTAGCCTATATTTGGGCTGCCCGTTTAAGGAGCGTTATCATGGCAAAAGGTCAAATTAGAGGCAATAAAGAAGTTAAAAAACCTAAAAAAAGTAAAGAAGTGGTCGTGCCGCCCAGTGCAATAAAACCGTTTAATATTGCACCGAAAAAATAATCATTTTTGGTTGTTGCTGGCACGTCTTCAAACGTGCTGCCCCGCAAGCTAGTATTTATGCGGCTGGTGGAGGTGTTATTTTTGCTCGGCGCAATTTTTTGAGTGCTAATTAAACAAAATGGTATTACCGTGGTCAACATCAATGAGCTGTATATAACCCCAACTTTTACGCAATTAGCGTGCGCTAATTGCATTTATCGCAGGGAGTCGCGCCCATGAAACTGGCCAGTTTGCGTGCTTGGACTTTACTTTTTGCTGTGCAAGTTGCGCAGGCGCAGCCTGTGGCCGAGCCCAGTGATGCGTTTATTTATCAGTTAAAAGAGTCGCTAGTCAAAGTGGCGGTCAATACTAAATCAGGTGGTCATGGCTTTGGCACAGGCGTGACGGTGACTAAAGACCATATTGTCACCAATTGCCATGTGGTGGAAAACACAAAAGGCATTAGCGTGAGCAAATGGGGCGTGGAGTATGCACCTGTTAGCATGCAGGCCGATTGGAAGCATGATTTATGCATCTTAAAGTTTGAATGGGCAGATTTTAAGCCTGTGAAAATGGCCGAGAATGATGCGATGCACTATGAGCAAGCCGTCATCTCAATTTCTATGCCGAGCGATTCGCCCGCGCCTTATGTAGAGCTGAGCGCGATTAAAGCCCTTTACCCGATGGACGATGGCGAGGTGATTCGTACCAAAGCAGCGTTTGCCATCGGTGCAAGTGGCAGCCCCGTGTTTGATTATGCAGGCAACTTAATTGGCATCAGCACCTTTAAAAGCCCGGGTCGGCAAGCGTATTTTTACAATATGCCGGTTAAATGGGTGCGCGCTTTATTGCAACAACCCGCAAGCAAGCTTAATAGTGAGCACGATTTACCATTTTGGGATGCGCCAGAAATGGCGCGGCCTTTTTTTATGCGCATTGTGCTGCCTTATCAAAATAACCGTTGGCAAGACGTGCAAGCCATTGCGCAAAGTTGGGTAACTGCCGAGCCTAATAACGCGGAAGCGTGGTTTTATTTAGCCGCCGCAGCGCAGTATCTGTCAGACGCGGTAAGTGCCACACAGCATTATCAAAAAGCATTAGCTTTGCATCCAAATCATCCAGCCAGCTTGCAGGGTTTAGCGCTGCTTGCACAAAAGCAAGGCAACACGGCAGAAGTGGATAAAATTCGCGAGGTACTCAAAAATTTAAGTGCTGATGCGCTCAATTCTTTAGAAGCAGCCTTGGGCAACAGCCCATGCCTCACGTGTTGAGAGTACGCAGTGAAAATACAGCAAAAAGTTGGCCTGATACTGTTGTTTGTCTTGCTTATCACCAGCTTTATTGTGTGGCGAATTTTAGATCAAAAACGCGTAGTTAGTATCAGCACACCTGCAAGCGCGCTTTTGATTGCGATTAACCGTTGTGATGGCATCGCCGATAAATCAGTGGCACACTTAACAGCGCAGGTGGAGTTTCAAAAATTAGAAATTGCCGGGCGCAGGGTGCGCGTGTTGCAAAACTGCATGAACGACCTAGGGTTTGTTGAAAACCCAGCTTGGGTAAAATATGCTGAGCCTATCGCGCAAAAAAATGCGCTGACTCAGCAGATTTCTTTCAATGAAGCGTATGAAAACTTGAGGCGTAAAAATATGCTGATAGCCGCGCCAAAGCAAAGCGTGCCTTTGTACTGGCTAGGAAAATCGGCAAAATAACGCAGAATTTTTTGCATCAAAACTTATTATTTTTAGCCTTTATTTACACATCTTCTTTTTCACTGCCAAGTACTGGTACTCAGGTGCAAAAATTCCTCGGGCAATTTTTCTGTTTTTTTTACTCATAATTTTTGCCCAAAAAAAAAAGCCTGCAACGTGTGCAAGCTTAATTGGAGAAGATGTAATGCAAAAAACAATTACTAAGTAGGGTTGTTGCGCGCAGATTTTGTCTGTTTTGCAAACTACTCGCTTTGTTTAGCCTTAGTAAATGTTGATGTGCTAAGTTTATATCGGCACGCTTTTATTTAACTTTAGAAAAAATGCACATTTATTATTCAATTTATTGAATTAACGCAGTCAGCGCGTGCTTTGCCGATAAAAGACATGTATTAAAGGAAACACTTCATCCGTGGCTGCGCGGGCGCATTGCATCGTTGCGCGGTACTCGCAACCTCACTGTACACTGCGTACTATCTCGGTTCCTGCGTTCCGTGCGCCTCGCACTTCATCCCGCCCGCTCACTTATTCCGTATTTCCTAAATCCAATGCTTCAGCCATAATATGGCATCAGAATTTTATTGAGATGCAAAGTGAAACTACCCAGCTTAAATGTGCAAATTTTATTAGGCGCGATTTTTGGCGTGGCCATCGGCATGTATTTTCACCAACTTGGCGCCACAACACCTGCGGTGCAAAGCGGCATATTTGCGGCTAATCTTGTTGGCACTTTGTTTATTGATTTGCTCAAAATGGTGCTAGTACCATTGGTGTTTTGCTCAATTACCGTCGGTATCGCCAATTTACGGCAACACCAGCAGATGCACCGCGTGTGGGTGAGCACTTTATTGTTTTTTGTGAGCAGTATGTTGGTGGCGATTTTGGTTGCTTTAGCTGCTGGCAATTATTTTCAGCCTGGCAGCGGCTTAAAAATGGCGATGTTTGCCGATGCGATGCAAAATTTTGAAGCTAAAAGATTACCATTAGCGGAATTTTTCTTGCAGTTTTTGCATGGGCTTTTTGTCAATCCATTCAAAGCCTTAGCCGATGGAAATGTATTGGCAGTGGTCATGTTTGCGCTAATTTTAGGCATCACGCTAGTGATGGGCGGTGAGCGTTATAAAAATATACTGGGCTTGCTGCAAGAGGGGCTAGAGGTGACCATGCGTATCGTTGGCTGGGTGATGAAGTTAGCCCCGCTAGGCATTATGGCGTTGCTAGTGAAATTAGTGGCTTTGCAAGATGCCGCTATGCTGACTACTTTAGCTAAATTTGTGATGGTGGTGGTAGGCTCGTTATTACTGCATGGCGTGGTGCTGTTGCCGCTGATTCTCTATCTGGTTACGGGTAAATCCCCTTGGTGGTTTTGGCAGGGCGCACGTGAAGCCTTAATTACTGCGTTTGCTACGAGTTCTAGTTCAGCGACTTTGCCGATAACTTTACGTTGCGCTACGCAGCATTTGCAGGTGAAGCCAGAAATCGCAGGCTTTGTTATTCCGCTAGGTGCTACCATCAATATGGACGGCACCGCATTATATGAAGCCGCCGCCGCGCTGTTTATTGCCAATCTAGTCGGGGTAGAGTTAAATTTTGCGCAGCAATTGGTGGTGCTTTTTACCGCCATGATAGCCGCAATAGGTGCTCCGGGTATTCCAAGTGCGGGCATGGTAACGATGGTGATGTTGTTGCAATCGGTTGGCCTACCCGCCGAGGCGATTGCAATTTTATTACCCGTTGATAGATTGCTGGATACTTTGCGCACTACCGTGAATGTGGAGGGTGATATGGTAGGCAGTTTAGTGGTACAAAAGCTCGTACGCTAGCTAGTACAAGTATCTTGCGCCTTTAAAAATGGCATCACACGCGCTTTAGTATCTGGGTGCGATGACAGCATCTCGGACATCCTTGAAACATTGTCGCTTTTATCACTACTTGTTCCGCCAAAACTAGCTTCTAGGCGCATCAGCATGGTGGCAAAAGATTTAGTAGGAATACAGGCAGTTTTAAGCGATTGTAGCGAATAATTATCGGCATCAATTTCAAGCTCGCGCGTGTAACTCATGGTCATCATAAAAGCTGGCAGACCAGAAGCCACGCTACTAACATCACCCGTAACCGCAATAATTATCAAACCAGAAATCGTGCCTTGTAGCATTTGGCGTAAGGCGTGGCGGCCTTTTACGTGGCCAAGCTCATGTGCTAAAACGCTGATAATTTCATTGTCATTTTTAGAAAGCGCAACCAGTTCATCGGTAAGCACCATATAGCCACCTGGCAATGCAAAGGCGTTTGCACCTACCACGGGGCTTTTTCTAAAATTAAGTGAATATTCTGGGCAATTGGCGGTTTTTTTGCATAAAGCAGCTAGCGCCGTGGTGATTTCATTTTGCCGCGCAGGTGATAAGCCACTGGCTTCAAAATAGCCATATTTGTCATCGTCAAGCGACTTCATGGTTTGTTTGCCAAGATCTTTTTCAACGGAGGGAGGAATCATCGCCGCCGTATATTTTGCCCCAAGTGGCACACCGTATTTAAGCAGCACAAAGCTGGCTAAAATCAGGCCGATAAACGAAGCGGCGATGACTGATTTATGCGTTTCTGCATAATGCACCATTTTCCAAAAAGTGCTGGTAGGCTTAGGAGGTAGGCATGCTTCAAGTGTTTGATAATCCGTTTCTAAGCGGCTATCGTCAGGCAAATCAATTAAGCGTTTGCCGCTGCCCAATCTGGCTTGCACGTGGCAATCATTGATTAGTACGCGTAAATTTTCTTGGGCGGTGCGGCCGTCAGGCAGGGTAGAAGTGACGGAAAATAAAAAATAGCCATCTTGCACATTCACCAGCACCCGCTTGGCGCGAGGGCTGATTCCGTTAAAATAATCTGCCTCAAATTGCATAGTATTTGCTAGTTAAAACCCAAATGAAAGATCAACGTCAAAGAAGTCGGCAATTTCTTCACCAGTGGCTTTTGCAGCTTCTTTTTTCTCGCCCACAAATTTATCCCAATCAGTTTCGCCCACTAGACTTAAATGGTCAGCACGATATTTTGCCAAGCGGATTTGCGCCCAAGGGGTGGCAAAACCCATCGTAAACATGAGCACCAGCGCGTTGCTCACGTATATCCAAAGTAAATCTCGCATACGCTGATTGCTATGAAAACTCACGTGGTCGAGGTTTGTATTATTCAGCACCAAATTGCTGGCGCGTGATTTAATATAAGCCACAAATGAGAAGATGACAGCTAAATAAAGCACCATAAAGCCCAAGACGATAAAAATACCAAACGCCCCGCCTAATAAGATTGCCAGTGGCCCCAACGCCTTATCAAGTTCGTTTTCTACTTTTGCAGTTTCGTCATCTGAGCTAGCCGTATCTTCTTCATACTCGCCAGCTTGCGCTTCATATTCTTTCATCAATTTGTCGTATTCAGCGCGCTCTTCAGGGCCTAAGTCCTTCAGCATATCTTCATCTGATAAGTTTTCGTCGGCACTTGAACTTGGCTCACTTTCAATGGCATCTAACTCAGCTTGCTCTTCAGCGGTAAGCATCTCGTCTGCAGCGGTGGCTTGAGCAGTAATAGCCTCTATTTCACTCTCAACATTTACAGGTTCGGTATTGGCTACTTTAATAAAACCTTCGTCCTGCGCATTTGTGTTGGCCGTTTGTACATAAGCTGGCGGGGTTAATTGTGAGGTTTTGGGTAATAAATCACTAAAAGTATCTTTTAAGAAATATGCGCTGATGCCAGTAATAATGGCACCTATGGCTAATAACACCAAGAAAAGCTTAAGAAAAATCATGAAGAACTCTTTGATTTTGGCTTTCATGTCAAAGCTAGTGGTGCCAAATTTATGGTGATTAATCATAAATTGCTGTTGACGTTGCATAATAAATGGCACGTAAAAAGCCAGTGCAGCCATTACTAATAATGGCGCAACCAATGCGGTAATGGTTTCTGATGTAAAAGCAACTAAGCCCCAAATAGTCAAGCCAATGACTGAACCAAATAAGATGGGAAAACCTAAAAATATTAACGCGGCATCGCCATATTTACCATCAAAATCAAAGCGTAAACCGCGGTGGCTAGAGTTGCGCGCATTAAACTTGAGTCCGCGCACAATTATCCAAGGAATAGCGATAAATAATAAGATGGATAAAACAATGCTCACTGCAGGGTGAATGCCAGAAGCAAACACAAATACCAAGTACAACACGAAGGCGATAATACGCCCTTTTAAAATGGCGATAGGGCTGGCATGGTAGTCAAAGCCTACGCCATCGATGAGCGTGTTGTTATAAAAATACTTTTTGCGGCGCACTTTAGCCCAAGCCGAGTAAATGCCTAAGGTGATAATTGAGAGTAATAAATTGACAATCCAAATGCCAAAATATTCGCTGGTTCGGCCTCTAAATACCACAGGCGTGTGATTGCTTGACATGCTTGCTCCCTAGTTTGTAAGCTAAAATACTGTTAATTGGTCAAGATAAAACATTAAACGCGTAAGATAATAACACCAGTATTTCATTATCCAAAATTAGCCTCATAGCCAATATGGGCTATTTTCTATGTGTGTTTGAATTTTTCATTGCGATAAAAAAATATGTTCAAGAGTAATCGCCCAGTGAAATTGCAAGATTGCCGTCAACACGGTGCAAACGCTGAATTATTTTTGGTGGAAGGCGATTCTGCGTCGCAAGCGGTAGCTCATTTGCGGCAAGCACAATTTCAAGCGGTTTTGCCCATGCAAGGCAAACCTTTGAATAGCATGAAAGCTACGCAGCAAACAGTGGCTGAATATGCATTGTTTAAAGCTCTCATTGACGCGATTGGAACTGGCTTTGGCGAGCATTTTGACATCAGTAAATGTCGCTATGGCAAAATAGTGCTACTCATGGACCCAGATGCAGACGGTATTCATTGTGGCGCACTGATGCTGATGTTTTTTTATCGCGGCATGCGACCTTTGCTAGAAAGTGGCATGCTAGAACTGGTGCGGCCACCCGTGGGTGAAGTGCTCGATACAAACACAGATGAGCTGCAATATGCTTATACTGAAGCGCAGTTTATGGCCTTGTGTGAGCAAAATAATACGCTTGAAAATACAGCGATGGTGAGTAAAAAATATCGTGGATTAGCAGGCATTAGCCAAACGCAGTTGGCGCATATTTGCATAGACCCAAACACCCGAAAAACCAGTGTGATGGGCGTGAAAGATGCGCAAATGGCAATAGAGATTTTTGGTCAATAAAGTGGCTATAAAATAGCACATATCAAACCAGCACCTCTGCAAGCCAGTATCTATGCGGCTCCCAGAGGCATAAAAAACGCTCGGGGCAATTTTTCGTTAAAAACCAGTAAAAAATACCGCTTATTTTGCCTCAAATCGCGCTAGGCCATTCATCACTAAAGAGTACGCGGCAGGTACCACAACGAGCGTGAGCAAGGTAGATGAAATCATGCCGCCAATCACCGCAATCGCGAGTGGGCCGTTGGTTTCAGCACCAGCGCCCAAACCAAGCGCGGCTGGTGTGAGCGCTAAAATAATGGTGAGCGAAGTCATCACCACTGGGCGTAGCCGTACGGGGCAAGCATGAAGCAAGGCTTCGTTGATGCCAGCGCCTTTTTCTCGCATTTGGTTAGTTAAATCTACCAGTAAAATGGAGTTCTTTGCGACCAAGCCGATAAGTAGCACCAAACCTATCATGGAGTAAATATTTAGCGAGTTGCTCGTGAGCCATAATGCAAACACGCCACCAATAATAGCCAGTGGTTGCGCTAACATCACAATCATGGGTTGAATAAATGAGTTAAATTGGCTTGCCAATACCATGTAGAGTAACACTAACGCTAAGATGAAAATAAACAGTGTATTTTTTACAGTTTTTTTCATCTCTAAAGCTTGCCCAGTGAGGCCAACGCTATAACCATTGGGCAAAATAGCTTGACCAATCTTTTCAACTTGCTCAATTGCTTCCCCCAACGGCATCACGGGGTTGCTGTAAAAGTTGGCGGCATATTGCAGGTCATAGCGACCAATCACCGCAGCGCCAAGCTCTTGCTTAAACTGCACGACGGAATCTAAGCGAACCAGCGCACCCGTATTGCTACGCAAATAAATTTTGTTCACATCGGTAATTTGGCTAAAGTCTTGCTCGCTTGCTTTAATACGCACTTTATAGCGCTGTCCGTCGCTCACTGCATCATTATATTCGGCCACATCTACCCCGCCAGTAAACATGCTAATGGCATTGGCAATTTCATTGGCAGATAAGCCAAGGCTGTTAGCGCGCACGCGGTCGATATTAATCACATATTGTGGCAAATCAAGTTGCATGTCTAAGTCAACTTTGCCAAAATCAGGATTTTGGTTGAGTTTGCTTTGCATGCTTTTAGCTAATTTAGCAACTTCTTCAAGATTTGGACCAGTGAGATTAAATTGTAATTTTTCTGATCGTTGCCCGCCGACAATAGAAGCCGCAGTTGGAAAAGCGCGCACGCCAGGGATGGTATCTAATTCAAGTTTCAGTTGTTTAATTAATTCTTGCTGGCTGATGGTGCGCTCGGCTCGTGGTTTAAGTGTTACGAATGCCATACCGGTGTTGACTTGCCCTGCACTACCCATGCCAATCGCAGCAAAGTAAGCGGAAATTTGGCTGCGATGCGCCTCTAACTTTTGCTCAATCAACTTTAAGCGCGAGTCGGTATAACTTAAACTTGAACCCAACGGCACTTTGAATGACACCATAAAACGCCCTTCGTCCACATCGGGCATCAGCTCTTTATTCACTTGCTGTACAAAATAAATACTGGATAGCACAATCAGCAAAGTGCTCATCAGTATTTTCCAACGGTGACTTAACACACCAGCTAATAAGCGTTGATATGCGGCATCGACATTGTCAAAAAATCGCCCAAGGAGTAAATAAATTTTATTTTGCTCAGGTTGAATTTTTAAGTAACGCGCACAAAGCATGGGCGTGAGCGTGAGCGATACTAATAATGAAACCAAGACGCCAAACGTGACTACCACAGCAAAGGCTTTAAAAAACTTGCCTATCATGCCATCCATAAAAATCACGGGAGTGAAAATGCACACAAGCGATGCGGTCGAGGCCAGCACCGCAAAGACCACCTCACGGCTACCACTAATAGTGGCCAATGTACGAAATTTGGCTTTTTCTTGTTTGGTTTTAAGGTCGGCCACTTTCAAGCCGCCGGCTTCGCCCGTCATGTGGCGCAAAATGCTCTCACGCACGACAATAGCGTCATCCACCACCACACCAATGAGTAATAACAGGGCGAGCAATGTCATGCTGTTAAACGTGTAGCCAGCAAAATACATCACGGCAATGGCACCAAATAGCGAAACGGGAATTTCTAAGCAAATCATTAAGGTAGAGCTAAACGAGCGCATAAATATCAGCACAATCAACGCGGCAAACAATGTGCCTTCCACCAAGTGGTCGCGGAGCGTTTTTACCATATTGTGAATAAAATCAGAATCGTCAGTGGAAACATCAAGCTTCAAGCCAGCAGGTAAGCTTGGGCGAATTTCATTCTCAAGTTTTAATTTGACGTTATCAATGATGGTGGCCGTGTTTGAATTAGCCACTTTTACAATCCCTAAGCCAACGGTGGGCTGTCCATTAAAACGCGCAAGCTGGCGGGTATCTGTTAAGCCATCCTCAATATTAGCTACTTGTTTTAAGTAAATGGGCGAGCCATTTTTATAGCTCACGACTAAATTGCTTAAACTGGCTAAATCGTGAAACTCCAAATCAAGTTTTAGCAGTTTTTCAGCATGGCTACCCACCAAAAAACCGCCAGGTAATTGAATATGCTCTTTTTGAAAGGCGCTGGTTAAATCGTTTGCAGTGACTTTATAAGCGGCCATCCGATCCGGCATCAAGGTCACTCGAATAGTGCGATCTCTACGCCCACCGATGCGAATTTCACCCACGCCATTGATGGTTTCAAGTTTCTTTTTTATGACATTTTGTGCGTACAAATTGAGCTGTTGTATGGTGCGGTCACCATGTAAAGCCAGCCACATAATCGGTTGCGCGTTTGTTTCTAGTTTTTGTACCACAGGCGCATCTGCGGCATCTGGCAGGCGGCGCGTAGCTTGGTTAACCTTAGACTGCACTTCGTTGAATGCCACATCGATGTTTTTTTCTAAACTAAACGTAATCGCAACGTTAGACGCGCCAGGTGAAGATGTGGATTGAATATGCTCAATGCCTGGCGTGGTATTAACGGCCGACTCAATCACTGTGGTGACGCTGGTATCCATAATTTCAGGATTAGCTCCACGTAATGTGGTGGTGACTGAAATGACGGGGAGTTCAACATTAGGCATGCGGTCAATGCCAATGCGTTGGTAAGCAATAATACCAAATAGCACCAACATGGCAGAAATCATCCATGCAAGCACATGGCGTTTAATGGATAGTTCAGGTAAAGTCATCGCGCTATTTACCCGCGTTTGTAATTTTAACTTTTGTGTTATCTGTTAAATAGCTAGCGCCATCTACAGCCACTTCAAGCCCAGACTCTAGGCCGCTAATCACCTCAACCAAGCCTGATTTACGCTCACCTGTTTGCACAATGCGCTGCGTTGCCAGATTGTTTTTTATCACATATACCACTTCGCCCGCTGGACGTAGCACAATACTTTGCTCTGGTACTACCAGCACGTTATCTTTTTGGTTTAACACCACCTGTGCATTGACACTGGCGCCTGCCTGCCAACCAGATTGATTGATAATATCGGCAATCACATCAATTGCTCGGCTGTCAGTCATAATAAGTGGTTTAATTTCCTTAATGGTAGTGACAACCGTCTCATTAGATGTGGGTGTGGTGAGCTTAATGGTTTGCCCTGCCCTGATTTTGCTTGCTATATGCTCTGGAAAAGGAATATGCGCACGTAATTTTTGGTTGCTGATAATTTGTACTATGGGGTCTCCCGCGTGGACGTATTCCCCCGCATTCGCAATTCTTTTTTCAATCCGACCATCTGTAGAGGCGAAAATTTTGGTTTTACTGTTGCCATGATTAATGGTGCTAACTCTTGCTTTTGCGCCTGCTAATTGCTCTTTTAATACGTTTTGTTGAGCAACATCATTATCCACAGCGTTTTGCGAAATAAATTTTTTGTTCACCAAAGCTTGGTTGCGTGCAACAGTTTTTGCTTGATTATCCAGTTGCGCCTGAATGCGAGCAACTTCAGCCAGTGCTTCATTGCGTTGCATAGCAAAATCATCGCCATCGAGCGTAGCAATCAATTGCCCCTTTTTAACATGTTCGCCCACGCTTACATACACTTGCACAACCTTAGCGGCTATTTCTGAAGTGATATTGGGGTCAATGAGCCCTTCTACACTACCAATGGCATCTTCAGTCACTTCAATAGATTGGGTTTGCACTTTTGAAACGCTAATAAGTGGAATAGGCGCTTGTTTAGCTTCAGGTTTTTTAGAAGCGTCGCACGCGCAGAGTGCAAAAATTAAAGGGGTAATTAGCGCGAGTTTTACTATTTGCATGTTTTTAATTCTTCTATTTCTAGCCAATTAAAGTAAGGCCCTGGGTCGGTTTTTCGCTCGGGGGCAATATCTGAATGCCCTACAATATCTGCAATTGGGTAAGTTGCCTTTAACCCGATAACCAAGCGTTTGAGTGTTGCGTATTGCGCGGGTTCAAATGCTTCAAAGTCTGAACCTTCCAATTCTATTCCGACCGAGAAATCGTTACAACGTTCACGTCCTAGCCAATTTGATTGCCCTGCGTGCCAAGCGCGTTGCAGACACGATACAAACTGTATTAGATGTCCATTACGTCGAATCAAAAAGTGCGAGGAAACCTGCAGTTGATGAATTTGCGCATAATAAGGGTGTTCATCTGGGTTAAGTTGGTTAGTAAATAACTCAATAATGCCGTTGCTACCGTATTGGCTGGGTGGCAGACTAATATTATGAATCACAATCAACGAAATTTCATGCGCTGGCCTATCGTCAAAATTTGGCGATGGCACGAGCACGCCGCAATTGGCGTAACCTGCTGAGCTGATGGAAATAGTGGATTTGTTCATCATTAAACTTTATGTATTAATGGCATTATCCTATAAAATAGCACCGTATTATTAAAAGGATTATTTATGGTTTTTGCAACATTGTTAGTCATGCTGATTGTTATTTTAATAGCGGCAGAAGTATTTACCAATGCATTGGAGCATCTGGGAGAAAAATTGGGTATTTCTGAAGGCGTAACTGGCTCTCTTTTTGCTGCCGTTGGTACAGCATTGCCTGAAACTATGGTGCCATTATTGGCTTTACTGGCGGGCACTGCCAATGCCCATACCAATGAAGAAATTGGTGTTGGGGCAATTTTAGGTGCGCCACTTATGCTAGCGACACTCTCAGTGTTTTTAATGGCCGCATCAGTGTGGAAACGCCGCACTTCTGAGGGTCACTTGCGCCCAGAAAAAACGGGATTATTACGTGATTTAAACTTTTTTATCATTGCGTTTTCATTTGCAACCTTGGCGATGTTTGTTCCGCATACGCAAATTGTGGTGCGCTACGGGCTAGGCTTTTGCATGGTGATGATTTATTTCGTATATGTGATGCTTACTTTGCGCGCATCAAAAGATTTGGTTGAAGAAGGCCATGCCACAGAGGCAGATAGCGATATGTTTTTGTGCAAATTAGGTTTGCCCAACAATATGGTAGTGATTATCACGCAGTTGGTGCTAGGCTTGGTTTTGTTAGTAGCTGGCGCAAAAGGCTTTATTGGCGGGGTTGAAGAGGCTGCTAAAATATTGGGTATTTCAGCGTTGCTGTTGTCTTTGTTGATTATTCCAATCGCCACAGAATTACCAGAAAAAGTAAATAGCATTTTGTGGATACGCAAAGGCAAAGACACGTTAGCGTTTGGCAACATTACAGGCGCCATGGTGTTTCAAGGCACATTATTACCAGCCATTGGTATTATGCTGACCCCGTGGGAACCGCGAAAAGAAGTGCTTGCTGGCGTTATTATCACATTAGTTGCAGCTATTTGGTTACGCATGATGGCAACACGTGAGGGCGGTTTGCGCGTGTGGCACATTGGCATAAATGGGTTGCTTTATGTGACTTATTTGGCGATAGTTTTGCTTTAAACTTTACAATTAAAAAATAGCTAAATTTTGCGCAAAATTTAGCTATCTTCCTTGATGATGCTCTGCAAGCCAGTCTCTATGCGGCTTGCAGAGCATTGTTTTTCTCTCGGGCAATTTTTCGCATTAAAAAATAATCTTTTTTCACTGAAAAATCAGCGCCGAAATGTGCCTAATGATCTTCTTCTAAGTCACTCTCATTTTCTTTAGCTAAGCCCAGTTTTTCTAGACGATAGCGGAGGGTTCTAAAACTGACGCCCAATAATTTTGCGGCTTGCGTTTTATTTTGATTGGTTTTTTCTAAGGCTTGCATAATTGCCCGACGTTCAACATCTTCTAGGTAATCTGGTAAATTAATGTCGGCACTTGGCGCGATATTCGCGTGATTGCTGCTGGCTGGCTTAGTGGAAGCTTTGTAGCTTGGCATGGTTGGGTCTAAGCCCAAATCATCCACTAAAATAGTGCTGCCATCGCACAAGGCTAGTGCGCGTTCAAGCATATTTTCTAGCTCGCGTACATTGCCTAAAAATGGCATACGTGAGATATGCGCTTGTGCCGCAGCATCAATACTGGGAATGGGCATATTCAGGTTATTACATAGTTTGGTGAGCAATAAATCGGCCAATAGTGGAATGTCACTTGGGCGCTCACGCAAAGCTGGCATTTTGAGCTGAATCACATTGAGGCGGTAATATAAATCTTGCCTAAATTGACCTGTGTCCATCATATCCACTAAGTTTTTGTGGGTGGCGCTGATAATGCGTACATCAACTGCATCTTCAGCGGTGCCACCTACCATGCGTACTTTTTTCTCTTGAATTGCACGCAATAACTTTACCTGCATGGGCAAGGGTAAGTCAGCCACTTCATCTAAAAAAAGTGTGCCGCCACTCGCTGCTTGAAATAAACCCTCTTTGTCTTGATTTGCCCCAGTAAACGCCCCTTTTTTGTAGCCAAAAAATTCACTTTCCATCAAGTTTTCAGGAATCGCGCCGCAGTTGACCGCAATAAATGCGCCCTCGGCACGTGAGCTGTTTTTGTGAATCAGTTTGGCAGCTAACTCTTTACCGCTACCAGACTCTCCACTGATATAAACGGGCGCTTGGCTACGGGCTAGTTTGGCAATCATGGTTCGCACATATTGCATTTGTTCGGAGTTGCCAATCATTTCAAGCGTATCTGCTGCTTGAGTGGCTGTGTTTTGTGGCTTAAGTTTAAGCGCAGATTCAATCACTGGGCGCAGTTGCTTGAGAGATAGTGGCTTGCTTAGGTAATCAAAAGCACCGGCTTTAAGCGCAGAAACAGCATTATCGGCGCTGGCGTGTGCAGTAATTACTGCTACGGGCAAGCCGGCATGATGTTCGACAATATAATTGACCAAATCTAAGCCGGTCCCATCGGGCATTTGCATATCTGTTAGGCAAAGTGCATAGGTGCGCTGCTTAAGTAATACTTTGGCATCTTCCACCCCGCTGGCCGTGTAAGTGTCAATATCCATGCGCTCTAACGTCATCACTAAAAGCTCACGAATATCTGCTTCGTCATCGACAATTAAGCAGGCTTGTTTTTGTGTCATGCCAAGATTTACCTTTTAAATTTATACTGATAATTGAATAATGAATACACTGCCCTGCGGTCTAGCTTGATATTTTAATGTCGCGCCATTTGCTTCAGCTAGTTCACGTGAAATATAAAGCCCTAAGCCATTGCCTGAGGATTTTGTGGTAAAAAATGGCTCAAATAATTTTTGCCTATCTTCTTTAGCGACACCACTACCGTCATCAGTAATCCGAATATTGATGCCTGATTTACCAATTAAATCACAACCTAAGGATAAGCTGCCTACTTGCTTTTGGCTATGCTGCCAGCCATTTTTACATAAATTCCACAAAATTTGTGTTAAATGACGTTGGTCAAACGTGATGGTTTGCTTGTATAGCAAGGGTTCAAGCAAAAAATGCATCGGAGTGATGTTTTCTACTGCACAAAACTGCGCGTAAAAATCTTTTAAAAAAGTGCTTAACTCGATTTTTACTTGTTGAGTGCGGTCGCGGCGATTTAACTCAAGCACGTCTTTGATAATCTGGTCGATACGGCCAATGTTATCTTCTACAATTTGTAAAATACGCTTGGTGGCGGGCGCATTGTCATCTTCTTGCATGAGTTGGTTAGCATGGCTGATTGCGCTGAGCGGGTTGCGAATTTCATGCGCAATATTTGCAGTTAAACGACCCATAGCGGCTAGTTTGGCTTGCTGACTTTTGGCTTGAATTTGACTAAAGTCTTGAATAAAAATGACCGCCCCTTTGTTGCGCTGCTGGTGTATCGGCATAAAGCGGAGTTGAAGCTCACGGTTGCCTATGCTAATAACATTATTATTCGCGCTGGAAGTAAGCACCCACTGACGTAATGCACTGGAAATTTCTGGGGCGTGTTGTTTGAGTGATAGTTGTGTTGTGCTTGCCTTTGGTAGCGACAATAAAGTTTCAGCTTGCAGATTATAATGGCGTATATTTAATTGCTCATTGACCACTAACACCCCATCTTGCATTTCTTGTGTAATTAAAGCGTTTACTTGCGCCAAGTTTTCAAGATCGATTCCGCGAGAAGAGGCTAAAGCCTCACTGTCTAGCATACGTGTACCCAAACTGTAAGCCAGCCATGCAGTGGCAAAGCAGCTTAAACTCAACATCACTGTGGGCGTGTAATTTCCAGAATTTAGCGTTTCAGTTGCAAACCGGTAACTTTGTTCTAGCAATAAAAATATGCTTGCAACGGATGCATAAAAAAGCGCTAGACGACCATTACTGACTAAACTAGCACTTACAATGGTTACAATGAGTAATAGCCCTAAGCCGCTTTGAATGCCACCCGCTGCAAACATGAGCAAGGTAATAAAACCAATATCCATGACAACTTGCAGCGGTAAAATAAAGTGATGCTTAGCTAATTTTATATAGCTAATCAAAATGGCCAGAATACTAAAAACTAAATAGCCAATTGAAATACTAAAAAACAACGGAATTGTGTTTTTTCCCCACCAAGTTTCTTGGCTCAAAAAAACATATAAGCCAACAAATGTTAAGCTTAATACTAAACGAAACACGTTCATCACATTGATGGCGCGTGCTTGCAAAGGTAATTCTTTTAGCTGGGTAATTAGCTTGCTGAACATGTGGACTTGCTGACTTAAAAGCTGAAATATACCATTTATGTAGCTTTAATATGGTCCTTGCTGCAATACAATTTTCCATTGACCAAAAAAGCTTCAGATCTGGGCAAGTGAATTGCGCAACGGCTACATTGCACCATATCTTCGGTTGTGTGGGAATCTGAATTTTTATTGGCAGTTGAGTTGTCATTACTGTCAGGGTTAGGCTGATTTCGCTGTTGAAATGTGCGTCTGAGTAGGCTAAATATTAGCCAAATGATGAGACCTAAAAAAATGAGTCGCCACATACGTTATACTTTGCATTTGAGTTTAGTGTATGTGATTGTAACCAAAGCGTGCTCTGGTGCAAACATACAAGTGCAATATAGGTCTAAAATAAACCTGCTATACTCTAAGTTGCGTGCGATTTAAGTCGTGATTTAAACAACTAGCGATATTACAATATGCGTTATGGCCAGTCCTAAAGAGCTTTCAGATTTTCTTAAAACAGTTGAGCGTCGCGCTTTTAAGCAGACCGCTTACGCTGTGCGTGACGACCACGCTGCTTTGGATATCGTTCAAGATGCGATGCTAAAGCTTGCGGAAAAGTACGGTAACAACCCGGTGGAAGAGTTGCCAATGTTGTTTCAGCGTATTTTGCAAAACACTATGCGCGATTACTGGCGCAGGCAAAAAGTACGCAATTTGTGGACAACTTTATTGTCATCTTTTGGCAATAATCACGAGGATAATGAAGATCATGACCCGCTAGAAACTATTGATGTTGAAGATGACAGTGATGAACCCTCAGCGCAGCTAGAGCGAAGTCAAACAGTTAAAATTATAGAATCTGCATTAGAAAAGCTTCCAGCACGTCAACGGGAAGCCTTTATACTGCGTTACTGGGAGGAAATGGATGTTGCCGAAACGGCAAAAATCATGGGTTGCTCAGATGGTAGTGTTAAAACACACTGTTCTCGGGCGGTTCATGCGTTAGCAGTAGAGTTAAAAAAACAAGGGTTAGATAATCTAGGTTTATCCAATTTAGTGTTAAATAATCCATCATCTTAAAGTACTGAAGCTCAAAAGGCTTAGGGGTTAGAAATGAATATAGACGATAATACAATAAAAGATAAGGCAACAAATTTGAGTGCAGATGAAGCGTTGGCTAAATCTGCGGCACGCCTATTGAATGATAATGCGCAGCATTTAAGTGCGGTTACTTTGAAAAAACTCGATACTGCGCGTAATCAGGCGGTAAGCCAATTGGCTGCGAGGCAGTCAGCGGGCGTTAATCAAAGTGGAAGCGTGTTGCAATGGTTTGGTCATGGCTCTTACTTTGATCAACATAAGTTGGTTACAATAAGCATGTTAATGGGTGTCGTTCTAATCACATTTTTTGTAGCACAACAATTTAATAAAGCGCTTAGCCCAGTGGTGAGTTATGAAGAGAATAGCGATGCGTTTTTACTCGCATCTGAATTGCCACCAGAAGCTTTTGCCGATAAGGGGTTTGATACATGGGTCGTTTCAAAACGAGACTAATTCTCGTCGCTTTAGTCGTTTATTTTTATGGTAATTTAGCAATTGCTGGCGATAGTACTGTTTCATGGGCTCAGCTAACTGATGAGCAAAAGCAAGTACTTAATCCGTTGGCCTCAGAGTGGGATACTTTGCGTCCGTGGCAGCGTGAAAAAATGCTCGACATAGCGCATGATTATCCAAAAATGGATGCTGCAAAGCAGGCTTTAGTACAAAAACGCCTTGGAAATTGGAGTCGCATGACGCCTTATGAGCGCGATAATGCTAGAAAAAGTCATCAGCAATTTCAATCACTGTCAGCAGAAAAAAAGAACGAATTACGCAAGCGTTGGATGGAATATCAAAAGCTTCCAGAATCTGAACGCGCTAGGTTAAGGTCTGAGTCACCAGATGTTTATAAAGATGCGGATTTAAATTAACTTGCGCGTTAAAGCGGGATTTATAAAAAGAAATAACATAGTGTGATCAATAAATTTACTCAAGGCTCACAAGCCCCAAGCCTATTCAAACTTGGGGCTTGTTTTTTATACGAGTCACTTGTTGTGCTTGCCATAGCATTTATATGTACATTGCCATTTTTAATGTTGGTAGGAGAGGCAACGCATGGTTTAAAGCGGTATTGCTTGCAATTGTATTTGTGGCTCTGTGTAGGTGCCTATTTTGTTTGGTGTTGGCATAAAAAGGGACAAACTTTAGCCATGCAAACATGGCAACTCAAGTTAATTGGGCAAAAAAGGGAATTAATATCTTTTCGTATGGCTATATTGAGATATTTGCTGGCAACTTGCAGTTTGCTATTATTTGCTTCTGGATTTTTATGGGCAGTTGTGAATAAGAACCATGCTTTTTTCCACGATATAATCTTAAATAACCGGCTTATCTACGCTCCGCGAAATAAAGCATGCAAATAGCGGTAATTAAAAACAAAATGGTTGGTGTTATTGCGCTAAACAGAGGAGGCCAATCATTGAGTAAACCTAAATGCGCAAATACGCGATTTAAAATTTGGTAAATCACGCCAAGTAAAATCCCTATAAATATTTTAGAGCTGGCATTACTTGCCCTTTGCTGCCCAAAAGCAAAAGGTAATGCCAGTATGACCATCACTAAGCACGCTAGTGGATAAATCAACTTTGCCCACAACGCCACTTCATAGCGCGTGGTTTTTTGTTTGTTAGTGGATAGGTGTTCAATATATGAAATCAAATTTATTGCTGACATTTTTTCGGGCATAATAAGCAATACGTTTAGCAGTTCAGGACGTATGAGTGATTGCCATTCCATCTCAGGTTGCTCGTTGATTTGTACTGAGTTTGCACTAAAAATAGTTTCTGAAACGTCTTTCAAATGCCATTTACCATCCACGTACTCACCACTTTTGGCACTACGAGTTTTTAGCAATTTTGCATTGTGGTCAAATTCGTAAATATGGATGTTGAGCAAGCTAGTGTCGGGTAACACCTCTTCAGCATTCACAAAATTATTACCATCTTTTACCCAAAGGCCAGATCTAAACTCTTGCGCTACGATAGAATCGGTCGCACGAATGCGCATTCTCTGCGCCACTTTCTCGCTTAGTGGAGTAATGAGTTCACCAATAAAAAAAGTAATTAAAGTGAAAACTAAACCAATTTTTAGAAGCAATAATGCAATGCTGGCAACTGAAAATCCGCTGACTCTTAGTACGATAAGCTCCGAGTAGCGTGCAAACTGTCCCAAGCTATACATAGTGCCAACCAAGACTGCTACTGGAAAAATATCATATACATGGCCAGGAGCACTCAATAATACAAATAACAATACTTTAGTGAGTCCATAACTGCCTTTACCTAAAGTATCTAACTCTTGAATCAAATCAAAAAATGAGAACATAGCAATCAGCGCTAACATCACCAATAGTACATTTAGCGCGATTTCTTTGAGTAAATATTTGTGTAGGATTTTCATACCAAAACTATGCGTTATTTGGTTTTAGCCATTTTGGCAAATGAAAACTAGGTAATATTGCACGTTGTTGGGTGCGTTGATAGACCATATAGCTAGCGAGAACTGCAAATAATAAGTGTATCGGCCACAAGCCAATAATGGCGCTGATTTTTCCTTGCGCAACCCAAGCTTGAATGATGCTTAGCAAGTTGATGTAGATGATGTATATCACCAACGCTAACACAAAATTAGCAGAACGCCCTGCTCGGGGATCTAACGCACTCAGTGCAATAGCCATAATAGCAAGGATGATGGCGGAGATAGGCATAGATAGCCGCCATTGTAACTCAGCAATATTGGCACCATTGCTATCTTGCAAAAGTGCAAGGCTAGAAATTGACTGGGTGGTAGGTGCTTCGCGTTGCGCTTCGGTGGCTTCTACTCTGATTTCATACTTTTCAAATTCAGTAGTGGAATATTCGGCTGTGCCACGCGTGCCTTGATAACGATGTCCATGTTCCATTACTAAAAAATTATCGCCACTCTCTTTGGTTTCACGGCTTCCTTTTGACGCGACTATCACGCCCAATTTTTGGTGTTGCATAGATTGTACAAAAATATTTTTTACTACATTTCCCAGTTCATCAAAGCTTTCGATAAAAAATACACGGTCGGCATGGGCTGATTCTTTAAAAACGCCTGGATTTATGGTGGATAAATCATCGCGACTTTTAAGTAGCAAGCGATAATCTTCTACCTTATTTATTGCCCAAGGGGTAACAAATAAGCTTAACAACCCAATTAATACAACAATCGGTGTTGCAAAAGTCATTACTGGACGAATCCAGCTATTGATACTTAAACCCGCACTAAACCAAACCACCATTTCAGAGTCACGATACCAGCGAGATAATGTAAGTAATATGGCTAAAAATAGACTTAGTGCAAGAATCATCGGCAAAAACCGAATCATGTTGAAGCCTAAAATTGTTGTAATAGCATCATTCGGTAGAATACCTTTAGCTGACATGCGGATTAAATTGCCTGCACGTTGAGCTATTACGATACCTGTTAAAATCAAGAATGCGCCCGCTGCAGTGACACTGAGTTCGTGTATAAGTGAACGTCTAAAAAGCTTCATATTTAGTGGGCGGATGACATTTACAACTATGAATTACGTGCAAAACACGCCATAATTTAGGTTGAATAATAATTAAGGATTATACATCATGGAATTTAGCATTAAACATGGTAATGCAGCAAAAGCGCATACTGATTGCGTGATTGTCGGCGTTTTTGAATCGCAATTATCAGCTGCTGCACAAGTCATTGATGAGGCTTCAGCAGGGTTAATATCCAAAATTGTTAAAAGTGGTGATTTTGATGGTAAGCCTGATGCGACGTTGTTGTTGCACCGTGTGCCAAACATTGAAAGTGAGCGCGTACTTTTGGTGGGGCTAGGTAAGAGCGCAGAGCTTGCAGAAAAGCAATATAGTAAAGCAGTGCGGGCTTCTATCAAAGCGTTAGCAAAAAGCGGTGCAAAAAATGCCAGTACTTTCTTAGCTGAAGTACCAGTGAAAAAATTGAGCACTCAACGCAAAGTGGCACTATTAGTAGAAGCGGCATTAGATGCAAACTATCAGTTTGATGCAATAAAAAGAAAAAAAGAGACGACAAAAGCAAAAAAAGGCTTGAGTAAATTAGCTGTTTTTGTGGAGTCAGCTTCGTTAACTAAAGAAGCTGAAGAGGGGCTGGCTATTGGTAAAGCTGTTGCCGCTGGGGTAAGCCTTGCCAAAGATTTAGGCAATTTACCGCCCAATGTGTGTAATCCGACGTATTTGGCTGACCAAGCTGTGACCATGGGGAAACAATATGCGTTTAAGGTTGAGGTGCTAGAACGTGAAGCATTAGAAATTTTAGGTATGGGTTCATTTTTAGGGGTGTCGCAAGGTAGCGAGACCCCGCCAAAATTCATCATTATGCAACATTTGAAAGGTGATAAAGCGCAAAAGCCAGTGGTATTAGTGGGCAAAGGAATCACGTTTGATACTGGCGGTATTTCACTTAAGCCCGGCGCTGAAATGGATGAGATGAAGTACGACATGTGTGGTGCAGCTAGCGTGCTAGGTACATTTAAAACCATTGCAGAAATGGGTTTGAATATGAATGTGATTGGGCTAATTCCAACATGTGAAAATATGCCGGATGGCCGCGCTACGAGGCCAGGAGACGTGTTGACCAGTATGTCTGGTTTAACCATTGAAGTATTAAATACCGATGCAGAAGGCCGCTTGATTTTATGCGATGCGCTCACTTATGCAGAGCGCTTTGAACCAAGCGCAGTGATTGATATTGCAACATTGACTGGAGCGTGCGTCATCGCATTGGGACACCATGCGACTGGTTTGTTTAGCAATAACGATGCCTTGGCCAAAGAACTGCTGAAGGCTGGTGAAAGTGCTTTGGATCGCGCATGGCACATGCCAATGTGGGACGATTATCAGCCACAATTAGATAGTAATTTTGCCGATATGGCTAATATTGGTGGACGTGCAGCAGGTAGCATCACGGCAGCCTGTTTCTTATCGCGCTTTGCTGAAAAATATGACTGGGCACATTTGGATATTGCAGGCACCGCTTGGAAGTCTGGCAAAGAAAAAGGCGGCACTGGCCGCCCAGTGCCATTGCTTGCGGCATTTTTACTGGCGCGTGCAGGCAAATAACATTCAGCGATGACGCGAGTCGAGTTTTATGTCAATGTGCCAGATAGGCTTGCAAAGTCAGTTGAGCTATGCGCGCGCGCAGTCAATAAAGGTCGGCAGATAACGATTTTTACGCCAGACGAAAGCACAAGCGCGCAATTGCAGCAGCAGCTATGGCAGCATTCGGCTACTAGTTTTTTTACCAATGCGCAACAGCACGAGCCAAGTAGCATTTTTTCGGCCATTGTGCTGGATGCGCTGGGTGAGCAATTATTACAAGATGATGTGCTGATTAACTTGCAAGAGCAGCACCCGCCATTTTTTAGCCGTTTTCGGCATTTGATTGAGATTGTCAGCGAGGATGCAGCTGATAAAATGGCAGCTAGAATTCGGTATAAATTTTATAAAGATCGTGGTTATCATATTAAAACCACAGATGTCACAAAGGGCGAAGCATGAAAGAAGACGATATTCCGGTATTAACTGAGATTTTGAGTGCAGAAAAATCTACGGCCAAGGGCATTCCGTTGTCGCCTAGTTTGATTGCTGAAATTGTTGAAAAAATACGCCCACAGCTAGAGATTGATATTGAAAAAAATGTCACACAAAAGCTTAAAGGTAAAATTCGAGAAGAGATTTTGCATGGATTACATGCTGAATCTGCCAATGTGCAAAAAGCAAACCAAGCTTATTTAGCCAGTGCGCTAAGCCAGTTATATGAAGAGCAGGAGCAACGTTTTGAGCAAAAGTTTGAAAATTTGCAGAATGAAAAAGAAGACGCGCTAAAAGATTTTGTGATTGAAGAAATGCACAAAGCGCAGCGTTCTAGCCATGACTTTCTATCTGAAACTATCAATAACGAACTAGAGCAAACGCAACAAACCTTAGCTACACATATTAAACAAACCTTAAACCAAGGAATGGCGCAGGTGGCTGAAGTGGCCGAGCAAAATATCATGCAAAATATGGTGAATTTTGTCGATAAAACCAAAGCGGATTTAACCACGGAGTTGCCAAGTTTATTGCACGGTAGTGCAGATATTATCAAGGCCGACCTTGCAAATACGTTGGTGCAAATGCAAACGCAAGGTGTTGAACATGTGCAAACGCATATTGCGCAGACGATGCCAGCAATGGAGCAACATTTAGCCGATAGCTTGCAAGCTAAATTGCAGGAATTGCAAATCATTGCAGTAGAAAATGCTAATCATGAAATTCAGTCGAAAGTATCTTTGTTTAATGAAGACATGGTGTCAGAACGCAAAGCGAATTTGCCAGTCGAGCTATCGCAAATTTATCGTGAATTGACACAACAAACGCAGTCAGAGCTCACCGTGTTTTTAGAAGCATTGCAAGTGCAATCACAGCAGCAACTTGAGCTCAGGTTGGCGGAAACTTATCCTGCGCTTTATCAAGGTTTATCTGATGAGCTAAGCGAATCTCTAAGAAGTGACTATATGACGATGGCCGAAGATGCAAAAAATGCCTTTAAGCGCGGCTTAAGCACTGAGTTGCCAACAGTAGAAGAAGCTTTAAATAACAAAGTACACGAAATTTTAGATGCTGAAGTGCCGCGCATTGAGCAAGCGTTACGTGCTACTTTAACTTCAGAAATTGAAAAAATGGTGGAGTCAGTACGTTTGGTTTTTCCAAAACCATAGCACCTAAAAATCCCCCGAGAGATTTTAGCACCTCTGGAAGCCGCATCCAGACTGGCTTGCAGAGGTGGTCAAATGAAGATGGTGTTTTATAAGCTATTTTTTAAGCTTTTTTAAGCGTTGTTGATGTGGTTTTGGTACGCATCGGCTGTCAGTAATTGATCTGCAAAATCGACGACATTCGGCTTAAATTTAAAAATCCAAGTATCATAAGGCTTGTCGTTAATTAACTCTGGTGAGTCAATAGCCTTTTGGTTGACTTCTACCACCACACCATCCACCAGCGCGTGTAAATCTGAACCCGTTTTGACCGATTCTACCAATCCGCATGGCTTGCCGCCTTCCAGAGACGTACCAACTGCGGGGGCATCTACAAATACAATATCACCCAATAAATCTTGCGCATAATCAGTAATACCCGCAAGCCATACGCCATCGGCGTCTAATTTTGTCCATAAATGTTCGCTGCTGTAGCGCAAATGATTTGGAATACGCATACCTAAACCCTAAAGTAATCTTAAAATGTGCCGTTTATTGTAATCTGAAACCGTAAAAAATACGTTAATATCTAAATCGAGATGCCATAAAAACGCTGTATTTTAACTAAATGTAAAATTTGTTATAAATTTTAGGTGACAAAGTTAAAGTTTATATGTAACATCAATGCGTAACACTATGTAATGTAATCATTATTGGGTTTTTTATGCGAAAATTATTAGTTATTTCACTCGCTTTGATGTTGAGTCTTAGCTCAGCGATGACGTTTGCAAAAACGCAGAAAAAAGTGACTTCTGCTAAATATACGCTCAATAAAAACTTGCATGGTAAATACAAGCTCGCTAAATTTAAGCCTAGCGAAAAAGTCAGCGTAAAGAAATCGACAAAAATTAAAAGCGCAAGCAGCACCAAAATGCGCGTTAAATTGCGCAAACAACAACCCGTGTATGTGCAACAGCAAACTATTTTTGCTGAAGCATATGACGGTAGTGGCCCTTTAGAGCTAGCATCAACCAAAGCGATGGTTATTCACCAGCAAACTGGCGAGGTGATATACGCTAAAAATACCCAACAATCTACGCCAATAGCCTCGGTAACAAAACTGATGACAGCCATGGTGATGTTAGATGCTCAATTGCCAATGGAAGAGGTCATTTACATTGCAGAAGATGATATTGATTATTTAAAAGGGACGAGTTCGCGCTTAAGTGTGGGGACTTCTCTAACGCGAGCAGAATTATTGCAGTTGGCGCTGATGTCTTCAGAAAACCGCGCTGCTTCAGCCATCGCACGTAATTATCCAGGTGGTTACGATGCTTTTATTCGTGCGATGAACCGTAAGGCCACCTCTATTGGTATGCGAGCCACGGAATTTTATGACCCAACGGGTTTGGACAGCAATAACGTATCGACGGCTGAAGATTTAGTGAAAATGGTAAAAGCGGCCTACAAATATGACGAGATTCGCCTTGCAACAACATCCACCTCACAAGAGTTTAATTTGTATGCCTATGAAAACCCAGTAAATTTTGTTAACACAAATGCGCTGGTAAGAAATGGAGATTGGCATATTGGCTTGTCAAAAACAGGTTTTATTAGTGAGGCTGGTCGTTGCTTGGTTATGCAGGCGGAAATCTCAGGCCAACCATTGATTATTGTATTACTTGATTCCGCTGGCAAATTATCCCGCATTGGCGATGCTAATCGAATTCGTAAATGGGTAGAATATAACAATAGCAATATCGTTGAAACCATTGCTCTAGGTGAGCACGTCAGCGGCTAGTAGAACCTAAAGTCTTCCAAGAGTTAAGCGGCCTAGTGCCGCTTTTTTTTGCGCAAACATCAATTGAAACAGATTACTTAGGATTTTTTAACGCGGGTCTTTTTTGCTGCAGATTTTGCTGCCACAGGTTTTTTCGCAGATGCTTTTTTCGCAGGTGTCTTCTTCGAAGGCACATCTTTAGCTGCTTTTTCAGCCAACAAAGTCAGTGCTTCTTCTAAGGTTAATGCTTCTGGTGCCACACTTTTTGGCAGCGTTGCACGGATTTTTGCATGCTGCACATAAGGCCCATAGCGCCCTGCAAACACTTCAACACGTCCTTCACCAGATGGGTGCGCACCTAAATCGGCCAGTGGTGCTGGGCCAGTATGCGCAGCTGCGAGCAGTGCAACTGCACCGGCTAAGTCAATTTCAAACACACTTTCAGTTTTTGGTATCGACTTAAACTTACCATCGTGGTTGACATAAGGTCCAAAGCGCCCAATATTGGCGACAATCTTCTTGCCAGTTTCTGGATGTGTGCCTAAGTCTCGTGGCAGTGAAAGCACCATTTTTGCAGTTTCTAAGCTCATATCAGCCAATGAAATTTCTTTGGGCACACTCACTCGTTTTGGCTTTTTCTTTTCACCCTCAACCGCAATACCAAGCTGTAAATAAGGGCCATATGGGCCGTTCATCAACAAAATTTCTTTATTGGTTTCATCATCCATGCCGATAATAATCGGGTCGCTACCTACTTGCGTGGCACCATCTAAGCTACGCTTGTAGTCACATTTAGGCGTGTCGTTGTAGCCTGTACAGCCAATAAAGCTACCATAACGGCTGAGTTGCTTTTGTAACGGTTTACCGCATTTTGGGCAAGCTTCGTTAATGAGTTCATTGCCAGGGCGGTCTACATCAGCTTTGTTGAGCAACTGCTGATTGAAACCCTGCCAAAACTCATTCATCACAGGAATCCACTCACGCTTGCCATCGGCGATTTCGTCTAGCTCATTTTCAAGGTTAGCTGTAAAGTCGTAATCAACATATTTGGTGAAGTGTTCGGTTAAAAATTTATTGACCACGCGACCAACATCAGTTGGTGTGAAACGTTTTTTATCAAGCACCACATATTCACGATCTTGTAATGTGCTAATAATCGTGGCATAGGTAGAAGGGCGACCAATGCCGTACTCTTCTAAAATTTTCACTAAACTAGCTTCACCATAACGTGGAGGCGGCTCGGTAAAATGTTGGTCGCCGTAAATTTTTTCTACGGTAAGCACCTCGCCCGTTTCAAGTTGTGGCAGCTTGCTTTCACCTTCTTCCTCCTCATCATCTGTGCCTTCCATATACACGGCAATAAATCCTGGAAAGACTAATGTTTGGCCAGTTGCGCGGAACAAATTGGCATCACTTCCAACGCTTAAATCTACACTCACTGCGTCAAATTTTGCAGGTGCCATTTGACAAGCCACCGCACGTTTCCAAATCATTTCGTAAAGCTTAAATTGCTCATCGGTTAAAAATTGGCGCACGCTCGTTGGCGTGCGGCTAATATCAGTGGGGCGAATCGCTTCATGCGCTTCTTGCGCACTTTTTGATTTGGTTTTATAAGTAATGGCTGATTTTGGTAGATAATCTGCCTCAAAATTCTTTTTAATATAATCGCGAATTTGAGCAACCGCTTCGGCAGCCAAGCTAAAAGAGTCGGTACGCATATAAGTAATCAAACCAACTGTGCCACCGCCTACATCAACACCTTCATACAGTTGCTGGGCAATGCGCATGGCCCGACTGGTGGTGAAGCCTAATTTACGCACAGCTTCTTGCTGCAAAGTGGAAGTGGTAAATGGCGCAGCAGGGCTGCGACTACGTTGCTTTTTCTCCACGCGTGAGACCGTCGTTTTGCCTGCGCTGGCAAGTAATAATTTACCCACCACATCAGCTTGCTGGTCGTGGTTGATTACGCTAAATTGCTCAACTTTTTGATTATTGAGCTGCACCAATTTTGCGGTAAAACTGTGGTTATGTTTGAGTGCATCTAAATGGATAGACCAATATTCTTGGCTTTTAAATGCCTCGATTTCTAGCTCGCGTTCCACAATCAAACGTAACGCTGGGCTTTGCACGCGCCCAGCAGAAAGTCCACGGCGAATTTTTTTCCATAAAAGGGGTGATAAATTAAACCCAACCAAATAATCTAATGCGCGGCGTGCTTGTTGCGCATTCACCATCGGCATAGAAATATCACGCGGATCATCAATCGCATGTTGTACAGCATTTTTGGTGATTTCATGGAAAACCACGCGTTTCATGAGCTTATTTTTAAGTAGCTTTTTATCTTTTAGAATTTCGGCTATGTGCCAAGAAATCGCTTCACCTTCGCGGTCCGGGTCGGTTGCTAGATAAATACTTTCCGCACTTTTCACAGCCTTGGCAATCGCATCCACATGTTTACTGTTACGCTCAATAACGTCGTACTTCATGGCAAAATCATGTGCGGTATCTACCGCGCCATTTTTTGGAATTAAATCTCGCACATGTCCAAATGAAGCGAGCACTTCAAAGTCGCTGCCCAGATATTTTTTGAGCGTTTTAGCTTTGGATGGAGATTCAACAATGAGTAGTTTGGACATGTGCGCCTAGGAAAAGCATAAATTTTAAGATTACCAAGATAATAGCAAGGTAAATAGCTTTAAGACAATGACTTAGTAAAGCTTTGCTGAAAATTGTTAGCATGAAACAAAAAAATGGCGCAAAGATACGGCGAAATAAGAATAAAAAACCGTGAAAAACCGCCCGAGAGAAAATAATGCCTCTGGAAGCCGCATGGATATTGGCTTGCAGAGGTGGTGTAAGGAAGACGCACTATTATTTACGCACAAATTCAATTTTTGTATCGCTTATATTCGCGATATTCAGCGCATTGTCTTCTTTATCAATATCACCAAATAATGGGTCTTCGTCATCTGGAGTGGCTTGGCTTAAATTTTTGAAGTCGTATAAATCAAAATCTGCCAAGTGCGATGGCTCCACATTGCCAATCGCGCGGAAGATATTATTGATGCGCCCAGGCTGCTCAACTTCCCAAGCGTTAAGCATTTCTTTGATTTTTTGACGTTGTAAATTTTCTTGGCTGCCACATAAATCGCATGGAATAATGGGGAATTCCATTTGCCGCGCGTAGCTGGCAATGTCTTTTTCAGCGCAATATGCTAATGGACGAATCACCATAAACTCACCGCGATTGGTACTCAATTTTGGTGGCATGGCTTTCATTTTTGCGCCAAAAAACATATTTAAAAATAATGTCTGCACAATATCATCGCGATGATGACCTAGCGCAATTTTATTTGCGCCTAATTGTTTGGCGGTGGTGTAAATTATGCCACGACGCAGACGTGAGCATAAAGAACAGGTCGTTTTACCCTCAGGGATTTTTTCCTTGACGATGGAATAAGTGTCGGCTTCTACAATGCGATAATCAATGCCTAGTTTTTCAAAGTAAGCTGGCAAAATATCGGCTGGAAAACCCGGTTGCTTTTGATCTAAATTCATCGCAATCAACTTAAAGTTGACTGGCGCACGTTCTTGCAAGGCTAGCAAAATCATCAACATGGCGTGGCTATCTTTGCTTATTAGCATAACTCCATAAGCTAATCTTGAAAAAAATACTATAAAATCATATAGAAAACTAATATTCATGTTTACATAATAATATAAATGTTAACTTTATGCACATTTTAAGCTCAATCTTTACATTAGTTGTGATTTAAAGTTTACTTGAAATATTAATTTCTTATTCTTGCACTGACCTAATGCAAATACATCCCATCTAGCAACAGGTATCCAGTGTAATGGTCCCATATATGCAAAACCCTTGCCGAATTCTAGCCTAAATTTGGATATGTAATCTATAAGCCCAAGTTCAACATCTCGTTCAACGGCATCATGGGCAATTGTGCAACGGCGCATTGCACAATTGCAAGATCACTCCAAAAATTAACTACCATCAAAATTGATAATTAAAACTAATCCGGCAGAAATATCCGCATAGCTGACGGCCAGTTTAAATTTGAAATACACTACAACGGCCTCAAGTGAACGCTGCAGTTAACCTTGATTTTTACAGTTTCAGTGTCCTGAACTGGAAAAAACATTCATCGTTACGACCCCAGCGATAATTA
>JAKQIT010000064.1 GCA_029556915.1 Pseudomonadota bacterium
GTAGGTCGTTCTGAAATCGAAAATCTATTTAAAGGCTTCGTTGATGGTGGTGTCCATAACCACACACTAGAAATTATCGAAGTGGGTGGTACAGATAAAATGATCTATCAGGTTGCCAGATGGAACGCTCAAGGTGCAGAAGCCAACGGTGAAACTCCATCATTTGGGGGCATCACCACAAGCGTACTTGAGCAAAGTTCAGATGGCAATTGGTTAGCACGTACACATATATGGAACGTAAACCAATAGCAAAAAATCATGTTTCTCGTGTAAAGAAAGCCGCGAGCAAAAATATTAAAGGAGTAAGCTAAATGAATACATTATTACGTGCGTTATTAGTTGGATTAGTTGCATCGACATTAATTGTTGCTTGTAGCCAAAAAACTGAAGAAATAAAAGTTAATCCTGCTATCACGATTGAAGCAGCCAATGCTAAATGGAACAAGGCACTCAATAGCGGCAACGTTAAGGAGTTGGCTGCACTTTATACAGAGAATGCCATCCTCTCTCCAGGAAATGGAAAGACTATAGTAGGTCGTGCTGAAATCAAAAATCTATTTAAAGGTTTTGTTGATGGTGGTGTCCATAACCACACATTAGAAATTATCGAAGTGGGTGGAACAGGTAAAATGATCTATCAGGTTGCTAAATGGAAAGCACAAGGTGCAGAAGCCAACGGTAAAACTCCATCATTTGGCGGTATCGCTACTAGCGTGCTTCAGCAAGGCTCAGATGGCAATTGGCACACGCGCACACATATATGGAATGTAAACCAATAGGAGGAAAAATCATGCCTCTCGTGAACATATCGATACTTAAGGGCAAGTCGCCCGAATACATTAAAGCAGTTGCCGATGGAATCAACGCAGCAGTGATTGAAACCATGGGATTTCCTGACGATGACCGCTATCAAGTTATCCATCAGCTTGATCCAGAATGCCTACAGTTACAGATGTGTAAAGAAGACCGCGTGATGATGCATCTTGTTATGAGAGCTGGTCGCTCAAACAAATCCAAGCAGGCTTTTTACAAGAAGGTAACTGAAAACCTGTCAGCTAACCCCGGTATTTCTGCTGCCAATGTGTTGATTACCATCACTGAAAACCACGATATCGACTGGTCATTTCGTGACGGTGTTGCACAATTTGTTGTTTGAATATAAATGATGAGTATTTCTAATAAAAATCTCATGAAGCGACTGCTTGTGGGTTGGATTGCTTTATATCCGACCCTACTAGTCATACTATTTTTACTGGGCGGGATAACGCACCATTTATCGATGCCTCTAGCTACATTAGTAGAGGTGATTGTTATCGTTCCAGTGACTCAATTGATTGCATATCCAATCGCAGGAAAAGTATTTGCAAAGTGGTTGACTAGCTGAAAGTGTGGATTGGTAAAAGTCTTATTCGTGGTGTTGCAGGCTGATCTGCGAGGGTCAGCCATTTTTTTCTGACTAAAGCATTAGGTGGCGACAGGCAGCTATGTGGATGAATGCGCCATGGGGCATTTCGGGGGACAAAGCGGTCAGTCAATTTATAAGCTTGAACAAAACATTTATATTCTTTAGCAGAAATTCGCATTCACTGTTTTAATCGGCAAGGCTGATATGGTTAATGCCCCTTTCTTTTCAAATAATTAATTGGTGCTAAATCAACCATCATGCGATGTTTAAACGCTAAAATTTCTCCGGGAGAAAGATTCAACCCATGTAAGTATTCTAGAAGCTCATGTTGACCCGGCTGTCCGAACGCAAGACGATACAAGGACAAAATCTTTAGCATAAGTGGATATCGATATGTTTCCCGGCTGAGAGGTAGAATGGGCACAATCCGTTTGAATCTTGCAGTTCCTTGCGGAAAGTGCCAATAAGGAATTAGATCAGACTTTTTCTCAATGTTTGCTGCACTGTCAAACAAGTCCTTCCATCCTTGTTCTGGATTGAGCTGACCTGCAAGTGTCTGAACAACTCTCCGCCTTACTATTAATGATTGAAAGCGATTAACACGCCCTTCGCGCTGCTCAAGATCAATTGGATTTTCGGGCAAGTTCCAGTGAACTACCTCACCGCAGTACCAGTGGAAATCAAGCCCCTCTTGACCGATTGATGTTGATGTCAGAACAAATGGTCTAAAAGGCGAGTTAAAACTTTCACGAATATTGACTACACGCTCCTGTCCTGATTCATCACTCATCTTCTGAGTCCCAAAAGGAACTGCGTAATGACAACGAAGACTGGTGCTATCATCTTTAGGCTTCCGTACGTCCCAAACCTTTGCGCTAGACGGTGAGGTCCTGAGAACATCAGCAATTGTCTGTACTGCTTTATCAAAACTCCCTCCTGTCGATAACATGTATACGTATTCATCTAAGACAGCCTGTAATCCTCCTTGAGCGCAATAATGAACAATACTTTTCCAGCCGCTTGTAATTTTATTCTGTTTGGAAAAGCGCTTAATAACCCCAGTACCTGAGACACTATTAAACAAGGAGACAAAGGAAAATGCGATGGTACTTGCATCTTGCAAATGCTGGTTCGCTTGATCCGCCTTGGCTGAATTGAGGGCACGATAAGCACAAACCGCTGGAGATCCAATTGAAAGCCATGCCAAATAGCTTGCCAAATCATCTGGCATTTCACCCAGCAGATTATCCTCCGCATTCAATTTATTTTTAATTTCCTTTACGCGTGCATTGAATCCGCTTGCATGTTGAGCTTTTAGCTGCCCATCCAGCCACTGTTCTACCCAGCCCGCATGATTCTGTTGATCAAGCAACATAGGAGCTAAAAGATACCAATGTCTGCGGTTCCTGGTTCCTGAGCCAGATACCTTTAACTGTTTTAGCGCCGTCTCAAAATATTTGGTCCGCACAGAAACCAAGTCTTCTAAGGTCTTGTAAGATCGGTCCAAAGGTAAATCTACAAACATTTTAGAAGGATACAAAAGCACCCAATTAGCCAAGTCGCCTGCATCCAAACGTATGAGCCTATTCTTTTCACCATGCACCGCCGATTCGCCTTTCACTTTTTTTTGCCGTTTGTTGGATGGAAAATAGTTGCTATCTGCTTTCGACCTTCCTAGAACCCGCCTTTCCGATTCGTAACTGAGCAAGCCGCTCAACATGCGCGGTACCATTGCCCAAGCCGAAAAAATGAGTGTTTTACTCAGTGCCTGCTGTGTCAGGAATGGGCCATCTAAAGCGTAATGAGGAAAACTGGGGGGAATCCAAAGTAGCATCTCTGGGCCATGAAACTTTCCATCCCCAAACAAATATCTAGTGAGCTCACGCACCTTGGCGTTTGGTGCATCTTTAGCTATATTTAGCTGGTAAGTGTTAATGCGGTCTTTTGGTAACCAGAGAAAATTGCTTCGACGAAAAAGTGCATTAAGGTTCTTAGCCTCCTGACTGGCATACCGTTTCTTGAGTATCTCTTGAAGTTGGTAGCCACTACTAAATGCTAATGGCCAAGCAGCCGATTTGAAAAACTCCATCAACTGGCTATCTATGCCGTAATGCTGGTCTGATTTTAGAAGCGCACCTAGCTTGTCGTGCTCGATAAATGTTTGAACATCCAGTTCACTAAACTGCTCTTCACACTTCAGTTCATCAGAAAGTTCGAGAACGCTACCGACATCTGCAGCAATTTGAACACGCTCAGTACGCATAATAAACGGGCGCAAGACGTCTTCTACACCTATTCTTGCCTGCTCAGACAAGTCCTCTATCTTGACGTGGTCATGCTTCAGCCTAAACAGTTCATGTTGCAGTGCCTGACGCACTGTCTCGTAGCTATCAAGTGGCCCCAAATTCAAGAACTTTAATACCTGCTGCAAACCGACCAAGTGCGCCTCATCCTGCTCATCCTCAGAAAGTGTTGTCATCGCTTTAAACGGGGTGGCTGAAAGGAGCAAGACTTTACTTTGTCGATGCTTGCTAAATACTTGACTGGCAATCAGCGCCTGTTCGTTGACCTGGCTATCATTAATCGGCGCCTGTTCGTTGACTTGGCTATCATTAATCAGATCCTTAAAACGCTGGAATTCATCAAGGATAAACAGATCAGCGTCAAGATTAGCAGCGCAACACGTTACAAAAAGTCGGCGTACCTTCCGTAAAAAACTCTTTTCTAAATCTTTGACAGCATCCACGCCGTGGCTCGAAATTTTCTTAATAACATCCAACCAATTCTGTCCGCCTTGTTTAGCGTTTTCTATAGGCTGCGTCAGTTTTTTATGAAAATCTTCCAGAATTTTTGCATGCATCGGCCTGCCTTGGAGCGCCATCAAATCAGCACTCCACTTGTTAGCATCAATGACCTGATTCCGAAACAAATCAGAAAGTCCGTCTTGGCAACCTGCAAGTTCAGAATGCCTCAGCAACGCACTAAATATAATAAGGCGCTCACCCCGATTGCCTGCCCCTTGTGTCAGGGAAAACGACGTGGCAGGCGTCAATGAACAAACTTCCAGTACCTGTGTTTGGGTCCTGTCCGGCTCGGGGGGAATCGCAACTTCAGCCAAGCGCCCGAAAGATGGCTCTTTGACCAGTTTGGACTGCTCAGCACCGCTGAAGACAGCAAGTTTTTTGCGATTTTCTGTTGCAAGCGCCAAATTTGAGCAGATATAAGTAACTCTCATGGGGCGGGGCTCTTCCCAGTCTTTCAAAAGGCTGGCGATCACCCCCTTGGCGATAATGGTTTTCCCCAAACCCACCTCATCGGCAACCAAGATCCGCTGGCTATGCGTTGGATCCGAAAACAACTCCATGATGCGCTTGACTGTTGCGAGCTGGAAATCTTTCAAGCCATCTAGTGTTAATTCTAGAGCCTTGTCTCGCTCATTACGGGCATCAAGTGGGCTCATCGACGTTTTCCTTGCTTATGGTTCTTAAAGAGTGCCCATAACTGACTAAACTCTTCGGGTATCGTCGCTTTATTTTCCTGAAGGCTATTTAATAACGACTCAATACGATCTAGTTGTTCTGGATGTCGTGCGGCACTGTACAGCAGAGATTCAAGCACTGGCCCATTCAGCGTGCGATCAAGAGATTCATTGTGCGCTGTGCCTTTCCTGCTTAAATCAAGTCCAAACCATTCAGATTTTTCTGCATCAGGCATCAGCAGGAGACGCACGTAGGCCATGAATTTTTCCTCGCTATCGATCAATTCATTCATGATTTTTTGCGAGCGATTATCTCCCCCCTTCATGTCCAAGCTTGCTTTGACCATGAGCGTCAGGGCGGGCTTTGCATCGCCATCAACCATGACTCGCAGTGGCAAAAAAGCACTTACTTGGGTCTGTGCAAGACCATCCCATCGCATTAAAGTTTGCAACACTTGGTAGATTCCCGTTGCCAACAGCCCAACTTCAACAGTACAGCCAACGGGAACATTCACTTGTATACCACAACTAACCTCACAGCAGTAGCTGCCATCATCCGTCTCCGTAGCCGTGATCTTCCACAGTGCGTTAATCAATGCGTGTTCCAGTCTTCTGCGTGCAATATCTGCCAGTGGTTCTTCTGTTTCTGTGATATCGTTGAATTCATGCTGCACAAAAATACCGGATGGTTTTTCTTTTGTGCCCTTAAGTTCCTGTAAAATTTTGTGTGGCGTTAATTCTTCCCGATGACCCGTCAGGCGAACCATAAATTCGGTGTTACGTGGTTTGTCTTCCCCGTCCCCCAGTGCTGCCACAGTGGTGTTTGCTGAGCCAAGGTGCCAATGGCTGGTTGCTCCGTTCTGCACCAAAATCAGTTTCGCGTGCAGACTTTGTTCACGTGCATCCTCCAGATCATCCTCGCCGCTGACAACCCTGTCGCTCAGGGCATAACAATCCCAATCCTTCAAAGAGTCTTTGCCAATCCTGTTCAGTTCCTCGGCACGGCTGAGCAAGTAATGATCTACTCCTCTTTTCTGTAGCCAGTTCAAGGCATTGGGGTGCAGAAAGGGCGATATGACTAAAATCGATGTTGTATCCCCGCCAAAATCCAAAGGCACGCTTTGCTCGCTACCTGCCAATGTTTTAAGCCCGTTAAATCCTAACGGTTTCTTCCAGTCAATGTAAGGAAGCTCTTTTTCAAATTCTTTGAAGCCTGAAAAGTTTGCCGCACTTGGCTTAAGCTCACGCAGCAATTGAAGAAGACCGTTGCTCTCAGTCTGCGGTGATTCGCGCAACTCCCCTTCAAGAGTGACCGCTATGTCCCAACTTCTGTCAAAGGTCAAATTTCGTGATAAAACAAGCAAACGGTAACGCACATCATTATTCGGGCCGGTAAAACGCAATAGCCATATTTTTGGGTGAAAGGAACTGAATTCTGTTGCCGGCACAATCGGCACCAAGCAGTCTTCGAGCAAGGTGAAGAGCCGGTTAAACTGGAGCGGAACCTTGATATTACCTTGTTGGAAAAATACTTTGAGTCTTCCGCTAAGTTGACCAATAGCCTCCAACAGCGCCAGTTTTTCCCCCTCCAGTTTCCCTTCTAGCGTATTGTCAAAGCACAGGGCAATGGGCAGGCATATCAGTGTCTCAAGATCAAGAGTAAAGCTGGTAGCCAAGGCGTAGCTTAATTCAAATCCTTGTGGCGGACGCAGCTTATCGCCGTAATCTACGCGATCATCTTTTGGGCTTAGCATTCCAGCCCTTTTTGAATGTCCCCCAAAATTACCCTCACCTGTGCCCATCGATAATTCAAACGGCTCATGCCAAACCATTCAATATCTTGCGTTAAGCGTTTCTGCAAAATTGAGCGCTGCTTCTTGTTGTCTTTACATTGCTGCTCGACTAATCGGTCCAACATCTGAACAGGGGCTTTGGTGTGAATAGCTTTATACCAAGCCTTCAAAAACCTATCAGTGTAGTCTGATAGACGGACTTCTGTATGCTTCAACCAGATATCCACGCAGTCTTCTTGCTCAAGTTGAATGCTGTCGACCCACAAGTTCCAATCATTACGATGAGCCATAAGACGGGAGTGCTGCTGGTTGCGCTCAGCTAGAAGACAATTAAATCGGATGTGTGCGCCATAAATCAGTTCGCTGAAAGCTTGCGCATAGCGTGCGGTTTCCTTGGTCTTTTCTGAAACGTGGCTTTGCTGGCAAAGCCACGCAGAAAATTCGGGAAAGTTATCATATTGTTTTTCTAGCGCATTACCCATTAAATTGTGCTGGAACAATTGTGTGGGTACACTATCGATCGCCCCTCTAAGCATTTTTTCTTTCAGAAATGAAGCCTCTGAGCGTGTGAGGTTCAACTCAACATTTTCTAGCCAATCCGGTACCCAAGCATCGAGATGTACCTTGTGTTTCCCTACCAGCGCATCTTTATCGTCTGATTCGTCCTCACCCTTTAGCATACCAAGACTAGTTTCCGACTGTGTGATTTCACGGCTAAATTGTACTAAAGCTACAGATGTATCAATAATGCCCCACTGCCTTAGGGCTCCCCAGTAAACAGAGGACGGTCGTCTGGCAACCCCGCCGTTTTCCACCATGGTTGAACCAATAATACCGGTTTCACCATCCTCCAAATGCCGTTTGACCAATAGTTTCGCCACCTCATCCTCCTGTTTCTTCAGATAGTCAGCAAGAGATTGCCGTTTACGTTCAGTTGGTTTGAGCGCAAGATAACTACGAATTAGTCGCGGAACAATTATTAGATATTTCCCCCTTGTCTGAATTGTCGAAAATCCAGGGAATAACAAATCAGCAAACGCATCTCGCAGCCTCCCAATCCCCAGCTCGTCAAGAGTTCCTTTCTCCTGTAATTGACTGAGCACTTGTTTTACCCGCTCCCGGTCATCTGAAGAAAAATCAACCCAACCCAGTTGGCTATAGGTACTCACAATTTCTCGACCAAAAAAATATAGCTCATATCGCTACCAACGCTAGTTTTTCGACTTCAGATAATTGCAACTTCATACATGTGATCCCTTAACGAAAAATTGTACTGCTTAATTTGATATAATAATTTTACTTTATTGAAGACAGCTTGAGCACAATCGCACTTATTGGCAAAAACAACCAACTCTCTAACACCTTCTCACCACAGGCGCATTCAACAGCATCCTTGTAAGCAGCCAATTGCCCGATATTCTCCTGAGCAACAGAATCCCAGCGATCAGAGCCACCAGGGTTAGATTTGTGATCAATCAATATCCAACCATTGTTAACTTTTAATAGAAGGTCTATTCGACCGTGAAGTATTTGGCCGTTTGGCATCTTCATTTCCGTTGGAACTTCCGCATATGGAACGGCTTCAGGCCAGCGAGCCTTTATCCATTTACTAAATGCAGTAAGCTGGCTTAGTAACTCCTGAGGTTGAATAACACCTCCCACCCCCATGCGTTGCAACAATGCTTCAATTTCTTCAGAAGTTAGCAGTGTAGCGGGGTCGGTGAATGAAGCACCAATACAGCCATGAAGCGCCGTACCGAGTTGCGCCATATCTACCCCTGGTTTCAATGTCATTCGATTACCAATGGCAATATTTTCCTCAATAGTACAATTCTGCTGTTCGACAGAGGAAGGTGTAAATTTAAGTGGAGTATTAACCTTGCCTGATGAGGTAAATTCTTTAAACCAATGAATCGGTTCAACTTCAGTCTGGTGATCTGCATCAGCCTCGTTAGGTTCGAGTATCATGCCTTGGTAAGGAATAGTTTCCCCGCTTGGAAGTTCTAACGTAGTGGCTTCAACCTCTCCTTGCAGCCAATCGGCGTCTATGGTTTTGATCCAGCTTACTTCAGTCTCTTTGCCGCCATGCGCTAAAACCAGAAGATCACGAGCTCGGGTCATACTGACATAAAGCAGTCGCTTTTCTTCATCAACTGCAGCAGCGTAAAAACGCTTGGCAATTTCAGATTGATCAATCTTGTCAGCAATCGTTACTTTCTCCATTTTCCCAAAAGGCCATGGCCAGAAGCGGACAAAACGATTTTGCAGTGGCCGCTGTACATCTACAGCAGATTGAGAAATAGTCGTTATAGACCATAAACGGTCTCTGATTTTCTTCTCCAAATCAGTCAAAATAACCACAGGCCATTCCAGTCCTTTAGCTCGATGATGAGTCATGACTTGCACTGCATCAACGGCTGGTAATGCCAGCATGTCTAGCTCTGCTTCGGCCTGTTCGTTTAACCATAGAATTAATCCTGAAACGCTGGCACTTTGGCTGGTATTGCGACTGGTTTCTTCGTATTGCCGCGCCATACCAAGTAGCGCTTCAAGGTTTGCAAGACGTGAACGTGCGTCTGCCTCATTTTTACACCACCGTAAAACAATTGAAGATAACTGCCCATGCGCCACTACTGCTTGCATTGCTTCCAGCGGTGAGAGAATAGGCATGTCTGCACGTAATATTGCAAGCTCGGCTAATAATGGAAAAATGTTATCACCCACTTCTCGCCAATTATTGCCATAGCCACTTGGTCTATCCTCAGGTGCAGTAGCCATCAATTTAAGGCGGTCAGCAACCCATACCTCGGGCTCTTCACAACCTGCCAATGAAACTATTTCTGCACTCGCGATTGTGTCTGACGGGTCATTCAAGCGACGAAGACAAGCTGTCGCAAGAACTGCTTCTGGAGTTCTCATCAGCCCTGGTTGCGCAATAGCTACAGGAATTCCCTGTGCACGTAATACACTTGCTATCCCAATTACACCCGCATTTGAGCGCGATAGAATGGCAATATCACCATAACAAATTGGGCGCAAAAGTTTGGCTGGCTTGTCATGCACAATATACCCCGAATCAACCAACTGCCTCACACCAGACACCAATGCTGAATTTCGTTTATCTGCATTGCTACCGCTCAGTTTCCAGTTGGCAAATGCAGCGCCTGTTAAAGGCTCATTACGTTCAGCGGTTAGTCTGACCTCATCTGCTTGTAGAGAATTAGCGAAAGCAGGCACATATATTTCATTTACCAAGCTTACTAAAGGTGAACGTGATCGCCAGGATTTATCTAGCACCTCCTTATCGCCACCCATGTTGGTTAGAACATCAAGGATAGCTTTCATCAGTGTGGTATCACTGCCACGGAAGCCATAAATAGCCTGTTTAATATCACCCACCCAATAAATCTCTTTCGCAAGTTCCGCCAGTTTTAAAAACAATGCGAGCTGTATCGGACTGGTATCTTGAAACTCGTCCACCATCAGCAAATCAAGCTCTTCACGCAAGGTATCTGCAACAGTTTCGTTATCCAACGTTCTCAGCAGAAGTAGCTCTTGATCAGTGAAATCAAGTACCCCCATTTCAAGTTTTCTGTCGGCATACGCTTGTAGTGCCTTTTCACATAACATGAATAGAGTTTGCAAATAGTCACGCACGTCATTATGTAATTGCGGATGTTCCGCATAACGGTTAGCAGCAACACCGATGCTTTCAGCTATATGTATTAGTCTTTTCTCCGGAGCGCCAGCAGCTAACCTAGCCCAATCACTCCATGTTGCTTCACCTTCCAATAACTTATCACGCACATCTTTAACTAGTACTAAATATTTATTGGTGTTCTGTAAGCCACCTTCTTCAGCACCTTTTTCCAACTCAGGCAATTCGTTTCTGATCACTTGAATGAGATTGCCAGTCAGGTCATCGTTACTGCACTTAGGAAAATATGCCAGCAACCCATCAGCATTCTGCTGAGAAAAACCTGATAATAATGATATGTCAATATCATTTGCACGTGCTTGTTTAATCAGATTTGCAAGGTCCGCCTTCCAGTCAGTCATCTCCATTCGGCGGACAATCGCCAATAATTTAGATATTTCTTCGCCATCCATAACGCTATCGATGGCTTCATTCAGTAGCGCTTTCTCTTGCTCCTCTTCAAGTACTTGCTGTTCAGTAGACATCCCAGCTTCAAATGCGAAGCGTAATAACAAATCTCCACATACGCCGTTCACTGTATTAATCCGTGCCTGGCCCATTGCATTCGCAATTTTGTAAGCGCCCTTTTCTAATAAGTGAGCGCGCACGCGTTCACGCAGTTCAGTGGCAGCCTTACGTGTAAAAGTTGTAGCAATTACGCCTGATGGTCTAATCTCACCCGCTGAAAGTTTAGCATGCAGGATTTGCGTGAGTCGGTAGGTCTTGCCACTACCAGCACCAGCACTGATAAAGTGTAATGTATTGCTCATCCTTATCTCCACCCGGCTAGATTTAAGTAATCGTTATAGTTAGAATTTAACACTTCTGACTTGAGTCCATCTTCTGGCGTTACTGAATCTTCCGTCGCTTCTAACCCCTCCAGCACAACTTCAACCTTACCCTGGTGTAATAGCTGACTGCGCCAAGCATGCGTGGCTTTGAATCGCTCCCATAAGTGCGGTGTGGATTCATCAATTTTCTTGTTCGCAATCCCAGCATCTGGGAAGTAATGATCATGCTGCGTAATCAATTTTGACTCAGCGAGGATGTAATAGCCAACTTCAGGCCAAATCCCAGTTTTTTGCCGCAGTAACTCAGCGTAGATTCCTAGTTGCAGATGTGAGTTTTCTGATAATTTCTCAGTATATTTTTTCTTTCCACCCCACTTCATGTCAACTACAGCGTATTTACCTTGTACATTGGTTAACACCAAGTCCGCGTAACCCAGAATTTTGCCCCCAGGATAATCACCTTTTAACTCCAATTCTGACTGAACCTTTTTGATACCAGCAGCTTTTAATTGTGTCAGCAACTGCTTAATTGCACGTTTTAGACGATAGCGCAGTCCTTCATAGTCAGACCTTCTGCCGTGCATCAGTAACACCGCACCCTCTGTTTCGACCACTGTGGGGAATACCTGATCAAACCACATCATTACCTGCGCTTCATTCATGGCTAATGGCTCTGGCATAGCAAAAAAATGGTCAACGACAGCATGTGCCAGTAGGCCGTCCAGTAAAAAGCCATCACTGACCGAAAGAATATTGGAAGCCTTAAGCGCTGCAGGATAGCGAAGTAGCCACTGATAAGGATTAAACAAAAATGATTCAAGACTTGAAAACGAGTCATGATCACGCTTCGGTATTGGCGTATCAGCCGGTAAATACCACCATCGCTTGGCCTGTGGTAAAGGACTGTGCGTCACTACAATCCCTTGCTGAGATTCCAACGTATCGCCCTTAAATACCTGTTCTATCTGCAATTCAACCATGTCACGCACCTGAGCAGAAATCAACTGCCATGCTGGATGCACTTCTGCATCTTTTGGAGGTAATACAATTACGATTTCCTTTTTTGCGGCTAGAATAGGTTTCAACCAGTCTGAAGCCATAATATCCAACACATTATTAACATTAGGCATGTCAACCCCCATGGTCGCAAGAATCTGACATTCTGATTCCGACCATGGGTAAGATTTGGGAATACTAGGCATAACAGGTTGCCACCAAATCACTTGATTGAAAGACTCAATCAGTGCGGCTGGATCATCAACTACTGCAAGCGATCCAACCTCAGCAACTAGCTTAGGATTTGCGCTACCACGTGACGTCACTTGTGCAAGTAATTTCTGCAACTGGCGCTGACGAATTACAGTGGAGCCATTTAGTTGCAATTGCTCAAGTGCGCGCATGAATGCCGTTGTTTGTGAGAAGCCAGCATTCCATGAAGCCCTTTTTGCAGCATCATCATCAGCTAGACGCACTCTAAAATAATCAGCTAATTTTAAGGTGCGAACCATCACCTCGTTGATTGGCACGCCAACATTCTTATCAAAGCGAGGATGGTCTACCCAAGTTGATATTTGTTCGCGGACAACTGCCGCATCCTCTCCATAATGCGCATCAATTTTACTGAGTACCTGTGTCCAATGTTTACCACCAATACCAGGCTGAGAGGCAAGTTTTCCGGCAAGTTGGCGACGAGCATAGCTACGTATTGGAGAAACTGGATGACTTAAAAATGCAATCAACACATTGAAATCAAGTGGCGCCCATAACAAAGCTAACGCCATCGGGAGTAACTGCAAGGAAGGCCGATAGGCACTTGAGTCACTCAGCCCATGTCGGGGCTGGCCAGTAGATGACAGAATATCATCCAGCAAGGCTGCGCTGTCTGAGGCCACCAAAGCGCCATCTACAATTCCATTGGACATGCTTTCAGCCAGCCATCGTGCACCTAGCAAGCGGGTTTCAGCACGCACAATCCTGAACGAACCATCATTCAGAAATGGAAGCCGGTCTTCCTCGTTGAATACTTGCCCAGACTGCACACAGAATAGGCGTTCCTGTAATGCGTGCAAAAACAATCCACCATTTGGCACTGGAGCCAGTGGTGAAAACTCAGTTGGCAATTGAGATAACACTTGTTGCCAGCGTTTTGGGAATGATTGTAGATCTGAAGTAAGTAGGATTTTTGATATGGCGGGTTTGCGTTGCGCCATGACATTAAGAATCATAGCAAGGCGCTCTCCTTCAGATGGAGAAACTTTACCCAAAGATCGTTGTTCTACAACTGCCATATCGGCTAAACGACCTATGGCAGGAGTCTCAATTTTGCCACTCCATCCATGCAAGTACCATTGATCACGCCAATTGAGCAATGTTGACGCTGTACCAAGCTCATCGGTCTGAAGACTACGGTGATAAAAGCGTTTTTCATGATCGCAATGTTTCAGGCAATCAAGGTACTGCACTACACGCTGGGATTGGGGAACTGATTCCGCAATAAGCCCCAACTGCGGTTCTAGAATGCTGAGCATTCCACTAGTGCCGACAGTGATTTCATTAAGTGAGTTCTTCGCATGCCAACCCCGTTGACCATCGAGTTGAAGCCCTAAACGGATTTTCATTATTTTTTCCTTGAAACTTTTTTGTTCATTGCCACTAGTCCAACGAACCTGCACAGCATTATTCGGTAAAAGTTTAAGGATTTAACCCTTTTTGACTAATACCACTAACCGTTCTTGTTTTTTAAATAGCATCTTAGAATTTCTGTTGGATTAAATTATTCCTTCACTTAGTACATTTTCATACTCGGCTAGGTCATTGGCCGAGAAGCAGCAAAAAATAACTTCTAGAATAGTTGGAAATACTGGTAATGTGGCTTTCATCGTGCGGATTGCCACTTTAGCAGCGAGGTTTACTGGGTAACCATAAATGCCAGTGCTGATACTGGGAAAAGCAATAGAATTGACATTCTTTTCAGCGGCAACCTCAAGTGAGCGACGATAGCATGAGGCCAAAAGTTCAGCCTCGCCGCTAGCTCCACCACGCCAGACTGGCCCAACTGTATGAATGATAAACTTTGCAGGCAGTCGGTAGCCATTTGTTATTTTGGCATCACCTGTTTTACACCCGGCAAGGATAAGACATTCTTGAGCGAGCTCTGGTCCAGCTGCTCGATGTATTGCTCCATCAACACCACCGCCACCGAGCAATGATGAATTCGCAGCATTAACCACTGCATCGACTTTGAGTGTAGTAATGTTTGCTTGAATTGCTGTTAGTTTAGGGTACATTTTGCGTGAAATCAAAGAACCTACATCTTAAGTATAAATGGCCAAAAACCGCTTAAATTTTTACATTTTCAAATGACTAATTGTCATATCAATAAAACTACAAATACTTTTTAAATTAACTATTCGCTATTCGTTCAATCTCTCCAACAGTATAAGCAAGCTCTCTTGCGGCAATTTGTCCTCCCAATCCAGTCAGGCGTTTTGAATATAGGTCGGATAAGCTCCGATAATACCAGAGTGTTTCTGTTTGTTTGGCCGAGAAACGATCGAACATAACATTGCCATGGGTAATTAAGTCTGTGAGTATAGATCTCGCGTTGTGTAGTTTATCGCAACAAGATACTAGCAGTAGGTCAGTTGACTTGTGTTCTAAATGAGCTATGTACGCCACTTTGCGGCTTTTCCAGTCCGACTTATTTCCGGTTGCATCTGGCTCACCATCTGTGCAACCTTCTACTAATTCAAGAACTTTTGGACCAAAGCGGTTTAAAATTTCCTTACGTATCATTGGTATTTGATCAGCTGAGTCTGCATCTTCAATTACATCATGTAGCAAGCCAGCAATAGCTTGATCTTCATTGCCTCCGTGCTCTAAAACTAGTGCGGAAACACTCATTAGATGACTGACATAAGGGATATTGGTACTCTTTCGCAGTTGGTGCTGATGCT
>JAKQIT010000074.1 GCA_029556915.1 Pseudomonadota bacterium
TGAGCTGGCCACTGGCCGTGCCCCCATTGGTAATGGCCAAGTTGCCATTCTCTGTGCCCCATAGGCCAAAGCTTGAAGTGGTGCCACTAAAGTCTTCCGCGTAAACCGTCGTCGCTGGGGTCGTTGTCGTGCCAGAACCTGTAGTCCAAGTCACCATTTGCGCTTCAGTCAATGCGCCCGTGGTGGTGAAGAGGTCTTTGGTGTAGGTAATGGTCGTTTTACGTGTACCCACTTTACCGACAGTGGTGTCGTATTGGTATTCGGTGACACGGCCTTCCGCACTGACAATGAAGCGTAAATGTTCTTTAGCGTCATAAACGTAGCGGGTAGTTTTAGGGGCGCTCGCTGTCAGTATCGCATCACTGGGCGTAGCATCGGGAATAGCATATACGGTTTCAGTGAGGAGTTGGTTGGTGCTGCTGTAAGTACGGGTAATGGTGTTGCCTGCCGCGTCTTGTTGGCTGAGTTGGTTGCCGTTAGCATCATAGGTGTATTTGGTGATGTTGCCACGACTGTCCGTCATTTGCGTGACGTTGCCGTTGGCATCGTAGCTGTAGAGGATGTTTTGTCCACTGCCTGCAGGGCCTTGGATACCCGTCAGTTGCTTATTAGCATCGTAAGTTAAGGTGGTGACGAGTGCGACACCATTGCTATCGGTATTACTAATCGTCGCAGTGGTGGCCGTTGGGTAGGCAAAGGTGGTGATGTTATTCGGTGTGCTACTGGAAGTCGTGTAGTCACTGACGGTTTGTATGCGATTCGAGGCATCATAAGTAAAGCTGGTTTTAGTGCCATCACTGTTGGTAATCGCTGCAATGTAGTTGGTGGTGCCAACGTAGGTGTAGGTCGTCACATAGGTTTTACCATCCGCAATGACACCGTCTGCCGGTGTGAGGTCGGTGCTAACCGTGCTTAGGCGGGCAACTGGGGTGTTAGTGTCATAGGTGTAGCGAATGCGTGTGGTGGTGACGTTGCTGCTGTTGACGACGTTGATTTGCGTCAGTTGTTTGGTGGTGGTGTTGTAAATCAGGTTGGTGCGTTCACCATTAGCATCGGTCACTTGGGTGATGAGGCTGGTAGCCGCGTCATAAGTATAAGTCAGGGCATTGCCGTCAGTGTCCGCTAGGGTTTTGATGCGGTAGGTGCCTGCAGTTTGAAGTTCGTAGGTTTCTGTTAAACGCGTGTCGCCATCAGTCCAAGTCCAGGCATTGGTGCCTGCACTGTAGCTGAGCGTGTCAAAGCTGCCATTGCCGTCTTTGTTGATGTATTTGGCTAAGGTGGTGTCGTAGGTGTAGGTGAGCTCAGCGCCATCGGCACTGGTGCGTTTGATGCTGCTGCCTGCGGTGTTGGCGGTGCCGGTTAAGCCAAAGACACGGCGATAAAGCGAGAGTTGCCAGTTGTCGTTGTTGTCATAGTCAAAGGTGCCACGGCTGTTGTAAGTGCGCACAATGCCTATATCAGCACCTACCCCAATCAGGAGTTCGTCTTGACGCTGGATGGTGAGGTTGCCTGTGGCGGCGTTGACAAAAGCGACATCGCCTCCCTGCCCAGTAGCCGCACTGCCTAGCTGTCCATGATTCCCCACCACCCCTGCTGAGCTGCCAATTAAACCTAAACTATTGCCAGTAACCACTGCGACCATACAACACCTCTGAATGTTTTGTTATGCGATTGGGTTAATGGTCTAGCAACGTCTAGAAGCCCATTAACACCCTATGAACAATACATCCGGGATTATTATGAACAGTTTAGGTCAATTGGGAATTTATTTAGGGGCTGTCCTAGATAACACATAAAATGTTATAAGGACGGCATGAGAAAGTGCAGATTAAATTCAGCTAAGCAAGTGAAATTAATTGAGCATTTTGTAGCTGGTACAACGGCAAGATGTGCGGCGGATTTGATAGGCGTGAATCGCAACACAGCGGCCTATTATTTTCAAAGACTACGTGAGATTATCGTGTATCAGTTAGACCATGAATCGCATGAAGTTTTTGCAGGTGAAATTGAAGTAGATGAAAGTTATTTTGGCGGCACACGTAAAGGCAAGCGAGGTCGAGGCTCGGCAGGCAAAGTACCTGTGTTTGGCCTGTTAAAGCGTGGTGGCAAGGTTTATACCAAAGTCATCGCAGATGCTAGCGGACAAACTTTAATGCCCATTATTGAGCACAAAGTGATTCCAGACAGCATCGTGTATTCAGATAGTTGGCGAGGCTATAATGTATTAGATGTTTCGGACTTCAAGCACTATCGAATTAATCACTCGAAATTGTTTGCAGACAAGCAAAATCACATTAATGGCATTGAGAATTTTTGGAACCGCACTAGCGACATATGCGTAAATATAATGGTGTGCCGAAGGCTAATTTTGTACTGTTTTTAATGGAGTGCGAGTGGCGTTTTAACAACCCAACACCGCAAGCACAGTTAGTACAATTAAAACAATGGGTTAAACAACATATTGGCTAGTTATCTAGGACAGTCCCTAAATCAATTAGTTGGGAGCTGTTCTGGTTGACTAACTATTACAAAAAGTAAAATACGAGCGCATGCTAACATTTGACACCTCTGCATACATCTTGGTCAGCTACCATTCTCAACCCAAAATATGAAATCTTCAATGTCAAATTTTAATCTTATGCAAACTTTAATATTCGTTCAATATATATATAAATGTTGGGGAATTTGTCGCGTAGCCGTGGGGACGCCAATATAACCTAAATGGTTAACTTTCAAATCAGTTTAAGTAAAGTCTTCTCTTTTAAAACACCTTATTTGTACAGCATCAATATGTTAATCAAACTTGATGTCAAATTATTTTGATGCTCCGCAAGCCATTATAAATAGACACACCCAATACATGATTTATCTCATGTGCTATTTTAAAGCTAATTTATATAGCTTTTGAAAATCAATCAAATAACACTCCATGATTGAAAACTCCTTCCACTCTCAGCGACTTTCGATTGCTATTGTTATCAACAACTTAACACTACTCTCTTTGATAAATGAAAGTTTAACTGTGGTACATAAATTGCTTAAACATAAATACGACCATCATTTCTCGGACTTTATGTCATGTCTTTATTGCAATTAACTAATAAATTAGCGCTGATTACCATCTATGAAATTAGTAAGATACTTAGCTCTTCGCTAGACCTCAATAAGACTTTGAGGCAAGTATTGAATGTAATTGCTAACCACCTAAATATGCAGCGCGGCATGGTGTGCGTACTTCAAGACACAGAAAGTCTTGGCATCATTGCCTCCATAGGTTTTACGCAAGAGGAAATAATGCGAGGAAGATTTGCAATTGGTGAGGGTGTAACTGGGCGAATTTATCAGACTGGCTTTCCAGCTGTAATTCCCAATGTTGCACATGAGCCATTATTTTTGAACCGAACTGGTGCGAAAAGACTAGTAAAAGATCAAGCAATTTCATTTTTAGGAGTTCCTATCAAGGCTGGTAGAGAAACAATAGGTGTACTCTCATTTGAGCGTAATGCCTCAGATCATTGGCATGGCTTTGAAGATGATCTGCAATTACTTTCAATGGTAGCAGGTTTAATTGGGCAAACTATACGTCTGCATCAACAGGTAACTACGGATAGAGAACAATTAATACAAGAAAAATCCCGTTTACAAAAAGAATTGGGTGGAAAGTACAAACTTGAAAATGTTATCGGTCAATCCAAACTGATGAAGGAGGTTATTGCAGATGTTCATATGGTAGCACCTGGTAAAAGTACTATTTTATTACGTGGTGAATCAGGTACAGGTAAAGAAGTCATAGCAAAATCTATCCACTTTTTATCTTCACGAAAAAACAAACCTTTTATCAAAGTTAACTGTGCTGCGCTCACCGAAAGTCTTTTGGAGTCTGAGTTGTTTGGACATGAGAAAGGTGCGTTCACAGGAGCTATTCAGGAGCGTACAGGACGTTTTGAACAAGCTAATGGTGGCACTCTATTTTTAGATGAAATTGGCGATATTTCACCCGCATTTCAAGTCAAACTGTTACGTGTTTTACAAGAGCGCGAGTTTGAACGTGTGGGTGGAAACAGCACAATAAAGGTCGATGTGCGCTTAATCTGCGCTACCAATCGTAATCTTGAAGAAGCTGTTAATAAAGGTGATTTTCGATCAGATTTATATTTCCGCATTAACGTTATTTCGATACATTTACCACCATTGCGCGAACGAAAAGATGACATTCCCCTATTAGTGGAAAAGATTATTGCTAAATTTAATCGAGATAATAATGCGAGAATTGGCATTACCCCTGAAGCAATGCATGTATTAACTCACTGCCATTGGCCAGGCAATGTTCGAGAGCTAGAAAACTGCGTCGAGCGCTTTGCTACAATGTCACGTACTAACCTCATACATGAGGTGGACATTCCTTGCCAGACCAATCAATGCTTATCGTCTACTTTATGGAAGTATCAACCTACCGGAGGAGTTATTCCGATAGCTCCTGTTGCTGAGAATCCATCTTTTTCATCTAAATCACCAGCTCATGAGTTACCTCAAGATAGTGGTGTTGAGGAGTTTTCTCAAACAGAAAGAGAGCAGCTTATTAATGCAATGGAAAAAAGTGGCTGGGTACAAGCAAAAGCTGCTCGATTACTAAATCTTACCCCACGCCAAATGGGCTATGCCTTAAAGAAATATAATATCGAAGTTAAACGATTTTAAGTCGTAACTTAATTAAAAATTACCACCTTTTTAACTTCTAGTTTGTGAATATTACCCGTGTATCTTTCACGACAAAACCTACCTTTTGTCGCAATTACTACAAGACTTTTTTAGCTCCTCCCCCTACTCTAATAAGCTGTTTTATATGGTAAAAATAAAATTCATGCTGGTGGCACGCGTTTTGCAAGGTTCTAGTCAAACTGACTATAAGGAATCTTATCATGGCATCAGCAACGGAAATAATACCACCAAGTTTAAGTCGCCTTAAACCACTTACTGGTATTAAGGTAGAAGTCGCGGGACAATCATTTTCTTCTAGTTGTGAAACGACTGGCGGTGAAGGTAAGGCGAGTTGCGGCTCTTCTGATGGCCCAGAAGATATGTCACCTGAAATTTGGGAAAAGGTGAAAAACCATCCCTGTTATTCCGAAGAAGCACACCACCATTATGCCCGCATGCACGTTGCCGTGGCGCCGGCTTGTAATATCCAATGTAATTATTGCAATCGTAAATATGACTGTTCAAACGAGTCACGTCCAGGCGTAGTGTCACAAAAACTCACGCCTGACCAAGCAGTTAAAAAAGTCATTGCAGTTGCTAGCGAAATTCCTCAAATGACGGTATTAGGCATCGCAGGCCCAGGTGATGCGCTAGCAAGCCCACAAAAGACCTTTGAAACATTCCGCATGTTGCAGGAACAAGCACCAGATATCAAGTTATGCCTATCAACTAATGGCTTAATGTTGCCTGACTATGTAGATGAAATTTGTAAGTACAACATTGACCACGTCACTATCACCATCAATATGATTGATGCTGAAGTTGGCGCAAAAATCTATCCATGGATTTTCTTCAACCACAAACGTTACTACGGTCGTGAAGCCGCACAAATACTGACTGACCGTCAGATGCTTGGATTGGAAATGCTGACCGCACGTGGTGTACTAACCAAGATCAATTCAGTACTGATTCCAGGCGTAAATGATGAACATTTATATGAGGTGAATCGCGCAGTTAAATCACGCGGCGCGTTCTTGCATAACATCATGCCACTGATCTCAGAAGCTGAACATGGCACTGTATATGGCCTTACAGGCCAACGCGGCCCTTCAGCACAAGAATTGAAAGACGTGCAGGATGCTTGTATGGGTGGTGCAAATTTAATGCGCCATTGCCGTCAATGCCGCGCTGATGCTGTTGGCTTGCTTGGTGAAGATAGAAGTGACGAGTTCACTTTAGACCAAATTGAACACATGGATGTGGTGTATGACCTAGAAAAACGTCGCGCATATCAAGAAGGCGTGGAAGCGGAGCGTCAAGCACAACAAAGCGCTAAACTCGATGCGCTTGCAACAGTTACAGCTGATGCTGATGAAGATATGAAGGTGATGGTAGCCGTGGCTACAACAGGTGGCGGAAAAGTTAACGAACATTTTGGCCATGCAACAGAGTTCCAAATCTACGAAATCACCACTTCATCAACAACTTTTGTTGGTCATCGCCGCGTAGATTTGTATTGCCAAGGTGGTTTTGGTGAAGACGAACAATTACCTTCAATTGTGAATGCCATCAATGATTGCCACGCAGTATTAGTCGCAAAAATAGGTGCTTGCCCACGTGATGAGCTATTAGCTGCAGGTATTGAACCCGTCGATGCTTATGCCCATGAGTTCATTGAAAAAGCCGCTTTAACATGGTTTGCAGACTACCGTGCTCGTGTTGCCAAAGGTGAAATAACACATGTTGCGCGTGGCGATGCAGCTATCCGTCAAGGTGCATTCATGGCTGCATAAGCATTAAAAAGTTACTCAAATTTCAGCATTAAATATTTAAAGAGGAGAAATAAAATGGCATACAAAATTGTTGGTTCACAGTGTACAGGTTGCTCAGCTTGTGAGCCTGAGTGCCCAAATGTTGCAATCTACGAAAAAAACGGTGTGTTCTTCATAAAGCCAGAAAAGTGTACCGAATGTATTGGTCACTTTGATGACGCTCAATGTGTAGCCGCCTGCCCTGTTGATAACACCTGCATTATCGACACCGCTTATCCACGTTATCAAGCAGTTTAAGGAATAAAAAAATGGCACTTTCAATGACACCTAAGGCTGAAAAATTTATTGGCCGTATGATTCGTTTTAATGGTGGAACATCTGAACATGGATTCAGACTTGTCGTCAGCCCAGGTGGCTGTTCTGGCTTGAGTTCTGAATTTACAGTAGAAGCAGGTCCACTCGCAGGTGACGCTGTAGTTGAAGCTAGCGGTTTGAAATTGTTTTTGCCAGCTGAATCACGCATCCTATTAGAAGGCGCAACGATTGATTTTAAAGATACGCCAATGGAATCAGGTCTAATCTTCATCACAGCACAAGGTGGCAATTGTGGTTGCAGTAGTAACGGTGATAGTCATGGAGATCATGCACAATCAGGAACTGCTACTGTAAGTATTGCGAGTATTCAACGCAAACATTGATGCAATTAACTGGCTATGGAAAAAGAAGCATTTGAAAATGTGTGGTTTGCAAACCGCTACAGCAACCTATCTCCGGTTGCAGAAGCACATTTACGTCTAGCAAGTAATGCTTATGCAGATGGCATAAAAGCAGAAACACACTTAGCAATTGCCAAAGCCATTTGCCCTAATAATCCAGTCGTTCATGTTGGTGAATATCGTTATTACTTTTATAAAGGGCGCTTAGAAGAGGCGCTTAAAGTCGCTGAGACATGCTTAACCATCATTGCTAAAGAGTTAGGACTGCCAACACAATGGCAACAAGTCACGCCAAGTCATGCGAATTTCACTAGTGACGAAGCAGCCAATCGCTATTATCTATTTTGCTTAAAAGCCTACGCATATCTTTTGCTTAGATTGGAAAATATTGAGCTAGGCTGGGCCGCCACTGAGAAACTTTTACAGCTAGATAAATATAATCAGGTAGGTGGACAGGTGTTATTGGACGTCTTATTACGCATGGATACAGACGATTATGACGATTGACCAGGAACAATCTACTAACGATATACCTAGTGTCGATTGGCAAGGCAAAGCCATTAGTTGTGAAGTTTGTGCGCATATCGACAGATTAGCATTAGGTACTTGCGCCCCCCTAAGCTCTTGCGTACATGACCGCTATGCAAAGCGTATAGACCGTTTTTTTGGTACCAACCCTGGTTTAGCAAGCCAATATATTGACCACCCATATTTTGAAGTACGTGCAGTTGCTGCAAAGTATTTAGATTTATTCCAGTTGAATCGTTTGATAAACGACCCTGATGAAACGGTGCGCTCTAGCGTAGTTTTACGTTTGCCACCTAAATTACTCATCAAAATGATTCACGATGATGACAGAGAAGTTCGCATTCGCGTTGCCTTACGTATGGAGTTGCCAGCCTTAAATACGATGCTCAATGACCCAGATTATTACGTAAGAGTTGTAATCGCACGCCGCATTGCGCCAAGTATGTTGTTCCATTTGGCGCGCGATACTGACACATCTGTCAGACAAGAAGTTGCAAGAAGAATCGGTACCGAATGGCTCACCATGCTAGCCAATGATGCTGAAGAGAGCGTTAGGCTAATTGCTATATGCAGATTACCTGCAGCTCTATTACCACCCTTTCGTTTTGACTCTGATTGGCGGGTACGCTTAGAAACGGCAGAACGTGTGCCCGTTGAGTTTCTCGGTGTTTTAACCAAAGATGAAGATGAAATAGTGGCTGCAACAGCAAGTAATCGTCTTAATCCTGATTTGCAAAGTGAGAATAAGCATGGGCACTAAAATTAGCCGCGAAAGTGACATTGTTGAATTGGTGAGTCCACCAAAATTTGATTATGGAGAAAAAGTCTTTTCAAAGAAATATGTGCGTAATGACGGTACTTTCCCCGGCAAAGAAGTGGGTGACATTTTAGTCAGTAAAGGGGACGTCGGCTATGTCACTAGCATTGGTACGTTCTTACAGCAGTTCTATATATACGGAGTTGATTTTTACGAACTAGGATACAGAGTTGGTATGCGCGGTAAGGAGTTAGAAGTATTTATAGAAGAAGATGAAGTTGACAGTGAAATTGATAGCGAAACGATGAAAGAAAGTGAGCAAGTACATGGCTGAAGCACAAATTGCAAAATACCAATGGGGTCAAACCATTAGCAGTCAAATTGACCTGATCAACGATGGAAGTTTTCCAAAAGCTGCGCCAGAGGCCGTGTTGGTTGAAAAAGGCACATGCGGTGAAGTAATCAATGTTGGCACAGTGGAAGAAACGGGACTGCCTGTGTACTTAGTTGAGTTCACAAACGGCAAAGTCGTCGGTGTGCTTGAAGATGAGATTGCACTCGCTTAGGTGATTCAGCATGATGGCCGCGCATATTCAGACTGATATTTGCCCTCATCCTAATGAGGTGGATCGCAAACGCATCGAAAAAACTTTGGCTGAGCGTGAGCGCTATAAGTATGTTGCGCCAAAGGTATTAGCTGATGTTGAAGGTTATCTAGTGCGCAGCCCATGCTGTTCAAGAAGCGTTGATCCAGAAGGTGGTGAAATTGATATTGCGCGCATTGAGTATCAATCTGGAGACTTTTGGCGCCTATATCAGAAAGACGATGAGCATAATCGCTGGAAACCACATTCAGAATATCTAAGCCTCTATTCATTACTGGCTAGATTAATTGCTGACCCTAAAAAGGAGTTTTGGCGTTGACCAGCTACTACTTCGATAATAACGCCACAACACGGGTATTGCCTGAAGTGTTGCATGCCATGCTGCCTTGGTTTAGCGAGCATTACGGCAATGCTTCTAGCAGCCATCAGTTTGGCCAGTTTGCTAAAGAAGCACTAATGACTGCCCGTGGTGCGGTAGCAAAGTTTTTGCACGCCAGCTCTGCTGAGATTGTATTTACTAGTGGCGCAACAGAATCTAACCATATGGCAATTATGAGTGCGTTGGCTATGCACCCTACTCGCCGCCGCATTGTAACAAGCACTGTAGAGCATTCATCGACTTTAAGATTGCTAGATGAACTCGCTAAAACAGGAGTAGAGGTCATTCAAATCCCGGTCAATGCAAAGGGAGAATTGAATTTAGCACAGTTAAAAACGGCGGTCACAGAAGACACTGCACTCGTTACTTTAATGCACGCTAATAACGAGACGGGCGTGATATTCCCCATCGCTGAAGTTGCGAGCATTGCCCATAAAAAAGGTGTTTTATTTCATACCGACGCTGCTCAGTCTGCTGGCAAGCTTGCTTTAGATGTAACGCAGTTGGCTTGTGACTTTTTATCGTTCTCAGGACATAAACTACATGCGCCAAAAGGCATTGGGGTGCTGTTTGTTAAAAAAGGTATTACTGCCAAACCGCTCATCTACGGGCATCAAGAACGTAATCGTCGTGGCGGTACGGAAAATCAAACAGGCATTATTGGGCTAGGCGTTGCCTGCCAACTTGCTCAACTAGCAATCAGTAACGCCAACTCCACAATTGCAAATTTACGTAATGAAATAGAGCAATCCATGCTTAACATGCTGCCATTTGTGAGCGTGAATGGCGCCGAACCACGCGTTCCGAACACTACAAACCTTTGCTTTACAGGGCTTCATGGTGAAGAATTACTCCACAAACTAAACAAAGCTGGCGTAATGGCATCGCTTGGTAGCGCTTGCACTGCTGGCGACACTAATCCATCACATGTATTACTTGCGATGGGGATAAATCGTGAAGATGCTTTAAGTTCATTACGTTTATCGCTTTCAAAAGAAACTACAGCAGATGATGTGAAAAAGTTGGTCAGCATTCTTACCCAAATCGCAACAGAAATGCGCTCACCAGTCACTGCGTGAATATGTGACTGAATGAATTAATCGTCGTTTAACAATATAGAAAAGGCTTAACAATGAAAATTATGATTAGACGTAACGAAAAGGGCGAACTCTCAGCTTACGTACCAAAAAAAGACTTAGAAGAACCAATTGTTTCGCACGAAACGCCAGGTTTATTTGGCGGCATAATCACCTTGGCAAATGGCTGGCAGCTTGCTTTGCCTGACATGCCAGAAGGCACTCGCCTACCCATCACCATTGAGGCAAAACGTTTAAGTGAAGATTAGGAGTGAATCATGTGCATTACAACTGAAACCATGAACGAAATTGAATCTTCACTGATTCAATTCCACCAACTGTCAAACAATCCAATTCCAATGCTAAAAAACTGTTTTCCTGAAACGTCGTTTTTACGCATGTCAGCTTCAGATTTTGACGAAGCACCTTTTCGCTCATTAGCCAACTACGACTTGTTTTTGTTAGATGGGCGTGAGCATTGTGTGCAGTTAACCAATGACCTAAGTGTCGCAACCGCAGTGGTTGTAGCGCAAAAATGAGCAAATTATGACTGCTCTAATCACAGAAGAAAATGCCACCACTATTGAAGATGCAGGCACAGAAACTTGGATATCGCTGGCTGACCCAGATTATTCCGCCAGTGAGTTAGCTGCAATTGAAACCGTACTCAATCGCGCTTCTCAAATAGATGGACATATTGCCAAAGCATTTGAAATAGCTTTTGCCAAGTATATTGGTCGTCGTCACGCCATCGCAGTGAGTAGTGGCACAATTGGTGTTTTATTAGCGCTAAAGGCAGCAGGCATAGGTGAAGGCGATGAAGTAATCACCTCTGGCTACAGTTGGCGCCAATGCGCTCAAGCCATTGCATGGTCAGGTGCTAAGCCAGTGCTGGCTGAAATTGATTACTGGTCGCAAACACTTTCACCAGATAAAGCTTCAGAGAAAATTACACCAAAAACCCGTGCCATTCTTGCCACTAATGTGAATGGTCACCCTGCGGATTGGGATAAATTACAAGCGCTGGCTGAACAATCTTCAATTCTATTAATTGAAGACTCCTCTGAAGCGATAGGTTCGAGCTACCAAGGCAAAACAGTGGGTAACTTTGGTGATGTAGCCATTTTCGACTTTTCACAGCTTTCACCTTTGTGTTGCGGACAAGCAGGAATGATTGTGACCGATGACGACACACTAGCGCTTAAATTACGTCATTACAGAAGCCGCCAGAGGCAAGACCGCAGCTCGCTTACAGCGACATTGCGCCCTACGCTAGATGCAGGCATTTCAGACATTACCGCCGCACTTGGCCTAGCGCAATTACAACGCCTACCTGAAACCTTAGCTAAACGTAAGCAAGTTGAAGCTTGGTATCAGACACAAATATCTAGTTTTGAAGGCATTAAGCCACCCTACATTGCACCTGGCGTGGATGAAGTGCACTGGTTTTTATATACCGTTCATTTAGGCACGCGCTTTAGCGGCAGTAGCCGTGATGCGCTAGTGGATGACTTAGAAACAGAGTTAGTTGAATCTTCCGCCTATTGCCAACCGTTTCATTTACAGCGTGCTTATATCGAGCATTACGGCTATCGAAAAGGTGATTTTAAAGTCACCGAGAAAGTCGCAGACCGCTCTATCGCCCTGCCTCTTCATGGGCAAATTACAGAAGACCAAGTGGCCTTTATTGTTAAAACAGCTAAAGACGCCTCAATTAACGTAGGTGCTGGCGCAGCAATTTATTAGTCATTCATTTTAAGTTAAGGAAACAGATTATGATAGTCCCAAAATTACAAGAAATAGCATCTGCTCTCGCAAGTGGCAGCATCATTCCGTACATTGGGCCTGGGGTGCTTTCTTTAGAGCCTGAGAATTGCCATGTGCCAGCAACGCCTGAGGACTTAGTAAAGTTACTCACTTCAAAAGTCAGCGTTCCACACAAAATTCGCAACAATCTAACAGCTGCAGCGCAGTTTATTGAGAATTTTAAACACCGTAAATCAGTCGTCAGTTTAATGACAGACGCTTACACACCAAGCGTAACGCCCAATGTATTACATCAATTTTTAGCAAGTTTAAGCAAACGACCTTTGTTAATTGTAGATACTTGGTATGACGATGCCATGAGCAAAGCCTTAACTGGCAATGCAAATTGGGGGCAAATACAAGGCGTTTCGCAGTCTGAACATTACGGCACTTGGGTAAATTACTTTGATGCGCAAGGCAATGAAACAGAAACTATTGAGGCCGATGCTTGGTCAGTCGTACTCTACAAGCCACTAGGCGCGATTACCCCTGCCAGAAACTTCATTATTTCAGATTCAGACTTTGTAGAAGTACTCACAGAGATTGATATTCAAACCCCTATTCCACCACGCGTGCAAGAGCTACGAGCTGGTGCGCATTTCTTATTTATGGGTTGCCGATTCAACAACCAGCTAACCCGCACATACGCTAGACAAGTGATGAAACGCTCAACTGAGAAGCATTGGGCTGTGATTGATGGCCCGCTGACGCGCATGGAAAAGAAATTTCTTGCAGAACAAAACATCACACAAATTGATATGCCATTAGCCGAATTTGTTGAATGGTTAAACGTAAACAAATCAGAACAAGCTTTGGCCGCTTAATACTATTAAATAAAGGAATAACAATGCCCTTGTATGACTTTTATTGCGCAAAGTGCAACAAAACCTTTGAACTGTTGGTAAAACTTTCTAGCACACCCGTGTGCCCAGAGTGCGCAGGTGAAATAGCAAAACAAGTGTCTTGCCCTGTAGCACCTGGTCAAAGTGCTGGCATTATTGCCAGTGCACGCAAACGCGCCGCCAGTGAGGGCCATTTTAGCAATTACAAAGCTTCAGAACGCCCCAAAACTAAATAATTTCAAGGCAAAGTTTAACCCCAAAAAAACTTTTTAAATAGCCTGTTTTAATACAACATCATTGCACCTGCCCTGCAAGCCAGTATCTATGCGGCTCGCAGGGCGATGTTTTTTGCTCGGGGGTTTTGGGGGCTTTTTTGTAAATTTGTTTTTAGTTTTTTTGACTTATTTTTTATGGTTTTGTCAGGTTCTGGGTAGGGTTTGGTTTCATGAATTTTTACGCAAGTTTCTAAATCTTGCTTATCTTTATTGGTTAAGCCTAACCACGATTCTATGAGTGTAGACTCAAACCCAACCTCATAACGACCATCGGCTACAATAAGTGGACGACGGATTAAGAGTGGATCGGCCAACATCATCTCAAGGGCTTTATCTGCTTGCATCTGTTCAGGCACCACTTCACCTGACTTCACTTTTGGTGAAGACCGATTAAACCATTCTGCCACTGGCCTCGTGCCAAAGAAAGTCATCAGTCTTTCTGCTGTCCAATTTTCTGTAAGCAGGCTTTTAGCGCATACCTTGTGGCCAGCAGCAGCGAGTAATAATTTTTGTTTGGTATTATTAGTGCAACCTGGTTTTTCATAGAAAAGTATCATGGTCATTTTGCAGCGCCTTTTATTAACATGCTTGTCTGAAATTCAATCTCTTGTTTTACTTTTATATCCAGCTTATCCAACCAACGTTTAGGAATCGCTGAAACGCCATATAAAGCACCTGCCAACATGCCGACAATTGCCCCCGTGGTATCCGCATCCTCACCACAATTCACCGTGGCAACGACGCAATCTTCAAAATTATGAGTACTAAAAAAGTGATGCAACACCGTTTGCATGGTGTCCACAATGTAGCCGCTCGCTCTGCCTGGATATGGCGTGTAGCGGAATTGCGGGTTTGATGACACCAAATCGTTAGCAAGCAACTGACATACTTCTATGCCCTGCCCTGATATCAATGCATGCACCATACGACCTAACGCTAAAGTGGCCGCGTCAGACAAAGGGTGATAGTGCGTAATATGTGCTTGCTCAATGGATGCAATTTCAAAAGCGGCGTCATTCCCATAAGTTGCTAGGGCGATAGGTAAAATGCGCATCGCAGCACCATTGCCACCATCCGCTTCGCTCTCAGCACCATGTAATGAGCCATCTAACATAAAGCGCCTAATGCCTCTGCGGCAAGTATTACCCACATCAATAGGGTAATGTTTCAACCATTCCGCCAACTGTGTTGCCGCTGAATTTGCATTCCAGCCACCAGCCTCAAGCCATGCTCGCCCGAGGTAAAGTGACATTTCCGTGTCATCAGTAATTTGCCCAGGTTTGAGCTTTAGCCAGCCGCCACCTGTCATCTCGGTGTGGCCGCCACGGTGTGCAATTTCGCGCTTTGTTAAGAACTCAATGGGTGCACCTAAAGCATCGCCTACAGCTAAACCTAAGTACGCACCTAGAGCACGACTTTTTAAGTCTAATGGCGCTTGGTATTGAAGATTATGTTTGTCGTCAGGCATAACTTGCTTTCACCTTATACTCGCCACCCAAAGCCAAAAACTCACCCTCACCGCTTAATACTGGCTTTTCTAATAAATCAGGAAAAAAAAACAATTTCACGACAGGCACTTTGACTTCAAGAATCCAGTCGCCAAACTCGTCGGCACGCTCGCGCGAAGACGTAAATGAAACAAGATTATTCAGCCGAACTAGACTCTCACCTTTTTCCAATTTGGATTTGGTCATGGTTGGTTCATCATAGCTATTCACACCGCGCCATAAATTCACCCAGCCGCGTGCTGGAAAGCCATATTTTTGTATGACAAATTGGCAATATTCATACAACAAATCGAGTTGCATATGAATGCTATTGTTGTGGAAGCGGCTTGAGTACTTTTCTTCTAGATATTTCACCCATGCTTCTGATGGATACTGGTGTAAAGGTGCTCGGTGGAATGTTGGCGTTAGACCAAAGCGACTTTCTACCCAGCCTTTTAAAACCGCACCCTGTGGGCTATTTGAATCGAAGCCCCAACCTTCCATTAACTTAAGATAACTAGGTCGAAAACGTCTAATTTCAGCATGCTCAACCTCGTAGTCACTGGGCTTTAATTCAAAGACGATGTCTAAATAACGTCTGAATTTTTCCGCACAATCTTTACGGCTAACGGCCTCTTCTAGCAACCTGAATAGGCCACGATGTGTTTCTCGTGCGCCAGCGATTCGTAATGTTTGAGGATGGTCGTTAAACTCAGAGGAAGCCAGTAACCACGCAGGTATGCCAACTAAATTGGTTGAATACCAATCTCGCGGGTTACTGTACTTATCAACTTCAGACATAAGGTTTGCGCCAGACCGGTGGTCTTAGAATTAAACCTTACGCCAAGCCATAGCTTGCTTAAACAGGGCGATTTTCATTTGGATTACGCACTGGGCCCATTAATTTCAAGCCTTCCTCAAAAGTAATCACAGGGTAGTTTGCAGTAAATTTGAGTGCTTTGTCTGCGATTACGTCCAGTTTTGTAGCAGTATCTAATTTCTTAAGATCACCTTTTTCTAAACGCAATAATTCTAGTAGCTCGTTATAAACAGTAGCTTCATCTAGTGGATATATATAAAAAGTTGCACCACCTAAATGTACTTGGTATTTTTTTAATAAATCGATGTTGTTGCAGAACACAAAGTACTTACCATCGTCCTGTAAGGTATCGCCTAAGGCTTCTGCCAACATATTGAGATAGCCAAATGACAGTAAATAACCTGCAAAGAATGGAATGCCCTTTTCACCTTCTGTCGCAATCGCCATCACTTGGTCAGCAGTGACTTCTGGCGGTCTCGCTTCATCTGCTAATTGCTCTGCAAATTTAAGGGCAATCTCACCACGAAAACCAAAGCGACCTTTTGTTGGTGTGGCAGCTTTTAGCACTGGATTTTGTAGGCGTTTCTCGGCTTCTAATCTTGCAAATGCGGTTTGTTCTAGCGTAGTCATACAGATTTACTCCCTTGATTATTTGTTACGTATAAAATTTGCGGTTTTAGTAAAAGATTGCTCTAGCTGCTGGCGTAGTATGGCATTGCTGACAACATCCTCCATTGCATGGCGCATACATGACATCCATGCATTGCTTTCAACTTCTCCTATCGGAAAATGCATATGTCTTTTGCGTAAGCTTGGATGTCCACGCTCAGAGGAGTAAATCTTTGGTCCACCCAACCATTCAATTAAAAACTGTACTAATATCTTTTTGGTATGACTAAGGTCAGCAGCATGCATCGTTCTAATTCCAGCGGCCTCTGGCAATATATTCATGTAGAAGTAAAACTTTTCTACCAATTGAATAATTACGGCTTCCCCACCAATCGTTTCAAAGTGCGGATTAGTCATGACCTGTGTCACAGGCTTGAGTGTGGCGTACGGATTCGGGTTATCAGCGTTCATTAATGTGGCCAAATTTAAGACAACTTGACTGCATGACCGCCAAAACCATTACGCATCATGGATAGCAGCTTGTAGCTGTAACCAGTAGCGTCTTGACTTCTGAAACGCGCTTGCAGTGCCAATGTGAGTACTGGTGCGGCAACGCCCTGCTCTACTGACTCCATCACTGTCCAACGACCTTCGCCAGAATCTGCAACATAAGGTGCAATAGCCGTTAGTTCTTGGTCATCTTTCAAGGCATCTGCAGTAAGGTCTAATAACCAGCTGCGAACGACTGAGCCATGACGCCACAATTCAGTGATTTCCGCTAGATTTAGATTGAACTCCTCTTTACCTTTAATAAGATCTAAGCCTTCAGCCATTGCTTGCATCATGCCGTACTCAATACCGTTATGAATCATTTTGGTAAAGTGACCAGAACCAACTGGCCCAACGTGCGCCCAGCCTCTATTTTCAGCGGGCGCTAAAGCTTTTAATATTGGTGTAACAACTGTTGCCACCTCTTTAGTTGCGCCTACCATCAAACAATACCCATTCTCTAAGCCCCAAACTCCTCCTGAAGTACCTGAATCCATAAATCCGATGCCATGTTCTGCAAGCATTGCGCCGCGACGTTGGCTATCTTTATAGTTTGAGTTTCCTCCATCAATAATGATGTCGTCTTTATTCAGCATTGGAATTAAAGCTTCGATTTGTTTTTCTGTAATGTCTCCAGATGGCAACATGATCCAAACAATTTTCTGACCAGATAATTTAATCACTGCGTCTGCAACAGACTTTGCAGCAATCAAACCTTCTTCTGTTGCTAACTTATTTACCGTATCAGTATTAAAGTCAAAGCCAACAACTTCTATCTTATGACGTAGCAAACGTGTTGCCATGTTGCCACCCATTTTTCCTAATCCAATCATTGCTAATTTCATTTCACCGCTCCTCATTGTTTATTCAGCTTCATCGCTGGATTTGTTGTAAACACATAACACCCATTAAGCAAAGGTAATGCCAACAGCAAATTACAATTAATGCGATGAAATTAAACTCAATAAAAACAATATGTTGATTTAAAAAAAATGCCAATTTGTACGATTCTTAACATAGATTATGTATTGATTGAGTTTTGTTCAATACATCACCAACACGTATGCAATTGTAAGGTTTACGACAGAATAATAAATCACCTAGAACGCCAGTTTTAAAAATATATTATTCATATAATCAATGAGTTATATTTTTTAAAATGCGTTGGCACGCACTTTGCTGTGACTAGTTTGCATGACCGACAAACCATCCGACGGCAGATAAGAAGAGTGATTAGCGATTCGGAATCGGAAGCCCGGCAGCAAAACGGTCTTAACTAACTTTTAATTTTATTTTAAGGAGTATTAATATGGCTGCATTACGTCAAATTGCCTTCTACGGCAAAGGTGGTATCGGTAAGTCTACGACATCACAAAATACATTGGCTGCTCTGGCTGAAATGGGTCAAAAGATCCTAATCGTCGGTTGTGATCCAAAAGCTGACTCAACACGTCTTATCTTACATGCGAAAGCACAAGATACAGTTCTTTCACTTGCTGCTGAAGCTGGTAGCGTGGAGGACTTGGAACTTGAGGATGTGATGAAAGTAGGTTATCGAGACATTCGTTGCGTTGAATCTGGTGGTCCAGAGCCTGGAGTTGGTTGTGCAGGTCGTGGCGTTATCACATCTATAAACTTTCTAGAAGAAAACGGCGCTTACGATGGTGCTGACTATGTTTCTTACGATGTACTTGGTGACGTGGTTTGCGGTGGTTTCGCAATGCCAATTCGCGAAAACAAAGCGCAAGAAATTTACATCGTGATGTCTGGTGAAATGATGGCAATGTACGCTGCAAACAACATTTCTAAAGGTGTTCTTAAATATGCAAACTCAGGCGGTGTGCGTTTAGGCGGCTTGGTTTGTAACGAACGTCAAACAGATAAAGAGTTAGAACTCGCTGAAGCATTAGCTGGCATGTTAGGTACTAAATTAATTCACTTTGTGCCACGTGACAACATCGTTCAACACGCTGAATTGCGCCGTATGACAGTGTTGGAATACGCACCTGAATCTAAACAAGCTGAAGAGTATCGTCAATTGGCTCAAAAAATTCATGCTAATGGTGGTAACGGCACGATTCCAACACCAATCACGATGGATCAATTAGAAGACTTGTTGATGGATTTCGGCATCATGAAGAAAGAAGATGAGTCTGTTATTGGTAAAGCTGCTGCCGCAGCATAAGTAGTCAATCTGGCAGGAGCTTATGTAAAGCATTTAACTTCATAAGCTTCTAGCTAGCCCCTTTTGCAAGTTGTTTCAAAAGTTGCAGGGGCTGAAAGTCAAACAGACTTAAAGGTGCCACTAATAGTGCATGCAATTTTTAAAACAACTTCATTTAGAGATTAGGAGAAACAAAATGAGTAATACAGTTGATTTAGGCGTCAATGGCGCAGAATTGATTGAGGAGGTGCTTAAGGCCTACCCTGAGAAATCTGCCAAACGACGTGCAAAACATTTAGGCGTACATGAAGAAGGTAAATCTGATTGTGACGTTAAATCAAATATCAAATCATTACCAGGTGTAATGACGATTCGTGGCTGCGCTTACGCTGGCTCTAAAGGCGTAGTTTGGGGTCCAATTAAAGATATGATTCATATCAGCCACGGTCCAGTCGGTTGCGGTCAGTACTCATGGGCTTCTCGTCGTAACTACTACATCGGTACAACAGGTATCGATACTTTCGGTACCATGCAATTCACTTCGGATTTTCAAGAAAAAGACATCGTTTTCGGTGGCGACAAAAAGCTTGAAAAAATCATGGATGAAATTCAAGAGCTATTCCCATTGAACAAAGGCATTACTGTTCAATCAGAATGCCCTATCGGCTTGATTGGTGACGATATTGAAGCTGTTGCTAAGAAAAAATCTAAAGAATACGAAGGCAAAACCATTGTTCCAGTACGTTGCGAAGGCTTCCGCGGTGTATCTCAATCACTAGGTCACCATATTGCAAATGATGCTGTGCGTGACTTCATTTTCGATAAAACAGAACCTAACAAAAATGAATTTACTGGCACACCATACGACGTAGCTATTATTGGTGACTACAACATCGGTGGTGATGCTTGGTCTAGCCGTATCTTGCTTGAAGAAATGGGCTTGCGTGTGATTGCTCAATGGTCTGGCGATGGCTCTATTGCTGAGTTAGAAAACTCACCAAAAGCTAAATTGAACATTCTTCACTGCTACCGTTCAATGAACTACATCAGCCGTCACATGGAAGAAAAGTACGGTATACCATGGGTTGAATACAACTTCTTTGGCCCTTCAAAAATTGAAGAGTCATTACGCAAAATTGCTGGTTTCTTTGATGATTCAATCAAAGAAAAAACTGAAGTAGTGATTGATAAGTACAAAGTTTTGACTGATGCAGTAATTGCTAAATACAAACCACGTCTACAAGGTAAAAAAGTGATGTTGTTTGTGGGTGGTCTACGTCCGCGTCACGTGATTGGTGCTTATGAAGATTTAGGTATGGAAGTGGTTGGTACAGGTTACGAGTTCGGTCATAACGATGACTACCAACGTACTACACACTACGTTAAAGACGGCACTCTGATTTACGATGACGTGACTGGTTACGAATTTGAAAAATTTGTAGAAGCGGTACAACCAGACCTCGTTGGTTCAGGCATTAAAGAAAAATACGTTTTCCAAAAAATGGGCGTACCTTTCCGCCAAATGCACAGTTGGGATTACTCAGGCCCATATCACGGTTATGACGGCTTTGCCATCTTTGCCCGCGACATGGATATGGCAATTAACAACCCAGTGTGGGCGTTAACTAAAACCCCATGGAAAAAAGCAGCTTAATCGCTACTTAATTAAAGGAGATATGAAATGAGCCAGAGTGCTGAAAAAGTATTAGACCACTTCAAACTATTCCGCGAACCTGAATACAAGGAAATGTTCGCGAAAAAGAAATCTGAGTTTGAATATCCAGTTCCAAACGAAGCTTTACAACACACTATTGAGTGGACAAAGTCTACAGAATACCGTGATAAAAACCTCGCTCGCGAAGCGTTAACAGTAAACCCTGCTAAAGCTTGCCAACCATTAGGTGCTGTGTTTGCTGCCAATGGTTTTGAGGCTACCCTGCCATTTGTACATGGCTCACAAGGTTGCGTTGCTTATTATCGCTCGCACTTTAGCCGTCACTTCAAAGAGCCTACATCATGCGTTTCATCTTCTATGACTGAAGACGCTGCAGTGTTTGGAGGCTTGAACAATATGGTTGATGGTTTAGCTAACTCATATAGCTTGTATAAACCAAAAATGATTGCGGTTTCGACAACTTGTATGGCAGAAGTAATTGGTGATGACTTAAATGCGTTTATCAAAACATCTAAAGAAAAAGGAAGTGTGCCAGAAGCTTTTGATGTGCCTTTCGCACATACACCAGCCTTCGTTGGCAGCCACATTACAGGTTACGACAATGCATTACATGGCGTGTTGAAACACTTCTGGGATGGTAAAGCTGGAACTACAACGCCATTAAAACGCAAGGCAAATGAAAGTATCAACTTCATTGGTGGCTTTGATGGTTATGTAGTAGGTAACAACCGCGAAATCAAACGCATATTCAATGAGTTTGGTGTGAAGTTTACCATGTTGTGTGACCCTTCTGATGCTTGGGATACACCAACTGACGGTGAATTCCGTATGTATGATGGAGGCACTAGCTTAGAAGATGCTGCAAATGCAATTAATGCAAAAGCAACCATTACAATGCAAACAATTAGCACTGAAAAAACCGCCAAATTCATTGAAGAGCATGGTCAAGAAGTTGTTAAGTTACACCACCCAGTTGGTGTCGGCGGAACGGATAAATTCTTAATGGAGTTATCACGTATCACTGGTGTAGCCATTCCAGATTCACTAACTAAAGAACGTGGTCGTCTAGTGGATGCTATTGCAGACTCAAGCGCACACATACACGGTAAGAAGTTTGCCTTGTATGGTGATCCAGATTTAATGCTAGGTTTAACAGGTTTCTTGTTAGAGTTGGGTGCTGAGCCAGTGACCGTATTATCTACAAACGGTGATGAAGCTTGGGCTAAAAAAGTCCAAGAGTTGTTTGATGCAAGTCCATTTGGTAAAAACTGCAAAGTTTATCCGAAGAAAGACTTATGGCATATGCGTTCATTATTATTCACAGACCCAGTAGATTTCTTAATCGGTAACACATATGGTAAATACTTGGATCGTGATACTAAAACTCCATTGATTCGTATTGGTTTCCCAATCTTTGATCGTCACCATAAACATCGTTATCCAGTTTGGGGTTACCAAGGTGCGATGAATGTTTTAGTGACTATCCTTGATAAGATTTTTGATGTGATGGATGCAGATACTGACGGCATTGCAACTACCGACTACAGCTTCGACATCATTCGTTAATTACCAATATGACCATTGCAATAACTTTTCAATAAATTGCGATGGTCATAAAGACAAGGAAAAATCATGGCAAACGTTACATTTACATCACCTAAAATCAAAAAAGACCTGACTGTCTACGCAACTGCAGGTGACTGTAGCACTTTGTTAGCATTAGCTAAACAACACAAAGTACCAGTCGAATTTGAATGCGAAAATGGTGAGTGTGGTTCATGTGCTGTTGAGGTTGCAGTTTTAGGCAACAAACAGCCAATGGGCATGCATCTTACTGAAAAAGAAAAGACTGTTCTAAAACTAGCCGGCAAAATCACTAAGCAACAGATTGCTGACTCTGAAGTGACAGATATTCCACCACCATGGCGTCTTGCTTGCCAGTTTATCGTTCGTAACGAAGATATTTTGGTTAAGTTTTAAACGTATTCACTAGATCTTCCCTTCGGTGTAAGGCCGAAAACTTAACAGCCTCCTTTGGGAGGCTTTTTTTATCTTTATGTCTCTTTTCCTACGTAAAAATTTGCAATTGTCGTATTTGCTACGCGCACAAATTTACAAATTATTATTATAAATCAATATGTTGAATGATAAATGTCGTTGGCATGCTGTTTGCTAAACATTAAATGACAACAAACAATAAAGGCATTCCGTCATGGCATCTCTCAACGAAAAGGTACAGGATGTTTTTAACGAACCAGCTTGTGATAAAAACCAAGCCAAAGGTGAGAAAGAACGTAAAAAAGGTTGTACCAAACAGCTGACGCCTGGTGCTGCAGCCGGCGGTTGTGCTTTTGATGGGGCAAAGATTGCTTTACAACCCATTACTGATGTTGCACACTTAGTGCACGGCCCCATCGCCTGCGAAGGCAATGGTTGGGATAATCGTGGTGCCAAGTCATCAGATTCGAAGCTTTATCGCACAGGTTTTACCACAGATATTAGCGAACTGGATGTGATTTATGGTGGTGAAAAACGCTTGTATAAATCAATTCGTGAAGTATTAGATAAATATAATCCTCCGGCGGTATTTGTCTATCAAACCTGCGTTACAGCCCTTATTGGCGATGATATTGAAGCCGTCTGTAAAGCGGCCACAGCAAAGTTTTGCAAACCAATCATTCCAATCAATGCACCAGGTTTTGTAGGAGCAAAAAACTTAGGCAATAAACTTGCTGGTGAAGCTTTGCTTGAGTATGTAATTGGCACTGAAGAACCTGAATTCACCACGCCTTACGACATCAACATCATCGGAGAATACAACTTAGCCGGCGAGTTATGGCAAATCAAACCGTTACTAGATGAGCTTGGCATTCGCATATTGGCTTGCATTTCTGGGGATGCTAAATACAAAGAAGTCGCTTATTCCCATCGTGCTAAGGCTGCCATGATGGTCTGTTCCAAGGCCATGATTAACGTGGCTCGTAAAATGGAAGAGCGTTACAACATCCCATTCTTTGAAGGCTCGTTCTACGGCATTACTGATACTAGCGAAAGCCTACGCCAAATTACAAAACTTTTAGTCCAGCAAGGTGCTGCTGAAGAGTTGCTATCTCGCACAGAGAAGCTCATTTTCCGTGAAGAAACACGCGCTTGGGAAGGCATCAATCGTTACCGCGCTAAATTACAAGGCAAAAAAGTCTTGCTCATTACTGGCGGCGTTAAATCTTGGTCGGTTGTTTCAGCTTTGCAAGAAGGCGGTATGGAAATCGTTGGCACAAGTGTCAAAAAGTCCACCGATGAAGACAAAGACAAAATCAAAGAGTTAATGGGCGAAGATGCCCATATGTTTGATGATATGCGTCCTCGCGACATGTATGCCATGCTTAAAGAATGCCGTGCTGACATCATGCTTTCAGGTGGACGCAGTCAGTTTGTCGCATTAAAGGTCAAAATGCCGTGGTTGGACATCAACCAAGAACGTCACCATGCTTATGCTGGTTATGTCGGCATGGTAGAACTTGTTAAACAAATCGAACAAGCACTTTATCATCCTGTGTGGGCGCAGGTACGAAAACCAGCGCCATGGGAAACTTTATCTTCAGAAGTAGTTGAAGCAAAGGCCGCATGATGGCTGTCGTTAATACAAATCATAAATCTTGCACGGTTAACCCACTCAAAATGAGCCAACCGATTGGTGCAGCCCTCGCCTTTATGGGCTTGAATAATTGCATGCCTACTTTACATGGCTCACAAGGTTGTACTTCGTTTGGCTTGGTATTATTTGTGCGTCATTTTCGCGAGATGATTCCGATGCAAACCACCGCTATGAACGAGGTGAACACCATCCTTGGTGGCATGGAAAATATCGAACAGGCAATTATTAATATTTGGGAGCGCACAAAACCAGCTGTCATTGGCTTAGCTTCAACAGGGCTTACAGAAACCAAAGGTGATGATGTAGAAGCACACATCAAGCTCATTCGCGCTAAGCATCCAGAACTCGCAGAAACAGCCATTATTTATGCATCTACACCTGACTATGTAGGCGCCTTTCAAGATGGCTGGAGTAAAGCGGCTGTGCGCATTGTTGAAGAATCCGCTGTTTATTGCCAAGTGAAACAAGTAAATCGTGTCAACGTGTTACCAGGTTCACACCTGACTCCAGCAGATATTGATGAAGTTCGTGAAATTATCGAGTCTTTTGGGTTATGCGCGGTATTTATTCCAGACATTTCTGGTTCATTAGATGGCCATATTCCTGAAGACTTCACTCCGACCACATTAGGTGGGACGACCACATTAGAGCTTCGTACAATGGGTGCAGCACGCGCGACGATTGCCATTGGCGAGCAAATGCACGCAGCTGCAATCGAGCTGGAAATGAAGACTGGCGTACCGTACACCATGTTTGACCGTTTAGCTGGCCTAGATGCTAATGATAACTTCTTGCAGTTTTTATCTAACCTTTCTGGCAAACCAGTCGCATTGAAATATCGACGTCAACGTAGCCAATTGCAGGATGCCATGCTTGATGCGCACTTTTTTACTGGCGGCAAAAAAATTGCCATCGGCGCTGAACCTGATTTGCTTTGGGCACTGGGAAATTTTCTGACCGAAATGGGCTGTGAATTAAGTGCTGTTGTAACCACCACACAGTCGCCTTTATTAGAAAAGATGCCGGCTGAAGAAGTATTAATAGGTGATTTGGAAGATTTAGAAATGCGCGCAAAAAACTGCGATTTGCTCATCACGCATTCGCATGGCAGACAAATGGCAGAACGCTTGCATTTGCCTTTCTTACGCTTTGGCATACCAAACTTTGATCGCCTCGGTGCAGCTCATAAATTATCGGTTGGTTATCGCGGTACTAAAGAATTGGTATTTGAATTAGCAAATACCTTTCTGGCAGAATACCATGAAGCCACGCCAGATAGTTGGCGTGAAAGTTTTCAAGAAATAGGCACTGAATTATCTAACGAAGCCCACACGACTTGCGCCTCAAACGGCAGTTGTTCTAGTTGCAATTAAATTTATTAGGAGACACACATGAAAGTCGCATTTTCTACACAAGATCTCAAGCGCGTGGATGCCCATTTTGGTTGGGCTAAGAACATTTCAATCTACGAGCTCACGCAAAAAGATTGGACATTTATTGAAACCGTGCAGTTTGATGGCGATTTAAAAGAAGATGGTGATGAAGATAAACTCGCCCCAAAACTAGAAGCCATTAAAGACTGCGCCTTACTTTACGTAGCGGCGATTGGCGGCTCTGCGGCTGCCAGAGTTGTCGCGCATAAGATTCATCCAATCAAAGTATCTGAACCAGAAGTCATTGAAGAGGTGTTAGCCAAATTACGTGACGTGCTAAACGGCACGCCACCACCATTCTTAAGAAAAGCCATGATGCGTGACCAAGAACGCACTTTTGAGTTTGATGAAGAAGAAACCGTTTAATTGTAAGTCTTAGGAGAAACACATGACATCCACAACTGCCGCACTTGCAGAAGCACCAACAACGACATCTGACCCATGGAAATCTCCTTTTGTATTGGAGTTAATCAAGCAATGGAGAGCTCAAGATACGCATGGTGCTTGGGAAGGTAAAGATGACGCAACTCTACTGGCGCCATACATCATCACCAAAGAACAACGTAAAGAAATGCCAATTATTGGTGATCCAGACCCTGAAACTATTTGGCGTTTAGAGCTTTTCTACAATGCAGTTGGGCTTGCTATTGAGCGCGAAACTAAGAACATGGTTTCGCCAATGATGAAGATGCACCACGAAGGCTTTGGCAAAATGATTCTGACTGCTGGCCGTTTAGTGGTGGTGAATAAGCAGCTACGAGACGTGCATCGATTTGGTTTTGAAACGATTGAAAAATTAGCCGCGGAAGGCGAAAAGTTTGTATCAGCAGCTGTGGAAATGATTCATAAATTTCCTGAAGTCGCGAATTACGGTTAAGGAGCATCAGAAATGACTGAAGCGGAAGCAATTGAAGCGATTAAAGCTGAAATCAAAAAGCTGAATGGTCAGGCTACCCAATTAAAAATGGACTTGCATGACCTCTCAGAAGATTTGCCGATTGGCTGGGAAAAGATTCCTGAAATCGCTGAAAAAACATTTAAAGCATATGAACAATTAACAGACGCACGTAAGAGACTTGCTGGCGTAGGAGGCTAATATGGCATACACCATCATATTACCAAGTGGCGTGGAATGGATACCACAATTTGCACAAGAGATTGAAGAAGAAAAATGCATAGGCTGTGGTCGTTGTTTTAAAGTATGCGGCCGAGATGTACTTCAATTAGTTGGCATTGATGAAGATGGCGAGCGTATCGCAGTCGCTTCTGAAGAAGATGAAGATGCAGACGAATACGTGAGAATGATTATGACCATCGCACACCCAGAAAACTGCGTTGGCTGTGAAGCATGCTCCAAAATCTGCCCGAAAAAATGCTATACACATGGTCCAGCAGCCGTGTAAGAAACAATCGCCATGCAAACACAGCCCATTTATTTTCTAAGCTACTCGATCCCTGTGTATCAACATATGGATGAATACGATGATATCGTACAGCTTCTGAACGATCATCGTCGTGATGATGGCAATGAAACAAGCCAAGTCATCGATTACGTGGCAGATGCGTGCATGGGAAGCAATCATCTATGGCAAGACATGCAATTGCCAAATCGCAAAGCATTGTCTGAGTTAATGTTGCACCACTTCCCTACACTAGCAGCGAAAAACACCGGCGATATGAAATGGAAAAAGTTTTTCTATAAGCAATTATGTGAACGTGAAGATATTTTTATCTGTAAATCACCTTCTTGTAGTGAGTGTGTGGATTACCAGCAGTGCTTTGGGTCTGAGGAAGCTACTTCTTAATATTAACGAAAGCGAGATTATCATGAGAACCGCATTTCAACGTATTTCACCTCAACGTGCATCTGATTTGATTCTTCGTGCTAGAGCTGGCATCAAGCCGCTAGCAATGTTTGATTCACGTGATGCAGCAAGTTATAAAGAATCTCATATTAAAGGCACAGACCATCTTACTGAACGTGATTTTGGTGAGGTGATTGCCAATTTACCTAAGAATGTACCAGTCATGATTTATTGCTACCATGGCAATGCTAGTCAGGTGTATGCAAGCATGTTTGCTGACTTCCAATACATGGAAGTTTATAGCGTTGATGGTGGTTATGAAGCGCTTGCGCCGGCCATTTCAGAGATTCCTGAAATAACCCATCTATCGAGCCAAGATTTGGTTAAGTTCATATCAGAGCATAATTTTGATGCACAAGACCTCAATGCGCCTTGGCATCATGCTTTAACACCTTTAATGCACGCAGCTCTATTGGGTCGTGAAGACTTGGTTGCAGAATTACTCTCTCTAGGTGTTAACATTCACATGCGCAACTTAGATGGCAACAACGCCTTATGGTTAGCTTGTGTATCAGGCAATAATGCGATTGTAGATCTATTGCTCAAAGCGGGAATCGAGGTTAATAATCGAAATGTCACAGGCGCTACAACGCTTATGTATACGGCTTCAAGTGGCAAGCATGAATTGATGAGTATGCTATTAGATTTTGGTGCGGATGCATTTATTCGCAATGAGGATGACTATCTGGCAATAGAGTTAGCAGCCAGTGAGGAATGCCTAAGGTTACTAAGACATACCGCCTCTTAATTAGTGAGTAAATGGCGGATTTCTACAACTAGAATCCGCCATCACTATTAAATGCTAAGTATTTCGATGGTTAAATCTTCCTCACCAACAATCACTTGGCAAGCAAGACGAGATTTAGAACCTACGCCAACAGTCATATCTAAACGCTCGTTTTCTGCAGGCTGAATTTTAGAAACGCTTTTACGACCATCAATTAATGAAATATGGCATGAGCCGCACTCAGCTTTCCCATCACATTTATGCGCAATAGCTTCACCTCCAGCTAACAATACTGCAAGGATGTTGCTACCAGAGGCAGCCTGATAGGTTTTACCGGAAGGTTGAACAGTAATTACGGACATTACACTTACTCCTTTAATCATTAAATAATTGTTTAATTTGTCGCATAAGCAACAACAAAAGCACATGAAATCAGTGCATAAAGGAGTAAAAGCAAAGGGCATACCAGATTTAATTCAGAGCTGCTTTAAACGAATAATGCTTGATAAAACGTGATGGTTGTGACTTTACATTGAAATGAAATAGACTACATTCAAGGAATTCAATCAACTAAGGAGTTAAAAAATGAAAATAAGCGCACGCAATGTATTTAAAGGGACGATTTCAAATATTGTCTCGGGAAGTGTCAATTCTGAAATCGACATTACACTTGGCGGAAACGATAAAATTGTAGCAATTGTCACAAATGGCAGTGTGACAGCTTTAGGTTTAAAAACTGGTAAAGAAGTGACTGCTTTAATCAAAGCTTCATCAATTTTAGTGATGACTGATAGTACTGGCTTTGCATTAAGTGCACGTAACGTGTTGGCTGGAAAAGTATCTAAGGTAAGTAATGGTCAAGTAAGTTCTGAAATTGGCATTTCTTTATCAAGTGGCATTACAGTATTTGCAACCATCACTCACGATGCTGTTAAAGAGCTAGATATTAAAGAAGGTGTATCCGCCAGTGCTGTATTTAAAGCGTCATCAGTGATCCTTGGCGTAGCTCAATAAGTTACCCTATCAAATCTTTTATTAGTCGAGGCTTATCAAATAGCTTCGCCTAATAAAAATTCAATACGTTTAATCTTATCTTGGCATTTCATCACTTAGCTCAATTGGCAAAGTCACCAAATGCTTATTGCATTGATCCATTTTATCTGAGTACGATTTAAGTTTAACCCAACCTCCGCCATCAAGACGCCAAGCAGTGACGCGCTCATAATAGGTTTCAATTTGTATGGGGAATTCATCTATATCAAACCCATCTGCGGTCATCATAAATGAATGGCAATAAAAACACTTTGTTCCATGTTCATCATACCCAATGGTTTTTTCAGCGTTTGCTGAAGGCTCCGTATGTCGCTCAAAAACCCGTGGTTTCATAGCACGCATACAATATTCGTTTGGTAGTAATTTATCCCATGAAATATCCATTTTCAGCCTCCTACAAATACTTACTAAATAACACGAAATATAGTAATTTATATAATGCTAGCCAAATAAAATAATAAGGCCATTACTCTAGTTTAAGAATCATTGGGTTAAACGCTTTAGAAACCAACATGACAGCATCACCTACACTTAAACTTAAAGCTTCATCAGGCATTGCAACCACTTTGACAATTTGGTTCCCAACTAATACCGTGAGTGAATACAAAACATCCATAGGTTCTAGGGCAAGAATCTCACCTGTAAATCGAAACTTTCCAATGGTTTGCCCAGCACTAAATACATCTGCGGGCGATCCTTGTTGAACAATGTGCCCTGCTTCCATCATAAAAACTTGCTTCGCTAGTTTATAAACTTCACCCACATTGTGGCTAACGATAATCGTTGTAATTCCCAAGCTTCTTTGTAGCCTTAAAACCTCATGGTGTAAGCGACCTCTTATTTCTGCATCTAATGCTGAAAATGGCTCATCAAGCAATAATAAACTGGGCTCAGAAGCCAAAGCCCTGGCTAGTGCGACGCGTTGCTTTTGACCGCCTGATAAGGTTTCAGGCTTTTGATGTTGAAGTTCACCGAGATCCATCAACTCAACAAGTTCGTTAATTCGCTGTTTGTTACCACCTTTGCGCAAAGCAAACTCTACATTGCCGCGCACAGTCATATTTGGAAATAAGGCGTAGTCCTGAAACATGTAACCCACCCTGCGCAATTGAGGCTCAACGTTAATGCGTAAAGCCGTATCAACCCAAATAGTTCCATTGAATCTTATATTGGCTTGGTCAGCTTGCTCTAATCCTGCCAAACAGCGTAACAAGGTGGTTTTACCAACGCCTGATGGCCCGAATAAGGCTACAAACTCACCTTCAGCAATTTTTAATTCAACAGCTAATTGAAAGCTTCCATTTGAGCCAATGAGTTTCTTGTTTACCAGCGCTTCTATCATTTTTGCGCCTTACGATTAACCAAATAAACAATCATCAAAATGACAAATGAAGATAGGAAAAGTACGCCTGAATAGAAGTTGGCAGTGGCATAGTGCAATGCTTCGACTTCATCATAAATAGCAATGGATGCCACGCGCGTTTCATTGGGCAAATTGCCACCAATCATCATTACTACGCCGAATTCGCCAACCGTATGCGCAAATGCTAAGACCGTACCCGAAATTAATGCAGGTTTAATATTGGGCAATAGAACACGAAAGAAAATCTGTAGATTAGATTTACCAAGTATTTTTGCTGCATCTGTTAGCGACTTTGGCAAATTTTGAAAAGCCGCCTGAACAGGATGCACAATAAAAGGAAAGCTAAAAATAACGGATGCAATGACTAATCCTTCAAAACTAAAAGCTAATCTGATACCTAATTCTTTATCTAACCACTTACCAAACCAATGCTCTGGGCTAAAGGCTAAAAGTAGATAAAAACCTAATACAGAAGGCGGTAACACTAATGGCATGCTGACTAGCGTTTCCACAACAGGTTTAAAGCGAATTTGAGTCTTGGCTAGCCACCAAGCAAATGGCACGGCAATAGTAAATAAAATCGCCGTAGTGACGGATGCCAACTTGAAAGTTAGCCATAATGGTTGAATATCATACGTCATCATGACCTGCCATCAGCGCTATTTCATTGGCTTTTATCAAAGCTTCCAATTTGTCACCTACTTTAATCTCTAAACGATCAATGGCACGTGAAGTAATTACACTCACCAACTGCATGCCGTCATAACTCATCGAAACAGCACCTAAAATATCGCCATGCTCAATACCTGTAACGATTACAGGTATGCGGTTCCGTAGGCTTATCAAGCCACTAAGATTTTTTGCAAGTGCAATCTCAGTTTCTTTAAACAACAAGGTGACAGAACCACCAACTACTAAGTAATCGGCAGTCGCAGGTGTTTCTAGCAATGTCGCAGAAAATATATTCAATCCAACAGCCACATCTACTAATGACATGTGGCTGTTGCTATCTATTGTTACAATCTGTCCTTTTAACCTATTCAAGGTAATTTATATCCATTCTTAGCAAAAATTTCACGTGCTTTAGCAGATAGCACAAAACCGAAAAACTTACGTGCCGCATCACCATTCACTTCTGAGCCATGCTTAAGAATCACAATGCCCTGTGCTATTGGCTCATAACTTTCTGGTGGCACATCAACCCATTGACCTTTACCCGCAGCTTCAGGGGCAACCACGATTGATTTAGCACTGAAGCCTACATCCACTACTTTAGCATCAACATATTGGCTGACTTGCGTGATGTTTTCGCCATAAACCAGCTTAGGTTCTACAGCAGTGCGCACTTTATAATAATCTAAAACCTTAAGTGCTTGCTTGCCAAATGGTGCAACTTTTGGGTTAGCAATAGCTACTTTGACGATACTTTTATCCGCTAGAAATGCCACGCCTTTACTTAAATCCACATCTTTTTCAGTCCATAATACCAACTGACCATAAGCATAAGGTTTAGCCGTAGTAGTCGCAAAACCATCTTTGTATAAACCATCTGGAAAATCCATATCGGCAGACATAAATACATCAAAAGGTGCACCATTGCGGACTTGTGTAGCAATTTTACCAGAAGCATTCAGCACACTTTGCGTTTCTATACCCGTTTCTTTTTTAAACTCAGCTGCAAGGTCATCAAACACATACTTTAGATTTGCTGCGATTGCCACGGTTAAAGGTTCTGCTTGCACTAGCGGTGTAAATAAGAGTGTGCCGATAACCAATAATACTTTCATTAAATTGTTTTTCATTTTATTTTCCTTTGTTAACTAGTCATATTAGAAAGAAACTTGCAGGCGGCCGATCATGGCTTTCTCGGTTTTCTTATCAACTAACTTAGTAATTGCAGTTGTACTAGCTAGACTACCTGCCGCACCACCATCAAAACTCGTATTCTCATAATCTAGTGCAAAACGCGTATAGTTGTTTAGATACCAATTAACGCCTAAACCCCAAGCTTTAGCAGTTTTAGCTGATGTGGCAATATTAGATAGTCGCGTTGTTGCTGTACCTATAAAGGCCTTATCATCTACAGTCATTTTACTTACGCGGCCAACCAACTCCCACGCACCCCAACCCCCACCATTAGGATTAAATGCCTGCTGAGGCTTAACACCACTATAAGATGCATCTTCACCTGTTAATAAGTATGAAAATGTTGCCTGCCAGGCCTTATTATCTAAAGTCTGATGATTTGTTGAACGTGTCACCGCTTGAGACTCGCTAGCATACTCGGACATTAATCCAAATGGACCGTAGTAATAATACATTTGTGGTGCCCAACGAGTACGTCTTCCGTCAGCAAAAGCAGCTTGTCCAGGTGTTGTTGTATAGCTAAAAAAGTTAAGTTGGCTAAATGACCTAAATGAAGGTAATTGCGATGTGCCACTATTTGTGTTTGCACCACGTTGATTAATACTTGTATTTGCTATACCAAATCCCAATCCTGCTAATGGAGTACCATTTCCTTTAAATGGTTGCGCAAATACACGTGCGGTAAACTCTTTATCATCATTGCCATCTAAAGCTACTGACTGATCACCACCATCAATTACGCCATTAGAATATCCTATGGCATAACTCAACTTACTGTCAAACACATCACCAAATACTGAGGCACCGACATCACGCTGTGGCAGTAAATTGGCTGTAACAAAGCTTTGTTCAACAAACTTCCCATCTACATCAGACTGCAATCGTGCTAGGCCAACAAACGGCTTAAACTTACCAACACGCAGTTTTAGCCAGGGTTTAAATTTAGCATCAAAAAACGCATCTATTACTTCTGGTGAACCTAATGTTGTAGATCCATTAACAGTAGTAGTGCCTGTTGAGACTGTTGCTACATTTGGTGTTGTAGTTGCAAACTCAGGAGTCAACCTATAGTCAATCCAACCAAATAATGAACCTTCAATCCATGGTCTAGCTTTACGTACCATCCACCCACTCGTAATATTTGTGTTAGCCGTCGCTAGATTAATGGTATCTGCATCAACATTACGGTAATCTGCTTGAACAAGACCATGGAACTTAATACTGAAGTCGCCATTACTTGACTTCAGTCCTATACCATCTTTTTCACTTACAAAAACTGTCGGCCTTTGTTCTAGGGCTTTCAACTCCTCCGACATGGCATCTATTTGCCATTTTTGCTCTTGCTCTTCATCCTTACCTCCCGTTGCTGCGGCCACAGCCGGTGCTTTTTTTTGCAGAACTTTTAACTCTTCAGCAATTGCCTGCATTTGCACTTGCTGGTCTTCTAACATTTTCTGTAACTTAGCAATTCTTGCATCCGATGCATCATCTGCGTAAGCATTATTAGCACATATGGCCAATAGCACCGCATATTTCAATTTATTCAATGTACTCATCTTATATCCTCCTCAAAATAATATACGCTATAAAGTAGTTTATATAACGATAGCTAAAATAAAACCTCAAAATATACTTTTACAGTTAATCCGTAACACCCATGATGACACTGCTCGCTTTGAATACAGCACAAGCCTCTACGCCAACAGCAAGTTTTAGGCTAGTCACACTATCATTAGTGATAATGACGCTCACTACGTTGCCACCCTCTAACTGCATCAGCACTTCTGTATTCACACCACCTTGTGTAATTCTTGTAATTTTGCCAACCAACTTGTTGCGCGCACTCACGCCTGCAACAGCCTCAGGCATTACCAAAATCACCCAACTCGCTTTAACTAATGCCCAAGCATCACTGCCAACTTTTAAACCTAAATTATCAAGTCCGTCGTGTGTAATAACCGAATGAATTTTGTCACCTCCAGTTAAAGTTAATTCAACTTCCACATTGACTGGACCTTGCTTAATGGCTGAGACTTTGCCAAAAAATTGATTACGTGCGCTTGTTTTCACTGAAAGTCTCCTAATCATTTGATAAATATTGTCGAAATTCTCGATACCGTTACTTGCTGCTGCCATAAAACGCTGATGTTCACGCAGCAAGGCTTTATAAGTGTCCACAATACGGATGCCGGTAACTGTAAGTTGCGTACCACCACCACCCTTCCCCCCAGTAATGGTTTCTACAAGTGGCTCGCCAAACATACCATTTATCGTATCGACGGTATCCCACGCACCTTTGTAGCTCAAGCCCACCCCTTTTGCTGCCTGAGTAATAGAACCGCACTCACCTATCTTTTCTAAAAGCGCAATTCGTTTATCAGACAGTAGATTTTGAGCATCAATGCCTAATGAGAGTGAACCTACAATTTTAAGATCGTTATGTTGCATTATGCTTAACCTAAACTTTGTCGTAATGTATACAAGTATATATCGATAGTTACTGTAATGCAGATTCCATGCCAAAAATATATTTCATTATTAATACATAGACTTACCAAAATTTATGCTAACGATTAATCTCATAAAACCGAGCATTGTCGTGTTTGCTACACAACATTTGTCGACTATTTAATCTACAAATGAGAATAACTCTGGTGTGTTTTTATGAAAGACTCTAAGCCAAAGTAAAGTTGCTGGTACTAATGAACGAACAGCAAACCAAACAGCATCATTCATAGATTCATCGGATTTTGAAAACTGAACACTTAAAGCTGACCAAGCTTCCCAATCAATTTCAATCAATCTTTGTTTAATTTCATAAGGTAAATTAAACGAGGTATCGGTCATTACTCGAAGTTGCCTGAGTACCTCTTGCTGAGTAATACGGCTCTTGAAAAACTCATCGTACTCGAGCCCCTCAGTCATAATCATTATCGAATTACCGGCCTCTTGCAGAATGCCGAGCATTGCACCTGAAACAATCGTCATGCCAAAGCTCCTGCGGCATATGACTCAATTACAGATGACCCAACAGAATCATCAGGATCAATCTCACGAAGCTTAGCTAGAATCAAGGCTGCATCAGCATCACGTAATTGACGCAACCGAATAAAGGCAAGTGCTTTCATACTAAACAAATAGAAATGCTGCGGAGAGCTCACAACTGACCAATCGCAACTATCTTTTTTCTGCAGCCGCCAATCTGCTTCGATACCAGCTTGCCTTGCAGCTGCATCTAACGCCAAACATGTGGCACGCTCAGCATCACTTAAACGCTTGTGATTAAAGTAGAACTTATACAGCGTATAGTAAACTTGCAAGCAATCGCCATCTGCCACCTGTGCTCGCCAGAGAAGCGACTCAGCTTCACGCCAATCATTTGCTGAAGCTGCTGCGTTTAGATAACCTAAAACCCTAGGAGGTAGGTCTTCTATCGCAACAAAACCTTTGAGTGCTTGTTTACCAAATGCCATCAGGTACTTTTAATCGCTCGACAACTTTGTCGCCAAGCAAATGCTCATCAATGATAGCAGCGACATCTTCTTTTGTAACACCACCATACATAATGCCTTCTGGGTAAACCAATACATTCGGCCCTGTATCACAAGGCCCTAAGCATCCTGAATAAGTTACTGAGAACTTATCCCATAAATTACGTACTTGAACTTGCCCCCAGAATGCCTGCAAAATCTCATTTCCACCTTTGACTTGGCAAGAACCACGAGGATGGTTAGGCGGGCGAGCTTGATTACAAACAAATACATGTTTTGGTGGTTTTGGCATAGTGTTTCCTTTAGCTTTTAATCAAATTTATAGGTAGTTTTTTAAGCAGGCTTTACTGTGACATCACCTAACACCATTGCTTGACAAGCAAGGCGGTTATTAGGTTTACCAAATTTTTGTTTAAGCAATTCTATCTCCAGTGGTGATGGTGCAGAAAGGTTTGTAGCACCTTCAAGCACGTCAATCATGCAGTCACCGCAGTCATTTTCTTTGCAACCGAATGGAATGCTCGCGCCAACTTTTTCAGCCACCTCTACGATGCGCGTACCTCTTGGTACAGAAACAGTAGCGTTAATATCAGCAAAAGTAATATTGTATTTAGACATGATTTTCCTTACAAAGGTGCGACAACAACGTCACCAAATACCTGTGTTTGGCAGGCTAGACGGCAATTTTTGCCGATGAAATTTTCACGCTGCATTTTCGCTTGTAAGGCATCAATGTCAGTTGTGGCTCGCCATCCATCCATAATTTCTTGATAGCGAGCAAGTAGCACTGCCTTCTCCTCCTTAGAGATTGCCGACATATTCTCTTTGCCTTTAATGACTTCAAATAAGCAAACTCCACAATCGCCTTCGCGGCAGTTGTAGGCTATGTATGACCCAACTGCCTCAGATATTTCGATAATTCGAGTACCAACTGAGACATTGACCGTCACGTTGACGTCAGAGAATGTAACTTTTGCTTTAGCCATAATTCAGTTCCTAGATGTATTTTATTAACTAGTTGTATTACATTAATTTGATAATTGCTTTCGAGAAGCCAGTAAATCAGCCATATCTAGAACACGCGGTGCATTCACCCCCATTAAGTGCTCACCTGCTTCTTGGCCATAACGACGACATTGATCAAGCTCATCTGATGAAGGGATTAGTTTTATTCTTACGCCCTCAAGCGGCAGTCTCATTTTTAGGCCACGCATTCTGTCTTCTAGCATGCGAACAGCTTCACCTGACCATCCAAACGAGCCAAAAGCGCCAGCAAGTTTGCCTTTGACATTAATCTTGGCAAATGAAGAAACTAAATCCCATGCCGGCTTTACCGCATCGCCGTTGATCGTTGGAGAGCCAATTAAAATGCCATCTGCATCTTCAACTAAATCTACAAACAAGTCAGAATCTCCGCCTTCCATGTCATACAAAGAAGCACGTACTCCCGGCACTTGCTCAGCGCCATTTCTTATCATTTGCGCCATTTGTGAAGTGCTTCCATAAGCACTGATGTAGAAAATTAAGAGCGTTTTTTCATCGGCATTGACTTCACTTTGCAAGCGCTGCCCACTTAACTCACGGTAACGTTGAATATAGCTCGTTGGCTTGTCGCGTAATATTGGCCCATGTGTTGGTGCGATAATATTGATTGGCAGCGGAGCAATTAGCTCTAAAGCATTAATGACGTGCTCACGAAAAGGCCGCATGATGTGCGCATAATAGTATTCAAAGGCAAAGCGAAAATCCCCTACCCTGTCGTTAAACAAGCGTTCATCGCAAAAGTGACAGCCGAATACATCGCCAGAAAATAAGATGCATTCTTCTTCCAAATATGTGCATTGCGTATCTGGCCAGTGTAGATAAGGTGTATGTAAAAACTTAAGCGTACGGTCACCCAAGCTAATCGTGTCGCCAGTTCCCACTGATATATAGTCAACATCTTGCTGATTGAGTAATGCTTTAATCATAATCTGTGCTGACTGCGAAATATATAACTTAGCTTGTGGTGCCCTGCGCATCAACTCTGGTAAAGCACCTGTATGGTCTGGCTCTAAATGATTAAGCACAATCACCTTAATTTCATCGTACCGAGCTATTGCCTCTAAATGCTCAAAAAATTGCTCTGCGCATTCCGCTTTTACTGTATCGATTACCGCCACCCCTTCACTACCACGCACAGCATAAGCGTTGTAAGTAGTGCCATTGGGGGTTTTGAGTATGATATCAAAGCTACGCATGGTAGAGTCTAAAGCCCCTATCCATTGCACTCGCTCTGAAAGCCATACTGGTGATTTGGTCATAACCTTAATTATCTAACCGAATTTAAACAATATGCCGTAACCGCCTCTTGGGTATTCCCAAGCAACGTTTGTATGCTCGTCACATACAATACGGCATGTACCACACTCTAAACAACCATCACTAATCACTGTCACTTCGCCATTTCCTTCCAATGTCCAACATGCCGCAGGGCAACAAATTGTACAAGCGTGATTTTCACAATGATTGCGGCACTTATCCGCATCAATAATGCTGATGTGTGGACGGCCAGAGTCAACTTTGTAGCGATTCTGAAATAGTTTTTCTTCAACTTTTACAGCTACACTCATTCGAACGCCCTCCATAACTTAAATGCATCACCCATCAAACCAAACAATGAGCGGCGCTGACGGAAACTCTTGCGAATTTCTTTTTCTTTGGTCTTTTTATCCACACCGTCAACCGTCAACATGGTGCGTGCAGCTTGTGAAATCAAATCTGGATAATCGTTAAAGAATTGTGGATTGGTATGGAAAACATCTGGCATGTTTTTATACTTTTTCAAATCTTTCATTACATAGCTCTCGTCTAAACGTGCTTTGTAACGTTTTAAGTTTGCAGCACTAAAATCTTCGCCTTCGTTTTTAAGTTCAATCAAGGTATCAGCCGCGTGCATACCCGTTGTCATTGCTAGGTTAGATCCTTCTCTATGCACAGCATTTACAAACATACCTGCGTCACCCACAATCATCCAGCCATCACCATAAAGATTTGGAATGGCGTTAAAACCACCTTCTGGAATCAAGTGCGCTGTGTACTCTTTCATCTCACCACCTTCTAACATTGGCTGTATGGATGGATGCGCTTTCATTTGTTCCAATAATTCATAAGGTGTGATTTTTTGATTTTTGAAATCAGACAACATGCAACCAACACCAATCGTTATTGATTCGCGATTCGTATATAAGAAGCCTGTGCCCATCATGCCTTTGGTGATTTTACCCACCATTTCAATCACAACGCCTTCGTCACCTTTGACGCCAAAACGTTGTTCTATCAACTCTTGTGGCATAAAGTGAATTTCTTTGACAGCAAGCGCTACGTTTTTAGGTTTGATTTCTGGGTGAAAGCCTGCCTTTTTAGCCAATAACGAGTTCACGCCATCGGCTAAAATCACTGCATCCGCGTAGATTTCACCACCTTGGCGATCTGTCATTACACCAATTACACGCTGACCATCTAGCAATAAATGCGAGACTGTCGTTTCACAAATCAACAAGGCCCCTGCTTTTTGTACGCGCTCAGAAAACCATTTATCAAACTGCGCACGAATCATGGTGTAACGGTTATACGGTTCTTTATTAAAGCTATCTGAGCGGTAATGGGAGCCAACAAATGAATCATCATCCAGCACCCACATACGTTGCTCAATCACATGGCGCTCTAACGGAGCATCATCGCGAAAATCCGGGATTAATTTTTCTAACGCATCGGAATAAAGAATTGCGCCTTGAACGTTCTTGGAACCTGGCGATTCACCGCGCTCTATTTGCAGCACGCTTAAACCTGCTTCTGCTAATCTAAGCGCTGCTGCATTTCCAGATGGGCCCGCACCAACAACAATGACATCAAATTTTTCAGCCATGACTAGCCTGCCTTTCTTGCGGTTGCTAAATGTGCTCTAAACGCCTCAGTCAGCTGTGGCAATATCGTCATCGCATTACCTACAATGCCGTAATGTGCGAAGTCAAAAATTGGCGCATTCGGGTCGCTATTGATGGCAATAATCACGTCTGAGGCATCCATGCCCACGCGATGTTGAATTGCGCCAGAAATCCCCGCTGCAATATAAAGTTTAGGACGCACGGTTTTTCCTGATTGACCGACCTGACGTTCTAAATCAAGCCAGCCAGCCTGCACAACCGGTCTTGTGCCACCCACTTCCGCACCCAAGACCGCTGCTAAATCCCAAATCAATTTAAAGTTTTCTGGTTTTTTCATACCACGACCACCCGCGATAATAATGTCAGCAAATGGGAGTTGCGGTTTATCTTGCATCGCGTCAGGGATAAATTCCAACACTTTGGTGATAATATCTTTCTCAAACATGCCCAATGTATCTTCAATAATTTGACCTGTGCGTGTTGTGTCAGCTTCTGGCATTGGCATTACGCGTGGGCGTACAGTCGCCATTTGTGGACGATAGTTCAAGGTCTGGATGGTACAGAGCAAGCTACCCCCAAAAGTTGGGCGTGTTGCCAACAAGCTACGCGCTTCTAAATCCACGTTTAATTCTGTACAGTCTGCGGTTAAACCTGTTTTCAAGGTGGTTGCGACACTGCCCGCTAAGTCGCGGCCTAAAGTTGTCGCGCCAAGCAGTAAAATCTCTGGCTGATATTTGTTGACTAAATCAGTCAAACCTTTGGTAAATGGCTCATTGCGGTAATCCGCCATCAAAGCATCTTCCATTAAGTAGCATAAATCTGCTCCATGCGTGAATGCTTCTTGGCAAAAGCTACGTGTGACTTCACCTGGCTCACCCATCACGACGCCAGCCAGCTCCACCCCTAAACTGTCAGCTAATTTTCTGCCTTCACCCAATAACTCCAGTGAAACTGGATGAATTTTGCCGCGCTCATGTTCAACGAATACCCAAACGCCTTTGTATGCCTTTAGTCTATCGTCAAGCTCAATGCGCTTTTTGCCCATTGGCTTTTTAACTTCTGGAGCTTCACTCATGACTTAACCTTTCTATACCGCACGTTTAGCAATTTCTTTTTCTAACTTCGGATATTTAGCAAATACCTTAGCCAATAATGTCACACTCAATTCTTTAGGGTCCTCCCCTTCACACTGGATAATTTCCGCTTTAACTGCTCTTGGCGTTGGTGCAAATACCTTAGAAACCACGGTCGGAGAGCCTTTTAAGCCAACAGAAGTCACATCTTCAATCCCAGCTTGTTCACGATTCCAAATTTTAATTTGGTAGCGCGATGCTCTAAACATATTGGTCATGGTGGCAAAGCGCATTTCATTCGTGCCTTCCAGTACAGTAATCAAGCTGGGGGTTCTGGTTTTTAGCAATTGCACGCCACCCTCCGAGCGGCGTTCGACGGTGATTTCATGATTTTCTAAATCAACTGAACGTACTTTTGAAACATAAGTTAGTAGCTGCATATTTAAGCGCTTTGCAATACCAGGCCCCACTTGCGCGGTGTCACCATCAATGGTTTGCTTGCCGGTAAACACTAAATCCACTGGCATATCTTTATGAATTTGTGTAATTGCAGAGGCCAAAGCGCAACTCGTTGCTAATGTGTCAGAGCCTGCAAAAGCGCGGTCTGTCACTAACACCGCATCATCAGCACCATATGAAATCGCTTTGCGAAGCGCCGCTTCTGCCATGGGTGGGCCCATTGTTAGCACAGTCACGCGACCGCCGTATTTATCTTTCAGCTTCAAGGCTTCTTCTAGCGCGAACAAATCATAAGGATTCACAATCGCAGGCACACCTTGACGCATAATCGTATTGGTCACTGGATGCACGCGTATTTGCGCGCTATCAGGTACTTGCTTGATACAAACTACAATATGCATATCAACTCCGTTTGTTTACCAGTGTCTTATAGCCACTTTACAATTCACTATCAGCAACCTTTGTGCCAATCTAGATAAATAATTATTTTTACTTTATATACATGTAGTTAACGTAAATTCAGTCGATGTATTTGTTTTGTAGCAAACCTGACAAATTAGGCTAAGCCACGCTCAACCAATGTCTGTTTTAGCTTATTCACACTCACTGTTTGCACACCAGCTTTATCCTGAAAGACTTTGAAAACTTTCTCTGCTACGGAATTTGATTCAACAAAATCTTGGTAAGATTTTTGAAGTTTGGCTTTGTATGCTTCAAACTCAGCTTCAACTGACAAACCTTCTGGCACTGGGTCTCGACCCATATATTGTTGAAAGCGCTTTAAAATGTGTAAGCGATTCACTTGCACCACCTGTGGCACGTAATCCACACCTAAAAAATCGAAAAATTCTTCGGCTGCTGAAAACTTTTGCATTGCATCTAATAACTGGCTCATGGTGGCTCCAAAAAATTAATGTTGAGTGGTCTGAAATATTTTTAAGTACATTTGTCGCAATTCATCGGCTTGCGGAATGCGTTTGGTGTTATTGGCAAACTGGCGTATTTGCGCCAATAGCATTGCAGCTTCGTTATCTAATAAATGAATGCCTAATTGTGCGTAAGCGTATTTCAAACCATGGCCGCCAGAATGTTTACCCAACACAAGTTGGCGGTCACGGCCAACGTCTGCTGGGTCAAAGTTTTCGTAAGTACTCGGGTCTTTCAGCATGCCATCTACGTGCAAGCCTGATTCATGGGTAAAAACTGCCTCGCCAACAATGCTTTTGTTCGCCGCAACTACACGCCCAGATGCCTCTGCCACCAGTTTTGATATTGACGGGAAACCATGCATATCAATGCCCATATCTACACCGTGAATGCGCCACATGGCCATTACCACCTCTTCAAGCGGTGCATTACCTGCGCGCTCTCCCAAACCATTTACGGTTGTATTTACATGGCTAGCTCCAGCCATAATGGCAGCTATTGAGTTAGCGGTCGCCAAACCCAAATCGTCATGCGCGTGCATCTCAATTTCCATATCTGTTGCAGCTACAAGCTCGGCGATTCTTGTATGTGTGACAAATGGATCTAATACTCCCAAAGTATCTGCATAACGAAAACGGCTTGCCCCAGCACGTTGCGCCACATTTAGAATCTGTAAAACAAATGATTGATCAGCACGCGAAGCATCTTCACCACCAACAGAAACCTGCAAACCTAAATCGCAAGCTTTTTGCACAAAGTTTGAAACTTGATGCAACACCCAAGCGCGATCTTTGCGTAATTTGCGTTCGATATGTAAATCAGAAACTGGTATTGAAAGATTGACCATTTCCACGCCAGTTTTCAGACATGCCGTCAAATCACTCTCAGTCATCCGCCCCCACACCATCAGGCGGCTACTTAAATTCAAATCTACAATAGCGCGAATATCTTCAATCTCAGCTTCACCCATTGCTGGAATCCCAACTTCAAGCTCTTGTACACCAATGTTATCTAAAGACAATGCAATCAACTGCTTTTCAGCACACGTAAACGCCACGCCGGCGGTCTGCTCACCGTCACGTAAAGTCGTATCATTCACAATTGGCGTAATCGCTAGCACGATATATTCTCACTGGCATCTATTGTTTCACTTAAATTGAATTAAGCATCAAACATGCCAAAGAGAAATATGTTTATTTACAATAAGTTAAATAGAATTTCGCTATGTATGGTTTGTGACAGATACTACAAATGTGAAGAATTTTTGTGTGGTAATAGATATCCCATATAGTCACATTCTTTGAATGGCTTAGTTTAGAATTAGCAATCTGATTTAATGTTAATAACTTCATAAAATAATCGAGCAATACCTATGACCCAACAAAGCTACCAATCTGCCATCGAGGCATTTGACAAAGCCAACGCAGAAGATCCCAACATCGAAATATTCAATGGCAAGAAATACCCAAAAGAACTGCTCTACGCCATGCGAATGACAGAGATGCTAGAAATCTATTTACCAGAAGCATCAGAAACCTTGAAGCTATCTGTACGTGCGCAGCATATTCAGCGTTGGAAAACACCACGTAGCAACTACCCGATGGATAGGCAGGGTTATCTGCAATGGCGTACAGGTTTATATAAATTTCATGCGGAAACTGCGGGAAATTTCATGAAATCTGTTGGTTATGATGATGAATGCATTGAGCGCGTTCAAGCAAACATTGGCAAAAAAGGCTTAAAAGTTAAACCAGAAACACAGCTAACTGAGGATGTGGCTGGGTTGGTGTTTATTCAATATTATATGTTTGCATTTGCTTCTAGCCACCCAGAATACGACGAAGCTAAATGGATACAAATTATTAAAAAAACTTGGCAAAAAATGTCCCCTCGCGCACATGAGTTTGCCTTGGCTGGCAAAATTCAATTGCCTGAAGCCTTGGTGCCGCTTATTCTTAAAGCGATTCAACCTGTTTAGTTTTGCCTTTACACTTTAGTTAAAATCGAAAAACCTATTCGTGTTCGCGTGCGTGATTTAGGCTATAACGTGGCAATTCGACGACTAAAGGCGTTTGCCCTACTTTCACTTGGCAAGATAAGCGCGAGGTGGGCGTTAATCCCCAAGCTTTGTCTAACTGGTCTTCTTCTTCATCTGTAGCAACATTGAGTGATTTATAGCCTTCACGAATAATGATATGGCAAGTACTACAAGCGCTGACGCCATCGCAGGCGTGTTCAATTTCAACGCCAGCACTGAGCAAGGCATCGCAAAGCACTTTACCAGGCTTAATTTCAAGTTCCATACCATTGGGGCAAGTGTCAGGATGCGGCAGTACCGTGACTTTAGTGAGGCTTATTTGGCTCATATATTGATGCTTTCAATTTGCTTACCAGAAAGTGCGTTATTTATCGAAAGGTCCATACGGCGGTTTGCAAAGGTTGTTGTGGCTTCGTTTAATTCAGCCGTGGCTTCACGTAACGTTTGTAGGCTATTCGCATCACCTAAAATAAGCAGTTCTGCCAACTCGTAAATTTTCACCCAAACCGCGTCCCACTCCGCCTTGCTTAAAAGCTCATGCCCGCTTTCAGCCATTGCCGTTTCTGTTGCATCTAATAACTGACGCGCTTCAACTTGAGCCTCTCGCAAGGCACGCATATCTTTGTCATGCGCGGCGTTGGCTATCCCTGCTGAAAGCATTTTGGTGATTTCTGTATCTGTTAAACCATAAGAAGGTTTAACTGTAATTTGTGACTCATGCCCTGTCGTTTGCTCGCGAGCTGAAACTGACAGCAAACCATCCGCATCCACTTGAAAAGTTACACGGATACGCGCTGCACCAGCCACCATTGCCGGAATGCCATGAAGTTCAAACCTTGCTAATGAGCGGCATTCTGCAACTAACTCACGCTCACCTTGCACCACATGAAAACTCATGGCGGTTTGACCATCTTTAAATGTAGTAAAGTCTTGCGCACGCGCTGCTGGAATAGTCACATTGCGCGGAATAATCTTCTCGCTCAAACCGCCCATGGTTTCAATGCCCAATGAAAGTGGAATGACATCTAGCAACAGCAATTCATCACCACCGTGATTCCCAGCCAAAGCATTAGCCTGTATGGCAGCGCCCAGCGCGACCACTTTATCTGGGTCTAGGTTTGTTAATGGTTCACGATAAAATAACTCACCAACGGCCAATCTTAAATGTGGCATACGCGTTGCACCACCCACCAACACTACACCTTGCACATCTTCCATTTGCAAATCGGCATCACGCAAAGCGCGGCGCACGGGGCTAAATGTTTTGCTTAATAGTGGTTTGGTTAGCTCAATAAAGGTTTCACGGCTAAGGATGGTATTGACAGTGGATTTATCAGCTAATGTCGATGTAATCTCAGTGACAGCATCCTCAGTCAATCGCTCTTTGGCTAAACGAGCTTCTGTTAAAAGCAAGCGCGTATCTTCTGCACTTAAGTTGCTCAATTTGAGTGTGGCCATCAGCCAATCAAAAATAGCTCGATCAAAATCATCACCGCCAAGCGCTGAGTCACCACTAGTGGCTAGCACTTCAAATACGCCGCGAGTTAATCGGAGAATTGAAAAGTCGAAAGTACCGCCACCTAAGTCATAGACACAGTAAATACCTTCTGACGCATTATCTAAACCGTAAGCGATTGCGGCGGCTGTTGGTTCATTAAGCAGCCTTAAAACCGACAATCCAGCTAATCGTGCAGCATCTTTAGTGGCTTGGCGTTGAGCATCATCAAAATAGGCAGGCACGGTAATCACTGCGCCTGAAAGTTCACCGCCAAGACTTTCTTCTGCACGTATTCGCAATACTTTTAGAATTTCAGCGGAAATCTCAACTGGGCTTAATTCGCCCAACACTGTTTTAAGCTTAACCAAACCGTTGGATTCATCGCTAGATGATTCGACAAACTGATATGGCATACTGGCTGCATCGGCTATATCTTCTATGCCGCGTCCCATAAAACGCTTCACCGAAACAATGGTGTTGTGAGGATCTTTAGCCGCATTGCTGCGTGCTTCCCAGCCTACATCTATTAATCCATCTGCTTGATAATGCACCACCGAAGGAAGTAATGTACGCCCTGCTTCATCAGGCAAAGCAACAGCTGTACCGCTACGAACTGAGGCCACTAGAGAATGTGTAGTGCCTAAATCTATGCCAACTGCTAACCGATGCTGATGTGGTGCAGCGCTTTGGCCTGGCTCCGTAATCTGTAAAAGTGCCATGGATAATTCTCTAAACACTCATTAAATTATTAATTTTGGCAGCTGATTTTATCGAGCGCTTCGCCTATCTCTATGCGCAATCTCTCATAAAAACGTAACTCGTTGACACGTAATTCAGCAGCGGCGTAATCAGCTTGCAAATCTAAAACCACCTCTATTTCATTCACCTGTAAGCCAATTTTATGTTTTAAGCGTTTAGCTAACGCTTCTAATACAATCACATCTCGGCTTGAAACAGCTTCTACAATCGCCTCTCGCCATTCCATTTGTGCCATTAAAAAGCTATTTGAAAGTGCTTGGCTTACTTCAGCTTTGCCTGACAGGTTAATCAAAAATTGTGCGCGACTTGTTGGGTTTCGCAGGGTTTGATAACCATCGTTTATCAAAGTAGATTGCTGCAAAGCAATCCGTTGCTCTGATTGTGAGTTGTTTGCATGTTTATCTGGATGTGCTTCTGACTGAAGTTGACGGAAAGCCCGCTCTAAGCTGTTTAAATCGATACTAAAGCGTGGCGCTAATCCAAACAGTTCGAAGTAATTAGTTTCAGTCAAAGTTTGCATAAACGTTAAACGCTGAAACTCTCGCCGCAACCGCAATTAGCTGTGGCATTTGGATTATTGAATTTAAAGCCTTCGTTTAGGCCTTCTTTGGCATAATCCAACTCTGTACCATCCATATATACCAAGCTAGTTGGATCCACTAACACCTTAACCCCATTGCTTTCAAAAATAATATCTTCAGGTAAAGCTTCATCCACAAATTCTAGGGTATAAGCCATACCTGAGCAGCCAGATGTCTTAACCCCTAGACGCAAACCAATCCCTTTACCGCGGCTATCTAAAAATTTTTGCACACGTGCTGCAGCAACTGTCGTCAGAGTAACGGCCATACTAATTCCCCTATACTGAAAATGAACTACCGCAGCCACATGTTGCTGTAGCATTTGGATTTGTGATAACAAAGCGTGAACCTTCTAAGCCTTCTTGGTAATCAATCGTCGCGCCAACTAAATATTGGTAACTCATTGCATCAACCAATAAGGTCACACCCTCTTTTTCTAGCGCCAAATCATCTTCAGCCACTTGGTCATCAAAAGCAAAGCTGTATTGAAAACCTGAACATCCACCACCCGTTACGTAAACACGTAACTTGAGTGAAGCATCACCTTCTTCTATAAGCATTTCACCTACTTTGCTCGCTGCATTTGTGGTGAAAATAATTGGAGCCAAAGCTGGATCAGTAAGCTCGGTTGATTCAATTGTAGCGGTATCAGACATATCAATACTCCATCAAGTTTAAGATTTAAGCAGCAGATTTACAGGCGTTATAACCTTCGTCTTCAGTAACATTTTTACTACGATAATCAGAGATAGCTGCGCGAATCGCGTCTTCAGCCAACACTGAGCAGTGAATTTTTACAGGCGGCAAGGCCAACTCTTCTGCAATATGGGTATTTTTAATATCTAACGCTTGGTCTAGTGTTTTGCCTTTAAGCATTTCTGTCACTAATGAAGATGACGCAATCGCGGAGCCACAACCGTAGGTTTTAAATTTTGCATCTTCGATAAAACCAGCATCATTAACCTTGATTTGAAGCTTCATTACGTCACCACAAGCGGGAGCGCCTACCATGCCAGTCCCAACATCTTGGTCTTCTGCATCAAAAGCACCTACATTGCGTGGGTTTTCGTAGTGATCTAATACTTTGTCGCTATATGCCATCTTATTCTCCTAATGATGTATTACGCCGCAACTGCTTCAGGTTCGCGATGCGACTCTGTGCCATGCACCCAACTCACTGAGGCAATATCTATGCCCGCCTTGAACATATCCCATAGTGGCGACAAGTCACGCAACAGCCCTACTTTTGTTTTAATTAGCTCAATGGCGTAATCAACGTCTGCTTCTGTGGTGTAGCGACCAATTGAAAAGCGTATGGAAGAATGTGCCAACTCGTCCTCTCGACCAATGGCACGCAGTACATAAGAAGGCTCGAGGCTTGATGAAGTACATGCAGAACCACTTGATACTGCGATGCCTTTAACCGCCATCATGAGAGATTCACCCTCAACATAGTTAAAGCTTACGTTGAGGTTATGCGGTACACGTTGGTCTAAATCTCCGTTTAAATACACTTCTTCAATGCCTGAGAGACCTGCCCAAAGCTTGTCGCGCAAGACTCTGATACGTGCGTTTTCTTCAGCCATTTCAGCTCTAGCTATATTAAATGCCTCGCCCATGCCGACAATTTGATGTACAGGCAAGGTGCCAGAACGAAAGCCGCGTTCATGTCCGCCACCGTGTATTTGTGCCTCTAAACGAATACGCGGCTTGCGGCACACATACAAAGCGCCAATGCCTTTGGGTCCATAAGTTTTATGCGCAGAAAAACTCATCAAATCCACAGGAAGTTTTGCTAAATCAATCTCGACTTTACCAGTTGCTTGCGCGGAATCCACATGGAAAATAATACCTTTCTCACGACAAATATTACCAATCGTGACAATATCTTGAATAACACCGATTTCATTATTCACCAACATCACAGAAACCAAACTAGTGTCTGGCTGAATGGCAGCCTTAAATGTATCTAAATCAATCAAACCGTTTTCTAGAGGTGCAAGATAGGTAGCACTAAAGCCTTCGCGCTCCAGCTCACGAAAAGTATCCAGTACTGCTTTATGCTCAGTCTTAATGGTAATCAGATGTTTGCCATTAGCCGCATAAAAGTGTGCTGCGCCCTTGATAGCAAGATTGTTAGACTCTGTCGCACCTGAAGTCCAAACAATCTCCTTAGGGTCACAATTCACCAGCGTTGCAACCTGCTCACGCGCCTTTTCTACCGCCGCCTCTGCATCCCAACCATAAGCATGGCTTCGCGAAGCAGGGTTGCCAAAAACTTGCGTGAGGTATGGCATCATTTTCTCTGCCACGCGGGAATCCACGGGCGTAGTTGCGGAATAATCCAGATAAATTGGCAAGTTAGTCATACAACACATCCCATTTAGAATACTAGTTAATACTAAACTAGCAATCCTCGTGCCAAAGATTATCAACATCTCAACATATTGATTTTAAATGTATTTATATTTTAATGCCAAAAATAGCCACATTAATATTGTCGTAATTGTCGTGTTGCTTACAACACGTGCGCTTATCAATTACGCAATTACAATGTGGCCATTATTAGTGGATTACGCCTGCAGCAGGAATTAGAATGTATTGCAATTAGATGGCTTAAGAAGTAAAAGCTGGACCGAGTTCTCTTGGGAATATGCACCGCATTCAGACTTTGTTTTTACTGTTTGTGACAATGCTGCAGGTAAAGTATGTCCAATCTGGTCATGTCACCCGATAACATTTCATTGGAGTATTGAAGACCCTTCTGGGGTGGAGGGTAGCAATCAAGAAAAGCTATTAGACATTCAAAGGAGTTGTCGATATATAGAAAACCGTATTAAACTTTTTACTACACTACCCTTCGACAAACTTGATAGTTTGAGAATGAAGGATGAAATCGAAGCAATTGGGGCAATTAAGTAAGGTGACCAATTCACTCCAAGTAGAGATAAAAGTATGAGGTAGATTCTGATTTATGACCTGTTTAGGCCGATTGCAGCAGGACAAGCGTTACTAATGAACTTCCTCTTTGGGTCGGAAGCTCTGATTTTCAATGGTAGCCTACGGGGTTAAAATTTAATATCAAACATTTATTAGATCCAACTTTACTAAAGTCTGTGGCTGAATATTTGCATTACCGCATCTGTGTCGGCGAGTCAGATTAAACTCTAAAATTACTCGGAAAAAATCCTCAATTTTGGGGTTAAGCACGAATCCCCGTGGGGACGCCAGTTTTTCAGCATTAAACTAATGTTATTGAAACGCTATGTTCGATAAATCACGCATCAATATGCGTTGGCGTTTTATTTGCATGCAAAATAAAAATATTAAAAAGTGCTAAAATTTACGATGTCATGCATAGAAAATAATATTTAAAATAGGTTACATTATCTTCCGAGAAAAAATCATCGCCCTGCAAGCCGCATAGAATAAGGCTTACAGAGGCGCTCTCAGGAAGATACGCAAAATTAGCCCAAATTTAACGTAAAAAAAGCGAGTGATGTAAGTCACTCGCTTTTTTTATTGGCGCTATAAGCTATTCTAAGTTTGCGTGGATTGCGCGCATACCTTCTTCAGTGAGCCCTTTAGCAAAAATCAAATCTGCTATCGTTGCCTCTAAGAAAATTAACGTAGAAAGTTCAAATTGCGAACCCATTGGCATGCCTTTGGTGAGCGGGAAGCTATTGTCATTACCAACTTGAATCACTAAGTCAGCAACGTCAGCCATCGCTGATGATTTTTTCATTGAAATAACAGCTAATTTAGCACCGACTGATTTTGCTTTTTTAACAAATGGTAGCAATGTTTCTGTACCACCTGAGCCTGAAACTAAAATCAACAAATCACCTGCTTTAATCGCTGGTGTGACCACTTCACCCACCATGCTAACATTGTAGCCAGCGTGTACTAAACGCATTGCAAAGAAGCGTGAAACAAGTAATGAGCGACCAGCACCGCCAATAAATGTGCGGCCAGCGCCTTCAACCAACTTTAATAACTCTGCAGATTTTGAGTTATCAGTTTCTGACAAAATACTGGTTAATTTATCTAAAATAAGTTTTTGACTTGTACTCATCATTTTTCCTTTATTCTGTTTTACATCGTGTTAAATAAAAATCCCGACACATTACTGAGTCGGGATTTTAATGGCTCGTATCAATAATTACTTATTGATAAAGTTAAAATTAACCGTGAGCGATTTTTGTGATTTCTGCAGCAGCAGCAGCAGGATCAGCAGCACCGTAGATAGCAGCACCAGCAACGATGATAGTTGCACCAGCGTCACGTACTTGACCAGCTGTAGCAGCTTTAACGCCACCAGCAACAGAGATGTCAACACCCAAGTTCAAACCAGCAACAGCAGCTAAGTCAGCAAATGGAGTTTGACCAGCAGCTTGTTGGTCTAAACCAGTGTGAATACCGATGATGTGTGCACCAGCAGCAGCAACTTCTTTAGTTTTAGCAACTTTGTCAGCAACGTTGATCAAGTCAACTTGTGCTTTTTTGCCGTATTTGTTAGCTGCTTTAATTACACCTTTGATTGTACCGATATCAGATACGCCTAAAACAACACAGATGTCTGCACCAGCTTTGTAAAATGGCTCTGACTCGTACTCACCAGCATCCATTGTTTTCAAGTCAACTAAGATTTTGTTGTTTGGGAATTTAGCACGTAATGTTTCAAGCAATTTGATACCGTTGTGCTTGATGCATGGTGTACCGATTTCAAGAATGTCCACGTGTGGAGCAACAGCAGTTGCTAATGCAACAGTTGCGTCAAAGTCTAATGAATCTAATGCCATTTGGGTTAGTGCCATGGTTTTTCTCCGATTGATTTATTAATTGAATTACAAATTACTACTTTTTTTAACGCTTAGAGCAAGACTGAACTTGCTCTCAAAAGTTAGACGACTATGATAATTAGCCCGTGCTTTTGTGTCAATGCCAAATAATGCCCAGTAGGTATTATTTGGCAATTAATTTATAAGATTACAATTTTGCTGCTAAAGCCGCTTCTAATTTACTTTGGTCGGCGACAAAGCCGCGAATGCCTTCAGCTAATTTTTCTGTTGCCATTGCATCCTGGTTGAGTTCAAAACGGAACTCTTCTTCAGTCATCTTAGCTGGAGCTGTTTTGGTTTTTCCGTTGTCTTTTAATACTTGCACCAAGGTGCCTTCTGTTGCAGCCAAATCTTGCAATAAGTTTGGAGAAACAGTTAAGCGATCGCAACCAGCTAAAGCAATCAATTCACCAGTGTTACGGAATGAAGCACCCATTACTACTGTTTTGTAGCCGTGCTCTTTGTAGTATTGGTAGATAGCACGCACTGAAACCACACCCGGGTCAGTTTCTTGTGTGTATTCTGTACCTGGGTTTTTAGCTTTGTACCAGTCTAAAATACGACCCACGAATGGAGAAATCAAGAACACGCCTGCTTCAGCACAAGCACGGGCTTGACCGAAACCGAATAACAATGTGAGGTTACATTGGATACCTTCTTTTTCAAGAATTTCACCTGCTTTGATACCTTCCCAAGTTGAAGCCAATTTAATTAACACGCGGTCTTTGCTCACGCCTGACTCTTCGTACAGTTTGATTAATTTACGGCCTTTGGCGACCATCGCTTCTAAGTTAAAAGACAACTTCGCATCAACTTCGGTCGAGATGCGGCCTGGCACCACTTTGGTGATTTCCGTACCAATCAACACCGCCAATTTGTCTGCCGCGTTTTCGATTTGCTCTGCTTTGCTGCCACCTTGCGCTTTTGCATATGCAATCGCAGTTTCAATTAATGGGGCGTATTGTGGCAATTGACTTGCTTTTAAAACTAACGATGGGTTGGTTGTTGCATCAACTGGTTTAACCGCTTTAATCGCGTCAACATCGCCTGTATCCGCTACAATTGTTGTCATCGCCTTTAGTTGGTCTAGTAAGTTTGCCATTGTTTTCTCCGTAAAAAATTAAATTATATTTCCGAGCTTGCACATTACTCGGTGTAAGTGAAAAATGGAGTTAGTGAATTGTTTAGGTTAACACTCAATATCAACGCTTAACACTCAAAACGATAAAGATTATAACTTAAAAATTACTGGCTTTCCACATGCGTTATAGGCAATTCTACGGTAAATTGCGTGCCTATTCCGGCCCTACTCTCAACTGAAATGCTGCCACCATGCTTTTGTATGCATATGTGCACAAAATATAAGCCTAAACCCGTACCAACAGGCAGCTGATATTCCCCCTCCACCCTACCAAACCTTTTGAATAACTTTTGCAGCTTTTCAGTCGGGATACCTGGACCTGTGTCAATGATATTAAAGACGGCCTTATCCAAACGATGGCTAAAATTAACCTGAACTATTGTATGGTCTTGTGAGTATTTAACGGCATTTAATATCAGATTGGTAAACACGCGTTGCAATAGACCAAAATCTCCCCGCACCCAAATATCTTTTTCAGGCAGCGTAGTTTTTACCTGAATACCTTTGGCGGTGGCAGTAGAATAAATATCATCTACTGACTGCTGGATTAAGCCTTGCATATTCACGTCGCTAAATTTAGCCGCGTCCACCATTTCAGCGCGGGATGATTGCAAAAATTCATCTGCCATATTTAATGCACGCCCCAACATTTGTTTGATACGTTCAGCGTGCTGTGTGCTTAATAACACATCTTCATCAAGCTGCATCATTGCAGCTGCTAAAGGGGTACGAATATCGTGTGAAATAAAAGATAAAATATCTAAACGTTTTTGCTGAGACTCTCTCAAATATTGAGAGGCTAACTCCACCTTTGCAATACGAGACTGCATTTCATCTTGGGTGACATCGTTGCCTAGATAGGCTTTTTCAAGGCCCATTTGAGCTAATTCTGTGCGCAAATTTAGAAACGCTTTATCTAAATACACTTGTGCAGATTCTAACTTGCGCCAACTCCATATTGGATAGGCTGACAGTATTGCAACAATTGCCCCAGCAGGTGGAACCCAAAGATTCATCGCACTAGGTAGCACGATGGCTAGATACACGACAAAAATATAATAAACCCCTATAAGAATTAACGATTTTAGTGGGCTAAGTTTAGGTAAAAAGAATAGTGGCACAATCGCAAACATTACACATAACATGCTACTTAGCCATAAAGGCGCGTTTTTAATAAGGGCATCTTCTCGCATTGATGTAATCGCATTAGCATGAAACTCTATACCAGGCATGGGTTCAACTAAAGCAGAAACTGGTGTTGGTAAGACATCGCCCAAGCCCGCAGCGGTAGCGCCAACTAATACAATTTTATTTTTAAAAAATTGATTGGAATACTGGCCTGCCAAGACATCAGCATATGCAATACGCTGAAAATGTTTAGGTGGTCCTAAAAATTTCACTTTTCTAATTTCTTGCGCCACAAACAGTTGTGGTATTAAGTCAACTTGAGTATTTGTGGTTTTGCTTTTTGGGGCATTCATTTGAAAACTTGCTGGCAGTTGCTTAGCCACGACAAGCACTGCTTGTGAGAAATGCTGAAAATGCTTTTCAGGTAAACCACCCCCTGAAAAGCCTTCCCAGATGTAAAAGCTACGTGCTATTCCATCAATATCAAGCGGAACTCTTACCCGTCCGAGCGCAGCTGCATTTTTAAGGATTGAGTTGTCACTGTAATCGGCGTAAACATGACCTAACAACTCAGGCAACACCACATTGCCTGCTTTTTCAATAGCTAACGCCAAAGCCTTATCAGCATCAGAATCATTCAGGTCAGGTTCGTCCAAAATTAAATCTAAGCCAATGACTTTGGCGTTTTCTGCACTAAGCCTGTTTACTAACTCAGCATGAACTGAACGCGACCAAGGCCACCGACCAAGCTTGGTTAAACTAGACTCATCTATTGCAATAATAACCACATCTTTAGGTGCAGGCTTAAAGTTGAAATAGTGACTTAAATCATAATGAAGATAGTCTAGCCTTGAAAATAGGCCCGTATAGGTGATACTAACGGCAATAATGGCAAGAATGATCGCTGTAAATAGGCGATCACCTAGCGCATGAAAAAGATTGAATTTAATTTTGGCTATTGGCACGCATTTAAGCATAGCACAGGTTGTGCGCAGCTTAAATTAGCGTATGAATTTTCTTACCTCGGAAAATACTTGAGGCTTTCCGTTTGATATAGCAGCTACGCGCCAGTAATATTGGCCACTACCAAATGATTGCTTAATAGACAATTGGTTGTGAGTAGCCAACTGCTCAAATACCACGTCTTTAAAGTCAATATCACGTGAAACTTGTAATAAGTATTGCTGTGTACTTGGCAAAGGTGACCATTCAAAGTGAGTTGGTGCCAATGGTATTATTGCATCTGCAGATGGTAGGATTGGCTTTAACTGCGGCTCAGCAACGGGTAATATTGGTCGTTTTATTGCAAACACATGTAAAGCATCTTTGCCTTGTAAACCTTCTCTACCTTGCGCCCTAACACGTAGGTAATAACTTCCTTCAGTTAACACACCCAAGTTGAGGGTGCTAGCTTGAACAGTTTGCTCATAAACAACATCATTGAAGTCAACATCTTTTGCCAATTGAACTAGCCAAGCCACAGCATCAGTTTGTGGCTTGAGTTGAAAGTTGACTGCCATCTCTGATTCAATGACTGTCGGCAAATGACTCAAATTTGGCGTACTAGGCAAGGCGATAGGCGGCAGTGGTGCTTTATTTTTTTCCGCTATACTTCCGTAGCCCTGCGCAAGCATGACTTCTTTACCGAGCGAGGTTAAGCCAACTCGACCAGCTAAAGTTTCTTGCATTGTCAGCTCTTGGTCAGCCCTCACCCTAAATGTTGTACCCCGAACCGCAGCAATTGCAGAAGGGGTTAGTATTTGCATACTATTGCCATACAAATGACTAGGATTTGCGCCAATTTCAGTACGTCCTTTAACGAGTTTTAGTAAAATAACATAAGTTAATCTACCTGTATGTTGATAACTCGATTGAATGACTAATTGCGAATTTTGCTGAATATCAATGACAGATCCATCAGGGAATCCTAGCTTTGCAACACTGTACTTACCAGTTTTTATGCTGTCGCCTTGATTCAACAGTTGACCTTTTATTAATTTCTGCTCATCAAGTTGATTAGCAAGTTGAGTTGAAACTTCTCCAGAAGCCACCAGCACCTGAGCTGAAACAGGAATCTTTTTCAGCATTGACACAGGTATTTTTAAGACCTGTCCGGGAAGAAGCCTTTTGCTGAGCTTATGATGATTACGCGTTGACAATTGCGCAATATCACTTTGTTTACTCAAAAATTGACGGTAAATACTGTAGAAAGTGTCATTGGGTTTTACTGAGTATGCCCAGTCTGGCTCATTTACCTCAGCAGCTTCTGCTGAAAAATTACCGAATAGTAGCAGACCAAAAACTAGCAAGGCTTGCCAAGCTAGCAATCTAGTAGCACTTGTCAATTTGACTTTGACTAGAAACAAATTACACATAAGGCGAACCTTGAAATTCTTAATATTTACTGACTGCGCTCTAGCCGATAACCTTGTTGATAAATAGAAGTTAATTTCCAACCATACTCTGGCGTAAGCTTTAGTTTAGTGCGCAAATGACTAACATGTACATCCACTTTGCGCGTTTCCACTTCTGCACTTGAGCCCCAAACTACTTGCATCAAGTGCACCCGCGACAGTAAAGCACCTTCATTTCTTAAAAAGTATACAGCTAAATCAAACTCTTTATCCGTTAGCTTAATGTCTGCACCATCGATAGAGACTTTACGCTGCTTCGTATCTACTTTCAATGCACCAAATTCACTGAAATTATCATCGCACAAATCAGGTGATGATCTTCTGAGTAATGCATTGATTCGTACCAAAAGTATTGGACGGCTTACAGGTTTAATCAGGTAGTCATCGGCACCTGACTCCATCATGCGCACAATGTCTTCTTCCTCTTTGTTGTGCCCTGTTAGAAATATAATAGGTGGCAATTTGTTTGAGCGCAATTTAATACTACCCATAACGTCAGCACCACTAATGTCAGGTAAACTACAATCAAAAATGCATAAATCGTATTGTGCATCTGAAAAGTTTTTTAGGAAATCCATTCCAGTAATGAAATGCCCTACTTCGTAATTAGCTTGCTTGAGCCACTCGATAATTTGTGCAGCATAATGCACATCATCTTCAAGAAAAGCAATTTTTGCTTTTTTAACAGTTTCCAAAATACACATACCCTCAATAATATTTATAACCCTGATTTTTTATTTTTTTTATAACTGCGAAGATATATCACACTATTTAAATAAGTGAAAACTATTAACAATTTTTTACATTGCGTATATTTTATGTAATTGTTTTAAATCAATCAGTTAAATAATCTATTTAATAAAACACTTGCCACAGTAAGGTCGGCGGTTGTACCAGGGTTGAGTTGTCTTTGCTTTAAGTTAGTATCCAAATTAAGCAACTGCTGTTGGACTAGTTTTGGATTGTTAGTCGCCCAATAATTTGCTTCTATTTGTTGCGCTTCTTGCATTACCGCCTTAGCCACTGATGCACCGAATTTACGAACTATATGTGTATCTTGTTCTCTAGCTAAAAAACCTAAAAATAGCGCTGTTGTTGCCCATGCTTGATTTCGGTATTTAGTAAAAGCAACTTGATAATGTGGTGCGCCAAAGTTAAAAATATCTGCAAAGTTGTTAGCATATTGCCAAGCAATACGATCGTATTCTGCAGCGGCTTGCATTAAAGCTAAGAGTGTTACCGATATTGGCGCGTTGACATCGTGCATTTTAGATGCACCCAACCCAGCAGGTTTTGCCAACAAAATGGCTTTTGCAGTCAGTTGGGCATCTTCAACCGTTAATTTAGCAAGTGTTGAAGCAAGTGATTCTTGTAGTGCTTGCGGGGTGATTTTCTCTAGCATTAAAGCTGCGTGAATCAAAGGCGCACACAGCAAAATAATGCCTAAATTAGTGTTAGTGGCAACCACCCTTTGTGTTGCCTCTACCGCCAGCAAAATGCGCTCGCCCACAGTCAGGTTGGGTTCTGCTATTACTAAAGCTGTGGCTTCTGCACTTTTAAAAAAATCATGTACAGTCATTCCATGACCATCAGCAAACACATGCACGTTACCAGGTTTTAGCGCTTCTATCTCTAACATACAAGCTGCGTAATAAGCGTCTGAAATAGATTTTGGTTTCAGCATACTGTTCTGAGTACATCATCCGCTAATATCTGTGCAATATTGGTTGAGGTAACGCTTTGCAAGCCACGCCATGCAGGAATACTATTAACCTCTAATACAAAAAGTCGCCCAAACGCATCTCTAATCACATCCACACCACAGTAGGCGATATCAAGAACCTTAGCTGCTTTTAAAGCAACAGCCAAAACATCTTCTTCTGTGCATAAACAGCATTGAGCGCCCTGTGCCACATTATGCAACCAGCCTTGCCCAGTTCGGCGCATAGCAGAGATTACTTGATTATTAACAATAAAAACGCGATAGTCATGTTGTGCCTCAATAAATTGCTGCAAGTAAAAAACGCCATCGACAAACGCATCCATTGGCAATGGTAATTGCGTAGCGTTTACCAAGCGCACACCCTGCCCTTGTGAGCCAAATAAGGGCTTTATCACAAGTGATGAGTGTTGCTGCATGATTTCATGGGCATGATGTCGCGACTCACAAACCCACGTGCTGGGAGTGGTAATACCGCTATGATGCAATAAAAAGCTGGTCATGGCTTTATCTACTGTGCGCTCAATGGCTTTTCCATCGTTGTATATTTGCACACCTAACATTTTAAGCGTATGTAAAACATTTAGTCGCATAGTGATTTGTTGCAAGGTGCCACCTGCTATGCCACGCACAAATGCTATGCGGGAGTTCTCACCTATGTCAGGAATCTTGATAATAGGCACTTCACCAGACAAATCTACAATACAATCTTTAAGTGAAACAAAAACAGTTTCTACACCTCTGTTTTTAAATGCACTTTTTAATTGCGCGCCATGCCAACCACCTTCGTCTGCTACTTCATCAGTAAAAATGGGGATACGCATTCGTTAAAGTTTACTTTTTATATAGTGAGTTAGTCAGAAAATGATTGATTTAACAGTGCTTCATCTAGTTTGCCTGCGGTAAACTTCTTATCCGTTTCAACATTTGTAATCAATACTTTTGCAGGGGAAAACAACATTGGGTCAATTTGGTAAAAATCCATATTCACACTTTTGAAAATCTCGGCAAATGGGCGCCCATAATCTTTTGAAGCACTACTTGGTAGCTCTCGCGCTAGCTTTTCCGCCTCGGCATCACTACATTTCACCTCTAACTGTACATTACCACCAAATAAAATAGCATCGTTAGTGCGCCCCATCGCGGTTAGAAAGTCTTTAGACAACGGTGGCAATGGCGCCGAACCAGAGCCACGCACAATACTTTCAAGCGGAAAATGCAAGGTATGCGCCTTATGTAAAGCGACCTCTAGCACGCGTGCTACAATTTGCGTAGTGCCAGCAATACTTTTGGTAGGCGTTAAAATGAACGTGAGATTTTCAGGCTGAATATTGGTGTCGCGAGAGACTTTTTCTATGATTTCTAATGGTGGCGTTTTATCTGTTTCTAATACCAACACCGTTTTTTCAGCCTGATCATGATAGTTTAGTTCTTTAAACAAATCTTCGCGTTGCGCAATTGCTCTTGCAGGCCCTGAACCCAACGAAAAGAATTTTTCGTGCTGCAAAGCCCAGCCTGCATACTGACTGGCTAAACAGCTTAATACAGGGGCATCTGAGCGCACTTCAATCATTGTTGAATATTGCCCAAACTGCGTACTTTGCATGATATCCACCTGCCCTAAACCACCCATGCAAATTTGCCCGATAAGTTGACCAGCCTCTATAGAACCAGCTGCTTGGATACCAGCATCCACAATCGTGCAACCATTATCTAAACGATTCACCAGAACACGATAAGCTTCTTTGCCGTCAATAAGTTGCTGCACCAACACATTGGCATGTGCGTTAAGACTCACTTGATTCGTCATTTTGATAGACTCCTAATATAATCGTTGCCGTAATTTATTTGCTTGTTCCAAAGCAAATATATGTGCACTTTCAGCAGTTTCAGCCTCCGCACTAATCGTGCAAACAGGCATGTCTTGCGCAATTTTAACATTGCATTGCCCTGCAATTGCACTGGGAATATCCATCGCATCCACTGGCCAAACAAAATCTGCGGAAATGACCATTTCATTTTCAGCATATAGCACGCTATGGGCCATTGCACTATTGTAGATTGGCAATTTAGGCAAACTTCCTGCACAGGCTTGCAAATGCGCTGTCATCAAATTTGGATATAAAAGAAAGCTCGCGCTCAACCTTGGGTTAAGTTCAAGCACCCATAAATCTTGCCCATCAAAAATTGCATCTAAACTATTACAACCACGCAAACTCAGTGATTGTGTGAGTTTTTGTGCAGCAGATTCAAACAGTTGTCTGCTGGCATGTGGCAGCAGATATTGACTCACGGCACCTCCATAGCGGTATGGCATTGATGCAGTTGGCGCAAGTAGTTGTTGATTAAAACCGACGGTTTGCGCAGACTTTCCGTCAGCCACAAACAGTAAAGATACAGGAACGCCTTCTATTTTTTGTTGGTAATAATGCCTATGCTGAAGCTGGCTAGGTAAGCTAGATGAATTATCCAAACAAATTTGAATATGTGTGCCCCCAGTGCCGCCAAGTTGCTTCATTAACCCAAGCTGTTTTGTGCGGCTGACTTCAGGGTGCTTAATATGTAAATCGTCTAACAAAACAAAAAATTCAAACTGCTTTGTAACATGCATTATCGCTGGTGCATTGCCTATCAACGGCATGCAATCTGCCACCCAAGCTAATACATCAGGTGCGTTATCAAACAAGCTGCCATACAAAAAACCCGCGCAGTTTGAAAAATCAAGCATTGAGAATATGTGCTTAAATTCAGTTAAATCTAGGCCTTCTTCGTTAAATTTGAGCTTAAATGCATGCTTAGCAACACTACAAGTATCAGCATCTGCAAAAGCGTCTAAAGTAATGACCTCATAGCCGCACGCCACGGCAGCCTGCGCATAGCCGCGTGCAGACATTGCGGCGATAATAAGCGTTTTATTTGCCACTTGCGAGCGACTGCGCCATGGCGAAAGCCGCCATGAACTCTAAATAACTTGGTTTATCAGTTGTCAGCATTTGCGCTAACAAATTGTGTTGCGTCGCATATTTTAAATTGCCAATTGCTAACGCGCCAATCCCTATCACCTTAGTTGAACCAATGGCGACACCATCTGCCACCGCCTCCACGCCTTCTGCGCCGGTAGGTGCTACGGCGTTCACATCAGCAATGATTTTTAAGGACTTTGCTTTGGCAATTTGTTGCGCATTCAGCACGCGCACGCCAGCCGCGGCACAACACAAAGCCACATCGACCTGCGCTAAAACCGCTTGTTTACTGTTGTCAGTAGCGCCATCTACACTGTTGAGCACAATGCCGTAACGCTGATTATAACTTTGCACTTTTTGGTTAACATCTGCCAAACTTTTATGCGAAACCATCAGCACCTCAGCGCCTTGTTTAGCGGCAATCACCGCCGCACAGCCACCGACGGGGCCAGTAGCGCCAAAAATAGCAATTTTCTTGCCCGCCAAATTGGTTTTGAAGTGTTTTTTTAGTTGATTTTCCACTTTTGCAACCATCGCCGCTGCCGTGGTAAAAGCACCTGATGGATCAGCAAATAGCGAGCACTCAAAAGGTGCAAACATTGCTTTTTTTGCGGCGTCGAGCATATCCATTGCCAAATCAATATCACGACCGCCAATAAATATGCCTTCTAACTTTACCCCTGAAGGGCTGCGTGAAAAAATCGCATCTTGCACTAATCCCGTCACCTCGTTCAGAGCAACGTTGGTATAAGGCATAATATTGTCAAAGCCAGCATCAAACGCCATATTGACATCAAATGGGCTGGCATTTTTGGCTGGGGCTAACAGGTGAAGAATGGACACTTTTTTCATAAAAACTTTCTCACTAAATGGCGCGCCAAATTGGCGGTAAAACTAACTTAATATTGCACATTAAAACTCTAAAAATATAGCTAAAAAACACCCGAGCATTTTTTATGCCTCTGGAAGCCGCATGCAGACTGGCTTGCAGAGGTGCTGTTATGAAGATGTCATTTAAGACCGCTAAAAAAAGAGCGATATTTACTTAACATATCGTGCCATGATGTTGCGCTTGTGTCACGACAAATGACAAGGCTTTTTCAAAAGCAAAATGTACATTTAAACTATTTACGAAACTTTGTGCTTTTTCTTGAGAGTCCACAATGGCAAAACCTGTTGGCCCCCAAGAGCTTTGTCCTGCACACGCTACGCCTTGCTGCGCCAACCAATCTAATACTTGCGCGACTTTAGGGCTTGCGTAGCGCCCGCCCTGCGCAGGTGAAAAATAATCCCCTGTGGCAATTTGTAATGCGCGCACCGCTACGCCAAAGCTGGCTAAATCTTGCTCAGCAAGTGCGGGCAATGCTTGCATCAACACCAAGTGGCAAAGCATTTCAGCAACTGTTTTTGACACTGGCGACAATTGATTAAACGCATTAACCTCTTGTTCACCATGCACACCCTGATTACTTGTATCCAAAATCAAAATAACGCGCCAATCTCGCGGAAAATTGGCTCTTGCAATGATGGGCGGCATGATGGTGTTAGCACCTCGCCCGCCATCCACCACCACACCACCATATAAAAATGTGCCTACCCCAATGCCAGAGCGCGCGCCACGTGCTGTAAATTGCGCAATTTCATGTGCCTGCAAATTTAAGTCATAAAGCTTGCTATAGGCCATGCCCACTGCCAGCGCCAACTGCGTGCCAGAGCCTAGGCCTGCGTGCGCTGGAATGACTTGTTTAATCTGAATATTTGCGCCATGTGTTTTGGGCATGCTTAAGGCATGCTGTATTTTTTGAATAACTTGCAGCGCGCGGGTGGAATCTTCACCAATGGCCTTACTTTCCAGACTTTTTTCCATCAACACTTGGGTTGCAGGTTGTGCCAGTGCAATTCCTAAACTGCCAAATTTTCGGCCTTGTTCGCCGTTTAAGTCAAAAAAACCTAAATGTAGTCGGGCACTGCTAGTGATGCTGATAGTGGCTGGTTTGTTTGACATGAATCAAAATTTATCAATATTTTTAAGTAGTTTCAATAACACACTAATTATTAGTCACAATAGGCTAATGCAATGGCCTGATTCCTGCGTGACTTCGCCTAGGTTATTTGGCATAATGCTAAGCAAGAGTTTAAACTAAAATTCAATCAACCGCGCGTTGCTTTGTATGTTTCATCGTATTGTTTATCATTTTTAAAGCGCAATTTTTAAGGGGTTAGTTATGTCCACACATGTCATTCCATTTGAAAACCTACGTAATAGCGACGTGCCTTCAGTTGGCGGTAAAAACGCTTCATTAGGTGAAATGATTTCGCAACTCAATGCTAAAGGCGTGCGCGTGCCAACGGGCTTTGCCACCACGGCAGATGCTTATCGAGAGTTTTTGGCGCAAGATGGTTTAGACAAAAAAATCAATAACTTGCTGGACAATCTTAATGCAGATGATACGCAAGCGTTAGCTAAATGCGGTACGCAAATTCGTCAATGGATTATGCAAGCTGAGTTTCCAGCTGCGCTCAATAAAGCGATTGCCGAAAATTATGAAACGTTAACTGCTAAGTCGGGCAATGGTGCAACGTTTGCCGTGCGCTCATCTGCCACCGCAGAAGACTTGCCGGATGCTTCATTCGCAGGTCAACAAGAATCATTCTTGAATATTCAGGGTTTAGATAACATTTTGCACGCGATTAAAGAAGTGTTTGCTTCTTTATATAACGACCGCGCTATTTCATATCGTGTCCATAAAGGCTTTGTCCATGCGGATGTTGCTTTGTCTGCTGGGGTGCAGCAAATGGTGCGTTCTGACATTGGCTGTGCAGGTGTGATGTTTACAATTGACACTGAGTCAGGTTTTAAAGATGTGGTATTTATCACTTCAAGCTATGGCTTGGGTGAAACGGTAGTACAAGGCGCGGTCAACCCAGATGAATTTTATGTACACAAACCGACACTTGCACAAGGCAAGCCTTCTATCGTGCGCCGTACTATGGGTTCTAAGCTCATTAAAATGGTATTTTCAGACAGTACACAAGCAGGCAAAAGTACGCACACGGTGGATGTTGACCATGCTGACAGCGATCGCTATTCACTCACCGATGCTGAAGTGCTTGAGTTAGGCAAATATGCCATGACTATTGAAGCGCACTACGGTTGCCCAATGGACATTGAATGGGGCAAAAATGGTGTGGATGGCAAACTTTATATCTTGCAAGCGCGCCCAGAAACTGTGAAATCACAAGAAAAATTAAGCAACACGACTGAAACATTTAAGCTCAATAAGCATAGCGAAAAACCACTAGTGGTTGGTCGTGCGGTAACACAAAAAGTGGGGGTTGGTCCGGTGCGTATTGTATTAGACCCTGCTGAAATGCACTTGGTACAACCTGGTGACGTTTTAGTGGCAGACATGACAGACCCTAACTGGGAACCAGTCATGAAACGCGCTTCAGCGTTAGTTACAAACCGGGGCGGCCGCACTTGCCACGCAGCGATTATTGCTCGTGAATTAGGCATTCCTGCCATTGTAGGCGCGGTGAATGCCACTGATGTTTTACGTGAAGGTGAAATCGTCACAGTTTCTTGTGCAGAAGGCGAATCAGGCTTTGTTTACCATGGCGCTATTGAATACACGGTAGATGCACAAACGCAAGCCGAATTACCTCCTGCACCATGCAAAATCATGATGAACGTGGGCAACCCCGATATGGCATTTGGTTTTGCTAAAACACCAAACGACGGTGTAGGTTTAGCGCGGTTAGAGTTTGTGATTAACAATATGGTAGGCATCCATCCAAAAGCTATTTTAAACGCAGAAGCCATGCCTTCTGCGATTAAAACCGTGATTCAAAACCGTGCGCGTGGTTATGCTAGCCCTAAACAGTTTTACATTGATAAAGTGGCTGAAGGCGTTGCCACCATTGCTGCTGCGTTTTACCCAAAACCAGTGATTGTGCGTACTTCTGACTTTAAATCAAACGAGTACAAAAAATTGGTGGGCGGTGAAATTTACGAGCCAGATGAAGAAAATCCAATGATTGGCTTCCGTGGTGCAGCACGCTACATGGCAGAAGACTTTAAAGAGTGCTTCGCCATGGAGTGTATCGCCATGAAGAAGGTGCGTGATGAAATGGGCTTAACAAACGTTGAATTGATGTTGCCGTTTGTGCGCACATTAGAAGAAGCTAAAGCCGTGACTGAAATTATGGCGGCCAATGGCTTAAAACGTGGTCAAAATGGCTTACGCCTCATCATGATGTGCGAAATTCCTGCCAACGCCTTAATTGCCGAGCAATTCTTGCAATACTTTGATGGCTTCTCTATCGGCTCTAACGATTTAACGCAATTAACCTTAGGTATGGATCGCGATTCAGGTATTTTGGCAGATGGCTTTGATGAGCGTAACGACGCTGTAAAAGAACTATTAAAAATGGCAATTGGTACTTGCAACCGCTTAGGTAAATATGTGGGTATTTGCGGCCAAGGCCCTTCTGACCACCCTGACTTTGCGGAATGGTTAGTGGCACAAGGGATTAAATCTATTTCACTTAACCCTGATACAGTGGTAGCGACTTGGCAGCGTATTGCTAAAAAATAGCTGGCTAATTAACCCTAAGCAAACATAAAAGGTTTCTGTTATGCAAAAACGCACGGTATTTTTTATTTCAGATGGTACTGGTATTACTGCGGGTGCTTTGGGTAAACTACTAGAGCATTTTCCTAGTACGACATTTGCCCAAGTGCGCCTCCCTTTTACCGATACCTTAGATAAAATTAAACTCGCGCAAGAAGCTATTGCCCACGCAGAGGAAGACGATAGTCATCGTCCTGTGGTTATTATGTCTTTAGGTGACATGAAACTTCGCACCAGTTTAAAAGAGTCAAATGCGTATTTTATTGACTTGTTTAATGCCTTTATTGACCCGTTGGGTATTGAGCTCGCGCAAAAACCGCTCACTGGCGCAGGTATAGCGCATAGCGTGATGGGTACTAAATATAATGACCGCATGGAAGCGATTAACTTTACGCTCAACCATGACGACGGCATGACCAACTCTGGCTTAGAAGAAGCGCAAGTTATATTAGTCGGTGTTTCTCGTTGTGGCAAAACACCTACGAGTGTTTATTTGGCGATGCAGTTTGGCATTAAAGCTGCCAACTACCCACTGATTCCTGAAGATTTTGAACGTGGTGCTTTACCAGCAGCCTTGCTCAAGCATACCGATAAAATTTTTGGCCTGACGATTAAGCCAGAACGCTTACACGCTGTGCGCAACGAACGCAGAGCGGGTAGCTTTTATGCATCGTTAGATAATTGCAAAAAGGAAATTGCGACAGCTGAAAATTTAATGCGTAATGCAGGCATCACGTGGGCAGATTCTACCAGCCGCTCGGTAGAAGAATTATCTGCTATTATTTTAGAAAAAACTCGAAAGTCAGCCAACGCTTAATTAAGCAAAATTTTCGCACTTTTTAGCGCGAATTTTAACATCTTCCATCATGATGCTCTGCAGGCCAGTATCCATGCGCCTTACAGAGCATTGTTTTTTGCTCGACAGTAAAAAACCTAATAAAAAAGAGCCTTTCGGCTCTTTTTTATTAGCTGCAGTTGCTTGCTAAATTACCATGCACGTTTTACAAAAAACCAAACCGTTTCTTGATTTACATCTCTGCCATCCGCAGTAACATAGTAAGCTTCATCTTTCACGTGGAATGTATCTGTGTAATAAGCACCAGCGCTGAAGCCTTCAATTGGCTTGCCTGCGCTAGGGATACTGAAGTTACGGCTTAAACCAATTGCAACGTCGCCTTGTGAACCTAAGAGGTTAGGTGTATGTTGATAGCCCACTTTTGCCAACAAATTCAAACTCGCCACGGGTAGTGTGTAGTTAAATTTCAATTCATTGTAAGTTGCACCATCTGTGTCTTTTTTGCCATTTCTTGTACCTGACGCCGCAGCACCGTAGTAATTGGTTGGAATATAGTAAAAAGTATAAGTCAACCATTTGTAAGTTAAGCCGATAGATGCCTCGAATGTATCTTGCTTACGGCCATCACCTGAGCCATCGTAACTGAATGAATCTTCACGATCTGGATAGTAGTAATAGTTACCCATTACGTTAAAACCAAAACCGTTTTCAAATGATTTTGCAAAACCTAAATACCAGTCAGTTTCAAGTTTGTTACCACCTGAAAACCCATCACCGTGACCAGTAAATTCTTTATCAATGTTTGACCACCAAGTACCCGCATAAAAACCACTGCTATGCGCATAATCAATACCGCCCTGAACCGCTGGGCCGTCGCTTAAAGCCACACCACGGAACATATACTCACTATAAAGACCCAAGTTAAAAGTCAGCGAATGTGGAGATGCAGGCTCTGCTGGGGCGGCGGCTTCTGCTACAGGCGCAGCCGCTTCAGCAGCTGGTGCAGCTTCTACTGCGGCAGCTGGGGCTGCTTCAGCCTCTGGTGCGCCATCAGCAAAAACTAAAGCACTGCCAAAAACCATAGGTGCAGCAAAAAGTGCGCTAACTAAATTTCTTTTAATCATCCATTTCGAGGTTTGCATTTGATTACTTCCTTTTTCATTAAATTAACAAAAGTTTACTAAAATTCGTAGGAACCATATTCTCGCATTCACCAAATGCGTGCAATAGTAAATTGTATAAATTGTTAATTTTTAGCATAAAAACAACAAATTGCCGCTAACATTTTTAGTGCATTTGCGATAAGTATGCACCTAATTTGTGCATTAAGTATTTGCGGTTAGCAAAGCACCCTCTAGTATGGCTAAAGCTTCGTCAAACACCTTATCTTCAATCGTAAGCGGATATAAAAATCGCAAAGCATTGGTATATACGCCGCAAGTGAGTAAAATCAAGCCCTTATCAAGCGCAGCCTGTTGCACACGCTTAGTGATTTCAGGTGATGGCTCATGCGTTTTTGGGTCAAAAAACTCGGCAGCAATCATCGAACCCAAGCCGCGTACATCTTTTAACGCGGGCACTTTAGCTTGCAATGCTTTTAATCGTTCGGTCAACTTTTCGCCTAAGATGTTGGCACGCGCAACAAGTTGCTCTTCTTCCATTACGTCTATCACCGCATGCGAGGCAGCAATGGCTAAAGGATTCCCCGCATAGGTGCCCCCTAAACCACCCGGCGCTGGGCCATCCATCACCTCGGCTTTGCCACTGACGGCGGATAGTGTTGTTCCGCCAGCCATACTTTTTGCCATGGTCATGATATCCGGCAACACATCATAATGCTCAGCAGCAAACATTTTACCGGTGCGTCCAAAGCCGGTCTGAATTTCATCAAAAATCAGCAACATACCATGTTCGTCACATAAAGCGCGTAGTTCACGCATCAATGCCGGTGGCGTGACATAAAAGCCGCCCTCACCTTGCACAGGCTCAATAATAATGGCGGCAACACGTTTGGGGTCAATATCTGATTTAAACAACGTATGTATCGCATGAATCGCATCATCAACACTCACACCATGTAAATCTACCGGGAATGGCGCATGATAAATCTCAGCGGGAAAAGGCGCAAAGCCAATTTTATAGGGCGCCACCTTGCCAGTGAGTGCGCAACCCATCATGGTACGGCCGTGAAATGCGCCTGAGAAAGCAATAATCCCTGGGCGCCCCGTGCTCGCACGGGCAATTTTAATGGCATTTTCTACCGCTTCAGCCCCACTTGAAAAAAAACAAGTCTTCTTGGCGAAATTGCCTGGCGTAAGCTTATTAATGCGTTCTGCTAGTGTTACGTAGTTTTTATAGGGCAATACTTGGTAGCAAGTATGGGTAAAGTGCTGTAACTGTTGTTCTATCGCAGCCATTACCTTGGGGTGTCGATGCCCAGTATTGAGCACCGCAATGCCGCCAGCAAAATCAATATAGCGTTTACCTTCAACATCCCAAACTTCAGCATTTAAGGCGCGCTCAATAAAAAAATTAGCCATCACCCCAATACCACGCGGTGTTGCAGCTAAACGACGTTGATGTAAATCTTGATTACTGATCATTTTTTATCCTAAATTTTGCTCATGATTTCATATTATTAACCATCAAAAACGCACTTTTTCTCTTCGAGAGATTTTTTATGCTCTGAAACCCGCATAGAATAAGGCTTGCAGAGGTGCTACTGGGAAGATGTGTTAAAAATGATTAAAAAAATGCTTTATTTCAACTTAATCCAAGTGGTTTTTAATTCGGTATATTTTTCTAGCGCGTGTAATGATTTATCGCGTCCATTACCACTTTGTTTATAACCGCCAAATGGCACGGTAATATCATCTTCATCATAACTATTTATATGCACTGTGCCTGCGCGTAAACGTTGTGCCACTAAGTGTGCACGACTGATATCTTGCGTCCACAGCGCAGCCGCTAGGCCATATTGGGTGTCGTTGGCAATCTTAATCGCTTCTTCTTCCGTATCAAAAGCAATAATCGACAACACCGGGCCAAAAATTTCTTCTGCCGCAATGGTCATCTCATTCGTTACTTCATCAAACACGGTAGGGCTAATATAAAAACCGCCCGTTTCTGCGCGTGCTTGCTCACCACCAGCCAGTAATTTTGCACCCTGCGCTTTACCGCTAGCAATATATTTCAACACATTAGTCATTTGCCCGCAATCGACCAGCGCACCCATCGTGGTACTTTCATCCAAAGGGTCGGCCGGCTGATATTTTTTAAGTTCTGCCAAGATTTTTTTAACCAGCGCATCTTTTATCGAGCGCTCAACCAGCAAGCGTGATGGCGCATTACAACTTTCCCCTTGGTTATAAAATATAGAAGCTGCACTTGCCGCTGCCGCAGTGTCTAAATCTTTGCAATCAGCAAACACGATATTGGGTGACTTTCCACCCAGCTCGCACCATGCGCGTTTTAAATTGCTTTGCCCCGCCATGATTTGAATTTTTTTGCCCACGCCTGTTGAGCCAGTAAATGCAATGCAATCGACATCCATGTGCATGGCAAGCGGTGTGCCAGCATCTGGGCCAAAACCTGGCACCACATTAAATACGCCAGCCGGAATGCCTGCCTCTAATGCGAGCTCGCCCAATCTAAGTGCGGTTAATGGGGATTTTTCTGAAGGTTTTAGCACCACGCTATTGCCTGTCACCAGCGCGGGGGCAATTTTCCAACATGCCATTAAAATGGGGTAATTCCACGGTACGATTGTCCCCACGACCCCTACAGGTTCGCGCGTAATCATCGCCAATACGCTTTCGGTTGTTGGCGCAATTTCGTCATACACTTTGTCAATAGCCTCTCCAAACCAGCGCAAGGTATTAGCCGAAGCGGGCACATCGCCTTCAAAACTTGCAGAAATCGGCTTACCCATGTCCAGCGTTTCTAGCAAAGCAAGTTCTTCAGCATTTTCTATCAACAAATCTGCAAAACGAATCATGACCTGCTTGCGCGTTTTAGGTGGCAAGCCGGCCCAACGTCGATCGTTAAATGCTGTTCTAGCGCACGCCACCGCCAAATTTATATCTACCTCTTGGCAGCTGGCTACGTCCGCTAATTTACGGCCATCAATCGGTGAAAAACATTCAAAAGTTTGTCCGCCCGCTGCAGGCATACGCACACCGCCAATAAATGCGCGGCCATCAATTTTTAAGGTTTTTGCACGTGCGTGCCAGTCAATTTTAGTGTTTGCCATGATAAAAAAACCTTTACATTTTTAACGCATTTTATCCAACATCATGATAGGTGCTCTGGAAGCCAGTATCCATGCGGCTTGCAGGGCATCAAATTTTTCTCGGGGGTTTTCTGCACTATTGTTAACCTTAAAGCCCGGCCATTGCAATGTATTTAATTTCTAAATATTCATCTATGCCATGATGCGAGCCTTCACGCCCTAAACCAGATTGTTTCACGCCGCCAAATGGCGCTACTTCATTAGAAATCATCCCTGTATTGACGCCCACCATGCCGTATTCCAACGCTTCTGCTACGCGCCAAATACGACCAATATCACGACTGTAAAAATAAGAAGCCAAACCGAATTCAGTATTATTTGCCATGGTAATCACGTCTTCATCGGTTTTAAAGCGGAATAACGGCGCCACGGGGCCAAACGTTTCTTCTTTAAAAATCAGGGCATTAGATGTAACGCCCGCAAGCACCGTTGGCTCATAAAACGTGCCACCTTGCGCGTGACGTTTGCCACCTTGTAGCAAGGTGGCGCCTTTAGCCACCGCATCAGCCACGTGGCTTTCTACCTTTTCCACAGCCGCTTCGTCAATCAATGGGCCTTGCGTGACCCCTTCAGTTGTGCCATCCCCTACTTTTAGCGTTGCAACTTTGGCTGCCAGCTTGGCTGCAAATGCATCAAACACGCCATCTTGTACAAATAAGCGGTTGGCGCACACGCAAGTTTGTCCTGCGTTTCTAAACTTGCTCACCATCGCGCCTTCAACTGCAGCGTCTAAATCCGCATCGTCAAACACAATAAATGGCGCATTACCGCCCAACTCGAGTGATAGTTTTTTAATCGTATCAGCACATTGGCGCATTAAAATGCGTCCTACTTCGGTTGAGCCTGTAAATGATAATTTGGTCACAATCGGGCTTTCACACAGCACGGCACCGATTTCGCGCGCCTTGCCTGTCACCACTTGCAAAACACCTGCGGGTACACCTGCTTCCTCTGCCAATACGGCCAAAGCAATCGCAGATAATGGCGTATTTTCTGCCGGCTTGATTATCATAGAGCAGCCCGCCGCCAGTGCCGGTGCTGCTTTGCGCGTAATCATTGCGACTGGAAAATTCCACGGGGTAATTGCAGCCGTCACACCGATGGGCTGCTTAATTACAAGCAACTTACGGTCTGCCATGGGTGCGGGAATCACCTCTCCGTACACCCGTTTGGCTTCTTCTGCAAACCACTCCACAAAGCTAGCGCCATATGTAATCTCACCGCGCGCCTCTGCGAGTGGTTTGCCCTGCTCTGCTGTTAAAATTTGGGCTAAATCTTCATGGTGCTCAACCATTAAACCAAACCAGCGTTTAAGAATTGCCGCGCGCGCTTTGGCGGTAAGTGCTTTCCACTGTTTTTGTGCAGTTTCTGCTGCATGAATGGCACGGGTCGTTTCTACTTTACCCATACGCGGGACTTCAACAATTATCTGACCATTCGCAGGGTTAGTGACGGTAAATGTTTCACCAGAATCCGCCCCAACCCATTGACCAGCTAACAGAGTGCGGTTATTTTTTAGTAATGCTGTGTGCTTGATTTGAAGCGCCATGATGTTCTACTTTTAAGGTTTTAAGCTAGGTGCTTTAGATATCGCACCTAGCAAACTGCTACTTGTTGCTATCGCTATAGGCCTGTGCCTCTTCACGTTTACGCTTGCGCTCTTGGTGCGAGGTATAAAAGCTCGATGCGATTACAGCAATAGTTACAACCACAATGGTGACTGTCGCCACCGCATTGATGGTAGGATTTAACCCTAATCTCGCACGCGAGAAAATCACCATTGGCATAGTAGAGTAGCCTGGGCCAGATAAAAATGACGATAGCACTACATCGTCAAAGGATAAAGTAAACGTCAGTAAAAATGCGGAAATCAGTGCTGGCAATAACAGCGGCAATGTTACCAAGTAAAATACTTGCCAAGGTTTACAGCCTAAATCCATGGCCGCTTCATCCAGTTTTCCATCCATTTCTCGTAAACGTGATGTGACCACGACTGCGGCATAAGCCGTGCCCAATAATGCATGGCCCAGCAAGATAGTAAACAAGCCCTTATCAGGAAAACCTAGCCAATGCTGCACTGAAATAATCATCAATAACAATGATAAGCCCACGATAACATCGGGCATCACCAGCGGCATGCTAGACATGGATGATAGCAAAGTGCGACCTGTAAAACGTTTATAACGGTTTAAGGCAAACGCTGTAAACGTACCAAAGAACACGGACATGAGCGCAGAAATGCCTGCAATTTTAAGTGACAACAAAACGGCTGAAATCAAATCATCGTCTTTAATTAAAGCTTCGTACCAGCGCAAACTTGCATGCGTCCAAGTGGAAATCAGTTTTGAGTCATTAAAAGAGTAAACTACCAGCGTGAGGATGGGTAAGTACAAAAATAAATAAACCGCAATCATCCATAGGTTAGAAAATATTTTGTTATTGGTCGCTTGGCTCATTATTTGGCCTCCGCTTCTGCTTGAGATTTATTGTATATCGCCATTGGCACTAAAATAAGCAATATCATCACTACCGCCACAGCAGAAGCCATCGGCCAATCATTGTTGCTAAAAAATTCATTCCAAAGCACACGACCAATCATCAACGTGCTTGACCCCCCCAATAGTTCTGGAATAACATACTCACCAATAGTAGGAATAAATACCAGCATCGAGCCTGCAATAATGCCCGCTTTCGAAAGCGGTACGGTAATCAACCAAAACGCCTTAAATGGGCTTGTACCGAGGTCTGCGGCAGCTTCTAAATAGCGAATATCTAACTTGGACAAATTTGCGTACAGAGGCAAAATCATAAATGGTAGGTAAGAGTACACCATGCCTATCATCAAAGAAAAAGGCGTGTTCATCATTGCGATTGGCGCATCAATCACTCCCATACTCATCAATACATTGTTGATAATGCCATTATTTTCTAATAGCGTTTTCCAAGCATAAATGCGTAGTAAAAATGATGTCCAAAATGGCAACATAATGAGCATAAGCAACATAGGCTGTAAATGCTTGGGTGAACGTGCCATAAAATAGGCAAATGGATAACCAATCACCAAACAAATCAATGTGGTTAGTAAGGCATACTTAATTGACGATAAGTATGTTTTAAGATACAAAGAGTCGCTGAAAATAAACTGATAACTTGAAAAATTAAGTGTTAGTTTAGGCCAACCGTTACTCCAATCAATCATATTAGAAACTGAAGTACCTTGCATTTCAGATAAACTAATTTTTAGAATTATCAGAATAGGGATGGCTGCCAATAGAATAAACCAAAAGTATGGAATGCTAATGACAGCATGCTTTCCATCTAACAACCGCGAGAAAAAACCTTGGTTAATCGCCATTTTTCTCTCCAATTTTTATTGTGCTAGTACAACCATCGCCAAATCGTTCCAATGCGCGTAAGCTCTATCACCCCATGTAAGTCCACAGCTCAAATCACGCGTATTGTTAAGCTCTTGCGCTTTAATCACCTTGCCACTGTCAAGTTTAAGGTGATAAGTCGTATGCGCTCCAAAATAGACAATTTCGATGACTTCACCTTCACACCAGTTATATTCACCCTTGGGTTTTTTATCAGACAAAATAATCTTTTCTGGACGTAACGCAACACCAACAACCATACCCGAGTGCCCGCTCACGCCATGCCCCACATAATGTATACATTCAGGACACCGCACGGTCACGTGATCGGCCTCATCCTCTTCAATTACACCATCAAATAAATTCACATTGCCAATAAAATCAGCCACTTTGCGACTATTAGGCATTTCATACACTGCGTCTGGCGCACCTACTTGTAAAAAATAACCTTCTGACATCACCGCTATACGCGATGCCATAGTCATGGCTTCTTCTTGGTCATGTGTGACAAGTACACAAGTCACGCCAACCTCTTCAATAATATTGACCAACTCTAGTTGCGTCGTTTCACGTAACTTTTTATCAAGAGCACCCAATGGCTCATCTAGGAGAAGCAATTGAGGACGCTTTGCCAGACTGCGCACCAAAGCAACACGTTGTTGCTGTCCACCTGAAAGTTGATGAGGCTTACGTTGTGCGTACTTGTTAAGTTGCGCAAGATTCAACATTTTTTCTACGCGTTCTGCGATTTGATCTTTAGGCATGCCATCGCGCTTTAGGCCAAATGCAATGTTTTCCCATACGCTCAAATGTGGGAACAACGCGTAAGACTGAAACATCATGTTAATAGGACGTTGGTATGGCGGCAAATTGGTAATATCTTGTCCTGCTAAGTAAATTTTCCCTTTAGTAGGGGTTTCAAAGCCCGCCATCATGCGTAAAAGCGTTGATTTTCCACAACCTGAACCGCCAAGAAGCGCAAATATTTCACCTTTATTCACGGTCAATGAAACATCATCTACCGCTTTTACTGTGCCGTCGTAAATTTTAGTTACATTTTCTACACGCAATAAAACTTCTTCTGCAGACTGATTGACTTCTTTAGGTGCGGTTGCCATAAAAAACCCTTAATGAGTGGATGCCCAGTGAAGAATGCTATGTGTGAGGCGAGTTTTGCGCCTCACACTTTTAAACAAACTAAACGCCAGATTTGAATTTCGTATATAAACGCGTCAAAGTGCGTTTAGCTTCTTGGCTCTCCACACCAGGGGGTACCATTTTTGCTAAATCCTCATCAGATAAATATACAGATTTATTGTTTTTAATTTCATCATCAACAAATTCAGTTGCTGCTCTGTTTGGATTAGCATAGGTGACCTCATTGGTAATGGCTGCAGCTACTTTTGGTTGCATCACATAGTTCATAAATATATGTGCATTATTAGGGTGTTTAGCATCGGCTGGAATCGCCATGGTATCCATAAAAATCAAGCCACCCGTTTTTGGTACAAGCGCTACAATTTTTTGCTCTGATTTATTCTCAATAGAGCGTTTACGCGCCAAATTAAAATCACCAGCCCAACCATAAGCCACACAAACATTGCCCCCAGCTAAATCTTCAATTTGACCGCCAGAATTGAATTTTTTAATATCAGGTCGCACTTTCATCAGCATCTCAAACGCAGCTTGGTAGTCTTCATTTGAGGCTGTAAATACTGGTTTACCCATATAATGCAATGCTGCTTGAAACACATCAGTGGGAGTGTCCAACATGGTAATACCACACGATTTTAATTTATTAGTATATGTTGGATTAAATATCAAATCCCAAGCATTGTCAGGCATAGGGGTGTCGCCAAGCGCAGCTTTGACTTTATCTTCGTTAATGCCAACTGTGTTATAGCTCCACATCCAGTCAATCAAATACTGGTTACCAGGGTCTACACCTTCCATTTGCTTGAGAATGCCTGTATCTAGGTTTTTCCAGTTGGGGAGTTTTGTCTTATCTAACTTTTGAAATAATCCACCATCTAACTGCTGTTTAGCCCAATTTGAAGATGGCACAACGATGTCATAACCCGTGTTTTTAGCAATTAATTTTGCATGCAAAATCTCATTGCTATCAAACACATCATAGCGTACTTTGATGCCCGTTTCTTTTTCAAAATTTTCGATAGTATCTGGCGCTATATAATCAGACCAGTTGTAAATATTAAGAATCTTTTCTTCATCTGAAGCATTTGCTGATGGCGTTTGGCTAGATGCACTGCTTGATGCAACATTAGCGTCTGAAGTTGAAGCAGGTTTATCTTCAGCTGTTTTTTTACCAGAGTCACCGCATGAAGCAGTCACCAAAGTCATACCAATAATCAATAATGCATTTAGCACACTTTTATTCAACAAACTTATATTGAATGAATTGTTCATTTAAAGCTCCAAAATTTTAAAGTTAAAAGTAATCAAAAAATCCCAAATCGTATTGTATACAAAGCAATTAACCATCTCTAACTAGCTTTCTAATCATATATCCTCGCACACTCAACTCAAAAATAATTCTATCAGTAATTATGTTTGATGAAGCATTTAATATGCCAAACTAAGTCTTTTTTTACGTTCCTAAATTAAGTTCAAGTGTTTAAATGTGCTGTTTCAATAAATATGGTCTAAGACCAGTGTTTAGCGCGCAATACTTCAAATTATTCGTCATTAAAAAAGAAATAAACACGCGCTATAAAAGAGCATGCGCGACACATTTGACCAATGGTGGTGCGTCAACCATAAACATCAAGCTGTTCTCCATTATTGCTTGACGACTACATCACGCCTAGTTTTTTTAAATCAGCTAATGTAGCATCCAAACACAAATATATTAACCCAGCCATTTCATCAATTTGTGCTTTAGTGGTCACGAGTGGCGGCGCAATAATCATACGATCGCCTACTGCACGCATAATTAAACCATTTGCAAAACAATGCCCGCGACAAATCATGCCTACCTCTAAATTTTCGTCAAAATGTGTATGGTTATTTTTATCTTTCATCAGCACAAAACCAGCCACCAAGCCACACGTTTTGGCGTCAGCCACTAAAGGATGCTTAGCTAATTCTCGATATTTTTGTGCTAAATATGGACCTGTCTCATAACGCACCTGATTGACTAAGTCTTCTTTTTCGATAATTTCTAAATTGGCTATTGCCACAGCGCAAGCGGTGGGGTGTCCTGAATATGTATAGCCATGATTAAACTCTCCGCCCTGCTCTATCAGAACTTTTGCAACGCGTTTACCCACCACAACTCCACCCAATGGAATATAGCCAGAGGTCACCCCTTTGGCAAAAGTCATTAGATCTGGTTTAGCGCCCATGAGTTGTGAACCAAACCATGTACCAAGTCGCCCAAAACCGCAAATAACTTCATCACAAATCAACAAAATTCCGTATTTATCACAAATACGCTGAATTTCTGGCCAGTAAGTTTTAGGTGGAATAATCACCCCACCAGCACCTTGTACTGGCTCGCCAATAAATGCTGCAACCTTATCTGCGCCCACTTCTAAAATTTTAGCCTCTAACCAACCTGCCGCTTTAATGCCAAATGCATCACTATCTTCATTCGGGGCAAGATCATATTGATATGGTTGCTCGATATGCACTATATCTGGAATAACACCACCTTGTGTGTGCATACCTTCCATGCCACCAAGCGATGAGCCTACCATCGTAGAGCCATGATAAGCATTTTTACGGCTGATGATTACAGTGCGCTGCGGTTGCCCAAGTGTTGCCCAATAATGGCGCACCATACGCACATTAGTGTCGTTAGATTCAGAACCAGAGCTACTAAAAAACACATGGCTAAAGTTGTTACCAGCCAGCTGAATAATTTTTTCAGCCAGCTTTACCGCGGGAACATTAGTGGTTTGGAAAAAGCTATTATAAAACGGCAACTCCGTCATCTGTTTGGCAGCGGCATCCACTAGCTCTTTGCGTCCGTAGCCCACATTGACGCACCACAAGCCCGACATTGCATCAAAGATTTTATGCCCTTCAGAATCCCAAATGTGTACATTATCTGCTTTGGTAATAACACGTGCGCCTTTAGCCGCCAGACTTTTATGGTCTGTGAATGGATGCATATAGTGCGCTGAATCTAACGTCTGAATTTCTTTGGTATTCGTCATGATATTCTCGATATAACTAAATTAACTTTAAACGTGCATTAAAAGGTGTTCGCGTTCCCATGGACTAATCACACGCATAAACTCATCATGTTCAGCATCTTTTACTGCTAAATATACATCGACAAAATTTTTGCCTAACACTTCATGCAAAGCTTTTGCATCTTCTAGTTCGCGAATCGCCTCAGAAAGACCACGTGGCAATTGGTAATCCAGCGCGTAGGCACTACCAGTGGTTTCTGCGGTGGGTTGCAATTTTTCTTTAATGCCTAAATATCCACAGGCCAAAGTGACTGCCATTGCCAAATAAGGGTTTGCATCTGCACCCACCACCCGATTTTCAACCCGACGTGCATTAGGCTCTGAAATCGGCACACGAATACCCACTGTGCGGTTATCATATCCCCACTCAATGTTAATCGGCGCAGCGCCATTACGCACGATGCGACGATATGAATTCACATAAGGTGCAAGCAGCACCATTGCCGCAGGTAAGTATTTTTGAAGCCCTGCAATATAGTTAAAGAAAATGGGCGAAGCTGTGCCATCGGCTTTACTAAAAATATTGTTGCCTGTTTTAGCATCAATCACGCTTTGGTGTATATGCATGGCCGAGCCTGGCTCATTTTGCATAGGTTTTGCCATAAAAGTCGCATACATGCCGTGACGCATGGCGACTTCACGCAGGGTGCGCTTAAAGAAAAAGGTCTTATCAGCCAGCACCATAGGCTCGTCATGTAAAAAGTTGATTTCCATTTGCCCTGCACCAAACTCATGAATCAACGTATCCAACTCTAAGCCCATTAAATCGCAATAATCATAAAGGTCTTCAAATACCGGATCAAACTCATTCACCGCATCAATGCTAAACAACTGACGGCTAGTTTCTTTGCGACCGCTTCGACCTACTGGCGGACTGAGCGCAACATCTGGATCAGTATTGCGCTCAAGCAAATAAAACTCTAGCTCAGGCGCAACAATAGGAGTAAAGCCTAAATCTTTATACAAATTGGTCACGCGACGCAATACGTTTCTTGGTGCAAAATCAATCGGCTTACCATGATGATCAACACAATCCATAATCACTTGTGCGGTTGGGTCTTGCGCCCACGGTACCACACGTAATGTGCTGGGGTCTGGAATCAACACCATGTCTTTATCGGTAAAGCCAAATACCCTATCGTAACCTTCGTGATCCTCTGGAGATTCCCCCGTTACCGTCATACCAAATACCGCTTCTGGCAAGCGCATGGCTCGGTCTGTTGAGAATTTCTCACGCGGTAAGATTTTCCCCCGTGCCACACCTGTTAAATCGGGCACCAAGCATTCCACTTCGGTAATATTATTATCTGTTAGCCACTTATCCATATCGATATGATTTGTTACGGTTTTTTCTGTCATTTTGCTTGCTCCTGAAGTTTTGTGAGGTTTAAATTTACATTCAAACACTCAATCAGGTGGTTCGTGTCGTCGCATTCTTAATTTGCAAGCCACGCCAAATGCTTTAAAAATCGCTAAATATTGTGGATTTTCCATCACTTTCCACTCGGGGTGCCATTGCACGCCCAGCGCAAAAGTTTTGGCATGATTGACTGAAATCGCTTCAATCAGCCCATCAGGTGCAGTCGCCTCAGCGGTTAGCCCTAAGCCTAGTTGGTCAACGCCTTGCCCATGTAGCGAATTAACTTGCATACTGCTTACTTGGGTAATTTTTGCCAACATACCGCCTTGCGTTAAGTGCACGGGGTGTATGGGCGCGTACTGTGTTTCAATATCGGCATTTTTATCTTCACGGTGGTCATTCAAATGACCTGTAGCCTGCACAGCTTGATGCAAGCTGCCGCCAAAAGCAACATTCATCTCTTGAAAACCACGGCAAATGGCCAGCAATGGCACACCTATTTGCACAGCATGTTGAATTATTTTTAAAGTCAGTGCGTCGCGCGCGGGGTCTAAGGGCAAGCTAGGATCAAGCACTTTTTGACCAAAATGTGAGGGGTGGACATTAGATACTGAGCCTGTCAGCACAATACCATCGGCCATATCGAGCAAATTTTCAATATCTAAATAATCGCTAACCGCAGGAACTAACAGTGGTGTCGCTTCAGCAGCATCGGCCACGGCTAAAATGTACTTTTGCCCCACCGCGTGAAATGGATGCATGCCAAGCTGTTTAACATCAGCAGGCAAGAGAACAACTGGTTTTTTATGCTTGGTTTTCATAGCAGAGCTATTGCTTAGCAGCGTTACCGCCACTGGTTACTTCAAGTCTCTTATTTTATTTAGTTGGGTTGATACTTTCCACAAGCACATACTACGCTTGTAGCAACATTTCTAGCAAGCAGTTTAATACGTTTATTTTTAAATATTCTGTTTATAATTGTTGATTAAAAAAAACCTAAAATTAACCTTATTTTCACATCAAATCATTTTGATGCTCTGGAAGCCGCATAGAATAAGGCTTGCAGAGGCGAAATTTTTTCTCGGGCGATTTTCGTGATTTTATTTATCATTTTTTATAGTTAAAAATCATGTAAACGCTGAATAAGTGAGCGAGTGGGATGAAGAGTGAGGCGCACGGAACGCAGAAGCCGAGATAGTACCGTTGTACAGCGAGGCTAAGAGTACCGCGCAACAAAGCTATTCGCCCGCGCAGGCACTGATTCAGCGTTTTCAGCCCAGCGCGTCGCGCAATTGATACCACGCCATACCCAACACTAAAGCAGGCGTGCGCAGCCATTTTCCCCCTTGAAAATCATGGTGTTTAATTTTCGCAAATACATCTAAACGTTGCGATTGCCCAGCAATCGCCTCTGCCACCAATTTGCCAGCCAAGCCTGTCAGGGCTACGCCGTGGCCAGAAAAACCTTGTAAATAATAAATATTATTGCTAATGCGCCCAAAATCTGGCGCACGACTCATGGTAATGTCCACAAAGCCGCCCCAAGTGTATTCCACTTTAGTGTTAGCCAGTTGCGGAAAAGTCTCAGCCATGCGTGCTTGCATTTTACCGGTGAGGTTAAATGGCGTCATCGCGCTATAGCTGACACGCCCGCCGTAAATCATCCGAGGCTTGTTTTTTGCGTTACTAGCAGAAAATCTAAAATAATCCAACACAAAATTGGTGTCGCACACAGCGGCGTTTGAAGCTATAAGTTCTTTAGCTAAATCTGCATCAATCGGCTCAGTGCCAATAATATAAGTGCCGACAGGCATAATCCGTTTTGTGAGGCTAGGCGCCAATTTTGGTGAGATTTCTGGCAAATACATATTGCCCGCCAGCACCACAAATTTAGCTTTCACCGTTCCGCGCTTGGTATGCAACGTAGCCGTTTCGCCTTGCTGCATGTCAATCACTGCCGAATTTGTAAAAATGCGCACGCCTAAACTTTTCGCTGAGTTTGCCAACCCTAAACAATAATTGAGCGGATGAATATGCCCGCCAGTTTTGTCAAAATAGCCGCTATGGTAACGTGGACTGTTTATCCATGTTTTGATGTCATTGGGCGCAATGCGCTGAACATCATAAGCGTAGCGTTGCGCCATTCCGTCTAGCCAATCATTGAGTTTGGCCGTTTTTTTTGCATTCACCGCCACCCCCATAAATCCATCCGTTAAGTCACATTGAATATCAAAACGTTTGACGCGTTCACGCACCAAATCGAGTGCTTCCAGCGACATATTCCATACTTGTTTAGCAGCCTCAAACCCCAATGCGTTTTCAATCACATCTTGCTCGCATGCTAAACCCGCAATTAACTGCCCACCATTGCGACCACTCGCGCCAAACCCAATATGATGCGCTTCGAGCACCACCACCGAATAGCCACGGTCTGCCAATTCAATTGCCGCCGATAACCCTGCAAATCCGCCACCCACCACACAAACATCCGCCTCTACATCCTCTCCAAGTGTAGGGTAATTGGGCTGTGCATTGGCGCTGGCAGCGTAATAAGAGTTTTGCGTGAGTTTTAAATCGTTAGCGAACATGTGAACTACCTACTCTTCTTGTTGTAAAGTTGGCCACACAGCCAAGTCCACACCATCACAGCGGCAGCGTTTGAGGTTAGTTCCGCATGATCATAAGGTGGTGAAACTTCTGTTAAATCCATACCAACCCAGTTTAAGTCGTGCCAAGCTTCTAATAAAGTCATGGCTTGTGAAGTAGATAAGCCCCCTACTTCTGGCGTGCCTGTGCCGGGCGCAAATGCTGGGTCTAAGGCATCAATATCAAACGTTAAATACAGCGGCGGATGGCCAGCTTTTGCCATGCGGGCACGCACTTCATCAATCACACTTTGTAGAGCATCACCATCTTTTCCACGTAGCTCACGTGCGGTATAAATTTTGCCACCTTGGTCACTCACAAACTCGCGCGCAGCGCGCTCACCTGCCGAGCGTATGCCAATTTGCACAAAGCACGCGGGGTCAACCAAGCCTTCGGTAATGGCCTCATACACCCAAGTACCATGGCCAGAAGGCTCGCCAAAATGGTCTGTCCAAGTATCGCAATGGGCATCAAAATGAATGCAGGCAAGCGGTTGTTGGTATTGGGCTTTATACGCGCGCAACAGTGGCAGCGTAATCGAGTGATCTCCACCTAGCCAAATCATGGTGCTATTTTTAATGAGCGCTGAGGCTTGTGGCATCAATGCATTGCGCATGGCTTCTAAACTGGTATTAGGTAAAGCTAAATCGCCCACATCTTGCAGATGCGCGAGTGGTGTAACATCAAATACGGGATGTATCGCATCGCATAACATTTGGCTGGCATGACGTATTGCACTTGGCCCAAAACGTGCGCCGGGACGATTAGTGCAACTGCCATCCCAATTAATACCAGCAATGGCATAAGGCTTTTTACCTGCGTTGTTATCTATAGGTAAACCTAAAAATCCGCTGGTAGAAAGATATGCAAATGCGTGATCCATACAATTGACCTTAAACAACGATAAGATTAAATAGTATTATAGGTGTAATCATCGTTTAGTGTGTTCAATATAAAAATGAATTCTCAAACACTCGCCTGCAATGCCGAACAACTGTTAGCAAACGAGCGTGAACGTTATCAGCAATTGCATCCTAACTCTATGGCGCTTGCCGCAAGCGCTCAACAGCATTTTTTATATGGCGTGCCCATGCACTGGATGAACGATTGGGGTACGCCCGCGCCACTCTTTGTTAGCCATGCGCAAGGCGCACATTTCACTTGTGCGGATAATATTGATTACACGGATTTTTGCTTAGGCGATACCGGTGCGATGTTTGGTCATTGTCCAGCTGCGGTTGCGCAGGCCATTGCAAACCAAGCCAATAAAGGCTACACCGCTATGTTGCCCTCGACATTAGCCCCAGATGTAGGCAATGCGCTTACAGCATTTTTTGGCTTACCGTATTGGCAACTTGCCACCACTGCAACTGACGCTAATCGCTTTGTTTTGCGGTGGGCGCGTGCGGTGACGCAACGTAGAAAATTACTGGTATTTGATGGTTGTTATCACGGCACGGTAGATGACACTATGGTGGATGTGGTTGACGAAAAAACTGAAAACCGCGCCAGTTTGCTTGGCCAAGTGCACAGTTTAGGCTTATACACCGTTGCCGTGCCTTTTAATGACTTAGACGCAGTTGAACAGGCTTTGGTCAGCGGCGAATTTGCTGCCTTGCTCACAGAACCCGCACTCACCAATTGCGGCATGGTGTTGCCAAATGATGGTTTTATTGAAAGTTTACGCGCACTTTGCACAAAATACGGCACGCTTTTAATATTAGATGAAACTCACACTATTTCAACTGCGCACGGTGGCTGGGCAAAAGCCAATAAGGTAACACCTGACTTTTTAGTAGTAGGCAAACCGATTGCTGGCGGATTACCAGCTGCCGCTTATGGATTTAGCGCTAAAATGGCTGCACGGATGCAAAGCGCTAAAGACGCCGCGCCAGCTGGGCACTCTGGCATTGGCACAACGCTATCTGGCAATATGATGACGCTTGCTGCGATTCATGCTACGCTAACACAAGTGGCGACAGAATCCGCTTACCAACACATGCGCAATTTAGCCAGCACGTTAGAAGTTGCTTTAATGAAAACCATTCAAGCGCACGATTTACCTTGGCAAATTTCACGCATGGGCGCAAGATTAGAACTGCAATTTTGTGAAAAAGCGCCGAATAATGCTGCCCAAGCGCGCGCTGCCCAAAATGAAACTTTAGAAAGCGCAATCCACTTATATTTGCTCAACCGTGGCGTATTGCTCACACCTTTTCACAACATGATGTTAGTCTGCCCTTCAACCACGCAGGCAGACGTTACCAAGCTCGCCAACACGTTTAATGACTGTTTATCAAAACTTAAAGCTACATATTAACTAAATTAGTTAATATATTGAATTATAACGATACAATCGCTTCAATTTCCAGTAACACATCGCGTGGCAATTTAGCCACTTGCACGGTTGAACGTGCTGGCGTATGGCTGCCAAACGTTTCACCATAGACTTTATTCATCGCCACAAAGTCATCCAAGTTTTTCAAAAACACCGTGGTTTTCACCACTTTATCTAAACTTGCGCCTGCGGCTTCAACCACCCCTTTTAAGTTGGCCAATACTTGTGTGGTTTGCACGCTAATGTCGCCATCATTGAGCGTGCCATCTGGGCGCAATGGAATTTGCCCAGAAGTAAATAAAAAATTACCCACCGCAATGGCTTGTGAGTAAGGGCCAATGGCGGCTGGAGCGTCGGGAGTTTGAATCACTTTCATGGTTATGGCTTTCTAAAGTAACTGGAGGGATTTGGAGGTAAAATTATAAAGGGAAATGCAGTTTAGCGACATCTTCAATCAAAGGTTGAAAATGTAAAGTTAAGACTATCAATTAATGGAGTCTAACTATATTGATTATCAAGGTGTCGCACTTCGTAGTTGAATCCAACTTATCTCTTATATCCAGCCAGTCTTGGATATAAAGCTTACTAAATCATTCAGAAATTGAGCTTTATTAAAATCGGTTACTTTATATTTAGATAACACTTCTGCAACCTCTGCTAACAGTTTCTCAGCGACAATTCTTTTTCGAAGTTTAAAGTCTGCTTCAACCATCGTTGGCAAATCAAGCATAATATCCATGTAAAGCACTTTATCTTTTTTCGATAAGCGGACACGACGTTTAAAATTTAAAGCTGGGTCTCGACACATATAAAAAACGGCAATTTCAGCTAATCCCTCTCCATAGTCCTTACCAGCAAAAAAATCTTTGTATCCAAAATCTGATAAAGCGTGTAACGTAACATTTACTTTAGATTCCCAATTAGCATCACTCGTAATAAAAAACTTCATATTTATCCCACCTATCTATTAACTTTATTACCAGGGTAGCGTGTACTGTACAAAACCAATGAAAATCAATGGGGTCAGACTCCATTGAATTACAAAAACCACTTTAAAACCCATTAAATCAACCCGTTTTAACACAAAATCATTTCACCACCTCTGCAAGCCGATTGCAGACTGGCTTACAGAGGTATAAATTTCTCTCGGATAGCATTGAGTTGATATAACTAAAAAGAATAAACCATAAAAATACTTTGGTAATCAGCTTCCGTATCGATTTAACCCCAAATCATCTACTTTAATTTCTGGTGTTTGGTTTGCTATCATATCCGCCAACACGCGGCCTGAGCCGCAGGCCATTGTCCAGCCTAATGTGCCGTGGCCGGTGCTTAACCATAAATTATTAAAGCTGCTTGATGCTTTGCCAATAATCGGCGTGCCGTCAGGTGTCATGGGGCGTAAGCCAGTCCAAAACTCGGCTTTGCTCACATCGCCCGCTTGAGGAAATAAACCATTTAACACCATTTCTAAGGTTTCACGGCGGCGTGGGTTTAAGCTTAAATCAAAGCCTGCCAACTCTGCCATGCCGCCAACCCGAATGCGTTGATCAAAGCGCGTAATAGCCACTTTATAGGTTTCGTCCATCACGGTTGAAATGGGCGATGCTGTACTATTCACAATAGGCACAGTGAGTGAATAGCCTTTTACTGGATAAACGGGGATTTGAATCGCCAATTGCTGAAGCATGGCCCGTGAATAACTGCCCAGCGCCACTAGGTATTGCTCCGCTTTTAAGGTTTGTACGCCCTGCTCGGTTTGAATTTCAATGCCAGTTAGTTTACTTTCGCTCGCAATCAGCTTGTTGATGGTGACATTGTGAATAAATTGAACGCCCAACTTTTGCGCTTCTAAAGCCAATGCAGAGGTAAATAATTGGCAATCGCCAGTTTCATCATGCGGTAAGCGTAAACCACCGAGTAGTTGATTTTTTACAGTGGCCAATGCAGGCTCCGCACACACGCAGCCATCGGGGTCTAAATGCTCAAACGGCACGCCTAAGCGCGCCAATACAGCAATATCTTTGGCTTCAGCGTCTAATTGTTTTTGGGTGCGAAACACTTGTAGAGTGCCTTGGGTGCGCCCTTCATATTGAATCCCCAGTTGCTCTCGCAAGCCATCTAAGCAATCACGGCTATACTCCGCCAAGCGCATCATGCGCTCTTTGTTAAGGTCATAACTTTTTGCATTGCAGTTTTGCAATAATTTGAACGTCCATTGCAATTGCCACAGGGTAAAGTCTGGCTTGAGTGCTAAGGGCGCGTGGCGCTGAAACAACCATTTAAGGGCTTTCATCGGCACACCTGGCGCAGCCCACGGGGCGGAGTAACCAGGTGAAATTTGCCCAGCATTGGCAAAACTGGTTTCTAAACCAACGGCAGCTTGGCGGTCAATCACCGTCACCTCAAAGCCATTTTTAGCTAAATAATAAGCGCTTGTTACGCCGATGACTCCTGCACCTAACACCAAAACACGCATCATTCACCCCGTTTTTTCTTTGTCTATAAGTGTACTCCTAAACCTACCTTGACAAGCCCATGTAAACAGCTGAATATGCTAAAAATAAGTAAAATCTTGGAAATCACATGTCGCAAGCCTCGCAAGTTTCTTTACCCAATTTATCCCATTACTGGATACCATTTACCGCAAACCGTCAGTTTAAGTCTATGCCGCGTTTATTTAAGGCCGCAAAGGGTAACTACTACACATCAATAGACGATAGACAAATTTTAGATGGCACTGCCGGTTTGTGGTGCACCCCTGCAGGCCATGGGCGCGAAGAGATTGCCAATGCCGTTGGCAAGCAACTATTAACGCTCGATTACGCGCCCGCTTTTCAAAGTAGCCATCCGTTGGCTTTTGAAGCCGCCACCCAATTAGCTGACTATATGCCAGCTGGCTTAGACCGCGTGTTTTTTACTAATTCCGGTTCGGAATCTGCAGATACTGCGCTCAAAATCGCGCTGGCCTATCATCGTGCCTGTGGCAACCCCTTGCGTAATAAACTGATAGGCCGAGAGCGTGGTTACCATGGGGTCAACTTTGGGGGTATTTCGGTAGGCGGTATTGCTGGCAACCGCAAAGCATTTGGTAACGCATTAGCGGGTGTTGACCATATTCGCCACCCACTCGACATCACGAAAAATGCCTTTACTAAAGGCGTGCCAGCAGATGGCGGCGTGGCATTAGCAAATGAGTTTGAACAACGTATTTTAGCGTTGCATGACCCCTCAACGATTGCAGCACTGATTGTTGAGCCCATGCAAGGCTCTGCAGGCGTCATCATTCCACCAGCGGGTTATTTAAAACGCTTGCGCGAAATTTGCACACAATATGGCATTTTGCTGATTTTTGATGAAGTCATCACCGGTTTTGGCCGATTAGGCACCAAATGGGGGGCTGATTATTTTGATGTTATACCAGATATTTTGACCTGCGCAAAAGGCCTGACTAATGGCGTGGTGCCAATGGGGGCTGTTGCAGTAAAGCGCGAAATTTATGACGCTTTTATGGAAAAATCCCCTGCTGGAGCTATAGAACTACCCCATGGTTATACTTACAGCGCCATTCCTATTGCCTGTGCCGCTGCAATCACCACACTAGAAATTTTCAAATCGGAGCAGTTAGAAAACCGTACTAACAGTTTAAGCGTGCATTTTGAGCAAGCCGCGCACAGTTTAAAAGGCTTGCCTATGGTGAAGGATATTCGCAATATCGGCTTGGTGGCTGGTATTGAGTTTGAGGCAATTGCAGGCAAAGCTGGCGCGTTTGCCTTTGCCACCTATCTAAAATGTTACGAATTAGGTTTGCACGTGCGCTATACGGGCGACATAATTGCAATTTCCCCGCCGCTTACCATTGAAAAAGATGAGATAAATCGTATTTTTAACACCTTAGCTGATGCAATTCAGTTTGTTTCTAAGCAAGGTGAAGCAGGCCTAGATGCCAACAACTATCTTAAAAATGAACAAGCTTGGGCAGCGCACCAACAGTCACACATTTAGTCTTTACACATTGGAAAAAAACATGAGCTCTAATATCATCGGTCATTACATCAATGGGCAACACTTTGCAGGCAACAGCAATCGATTGAGTGATGTTTACAACCCAGCAACGGGTGAAGTTTCTGCCAAACTTTGCAATGCTACCGCGGCTGAAACGGAAGCCGCCATTGCTACTGCGCAAGCGGCTTTTCCTGCATGGGCTGCCACGTCACCACTACGTCGCGCACGCATTATGTTTAAGTTTAAGGCGTTGCTAGATGAGCACGCTAACGACTTAGCTAAAGCGATTTCTCTTGAGCATGGCAAAACCATATCAGACGCGCGCGGCGAAGTGACACGCGGCATTGAAGTGGTTGAGTTCGCTTGCGGTATGCCGCATTTGCTCAAAGGTGACTTTAATGAACAAGTGGGCACAGGCATTGACACTTACAGCATGCACCAACCGCTAGGGGTAGTGGCAGGCATAACGCCGTTTAATTTTCCCGTTATGGTGCCGTTGTGGATGATTCCGATGGCGTTGGCGACAGGCAACACCTTTGTGCTCAAACCTTCCGAAAAAACGCCGAGCGCCAGCCTGATGCTGGCAGATTTACTGGCTGAGGCTGGTTTACCTACGGGAGTTTTCAACATTGTGAACGGCGACAAAGAGGCCGTAGATGTGCTGCTGACGGATAAACGTATTCAAGCGATTAGCTTTGTTGGCTCAACGCCAATTGCCGAGTATATTTACAGCACGGGTACTAAAAATGGCAAACGTGTACAAGCTTTAGGCGGCGCAAAAAACCATTTAGTGGTGATGCCCGATGCTGATTTAGACCAAGTGGCCGATGCACTAATTGGTGCGGGTTACGGCTCTGCGGGTGAACGCTGTATGGCGATTTCGGTTGCAGTCACGGTGGGTAATATTGCTGATGCATTAGTTGAAAAACTCAAAGAAAAAGTCAAAACGATTACGATAGACCAAGGCTTAAATGAAAAAGCCGATATGGGGCCGCTAGTGACCCCACAGCACTTTGCCAAGGTGAAAGAATATGTCGATTTAGGCGTGAGTGAAGGTGCAAAACTGGTCATTGATGGGCGTGGTTTCAAATTAAAAGGCCATGAACAAGGCTTCTTTTTAGCACCCTGCTTATTTGACCATGTCACCAGAGATATGCGTATTTATAAAGAAGAAATTTTTGGCCCTGTACTGTCTATGGTGCGCACGAACACTTTTGAAGAAGCATTGCAATTAGTCAACGACCATGAGTTTGGCAATGGCACGGCTATTTTCACGCGTGACGGTGAAGCCGCGCGTGAATTCACCAGCCGCGTACAAGCCGGTATGGTGGGCGTGAATGTGGCGATTCCTGTGCCGATTGCTTTTCATAGTTTTGGCGGTTGGAAACGCTCATTATTTGGTGACCACCACATTTACGGCACGGAAGGCATGCGTTTTTACACACGCCTCAAAACCACCACTTCGCGCTGGCCATCAGCCGCAAAAAGCTTGGGCTCAGAGTTTGTGATGCCTACAATGAAGTAATGCACACTTACCCTGATACCACTTAGAGTTGAGCATATGTCATCTTTAAAAAAAGTCGCCGAGTTAATCAAAAAGCATCACATCACAGAAGTTGAGTGTGTATTCCCTACGATTAACGGCACGCTCCGTGGCAAAGTGATGCGCGGTCAGGACTTTGCCAATGGCAAAGAATTACGCATTGCCCGTGCGGTGATTTTGCAAACAATCAATGGCGAATACTGCGAAGAGCATGTGATTGGTGCAACGGATAACGACACTATACTCAAGCCAGATTACAGCACTTTTAAAATATTGCCTTGGCAGCCACAACGAGCTTGGGTATTGCACGACTGTATGAACTTTGACGGCACGCCTTCAGAGCACGCGCCGCGCAACGTGCTAAAAAAAATATTGGCACAATATCTTGCACTCGATTTGCAACCAGTTGTTGCGCCTGAAATTGAGTTTTATTTGTTTAAGCGCGACGGGCAAGAGGCTTTAGGCTTTACACCCCCTAATATGCGTGGCGGTGCCGTAGAACTTGAACGTCAAATGGGCTATAGTCTCAACTCCACTGCTGAAATGCACGATTTTTGGCAGGCGCTACAAACCACTTTTGATGCGCTTGAAATCCAAACGGATACTTGGCTGCATGAAATGGCGCCCAATCAGTTTGAAATCAATTTAATACATGGTAATGCATTGAAACTCGCCGATGATGTGGTGCTGTTTAAGCTTGCACTGCGTGAAATTGCCGCACAACATGGCTTAAATGCGGTGTTTATGGCCAAGCCTTTGGCCGATTATGATGGCAGTTCTATGCACCTTCACCAAAGCATTGTTGACGCTAAAGGCAATAATATTTTTAGCGACAAAAAAGGGAATGCTACACGAGATTTCTATGCATACATTGCCGGCCTACAAAACTACATGGCAGATTTAATGCCATTTATGGCGCCCTACTTCAACTCTTGGCGCCGCTATGCGCGTGGTACACAGGCTCCAGTAAACTTGCAATGGGGACATGATAACCGCACTATTGGTCTGCGTGTCCCTCATTCAAATGCGGCGGCTCGCCGTATTGAAAATCGCTTTGCGGGTAGCGACGCAAACCCGTATTTGGCAATGGCAGCCTCACTGGCTTGTGGCTTACGTGGCATGCAAGAAAAACTTAAACCCACTGAACCCATTGATGATAGAGACGGCTACGAATTTCCGCGCCAAATTGCCATTGGTTTAGAAAGTGCGATTACGCAACTGAAACAAAGCCAAACTGCCCGAGAAATGTTTGGCGATGCTTTTATAGATGCTTTTATCAATGTTAAAGAGATTGAATTAGCGCACTTTATGTATGATGTCAGTAGCTGGGATAGACGTTATTTAGCCTCTCAGGTTTAACACAATCTATCCATTGTATTGAGCATGCAAGACTACACGCCACCTGAGACTTCTGCCAAACATCGCAACATCAGCATTATCGCGCTCAATATTGTCTCTGCACTGGCGCAGTTTGGTCAATATGGCTTAGGTGTTACTTTAATCCCTATCGCATTAAAGGCTAGAAACGCTAGCGTTGAAAATATCGGTTTTACCAGTGCTGCATTTTGGGTTGGTATGCTCGTTGGCTTACTGCTGGCAGGCCAGCTTACTCGCCAGTTTGGCTATCGCCTCACCTTGATTTTTGGCATTAGTTTAAGTGCATTAAGCTTTGCATTCATGCCGCTCATACATTGGCCATTGTGGTTTATCCCTGCGGCTTTGATAGGTTTTGGTCTGGGACTACGATGGATTGCGCTAGAAACTTGGCTCTATAATCTCGTTCCAACAAATGCACGTGGGCGCGTTGTTGGCATTCATGAATCTCTACTCGCATTTGCTGCGATTTTAGGACCATTGTTGATTGTGTCGATAGACACCGTTAAGCCGGATGCATTTTGGGTTGCTAGCACTGTCATCATGTTGGCTTTAGCAATCATTCCATTTGCTATGCCTGTTGCCATCAACAATCAAGCGCAGACGGTAACACAGACTTTCTCTCTGAGTAACAGTCTAAAATTTTGGCTAGGCTTTGGTGCAATTGTTGCTGGGTTAGGTGGCTATGCTGAAGGTAGCCTGTTGGCCTTTATTCCCGTTTATATTGCTGATATTGGCTATACACCAGCCAATGCTGCGTTTTTACTCACCCTTTTTCAAACTGGAGCGATGTGCTTTCAATTTCCAGTCGGCTGGATGGCAGATCATCACGGACTCTTTAAAACCACAAAAATGTGCGTGGCTATTGCCATTATGACTTTGGTTTTTGCGCTAATTTTTGGGCAACAGTTAACCATGTTTTCTATCGCCGCCTTTGTGTTGGGTGGTGCGGTTGCCAGTACACTTTCACTCGGTCTTATATGGGCAATTCACAATAATACTGGGGATGAAATTACCTATAAAGTCAGACAAGTTTCCATTGTTTATACCTCACTATCAGCAGTTGGCCCGCTGGTGACAGGTTTAATCATCAGCCATACCTCAAGTGCAAGTTTGTTTTGGCAGCAGTTAGCAATTATGCTGCTTCTTATGCTGATGATACACCACGAAAACATCAAAAAATCATAAAATACTGGCATGTGCAATATCTCAAAACCAATCCAGCACGCAAATGTTGAGTGGCGAAACGGCCAACCTTTCGCAACAGATTTTCAAGACGTATATTTTTCTAGCGATAACGGCTTGGCCGAAACTGACTACGTGTTTTTGCAAGGCAACGATTTATTAAATCGTTGGCAAAGTCTCACTTTCAATACTTTTACTATTTTTGAAACAGGCTTTGGTACTGGGTTAAACTTTATCTGCGCCGCAGACCTGTGGCTAAAAACCGCCCCGCCAGCAGCCGTATTACAATTTTATAGTGTTGAAAAATATCCGCTTACCTTGCAAAGCATCACGCAGGCTTTGCAAAATTGGCCACAGTTAAGCACGATTTACCAGCCATTTTTATATGAATATCCACAACTGCTTCAGCATCAAACGGTTGCGTTATTTAACGGACGTGTTCAGCTCACATTACTTATTGGTGATGCTACCGAGCAACTGAGCAGCCTGAGCATGAATACCGATGCGTGGTTTTTAGATGGCTTTGCCCCCAGAAAAAACCCAGCCATGTGGCAACCCGCATTATTTGAGCAAATGGCAAGGTTATCAACTCCGCTATGCACTTTTGCCACCTTTACCAGCGCAGGTGATGTACGTCGCGGTTTATTACAAGCGGGATTTGATGTCAAAAAACAGGCCGGTTTTGGTAAAAAACGTGAAATGCTGCAAGGCAAATTTGTAGGTATCGCACATGACTAAAACAGCTATCGTCATTGGCGGTGGCATTGCAGGCTGCGCCACCGCCTACGCACTTGCCCAGCGCGGAGTAAAAGTCACCCTCGTTGAGCAACATGCTGCACTAGGCCAAGAAGCCTCTGGCAACCCGTGCGCTATGCTTTACCCACGGTTAAGCAGCGGCGATTCACTCAGCACCTTCAATCTAGCTGCATTTTTGCATAGCCTCTCATTTTATGCCTCACTCCATTTACCTGCCCACACTTTTAATGCTTGTGGGATGTTGCAACTGGGTTTTAATGCGCGTGAGCAAGCACGTATACAAAAAGTGGCGCATTTTTTTACTGAAAATTCACCTTGCCAACATGTGAGTGCCGAAATTGCTAGCCAACTATCAGGCACGGCGCTAAAACATGCTGCTTTGTACTTTAAGCAGGCCGGCTGGATTAAACCCAACATACTGTTAACGCACTTAACGCAACATAAAAATATATCAACCATTACTTTAAATAAAATAAATATTATATTGAATAGTAACAATATATTTGAATTAGAATTAGACAAAAATAAAACAATCTTTGCTGAAAATGTGGTGATTTGCTGCGCTAATTCTGCTAAACATTTTGCGCAATCTGCTCATATTTCCACGCAAGCTGTGCGTGGCCAAGTGAGCTTTTTACAAGCAACTGAAACCAGCCAAACCTTAAAAACCATCATTTGCAGCGATGGCTATTTAAGCCCTTGTGTGGAAGGAGTTCACAGCTTAGGCGCAACCTTTAGCACAGAAAATACCGACTTACATTTAACAGATACAGACCACCAAGCCAATTTAAACACCTTAAAATTGTTATCTGCACCACTTTATGCGCAGCTAAATACACAGCCAGTTGCAGGCCGCGCCAGTCTGCGTTGTACCACACCAGACTATTTTCCATTGCTTGGTCAATTATTAGATGCTTCCACTTTAGGCGCAAAACCACCCCGCGCAAACGCAAATGCTACAAGTTTACCTTGGCTCAACGGCTTATACATCAACACAGCACATGGCAGCCGCGGATTTACCAGCGCGCCTTTATGCGCCGAACTGATAGCAAACATGATTTGTAATGAACCACTCAATTTAAATTGCGACTTGCTCGGGTTACTCAATCCCAATCGTTTTTTGCTACGCAAACTTGGGCTAAAACGTTTGGCAAAACTGCCCGCTTTCTCCTACGAAAAATCAACTTAAAACAGGATGTTTTTATCACATATCATTTGACCACCTCTGGAAGCCAGTATCTATGCGGCTTCCAGAGGCATAAAAAATCCTCGGGGAGAATTTTCAAAATTTGGAGTGAAAATTTCATGCGCGTTTTAAGTGTGTTGCGCTAAAATCACGCCATGCAAACACCTGAAAATCAACTGAAACATTATCAACACATTTTATTGCGCAACCCCAAAGATTTGGCCGCGCAAATTGAATGTGGTAATTTATGTGTTGAATTAGGCCGATTTGAAGAAGCCGCTGGTTATTTTCGACGTTTGGTACGCATCCTTAAAACAAACTTAAACGTGCGCGATGCTTTATGCTACGCGCTGCAAGCACTAGGTAATGAGTCGCACGCATTAGGCAACTTTGCCATGGCCGAAGCGTGCTTTAGCGAGGCGCTGGCGTATGAACCCAACAATGCAGCGTATTTGTACAATTTAGGCAATGCCTTACGCGAACTGGGCAAACCCAAAGAGGCCGCCTTGCATTACCAAAAAGCGCTCACCATCACACCCAATGATGCGGATATTCATAACAATCTAGGTAACGTGCAGCGCGAATTGGGCGCCTTGGATTTAGCCATTACCAGTTATCAAAAAGCTCTGTCGCTTAACCCTACGCTCTTTCACGCCAAAGTGCATTTGGTGCATCAAAAACAGCATATTTGCGATTGGGCGGGGTTAGATGACGATATTACGCAAATTCGGCATTGGGTAAAAACGATGCCAAGCGCGCAAATTTCACCGTTTGCTTTCCTCGCCATGCCGGGCACCACGGCGGAAGAGCAAAAACAATGTGCAACAAACTGGGTGCAAAATCGTTACGCCTCACTCATTAAACAAGCGCAACAACTTAATTTTCAATACAAAAAAAATCATCAAAAAATCAGAATTGCTTATTTATCAGCAGATTTTCGTTTGCATCCACTGGCATTTTTAATTACTGAACTCATAGAGTTACACGATAGAAATCAGTTTGAAGTTTTTGCATTTTCATATGGGGTCAATGACCAAAGTAGTGCGCGAGCAAGACTAGAAAAAGCATTTGACCAATTTATTGATATTCGTCAACTATCTGACCTAGATGCCGCAAAAAAGATTAACGCCTGCGAAATTGACATTTTGGTAGATTTAACTGGCTTTACACAAACCAGCCGCACTGGCATTGCGGCTTTGTGCCCCGCCCCCATTAATGTCAATTGGCTAGGCTTTGCCGGCACGATGGGCAACCTGCCTAGTGGTAAGCCATTATTTGACTACCTGCTGACAGACCATTTTATTACACCACCAGAGTCTGCTCTGCACTACGCTGAGCAATTAGTCAACTTGCCTTGCTATCAACCCAATGACCGCAATCGGCCAATTGGCATAACGCCAAGCCGGGCTGAATGCGGCTTGCCAGAGCATGCATTTGTATTTTGCTGTTTTAATCAAACGTTTAAAATTACCCCAGAGGTTTTTAGGGTATGGATGCAGATTTTACAAGCAACACCTAACAGTGTGTTGTGGTTACTTGATTGTAACGTTTGGGCTAAACAAAATTTATTACGCGAAGCAGAACAATTGGAGGTGAGTAAAGAAAGATTAGTGTTTGCCCCACGTGTTTCGATAGCCGACCATTTAGCTCGCCACAAACACGCTGATTTATTTTTAGATACTGCGCCATATAACGCGCACACCACCTGTAGTGACGCTTTATGGATGGGCTTACCTGTGCTCACCTGCGCAGGCGAAACATTTGCATCGCGCGTGGCTGGCAGTTTGCTTCAATCGGTAGCATTGCCAGAGTTAATTACTTTCACGCTTGATGACTACAAATGCAAAGCGATTACACTCGCGGCAGAGCCACAAAAGCTAGATGCCATTCGCAAAAAATTGCAGACAACTAAAAATAATGCGCATCTTTTTAACACTGTTGATTTTGCCAAATCACTTGAGTCAAGCTATCAACGGATGTTAAAACAACATTTAAGTTAAGCGATGAGATATACATTGTAAACTAATGATATAAATGATTAAATTAAGCATTTTTATGCTAGAGTGGTGCCCATTTACATTAAACGTTGTATTTGTTTTAACAAATAAGCAGTAGGAATAAACATGGAATCTATCGACATCAGTCCCATTTTACCCATTTTAAAGTTTATGACCGATAAAAATGGGTCAGATTTGTTTTTCAGTACGGGCACGCCAATACATGTGGAAATTGAAGGGGAAATCTTACCTATCAATGCGCAAAAAATGCAGCCAGGCATGATTAGAGACCTCGCTTACTCCATTATGACTCCGGCACAAATTAAAGAGTTTGAAGAAAACTTGGAGTGTAATTTTGCTATTGGCAGACAAAGCATCGGTCGCTTTCGCGTCAACGTGTTTAAACAACGTGGCGAAGTCGGTATGGTTGTTCGTCATATCAAAACTGAAATTCCAACCATTGATAAACTTGGTTTACCGCCCATCTTAAATAACTTAATCATGCGCAAGCGTGGTCTTATTTTAATTGTAGGTGCCACAGGTTCAGGCAAAACCACCTCATTAGCGGCCATGATTGACTATCGAAATGCCAACGCTACTGGCCATATCGTGACTGTGGAAGATCCCATTGAGTATATGTACACCCACAAAAAATCCGTGGTAGATCAGCGTGAAGTTGGAATTGATACGCACTCTTTTGAAAATGCCTTAAAAAATGCCATGCGCCAAGCACCAGATGTGATTTTAATTGGTGAAATTCGTGATATGGAAGGGATGAAAAATGCCTTGGCTTATGCTGAAACGGGTCACTTATGCTTAGCTACATTACACGCCAATAATGCTAACCAAGCCTTAGAGCGTATTATCTCGTTCTTCCCAGAAACCGATAGAAACGGCCTGCTATTGGGTATCGCAATGAATTTAGTGGCGATTGTTTCACAGCGCCTAGTGCCAGGCACCTTAAGTAAACGTGAGCCAGCTGTTGAAGTGATGATTAACACTCCGTATATTTCCGACCTCATCCAAAAACAAAAAATGGGGGAAATTAAATCCATGATGGCTGACAGCAACGACATTGGTATGATAACCTTTGACCAATCACTATTTAAGCTATTTTCTGTGGGTCGCATTGATGAAGAATCTGCATTGGCGAACGCGGACTCCCGCAATGACTTATCGCTCAAAATCCGCTTTGCCGCAGAAGCTAACCGCAATGTGAGCGCAAGTTTTGGCGAAATAGGTTAATGGGATGTTGCTAATCATTCATCGTTAGTCTGCTGCTTGTTGGCTTGCAGCAAATATCGCTGCAAGCACAATTAAACTACCGCCTAACCATTCGTTCCATGTCATATGCTCGTTAGCCAAATAATATGAAGCGATAGCTGCCACCACTAATTCAAACAAAAATAATATAGAAGCACGCGTGGCCGCGATACGCGTTACGCCGTATTGCACAAAACTCGTTGCTGCCATGAGTAAAAGTGCTATAAACCCCATAATCATCCAATGCCGCGCATTAAAAAAATCTGGCCGCAGTATCGCGCCGTCTTGATACAACATAAAAATTGCCGAAACGACAGATACCCCCACCCATACCGCCATAGACTTAGCCACTAAACTCAGTTCCTGCGCCTTACGCGTAATAATATTGGTCATAGCAAAACCTATCCCAGAGGTTAAAGCCAGCCACTCGGCCGTATTTTTTGGCACGGGCAGACCGCCAGACTGCGGATCATAGAGCATCACAAACGCACCTAACAGTGAAATTAACATAGCCACATAGCCAATTACATGTGTTTTTTCTTTGAGCCAAAAATGTGCCAATATTAGTGTCCAAATAGGCGATAAGTAAAACAACAGCATCACTCGCATCACATCGCCATCAATCACAGCGAGCACATAGCTTAAATTGGTATAGCCCGACATCAAGCCTAACAAGATGATAATCTTTGGCTGCTTAAACATTCCTCGCCATAAGCGCGCCGTAATCAAGCCACCTAACACGACTGCAATGGCGTAGGTATAAACACTCGAAGCAACGCCCGAAACCCCCGCTTGCGCCATCAAGCGATAGGGATACCAAACTATTCCCCAGCAAAAAGCGCCAAATAAGAGCCCAAATACTGCTAAATGATTTTGTTGATTGTTTTTACTCACTGAGCAACCTAATTTATAATACCTGCATGAACCCAAATCTTGATTTATTACAACCTTACCCATTTCAGCGTTTGCGTGATTTGTTTAGCGGTATTACTCCCAACGCTAACTTTAGTCCGATTAATCTATCGATTGGTGAACCTAAACACGCCACACCGCAACTGATTAAAGACGCGCTAACGAATAATCTGGCTGGCCTTGCAAGCTACCCAACCACCATTGGCGTGCCAGCCTTGCGCAAAGCCATTTCACAATGGATTGCGCGCCGTTATAACATTGCCCCACCCAACGCCGAAACCGCTATTTTACCTGTGAATGGCAGCCGTGAAGCGTTATTTGCATTTGCCCAAGCAGTCATTGACTCTAGTAATGAAAAGCCTGTTGTCATTTCACCTAACCCCTTTTACCAAATTTATGAAGGCGCTGCTTTTTTAGCTGGCGCTGAACCTTATTTTTTAAACACATTACCTGAAAACAACCACGCCATGGACTTCGCCAGCGTGCCTGTGGAAGTGTTGAAACGTACACAGTTGGTATTTGTGTGTAGCCCAGGCAACCCTTCTGGCAAGGTGATGGATTTAAACCAGTGGAAAACCATTTTTGACCTCTCCGACCAATACGGTTTTGTGGTTGCGGCAGATGAATGTTATTCAGAAATTTACTTTGACGAAAACAAACCACCACTTGGCGCGCTACAAGCCGCGCATTTGTTAGGCCGTGATTTTAAAAACTTAGTAATTTTCAGCTCACTTTCTAAGCGCTCTAACGTGCCGGGCATGCGCTCTGGCTTTGTGGCGGGTGATGAAAGCATTATTGAAAAATTTGCGCTTTATCGCACTTACCACGGCTGCGCGATGAACCCAGCCGTACAAGCGGCTTCAATCGCGGCGTGGAATGATGAAGCGCATGTGATAGAAAACCGCACACTTTACGCACAAAAATTTAATACGGTTACGCCCATTTTAAAAAATGTGCTGGAAGTTGAAATGCCTAATGCCGCTTTTTACTTATGGGCGCGTGTGAAAGATAAAAGCATTTCAGACACCGATTTTGCGATAAAACTTTACCGTGATTTCAATATCACCGTGCTGCCCGGCAGCTTTTTGGCACGTGAAGCGCATGGCATTAACCCCGGCAAAAATTTCATACGCATGGCGTTGGTGGCAAGTTTTGATGAGTGCGTGGAAGCCGCAAAACGCATATCAGCACTTTAGAAATTTTCTACAAAAAAATAGCCAAAAAAACGCTTTTTTTTGCATCAAATCATTTCACCTCCTCTGTAAGCCAGTATCTATGCGGCTTCCAGAGGCATAAAAATCGCTCGGATGAAATCAAGCGTTCAAAAACCGCTTTATTTTATCCAAAATTAGCGCATTCAACTGTGGATTTAAGCAGTCAATTTCGACCACATCATCCATCCCACGCAACCATGTAAGTTGACGTTTTGCCAGTTGGCGCGTGGCAAAAATGCCTCTATCACGCAACTCAGTCAAATCATAATCGCCGCGCATATACTCTAAAGTTTGCCTGTAGCCTACGCAGCGCATCGAAGTCGATTCTGGCGTTAGGGTTGGGTATTTTGCAATCAGCGCATTCACCTCATCCACAAAACCCGCCGCCAGCATTTGGTCAAAACGCATGGCTATGCGCTCGTGCAGCACTTTGCGCTCGCTCGGCACTAAAGCAATTTTAAGCAAATTGTAGGGCAACGTTTCTCTTGTTTGCTTGGCAATCAGCGTTGACATCGCCTCACCCGTAATTTCAAATACCTCTAAAGCGCGTTGAATGCGCTGCACATCGTTTGGCTCTAAGCGCGCGGCTGTCACAGGGTCAACCAAAGCAAGTTTTTCATGCATGGCTGGCCAGCCAGTCAGTGCAGCGCGCGCATCTAACCTTGCGCGAATTTCAGGGTTAGCCTCTGGCAAACCGCTTAAGCCTTCTTGCAAGGCTTTAAAATACAGCATGGTGCCACCCACCAACAGCGGCACTTTTCCACGCGCGGTGATTTCTGCCATTAGGCTCAGTGCATCATTTCTAAAGTTTGCAGCAGAATACGCCTGCGTCGGTAGGATTAAATCAATTAAATGATGCGGTGCCTTCGCAAGCATGGCTGAGTCAGGCTTAGCGGTACCGATATTCATGTCTTTAAACACCAAAGCTGAATCCACACTGATAATTTCAACGGGGAGTTTTGAATACAACTCGACCGCTGCGCCTGTTTTGCCGCTGGCGGTTGGGCCCATTAAAAAGATGGCAGAGGGAAGTTGCTTCATTGATATTTTAAATTAATGAGTGGCTGCTAAGCCATTCAAGAACTTGCGCCGCGTTTTCATTCGGCGGAAACACTGGATAAAATACTTCACAGATTTTGCCATCTTTAACAATAAGCGTAAGCCGTTTGATTAACATGAGACCATGGTATTCAAAAGTTGGCAGCATCAATGCATTTGCAAAGCTAAGAGAATCGTCACAGAGTAACTCAAAAGGAAGATGCAATCTTCCAACTGCCTCTTGCTGAGCATCATGCGTTTGAGCACTTAAACCATATATTTTTGCCCCTAAATTTAGAAAATCATCATGGTTATCTCTAAACGCGCAAGACTGCGGCGTGCAACCTCTTGCACCGGGGATTTCATTCCAGCCTGTCATGGGCGGTCCATCAGGTCTGCCTATCATCGGGAAAATGTAAACAACGGTTGTTCCACTTAATTTACTCAAATCTACCTGCTGCCCTGATGTGCTCAACAGTTTAATAGATGGTAGCAAGCGCCCTTCAAGGTGTTTGCAAGCGCCATCATCTTGCGGAATAGGTAAATTTGGCGGCAACTCAAGCAGGTTTTTCGTCATCTCACTTACCCCGCATAAACATCTTATCCAAATCGCTCATGCCCACCTGAAACCACGTAGGGCGACCATGGTTACATTGTCCACTGCGTTCAGTGGCTTCCATGTCGCGCAGTAGCGCGTTCATTTCTGGGATGGTTAAACTGCGATTGGCACGCACGGCGGCATGGCAGGCCATGGTACCCAGCAATTCGTTGCGTCGCTCGGTGAGCGCACGGCTAGCACCAAATTCGCGTAAATCTCGCAGCACATCGCGCGCTAGGGTGACGGCATCGGCTTGTTGTAGCATCACTGGCACGCCGCGCACAGCCAACGTGGTGGGCGAAATAATGGCAATATCAAAACCAAGTTGCTGAAAAATATTATCTTGGCTCGTCAAAGCCTCACTTACCGCCGCTACTTCTAGTTTATCCGCATGAAAGCTGATGGGTAGCAATAAAGGCTGCATGGCAACCGCTTGAGTATCCAACGCGTTTTTGAGCTTTTCATACATAATACGCTCGTGCGCAGCGTGCATATCCACCACCACCAAACCTTGCGCATTTTGCGCCAGCACGTAAATGCCGTGAATTTGCGCCACAGCAAAACCTAAAGGAAATTCGCCATTATTTTCATTTAAATTTACACCATTTTCTGCCCGAGAAAAATTTGCACCGCTGGCAGCCCCATCCAGACTGGCTTGCAGAGGAGGTGAAATGATGTTGTGCGAATTTTCGCTTTGAAAACTGTTTTTTTGCCCGAATAAAGTTTGATAAAAATCGGTGGGCTGCTGCGCAGATAATTGGATTTGCGATTGGTATGTGGGGTATGGCGTGTTCGCATTTTTATCCGCAAAAGGATTATGCGCAGCCTGCCCTGCCGTGACCGCATTTGAGTTACCAGTTGGCGCTGCTAACGCTTTGTGAAGCGAGTGAAAAATAAAGCGGTGAATGGCTTGGCTGTCTCTAAAACGCACTTCTGTTTTGGCGGGGTGTACGTTCACATCCACCAGCGTTGGGTCGCACTCTAAAAACAGCACAAACGCAGGGTGGCGGTCATGGTGCAGCACGTCTTGATACGCTTGGCGAATCGCGTGGGCAATCAGTTTATCGCGCACAAAACGCCCATTTACATACACATACTGCGTATCGCGACTATGGCGATTAAACGTCGGTTTGGCCGCCCTGCCCCATAATCGCAAGCCTGCGGCAGACTCATCTAAGCTCAGTGATTCTGCAAAAAACTCATCGCCTAACACTTCTGCAAAGCGCCGCTCTGGCGCGCCAACAGCATAGCGACTTAACACGCGGCCATTATGCTGCAATTGAAATGCTACATCTGGACGCGATAGCGCAATGCGTTCAAACGCATCTTCGCAATGGCTAAATTCAGTTGCCTCAGTTTTTAAAAATTTGCGCCGCGCGGGGGTGTTAAAGTATAAATCGTTGACTTCAACAATTGTGCCGGCATCCAGTGCAGTAGGCTCAATGGGCGAAATTTCACTGCCATTAGAAGCAATGCGCCACGCGTGCTTGGTGTTTTGCTCGCGGCTTAAAATTTGCGCACGCGAAATGGAAGCGATACTGGCTAAAGCCTCACCCCTAAACCCTAAACTCGCCACCGATTCTAAATCTTCCAGCGAGGCAATTTTGCTGGTGGCGTGGCGTGTCAAAGCCAGTGCTAAGTCATCTTGCGCAATGCCTTTGCCGTTATCTGCCACGCGCAGTTGCTTAACACCCCCTTGCAAAAGCGCCACTGCAATATCGGTGCTACCTGCATCTAGGCTATTTTCTAGCAACTCTTTTAACGCTGAAGCTGGACGTTCCACCACTTCGCCTGCGGCGATTTGGCTAATGAGTTGGTCTGGAAGTAAGTGAATGCGCATAGAGATTGGTATTTTACCTGTTTTGGGCGAAAATCTTGTGCGTATGATTTCAAACAAACAAGATTTTATTGAAAATGCTTATATTGCAAGCTTTAGCAACGCGCGCGCGATTAAACGTCATCACCATTTTTATTTAGGGCCAACTAACTCGGGCAAAACGCATCACGCCTTGATTGCTTTGCAACATGCGCAGTCTGGCGTTTACTTAGCACCTTTGCGTTTACTCGCCATGGAGATACGTGACCGCCTTGTGGCCGCTGGCATTTCTTGTAACCTGATAACAGGCGAAGAGCGCGTGTTGATGGAAGGTGCACAGCACACAGCCTCTACCATTGAAATGATGAATCCGAGCAAAGCCGTTGAAGTGGCCGTGATTGATGAAATTCAAATGTTGCAAGACCCTGACCGTGGCAGCGCTTGGACTGCGGCTTTAGTGGGTGTGCCAGCAAAGCAAGTGTTTATTTGCGGCTCAACCGCTGTCACAAAGCCTTGTATTGCTGTGGTTGAGGCGATGGGTGAAACGCATGAAATCACTTATTTAACCCGCAAAACACCGCTCGTGCTGGAAGATGAAAGCCTATGCGGTAAGCGCTATAGCAAGCCGAAAGTAAAAACTAAACTACAAAAAGGTGATGCGGTAATCGCATTTAGCCGTAAAGATGTTCTGACACTCTCGGCGCGATTTCGCCAGTGGGGCTTTACCGTTGCTAGCATTTATGGCGCACTTGCGCCCGAGGTAAGACGCACGGAATCTGAACGCTTTAACTCTAGTGCCGCTGATATTTTAGTGGCCACCGATGCGATTGGTATGGGCTTAAATTTACCAATTCGCCGTGTGATTTTTTCTAACATTTATAAATTTGATGGGTTTGCTTCACGCCCACTCAACGCTACTGAAGTACGACAAATTGCGGGGCGCGCTGGGCGGTTTGGTATTTATGAAACAGGCTATGTGAATGTGCTTGAAAACGATGAGCGCATTCATATTGAACACATGCTGAACGTGGATGACACCACTGATTTACAAAAGCTGCCCGTTAGCTTGCCATTTAGCAGTATCGAGACACTTTCAGTAAAACTAAATACGCGAAAAATTGCAGAGATTTTGGCTTATATTCAAGAGCGCTCGCGCGACCAAGACGAATTTTTTGAACAATCATCATTAAATAGCCAAACAATACAAGCAGCGATTGTAGATGAACATGCGCCTAACTTGTCATTAAAAGATAAGTTTATCTTCGTATGTGCGCCAATCGCGCTGAATGTGGCATTTGAAAAAGATTACTACTTACTGTGTTTGCAAAGCGTCGCACTATCTCATCCACGGCGTTTGCCCACTGCACCTGCATGGCTCAGCACAACCAACCCGAAACATTTAGAAGCCGCTGAATTACTCAGCCACAACATCAGTTTGTATGCTTGGCTAAGTTTTAAGTTTCCACAGATATTTATTGATAGTTGCCAAGTTAGCGCATTGCGCCAACAGGTAGCGCGATATATTGAAGGTGCGTTATTGACACAAGCTGGTTATGGTGAAATTAGTCGTGAAGTGGACTTTAAGTGAATTTAGCTTAAGTGTAAGGCACTTTTTATTGCATTATTTCTTTGCCATATAGGCGGCCATCGCCGCTTCATCAAATGTTTTAACATTGTTACGGCCAGAATTTTTTGCATGATATAGCGCCATATCTGCACGTTCAATTAACTTTTCAACCGTGTCGCCCACTTTATAATAAGCCAGACCGAATGATGCGGTCACATTGATAGTTTTTTGGTCAAATTCAAAACTTTGTTCGGCAACCATTTCACATAAACGCTGAATAATCGCTTTAGCTTCCAGCTCCTTTGTTTTTGGTAGCATGATTAAAAACTCTTCGCCACCAAAACGCGCTACCGTATCAACCTCGCGCAACTGTTGCTTAATCACAGATGAAAAACGCCGTAGCACCTCATCGCCAGCAGGGTGACCAAAACGGTCATTGATAGATTTAAAATGGTCAATATCTGCCAGTACCACGACAAAATTTTCATGGTGACGTTTAAGTTCAGCAAATACTTTATCAAGATACGTCATGGCATAACGACGATTGAATACTTTTGTTAACTCATCATTGGTCGCGAGCATTTCAAGGCGATTTTGTGCCGAAATCAAGTTCTCATTTTTTACCACAAGCTCCATATTTGCCTGCTGCATACTGAGTTTTAGTTTATTTAACTCATCAATATAGCGATTGTTTTGAAGTTGGCTATCAATGTGCTGTAACGAATGCTGATGGTTAAAATGCGCAAACAATACACTAGAGGCACCCAGCATAATAGTTCCAAAAAACCACCAATGAAATTGACTAATATCCATCGCAAAATATAACAGCAAACATAATAAAAAAGGTGTCACAAATGACAACATACCTGTCTTAGAAGCTGACATAATGGAAGCAGAATAAGCAATCGCAACTGATAGTACAGTAATTACCAAGGTTTGATTAAGACTTAAGATACCTTTGGGTAATAACAAAAAGCAAGCACTGCCCCACGCCAACCCCAACAACACTTGCAACACAAAATGCCATTTGATATAACGAGAAAACTTATCTTCATCCATCTGTGCATCAAAGAATTTAATGCTCAGTAATTTAGTGATATCAATCGATAAAACCAATGCCAACCAAACCATCGTTCGAGTGAACCCAGCAGTTGAGAAGGTTAATAATGCAATTTGAATCATTGCAATAGCAGCAACCGCTGTACCCTTGCGGGCGTCGTTGAGATAGCTTTCAAACAGCGCTAAATTGAAATGATGCCTTGTATTTTCTTTTGTCATTATGCTAAATATATCGTTTTTATTGTTATTGCTAATTTTAAGTTAGCTATAACTAAGCATTAAATATGCCAACTATTAGCGAGTGTATTTAAACATGAGAAAATAAATAAAAGATTTGAAAATCAGCTAAAAATTAGTCTTGTGCGGCCTTGGTTTTAGCCAATGCAGGGTTACTAGCGAAGTATTTTTTTATGCCCGCCAGGATGGAAGAAACCAACTTAGCTTGGTACAAATCATCATTCAATTTACGCTCTTCTTCAGGGTTGCTGATAAACGCTGTTTCTACCAGAATTGAGGGAATATCAGGGGATTTTAATACTGCAAAACCTGCTTGTTCTACATGATTTTTATGCAATTTATTCACATCCGCAATTTTACCAAGCACGGCCTTGCCTAACTTAAGACTATCGTTAATCGTGGCAGTTTGCGATAAATCGAGTAAGGTTTTGGCAAGAATTGGATCTTTCACGCGCAAGCTTACGCCGCCGATTAAGTCAGACTCATTTTCCTTTTTCGCTAAATAACGGGCACTGGCACTGGTTGCCCCTTTTTCGGACAAAGCAAAAACCGATGACCCCCGTGCAGCAGGGTTTGTAAAGGCATCTGCATGAATGGAAATAAACAAATCAGCCTGCATGGCGCGCGCCTTAACTACTCGGTCATGCAATGGAATAAAAAAATCACTGTCGCGCGTCAAGACGGCTTGCATATTAGGTTCAGCATCAATTTTTTCTTTGAGTTTTTTTGCTATGTTGAGGGTAATATCTTTTTCTCTGCTTCCGCTTGCGCCCCTTGCGCCAGGGTCTTCCCCGCCGTGCCCAGCATCAATAGCGATGATAATTTGACGCCCTTGTTTTTTAACTTCAGGTTTAGCTTCACTTTTAGGTTGATCTACAGGCTCTTCCGCTTTGTTATCAGCGGGCTTAGTTTCTTGCAATTTAACATCCGTAGGCTTAACTTCTGAAGAGCTAGGCGGCTCAGTCGGTTTGGTTTTCTGCGTGGTTGGCAAGGCTTGCTCATTTTGGACAACTACAACGTCGGCAGGTTTATTTTCAGCTTGTGTACCAGATTGTTCTGGCAACACATCAGTCGCGGTATTTTCTGCGGTAGCGGTTGCGCTCACTTCTGGTGTTTGCTCATTTTCACGCTCTGCCAACATCGCCATAATTGGGTCTTGAAGCGGCAAAATATCAAGCACTAAACGATGTTGATATTCGCTCATTGGCTTTAAGCTAAAAGCATTCGCTTTGGCTGCGTTTTTAAGATCCACCACTAAACGCACCGTATTTTGTTGAAACTTCGCCACGCGAATCTGCTTAATATAGGGGTCGCTAGGTAACACTTTGTCATTAAATGACTTCATCATCTGGCTAAGTTCGATGTTTTCAATATCTAGCACTATGCGGTCTGGATTTTCAATCACCAGCATTTTGTAGCTAAATGGCTTGGCAGATTCAAGCGTAATGCGGGTGTAATCTTGCGAAGGCCAAACCCGTGTTGCAATCACGGCATCTGCGGCTAATGCGATTTGCTGCAAACTTGCGCACAACAATAGCCATAATAAACCTAGGCGTGTCATAGATTGTTTTTGTGCGTTAAAAATGTGTCTAAACATTGTGTTCCTAAAGCGGTATTAGCTACGATGTGCATGCTACGACCTGCCCCTTGTATTGCCAAATAAACATCCATATCTGCTGCGGGTAGCACTTGTTGCGCCTTTTCTGGCCACTCAATTATACACACGCTTTGCATATTAAAATAGTCTCTAAAACCTGCATTATCCCATTCTTCATCATCATTAAATCTATATAAATCAAAATGATAAAGATTATAATTAGAAAACACTTTAGAAGTAATTTCGTAACTTTCAACTATGGTGTAAGTAGGACTTTTCACCTTACCTTGATAACCCAAGGCATGTAAAATGCCGCGCACCAAGGTGGTTTTGCCTGCGCCTAAATCCCCATGCAAGTAAATGGTTAAATGTGGACAAATGGCGGGAGCAAATTGTGTTGCAAAAGCTAAAGTTGCGGCTTCATTCGGTAAATCGCGTGTAAAATTAGCATTCATGACTGACCTTAACGACTTTAACAAACTGGCGGATGACATTAAAAGCTGGGGACGCGCATTGGGCTTTGCCAGTATCGGGATTACCGATACCAATTTGAAGCGGGCAGAAATTGAGCATCAGGTATGGATTAATAAAGGCTTTCATGGTGACATGGATTATATGGCAAAACACGGCACTAAGCGCACGCGGCCTGCCGAATTAGTGCCAAATACCATGCGTATTATTACTGCACGGTTAGATTATTTACCCCCAAATACCGCGGATAGCTGGCAAACCATCAGCAATACTGAGCAAGCGTTTATTTCACGCTATGCTCTGGGGCGTGACTATCACAAAGTGATGCGGCAAAAATTGCAAAAACTGTGCGACCAAATTCAAGTGTATATCGCCAACTTTGAATATCGCGTTTTTACTGACAGCGCGCCAGTACTCGAGGTGGCCTTGGCAGAAAAATCTGGCCTAGGCTGGCGCGGCAAGCACACTTTACTGATTAACAAAGACCACGGCTCATGGTTTTTTTTAGGTGAAATTTATACAAACCTACCCCTGCCAGTCGATGCGCCAACGAGCAACCATTGCGGCAGTTGCACGGCTTGCATCGACATTTGCCCCACCAAAGCCATAGTCGCCCCTTATGAAGTGGACGCACGGCGCTGTATTTCATACCTCACCATTGAGCTTAAAACAGCGATTCCACTTGAATTTAGAAAACTGATTGGCAACCGTGTATATGGTTGCGACGACTGTCAGCTTACGTGCCCGTGGAATAAATTTGCGCAAATCACGCAAACGTCAGATTTTCACGTGCGTCATGGACTGGATAATATTAGCTTGGTGGAATGCTTTAGATGGAGCGAAACCGAGTTTCAACAAAAAATGACGGGCAGTGCTATATATCGCATTGGCTACGCGCACTGGCTACGCAATATTGCGGTAGGCTTAGGCAACGCGCCAAGCACGCCGCAAATTATTTCCGCATTAAAAAGCAGAGAAAATGATGACAATGCCTTGGTGCGTGAGCATGTGATTTGGGCGCTTGAGCAACATCAAAATAACACAGTTTAAATTGCATTATTGGGTGGTTTTTTGCATCAAATCATTTCACCTCCTCTGCAAGCCAGTATCCATGCGGCTTACAGAGCGGTAAAAATCTCTCGGGAATAAAAAGACTGTATTTATTAAAAATTTTGTCTTAATTTTTTTACTGTGCTTGCGCTAAAGCAGCTGCGCCCAACATGCCGGCAACATCACCAGAAGTTGAAAGTTTGATGTCAATCTTATTACGCAACACAGCGATTAAATCTGCCTCTAAGCGCGCTGAAAATGCTTTTTTCATTAAAGGCCACGCGCCAATTAAACCACCGCCAATCATAACAGTTTGCACATCTAGCACTTTCAAAATACTGGCTAAGGCTTGCGCTAACCCGTTGGCAGCCAGTTCAAAAGCAGCAATAGCAGCACTATCGCCTTCAGCCGCTAATTTTGCAATTTCTGCCGCGACTATTTTTTTTTGTGTGGCATTAAAATAGCTAAATGCCACACCACTAGCCGAAGCGTATTGCTCCATACAGCCTAAGTTGCCGCAGCCGCATAAGCGCCCATTTGGCTCTATAATAATGTGCCCTACTTCCATTGCTGTGCCATGCTGACCAGCGAAAGGCTTGCCATTCAAAATTAAGCCGCCACCCACGCCTGTGCCTAAGCCTAAATAGATTAAGCCCCCTTCTGGTTTGCCTGCTAAGCAATATTCGCCATAAGCCGCCGCATTGGCATCGTTTTCAACAATCACATTTTTAGCGAGACGCTGCCCTAAGTTGGCAGCAAGATTGACACTTTTTAAACCTGCTAAGTTGGGTGATTGGGCGATTGTTTTAGTGACTGGGTCAATAAAACCAGGAAATCCAATACCTATCGTTTGTGCATCATGCTTGGCTAACACCGCCCGAATGGCTTTTTCCATCATATTTAAAATTTGCTGCCATGCCACATTAGCCGAATTATTTTGGCAAATACCGCTAAAATCCGCCTGAAAACGTGCCTCTTCCACTAACTGCAAGCCATCAAAAACGCCAATGCGTAAATTGGTACCACCCACATCTATTCCTATTGCAAGCGCCATTTAATGACGCCCTGCTTGTTGAATAGCTTGCGTGATGTCGGCTTGTAAGTTTGGCTTGAGCTGCTTCCAGCTAAAGCGCCAATGCCAATTTCCCTCGCAGGTACCGGGCGTATTCATGCGGTGCGCACCATCTAAATGCAATATATCTTGCATCGGGATAATCGCTAAATTAGCAAGTGTGGATAATGCTAAATTGGTTAAATCTTGCGGCATTTTTACAGTTTGGTGAGGATGTTTTTTTTGCAAATAAGCATACAAGTGCTCGCGTTGTTGCGCATCTAAGTTGTTAAACCAGCCCAGCGTGGTGTCGTTGTCGTGGGTGCCCGTATAAACCACGCTATTTTCTTCAATGTTTTCTGGTAAATAAGGGTTATCTTCGCTTCCGCCAAAAGCAAATTGTAAAATTTTCATACCAGGTAAATGATATTGATTTCTTAGGGCGTTGACCTCATCAGTAATGATGCCTAAATCTTCAGCCACCAAGCAAATATTTGGTAATGCATCGGTAATTGCCGCCAATAAAGCATCGCCCGGGGCAAGTACCCATTGCCCATTGATAGCGGTATCTTCATGCGCAGGAATCTCCCAAGCCGCTTCAAGCCCCCTAAAATGGTCAATACGCACAATATCGAATAGCGCGCTTTGTGTGGCCATGCGTTGCACCCACCAATGATAATTGTCAGACGCCATCGCCTGCCAATCATAATGTGGGTTACCCCAACGTTGGCCTGTCGCAGAGAAATAATCCGGTGGCACACCAGCCACTACGGCCATATTTTTGTTAGCGTCAAGTTTAAATAGATGCGGATTAGCCCAAACATCGGCACTGTCATAGGCAACAAAAATAGGAATATCGCCAAATAAATAGACTTTTTTCTTTGCTGCGTATGCTTTTAGCGCCGCCCACTGCGTAAAGAAAATAAATTGGGTAAATTGAATGGTCGCTATCTCAAAGGCTAACTCTTTACGTGCAAACTTTAATGCATCCACATCACGATTTTTATAGGCCTCAGGCCAAAACTGCCAGCCTGCTTGGTTATGCTTATTCTTAAGTGCCAAAAATAAAGCAAAATCATCTAGCCAATGCGCTTGCTTTTTGCAAAACCGAGTAAATGCGAGTTGTTCCTTTTTTTGTACGCGGATTTTAAATGCTTCATACGCGTTCGCAAGTAGTTGCGATTTACTCATGTTGGCATTTGCATCCGCTTTACGCAAAAGCAAACCCTGCGCTTGTAATGCCTCGATGCTAATAAAATCAGGATTGCCCGCAAACGCGGATAGCGCCTGATAGGGAGAATTGTCTGCATGCGGTGCATTGATAGGCAAAGTTTGCCACACGCTTGCGCCAATTTCATGTAAAAAATCTACAAAACGATAAGCTTCAGCACCTAAATCTCCAACTGCACCCTTGTTTGGTAGCGAGCTTATGTGAAGCAACACACCCGCGCGCCGCTGGCTTAAAGGAGATTTTTTTGCTACTTTTATCATGAAGTTTTCATTTCAAATTTGTATCGCTAAAAGCGAGAAAAAACCACAACATTATTTCACCCCTCTGGAAGCCGCATAGAATAAGGCTTGCAGAGGCATGAAAATTTCTCGGGCGTTTTTTATAAGATAAATCGTTTACTCGCTGCCCCGCCGCATGGTGCCAGAATTTTCTGCGTTACCGCCACCTTCGCTAATTTTTTTATACAAGACTTGCGGTATTGGCTGGCCTAATAATGTGTATAAATTGATTAAATTGCGGCGGTAAAGCTGGTCAAAACTGGATACGCTGTCTGATGCGTTGTAGTCACCAAACCACCAAAACCAATCGGAGCCTTCACAAATGGCCAATTGGCGCTCTAACAATGCGAGCTTTTCAGACGAAATTCCGTTTTCTGACAACACGCGGTCATAGACTTTTTTAGCTTCACAGAGTAAATCCCACGCCGCGTTTTTATCTTTGCTGCCTATCCAAGTGCTAAACGTGCCGTAAACCCAGCTACCCGCCGCCACCTGTGGCAACACTGGTGCGGCGATACCGCTACTTTTGTATTCTGGCGATTGATATAAATCTACCATATCACTAAAAGTCGTCATTTTAATATCTGGGTGGCTGGTGAGCGCAGCATAAAGCTCATTTAAGAAATAGTAACCATTGTAAGGATAATATTCCCACGCATTTTCGCCATCTAAAATCACACTCACTACTTTAGGTTTATCCGACGATTGCCCAATATGCTCAAGTGTTTTAATAAAATCATTCACTGCGTCAGGTGTGTGCATTTTGGCGTATTCAAAACCAATTTTGTCCGATAATCCGTCATCTCTAAAAAAGCACAAAATATCTTGTTTGCCATTGGTGACGCGGTATGGCTGATACAAATAAGCTTGTTTGTCGTAAGCTGGCAGTTGCGATTTAAATAAACTATTGGCCAATACTGATTGCCCTGTTGCCGCCCATTCAACACCATGTTCAGCCATTAATGACAAAGCCGCATTAGAAACCCCACCTTCAGCAGGCCACATGCCACGCGGTTTTTCACCAAATAAATTTTTGTGATATTGATTTGCCGCTTCTACATGGCTAGCGGCACGCATTAACCCTCCTGGGTATTTCACGTGCTTAGGTAAAGGTGCATAAGGCATCACATCTACAGTCGATTTAAAATCGAGCAGCAATGGCAAAATCGGATGGTAATAAGGCGTTGTTGAAATTTCAATTTGCTTGGTTTTTAGCAATGCTTTATAGCGCGGAATTAGGCCAGAGATGGTTTCTCCAATCACTTGGAATAAATCTTTTCTATCTTGCAGTGTAAACAGTACGCCTTTGGTCATTAAGTTTTGGATGGTTTTATTGTTTCTGCGCAAGCTTTCACCGCACCATGCAAGGTGATACCACACCAGCAAATCGGCTTTATATTGTGCAGATAAATAATGAAAATCATCTACGCCTACAATCGGCTCAATCAACTGATATAGATGCAAAAGTCGTTGATAATGCGGAAACGGACTCAGCATTTTTTCATGATGACTTTTAAAGCAACTCGACACAATCAAGCGACATTGTGCTTGGTCTATCGCAGCTAAATCTTCGGTAACCAACAAGGCAAGCAATGGGTCGCGAATTTTATTTTGCTTAAATTGCTGCGTATAGTCTTCAAGTTGCTCCAGCAAAATGGGCACAAAATTAAAACTAACACGCGCTTTGCTATTTTCTTCTAAATGAAAAGCCATATCACTGTAGTCTTTAATCGCATGCAAATAGGTCCACGGAAGCACATATTCATTGCTCACCGTATCGCGATAATCTGGCTGATGCATATGCCAGTAAAGATTAAGATATATTTTTGGTTTTTTTGAAGCTAGGGTGGATTTCACTTAAATAACAACCTTAAAACAAACTAAAAATAGATAGAAAAATTTCAGTTAAAACGCACGGCTATCGGCACTTTAACTGAAATCAATCATGAAATAATTATATGACGCGGTATAAGTCTTGCCCTAACATATCAGGGGTCACTAAAGTGATGCCTTTTTCTGACACATAAAAGCGTTTTGCATCCAGCTTTAAATCTACACCTATCTGCATGCCTTCAGGAATCACACAACCGCGGTCAATTACAACATTTTTCAAAATCACATTACGGTTAACTGTGACTTTTGGCAAGATGACTGAGGCTTCAATTTCACTATAGCTATGCACCCGCACATCAGAAAATAGCACTGAACTCGTAACACAAGCACCACTGACAATGCAACCGCCAGAAACCAAAGAGTCCGTTGCTTTGCCTGTTCTGCCTTCATCATTAAACACAAATTTTGCGGGAGGTAACTGCTCTTGATAGGTCCAAATCGGCCATTCTCTATCATACAAATTTAACTCTGGAATCACCTTGGTAAGCTCCATGTTGGCTTCCCAATAGGCATCAATCGTTCCCACATCACGCCAATAAAAGTTGCCATTTTTTGCGCCTACGCAACTATCGGTAAATCGGTGCGCCTGTACTTTATATTTTTTAATGATATAGGGAATAATGTCGCCACCAAAATCATGGCTTGATTTTGGGTCACCCGCGTCACGTATTAATTGCTCATAAAGAAATTTAGCATTAAAAATATAAATGCCCATGCTGGCAAAAGCTTTTGTGGGGTCATCGGGCATGTGCTTCGGGTTGGCAGGCTTTTCCGCAAACTCTACAACACGGTCAGTATCATCTACCGCAAGCACCCCAAAACCCTTGGCGTCTTCAAGTGGTACATTAATGCAAGCAACAGTCATATCTGCGCGGTTCAGCGCATGGGTTGCCAACATTTTACCGTAGTCCATTTTATAAATATGGTCACCTGCTAAAATCAGCACATACTCTGCCCCGCCTTCACGAAGCAAGTCAATATTTTGAAAAACCGCGTCAGCTGTGCCCTTGTACCATTCTTCAGATATTCGCTGCTGCGCAGGAATAATATTGACATATTCATTAAACTCACCACGCAAGAAACCCCAACCACGTTGAATGTGCTGAATCAAACTTTGGGCTTTATATTGCGTTGCCACGTTAATGCGGCGAATACCTGAGTTTATGCAGTTAGAAAGAGGGAAATCAATAATACGGAATTTACCGCCAAACTGCACCGCAGGTTTTGCGCGCCAGTCTGTGAGGCTCTTTAGACGACTACCACGACCACCTGCTAGGATAATTGCTGTAGTTTGTTTTGTTAAATTACTAATAAAACGATCTGAATGCGGATCGATTGGTCGATTTTGCGACATGATGCCCTCCGAGTATTTTACTAACTATTGATAACTTAGCACTGACTAAGGTTTAACTAGCTGGGCCAACTAGTTTTAAAATAATTTTTATATATTAGTTATATTATAATCAGCTTAAAGCACTATAATCTAGCCATATCTTTAGAAAAATTAAAAATATTTTATAGCTTGAACTTAAGGGAATCTATCTTGGTAAAATCTAACTCTATTTCCAATGATTTAAAACGCATTTTAAAAGCTAAGCATCATGACCCATTTAGCTACTTAGGTGTGCATCAAGACAATAATGCTTATGTTTATCGTGCTTTTTTGCCAAAAGCATCTGAGGTTGCGCTCAAGGTTGCCAGCAAGTGGGTTAAGCTAAACAAAACGCATGCTGATGGACTGTTTGAAACAACACTAAAAACTGCTCTTAAATCACAAGCGCAATTACAAATCACGGTAGGCGAACACGTGTTTGAAACACATGACCCCTACACCTTTGGTTCAAGCCTTACCCAAGATGAGCTGTATTTATTCGGCGAAGGTCGTTTGATGCTCGCCTACAAAACGCTTGGTGCACAAGTCATGCAACAAAACGGCATTTCTGGCGTGCGCTTTGCAGTATGGGCACCTAATGCAGAACGTGTAAGCGTTATTGGTAGCTTTAATGATTGGGATGGTCGTGTACACAGTATGCGCTCGCATGGTTCAAGCGGCGTGTGGGATATTTTCATTCCACACTTAACCACATTTGATACTTATAAATTTGAAATCCGCAATCGTCACACTGGTGCCATTTTGGTCAAAACGGATCCTTACGGCTTTGAGTTTGAGCAACGCCCAGGAACAGCCGCAAAAATTAGCGCTAGCCATCATCAATGGCAAGATAAGCAATGGCTTGAATCACGCAAAAAACGTGATTGGTTACATAGCCCCTTCAACTGCTATGAGGTACATTTAGGCTCATGGCAACGCAATAATGAAAATCACTTTTTAACCTATCGTGAACTAGCAACAACCCTAGTGCCTTATGTGGTTGAAATGGGCTACACACACGTAGAATTAATGCCTATTTCTGAACACCCACTGACTGAATCTTGGGGCTACCAAACCACGGGTTACTTTGGTGTCACCAATCGTTTCGGCTCACCAGATGACTTGCGTTTTTTGATTGACGCTTTCCATCAAGCCAATATTGGTGTGATTTTAGACTGGGTACCCGGCCACTTCCCTAAAGATGATTGGGCGCTGGCGCGCTTTGATGGCACGGCCTTATACGAACATGAAGATCCAAGGCTTGGCGAGCACCAAGACTGGGGCACGTATATTTTTAATTATGGCCGCAATGAAGTGCGCAATTTCTTAATGGCTAACGCGCATTTTTGGCTTAACGAATTCCACATTGATGGTTTACGTGTAGATGCTGTCGCCTCTATGCTTTACCTCGACTACTCACGTAAAGCGGGTGAATGGCTGCCCAATAAGTACGGCGGACGCGAAAATTTAGATGTGATTGAGTTTTTAAAACAACTGAATGTGATGGTTGGTGAGGATTTCGCTGGTGTACTCACCATCGCTGAAGAATCCACCGCATGGCCAGCCGTATCTCGCCCGGTGTATTTAGGTGGGCTAGGCTTTAGCATGAAGTGGAATATGGGCTGGATGAATGACACTTTGTCATACATCGAGCATGATCCAGTTCATCGTCGCTATTATCATGACAAGCTTACATTTGGGCAACTTTATGCCTATTCTGAAAACTTCGTATTACCGTTTTCACATGATGAAGTAGTTCATGGAAAAAAATCATTATTAGACAAAATGCCGGGGGATGCTTGGCAAAAATTTGCGAATTTACGCTTACTTTTAACCTACCAAATGACCTCACCTGGTAAAAAACTTAACTTTATGGGTAATGAGTTTGCCCAAGGTCGTGAGTGGAACGTCAATAGCAGCCTAGATTGGCACTTACTCAGCCCTGATTATGTAGGAAATGAGTGGCATCAAGGCTTAAAACTGGCGACAAAAGACTTAAACCATTTATACCAATCATTAAATGCACTACATACACTTGATTTTGAAGTGCAAGGCTTTGGGTGGATTGACTGTCATGACAGCGATCAATCCATTATTAGCTATATTCGACGCGGTTTGGACAATAGTTTTGTTATAATAGTACTCAATTTCACGCCTGTGTTGCGTAACGCTTATCGAATTGGTGTACCCGTTGCAGGCCAGTATCATGAAATATTTAACAGCGATGCAGCCTGCTATGGCGGTAGCAATCAAGGCAATGGCTCAGGGTTAACTACTGAAAACATTGCTTGGATGCATCAAAGCCAATCGTTAGAAATCACGCTACCGCCTTTAGCGGGGATTGTTTTGCAACTGAAATAAATTTTAACTTAACGAAAAAGTAATTAAAAAACACAAATGGCTGCGCTAACTACACTACCCGTCTGGCAAACACTTTGTCAACATCAACAATCTGTCGTCAAATTGCATATGCGTGATTTATTCGCCAATGACCCACTGCGATTTGAGAAATATAGTTTTAAATTAGACGACATTTTGTTTGATTTCTCAAAGCACCGCATTACCGACGAAACTTTACCTTTGTTATTTCAAGTTGCACGTGAAGCAGACATTGAAGGCTGGCGTGACCGCATGTTTGCAGGTGAGAAAATCAACTTTACTGAAAACCGTGCGGTTTTACACACAGCGTTGCGCAATCGTAGCAACACGCCTGTGATGGTAGATGGTAAAGATGTGATGCCAGATGTGAATGCAGTGCTGGCGCAAATGCGCGACTTTTCAACTAAAGTACGTAGTGGCGAATGGAAGGGCTATACAGGCAAACGCATTACTGACATTGTCAATATCGGTATTGGCGGCTCAGATTTAGGCCCAGTCATGGTGTGCGATGCGCTTAAACCTTACGCTAGCCCAGATTTAAATGTCCATTTTGTTTCTAATATCGACGGTGCACATTTAATGCGTGCGCTTGAAAAATGTAAACCCGAAACTACCTTATTTATTGTGGCATCAAAAACTTTTACCACGCAAGAAACCATGACCAACGCCACATCAGCGCGCACATGGTTTTTAGAAACTGCAAAAGATAATGCTCATGTCGCGAAACACTTCGTTGCGCTATCTACCAACGCTAAGGCAGTACAAGAGTTTGGCATTGACACCAAAAATATGTTCACCTTTTGGGATTGGGTCGGTGGACGCTATTCACTCTGGTCTGCCATCGGTTTATCAATTGCCTTGTACGTGGGGATGGACAACTTTGAGGCCTTGCTAAATGGCGCGCATGAAATGGACAACCATTTCAAAACTGCGCCATTAGAAAAAAACATTCCCGTGATTATGGCGCTGATTGGTGTTTGGTATAACAACTTTTTTCATGTCGATACCAACGCTATTTTGCCTTATGACCAAGGCATGGCGCGCTTTCCAGCCTATTTGCAACAAGCAGATATGGAAAGTAACGGAAAATTTATCTGCCGCGATGGCGAGCGCATTAAATATAAAACTGGCCCAGTGATTTGGGGTGAAGCAGGTACTAATGGCCAACATGCTTTTTATCAGCTGATTCATCAAGGTACACAAATCGTACCTTGTGACTTTTTAATGCCTGTGCATAGCCACTATGCAATTGGCAAACATGGCTATGCACACCATAAAATATTGCTTGCTAACTTTTTAGCGCAAACACAAGCGTTAATGTTAGGTAAAACCAGAGAGCAAGCACGCACCGAGCTTGAAAAACAAGGCATGAGTGGCGAAGCATTAGAAACGTTATTGCCACACAAGGTATTTGAAGGCAACCGCCCAAGCACTTCTATTATGTTTGATAAACTCACGCCTAACACGCTGGGTAAACTGATTGCCCTGTACGAACACAAAATATTCGTGCAAGGTTTTATTTGGAACATTAACAGTTACGATCAATGGGGCGTGGAATACGGCAAGCAAATTGCTTCAGAAATTTTACCCCTGCTTACTAGCGAAGACATGATTACTAACTTTGATAGTTCAACAAATGGTTTAATTAATTATACAAAAATGCATAAATAGCCCAAAAAATGGCCAATTTTGAGCAGTATATTGTTAATCCTAAGAAATTTTCGCTCAATAATTTTAAAGCGAATGACAAAAGTGAGCGGAGCAAAACTAAAGCAGATGATGCACTTGAGTTAGCAAAGCTCGCTACTGAAATTAACGCATTACAAGATATTTTAAATGCCGAAGGCAAACGTAAAGTATTATTGGTATTGCAAGGCATGGATGCCAGTGGAAAAGATGGCACCGTGCGCCATGTGTTTAGTGAATGCGACCCGCTTGGTATTCGCCTCGCCAGTTTTAAAGCGCCGTCAAGTGATGAACTAGCGCATGATTACTTATGGCGCGTACACAGCCAAGTCCCCAAAGCAGGCGAATTGGTCATTTTCAACCGTAGTCATTATGAAGACGTATTGATTGTAAAAGTGCACGATTGGATTGATGATGCAGAATGTCAACGTCGCTACAAACAAATCAACGACTTTGAGCAACTGCTGACTGAAACGGGCACGGTTATCATTAAATGCTTTTTGCACATTTCAAAAGAAGAGCAAAAAGCTAGGATGCAAGAACGTTTAAATGAACCAACCAAAACTTGGAAATTTAACCCAGATGATTTAAAAGAGCGCGCTTTATGGCCAAAATATATGCAAGCTTATGAACAAGCCTTAAAAGCCACTTCAACAAAACATGCGCCTTGGTATGTGATTCCTGCCGACTCTAAAACCAACCGTAATTTGTTAATTTCTCGACTGTTACTCAGCGCACTCAAGAGTATGAAATTAGCTTATCCACCCGTGCCTGCAGAATACAAAACTATCGTTATTGAAGACTAACTTCCCTTAAGCAGGGCTGGAAGCCTTATTTCATGCGGCTTCCAGAGGTGTTATTTTCTCTCGGCAGTTTTTTGGCTATAAATTTGACTATAAAGCAGTTATTAATGCCAAGCGAGATAACGTTTCTTCTTTGCCTAAAATCGCCATCACAACATCGATGCTAGGTGATTGCGCGCCACCCGTTATCAACACACGAAGTGGCATCGCGACTTTTGGAAATTTCAAAGAATTGCTGGTAACCGCGTGTTCAATCGCTGTGTGAATCGCTTCTGCTTTCCATTCAACATGTTCTAATTGTTGAACGAGCGATTGAATGACAGGCACGATATCTATCGTGATATGTTTTTCTTTAGCAGCTTGGTCTATGAGTGGTTTGCCGTAGAAGTAAGCAATGCTTTGCGCCAATTCATTTAGCGTGTTTGCACGGTCGCGATACAAACCAATCGCTTCAGTCACGTTTGGTTGAGCGGTGACTGAAATATCCAAACGTGCTAAACGCTTGGTAATATCTTTGGCTAACACATTTAAATCAGCCGCTTTAATGTAATGGTTATTGAGCCAATTGAGCTTTTCGGTGTTAAATTGCGCAGCCGATGGCGTAATGTGGTCTAAATCAAACCATTCGCAAAATTGCGCCATGCTAAACACTTCATCGTCGCCATGACTCCAACCCAAACGCGCGAGGTAATTCAACACCGCTTCTGGTAAATAGCCATCATCATCATATTGCATCACGCTCACGGCACCATGACGTTTAGAAAGTTTTTGCCCATCTGGACCTAAAATCATGGATAAATGTGCGTATTTAGGCAACTGAATTTTGCTGTCAATCTGCGCCAAAGCTAACAACATATTGATTTGGCGTGGAGTGTTGTTGACATGGTCATCGCCGCGAATGACTTGCGTAATCCCCATATCACTATCATCCACCACCACACAAAAATTATACGTTGGCGTACCATCGGCGCGAGCGATAACTAAGTCATCCAATTCGCTATTGGCAATTTCTATGCGCCCTTTCACCAAATCATCCCACGCCACTACGCCCTCAGTCGGGTTTTTAAAGCGAATCACAGGCTCTACCCCAGCAGGAATTTCAGGCAAGGTTTTGCCTACTTCTGGTCGCCATTTTCCGTTGTAACGCGGTTTTTCTTTGTTAGCCATTTGTTGCTCGCGTAAGACTTCCAACTCTTCACGACTTGAATAACAATAATAAGCACTACCAGCATTCAACATGGTATTGATGACTTCTTTATAGCGTTCCATGCGCTGCATTTGATAAAACGGACCTTCATCATAATCTAAACCTAACCAGTTCATGCCATCTAAAATAGCTTGCACTGCTTCTGGTGTACTACGTGCCACATCGGTATCTTCAATGCGTAATATAAAAGTACCCTTATTTTTTTTGGCAAACGCCCATGAAAACAATGCAGTGCGCGCACCGCCAATATGTAAAAAACCAGTGGGGCTAGGAGCGAATCGAGTACGGACAGTCATAGTGTGTATTATTTGACAAAGATGTTGTTATTTTAACATGGGCAATCATAGTGGTTTAAGGTAAATATGGCGATTTGCCCCCTTCCACCCATGTTAAAGCGGGTTTTAGTAAGGCAAAGTTGACCTTTTAAGCATTCTTTAAGTGTTTAATTAGCCAACAATTGCTGGCACAAGGCTTGCATAATATACGGTGTAGATTAGGCATATATTAAAAAATATGCCAAAATTAAAGGGATGTTATTCAAAATGTTTAAAAAAATAATCAGTTTTACTACAAGTCTAATGGCAAAAAAGGTACTGCCATGGGCACATGAAATTGATGCCATGACCGATCTCGCGGCGATTGGGCATGCAACCAAACAACTTATTGCGGACTACAACAAAGGTTTGTTTGATGACCATCAGCATTTAGAAGCTTTTTTTGCATTGGATGAAAAAACTCAAGTAATTGTTGAAAGAATTACCGAAGAGTATGTTGAAACTGATCATATAGATTTAGATTACGCTGCACATATTGCTAACGTCGTTTTTTTATACCATCGCCAAATCTATAACACCTATCTTAAGCTGATTAAAAATCCTGCCGAGCTTGAACAAAAAATTCTGCTCACTATGCTTTTACGTGCTACGAATAGCGCTACCGCAATGATCAAATGGCGCTATTATCAATTTCAAAGTGCGCCAGCAAATATTTGGATTCAGCTTTCAAAGCTTTACAGCATTGCCGAAGACAAATTCATGCAAAATGAATCAATGCAACTTTATTTGGGTCCCGAAAGCACTGAAAACGAGCCTCATGTAGAAGTTAAACCTGTCATGATAAACATGACCTATGCATACATGAGAGCTTGCATGCTGGGCACATTAGAAACCTTAAGTTTTAAAGCACCACAAATTATGTTGGTCTGCAAAATATTAGATACGTGGTCAGCAAAATTAAGTTTAGACAAAGAATACGATGCCCAAAAACACTTATTTTATGTGGACGTGACGCAAAATGCACCAGCTAAACGCATTAGAAAATTTAAGCCTAGCAAACAATACCGTTATTGGGCATTAGATGCCATTAACTCAAAAATTGAGCTATGCCTTTCTTTACTCGAATTTAATATTGCGCCTAAACAAGCAAAAATCATTGAAATCACGCAGCAAAAGCATGCACTCATTACATTAAGTGCTTTACGTTCAGAATGGTTTCGTCTTGATGCGTCATGTCAACGCAGGAGTGCTGAACGCTTAGTGACCACAAAAGAAGCGACAATTAGTTATGGGTTTGATAGCACATGCGACCATATCAAACTTGAAGAGGATCTTTTAATTTCGCGAAGAAATGCAGTCGTGCAAGCAAACAACAGCGACGAAAATGCTGAGGACATTAAACCTATCACTAAAACTAAACTTACCTATGTTGATTTAAATGTGGATGCACATTCTAGTATTGTCGACGAAAGTAATAAAGGCATTGGTTTGCAAGTACGCAAACAAGCGAATGAACTCAGTTTGGGCATGCTAGTGGGCGTTGCCGCAAATGATAAAAAACAAGAACAAAAAGTGGGGGTGATTCGCAATATTAAGCCTGTGACTGGCAATCAATTTCACCTTGGAGTAGAGCTTTTAAGTCGTACAGCATTTGCTGCTGAAGCCGAAAATATTAGTAGTCAGTTTGAAAATACGCAAGAGGCTAATGAATTTAGTGACTCAATCAGCAACTTTAGTCACGACTTTACACGCTTTACATGCTTGTTTTTACCAAAAGCTTTTTCAAACACTAAGGAAGATACGTTGATTATTCCTAGGCACCAATACAAAAAAAATAATCAATATAGTGTCAATATTCTTGGTAAGAACCTCTTGATTAAACCTACCGAAACGCTTGAGCAACATGAAAACTGGGTGCGCGTTGCTTATCGGTCTGTTAAATAAAATGACTATTTGTAATTAGTTAGTTTGAGGATGCCAACCACCACCCAAGGCTTTAAACAAGGCTACCGAAGCACTTAAACGCGCCTGACGGCTTTGTAAAAACGTCAATGCAGTTTCATTATGCACACGCTGCGCATCAAGCACGTCTAAATAAGCGGAATACCCTGCTTGATAACGATTTTTGGCTATTTCTAATGCTTTTTTTGCAGAGGCCTCGCTTACTTTAAGTGCAGTTTCACGCTCGGTTAGTTGCCGCAAATTGATCAATGCATCATTCACCTCGACAAATGCATGTTGAATAGCACTTTCATAATTTGCTAACGCTTGCTTTTGCTTGGCACTGGCTTGGTCAAGGCGTGCATTTCGTTTACCAGAATCAAAAATAGGTAAATTTAAACTCAGCCCACCAGTCCAAATCCGCGCAGCAGATTTAAGTATATCGCCAAGTTCTAAGCTTTCTCCGCCTAAATTAGCTGTGAGTGAAATAGTCGGATACAAAGCTGCTTTTGCCACCCCAAAATTGGCATTCGCAGCTATCATTTGCTGCTCGGTTTGCTGTATATCAGGTCTCATCTCTAGCAAGCGAGAAGGCAAACCTGCTGGAGGAACAGGTGGAATTGGAAGAGTTTGAATGTCTGCGGCGGCAATACTTAAGTTTAAATCCCCCGTTAGCAAAGCTAATTGATGTAAGCTCAAACTGCGCTGCCTAGTGAGCTCAGCAATTTGAGCCGCCAAGTTTGCGCTCGCCACCTCAGCCTGATGTACATCTAATATTGAAGCTATGCCACCATCTAAACGCCGCTGCGTTAATGCTAGACTTTCATTGCGAATTTTTAAATTTTCTTGGCTGAGTGCGATTTGTGAATCTAAACTGCGTAACACTAAATATTGATTAACAACAAGACCTGACAACGATAATGCCACCGTATCTTTCGCATAACTTGTAGATAACGCTTGAGCACGTGCCGACTCTTTTGCGCGCTGTAATTTACCCCAAAAATCGAGCTCAAAAGATGTGCCAAGCTGAGCTTTAAAATTATTACGAGGATTATTTATGACATCTTCAGCTACGCCAGCCTCTGTAACGCGAGAACGATTTGCAGAAGCGCTGACATCCACTTGCGGTAAAGATGCCGCCCCAATTTCTCTTTCCGCTGCCTGCGCCTCTTCGATGCGAGCAACAGCCATTTTTATATCAACATTATTTTTTAACGACTTCTCCACTAAGCTATTCAATACCGTGTCTTCGTATAAAGTCCACCAACTCTTTGATATATTAGCTTCTGATACCTGAGTTTGCGCTGTGTATTGACTAGGCAATTCAATCATTGGCCGTTGATAATCATGGCTAACAGATTTACAACCAGTCATTAAAACGACTGGGATGATGAAGCTTGTCAACTTAAACTTAAAGGGAGTATTTGCGTTTTTAGTTAAATATTGATTCATCATACCGTCTCCTGCGCATTTAAAGCATTTTCAATGCTACCGTGATGGCGCACATGCTTACCTGATAGCCAAGTGAAAAACAGGGGAATAAATAAAGTCGCGATAAAGGTAGCTAAAATCATGCCACCAAATACTCCCGTGCCCATACTACGTCGTGCAGCAGCCCCCGCACCAGTAGCAAATACCAACGGTACAATCCCTAACACAAAAGCCATAGAAGTCATTACAATGGGTCTAAAGCGGAGTCTAGCTGCCTCGAGTGCCGCTTGTGCAACAGGCATACCTTGCTCCATTTTCTGGCTGGCAAACTCTACAATCAAAATGGCATTTTTTGCAGCCAAACCAATTAAAGTTATTAAGCCGATTTGAAAGTAAATATCGTTGGGCATTCCTCGCAACAATACCGCCAAGAATGCCCCAGCTAGTGCAAATGGCACAGCCATAATTACCGCAAGCGGTAGTGCCCAAGTTTCGAACTGGGCTGCTAAAATGAGAAATACCATGATGATTGCAAAACCAAAGGCAAACATCGCCGCTGAACCAGTTCGCTTTTCTTGATAAGCTTGTGCAGTCCAAGCAATTTGATAGCCATCTGGTAAGTTAGCTTTAGCTACACGCTCCACGATGTTAATTGCATCGCCTGAACTCACTCCTGCGGCCCCGCTACCGAAAACTTTAGCTGAAAGTAAGCCGTTGTAACGTTCTAATTGTTCTGCACCCACAATATTGCTCACTTTGCTAAGTGCTGATAGTGGCACCATATTACCGTTGGGATACAAGCTACTTGCTTGGCTGCGAACATAAACTTTCCCTAAATCTTCCGGCTTCATTCTAAAGTCTGGTTCCGCTTGTAATTGCACGCGGTAAGTACGCCCATTCTTATTAAAGTCATTCACATAAAATGAGCCCATGGTGCTTTGTAAAGTGGCATATATATCAGAAATCTTCACGCCTTGCGAAATTGCTTTTGCCTCATCAACTTCAATTTTCAATTGGGGAACTGTTGGGCGGAAAAAAGTTTTTGGTGGTGTTAATAGCGGCTCTTTTGCCATCGCTTCCATTAAATTATTCATCACTGCGGCTAATTTAATTGGGTCAGTATCACGCTGGCTTTGAACATACACTTCAAATCCAGCTGCGGCACCTAAGCCGCGAATTGCAGGTGGGTTAACTGCAAATGCCATTCCATCAGGTTGGCTCATGCCAATGCCAAACAGTTTTTTTACAATATCATCTGCAGTCGTTTCGCGCAGGCTCCAGTCTTTAAGCCGGACAAACATGGTAGCTGCATTCGTTTTATTAGCACCTGTTAAAAGTTCTAGACCATTCACCGCAAATTCAAAAGCCACTGCTGGGTCTTGAGCAATCGTAGCGCGAATATTTTCAGTAGTTTTTGTTGTGCGACCCAGCGTTGCACCGTCAGGCATCATTACAACGGTCACCACATAACCTTGGTCTTCAGCTGGTACAAAACTGCCTGGTACCAACTTATATAATCCGACCAAAGCAATGAGAATACCGATAAAAGCAAGACCGCCAATCACTTTATGCTTTAGCGTGATACCTACAGTATGCGTATAAAAATGTGTGAACTGGTTGAATATTTTATTAAACCAGTTAAAAAACCAATGGCTATTATGCGCTTTCCTCAAAATGATTGCGCAAAGTGCGGGGGTTAAAGTTAACGCAACTACGCCTGAAATCACCACGGAAATTGCTACTGTCACAGCAAATTGACGATATAACTCACCTGCTATACCGCCTTGAAAAGCAACTGGGACGAATACTGCACACAACACAAGTACAATAGCGACTACTGCGGCAGATACCTGATGAATCGACTTAATGGCAGCATTTAAAGGTGATAAGTTTTCTTCACTCATTAAACGCTCAGTATTTTCAAGCACCACAATCGCATCATCCACCACAATCCCAATGGCTAAAATCATGGCAAATAGTGTAAGCAAATTGATAGAAAAACCAAAAACATACAAACCAGCCAGCGTACCTATTAAAGAAATAGGCACCGCAATTAACGGTATCAGCGTTGCACGCCAACTTTGCAAGAATAAAAATACCACCAACACGACCAAAAGTAAGGCTTCGCCAAAGGTTTTAAATACCTCTTTGATCGTTGCCTTAACAAAATCGCTCGTATCATAAGGGATGGTGTATTGCATCCCTGCTGGAAATCGCGCTTTTAGCTCCTCTACTTTTTGTTTAATGCCTTTTGCAGTATCTAGTGCATTTGCGCCACTTTGTAAAAAGATAGGAATCGCCACGCCTGGCTGGCCGTTTAAAGCTGAAGTCACATTATAACTTTGTGCGCCTAACTCAATGCGTGCGACATCTTTGAGATAAAGCACACCGCGTGAACCATCTGCCTTGATGATAATGTTGCCAAACTCTTCAGGATTAACCAAACGCCCTTTAGCTGTGACGGTATAAACCAACTGCTGATCTGCTGGTGCTGGCTCTTGGCCGATTTTACCGGCGGCGTATTGATTATTTTGTGCGCCTATCGCTGCGGCAATATCACTAGTGCTCACGCCTAGCTGCGCCATACGATCTGGTCTTAACCATATGCGCATGGCGTAATCTTGCCCGCCAAAAATTAATGCATCACCCACACCTTTTACGCGCTTAAGCTCATCTAACACATTGAGCGTGGCATAATTACTCAAAAATAAACGGTCATGCTTCACATCTTTTGAAGTTAACATGACGACCAATAAAATATCATTGGATTTTTTTTGTACAACTAGCCCGTTACGACGTACATCATCTGGTAAACGCGGGGTTGCAATATTGACACGATTACTCACATTAAAAGTTGCTTGGTCAACATCTGTACCCACCTCGAATGTGGCAGTAATCACTAATGTGCCACTCGAATCTGCACTGGAGTTGAAATACAAAAGATTATCAACGCCACTGAGCTGCTCTTCGATTGGCCCAGCCACAGTTTTGGATAGCGTTTCAGCACTTGCCCCAGGGTAATTGGCGGTAATAGTGACTGTTGGCGGTGCAATTTGTGGATATTGGGCTATTGGCAACTTAAATGCAGCGGCCAAGCCAGCCAATACAATAATGATAGATAGTACCGAAGCAAAAATAGGCCGTGTGATAAAAAACTTAGTCATGATTTTTATCCTATTTAGCCGCTTGGCTTGCAGGTTTTACCGAATTTGGCATTGCTGGTTTTTCACCTAAAGGATGTGGCGCAACTGCCGCACCTGGACGAATTTTAATTAAATTATCTGCAATCACTTGATCGCCTGCATTTAATCCACTAAGTATCACCCAATCTTTACCTTGCCATCCACCCTCTATAATCGGACGAATTGTGGCTGTGACTTTGCCCGCTTTATCACGCTCCGCCACAAACACAAATTTGCCTTGATCGCCCGTTAACACAGCAGTTTGCGGCAATAAAAATACACCATCTCGCGTGCCGGTTGTTACGCGCACGCGCACAAACTGCCCCGGCAATAAACGTTTATCGGAATTTTCAAATGTCGCGCGAAGTTGTTGCGTCCCTAACTGAGGGTCTATACCACTTGCCGCAAAGTTTAATTTGCCCTTTTGTTTATACTCTGAGCCATCTGGCAAAATCAGCGTTACTTCTTTAACGTGCGCAGGTGATAAGTGCCCACCTAGCTGTGCTAATTCACTATCAGATAAGCTAAATCGCACCCAGATAGGTGAAATTTGGCTGACTTTTGTCAGCAAACTTGTATTTGCATTCACTAGCGCGCCTTCAGAGAACTCAAACCGCCCAGTAATCCCCGATAGTGGCGAGGTAACAGTTGTGTACGATAAATTGAGTTCTGCTTCTCGTACCCCAGCTTCATATGCGGCTAATCCTGCGCGAGCCATACTGCTATCTGAGGCAGCATTATCAGCCTCTCGTTTACTGATAGATTGCGTTGCTAACAAACCGTCTAATCGCCCTGCTTCGCGCTGCGCCTGCTCCACTTTGGCTTGCTGTTGCGCTAACTGAGCTTTGGCATTAGATAAAGCAATTTGAAATGGCACTGGGTCTATCAAAAACATAGCTTGCCCTGCCTTAACTTGCGCACCTTCTTCAAACAGTTTTTTCAGTAAAATCCCGCCAACGCGTGGGCGAATTTCCACCTCTTTTGCCCCTTCAGTTTGGGCAACTGCTTCAGCACTAATCGGCACAGAAGTGGGCTGCAACGTCACAACACCTACAGGCATGGCTGGCGCATCTTCAGCTTGCTTAGCATCTGCGCTGGTAGCTTCCTTATTTCCACACCCCGCTAATACAACACCAAGCAGAAATGCTAATGTGGCAGTTTTTGAGGCTGATATTAACTTTGCGCTCAATAAAGCCTTAATTTGTTGAGAATACTGATAGATGCTTATTGTCATGGCATTTCCCTGCTTGTTATTCGCTAATGACGCTGGATGTTGAAGTTATTTCATGTAAACTTGCTTACATTCACATTTGAATGTATATTATATACAAACGAGAATGTATGTATATATTTTTTTAAATAATTATTCATTTTAATTGGGCACCGAAAAATAGCTTAGATTTTTTTAGAGATGAATCATGGTTAGAAAGACAAAAGAAGATGCAGAACTCACACGTAAGCGCATTATTGATGCTGCACGTGCGGTGTTTTTAGCACGTGGAGTGAGCCGCTCTACTCTTGAGCATATCGCCAGCCAAGCCAACGTGACGCGTGGCCCGTTTATTGGCATTTTAAAAATAAAACTGAGATTTTTCATGCAATTCGCGACCAAGTTTTTTTGCCGTTGATAGACCGCATGGATGACACACTCACCATAGAAAATCATGCTGATGCTTTAGACCAGATTGAAAAAAGTATGTGCGACACGATTAATGAGCTTAATGCGAATAGTGAAATGCGTCAAACGTATGAAATCATGATGATGAAATGCGAATATGTGGAGGAGTTCTCAACTGTATTAGAACAAATTTTGGACAACTGCTCGAGCATTACTGGCAAATTTGAATCTGCTTATGAGCGTGCAAAAACGCAAAACTTATTATCAGTCACGCAAACACCACGTGCCCTTGCCCTAGACACGCATTTATTTTTTAGCGGTTTATTACACATGTGGGTGAAAGACACTGACGGGACTAAATTTCGCTATCAAGCGACCGATCTTATCAAATTACATATCAATTTACGCAGAAAACCTCAATAAAACAGCAAGTTCTTTACAAAAGTTAAACTAAAGCCTTGATAAGTGCAGTGACTAAAGATAGTATAAACATACACTAAGCTGAGGAAACGTGATGAACATTCATACTGGCGAGATTTACGGCAAACAAACCACCGCTAAATTTGTTATGTATAGCGTGCTCAAAGTCAGTAAAGCCAAGGGAGTTGCGCAAGAAATCGTCACTTTACAAAACATTGACAACCCGCTTAGCTTATTTGAAACCACCGCCCAAAAACTTGCCACTTCAGGCTATATACGCATCAGCCAAACGCCTTACATTGACTTACAAGCCACAACACCCAAAAAACGTAAGGCCGCACGTAAACCAACCCGTTGTCCGCATACAGTTGATTTTTTAGCAGACCGTGCCGACTGTGAACGTCCCACCCAGATTTTCAGCGATTTACTGAGTGTGTAATAATCTAAGCGACCGCGCTTTTTTGTATTTTTCGTGCTGATTTATTCGAGAGCATCATTAGAGTTTTACAAAACATAATCCATAACTTAATTTTTAACTATGCAAACAAGTGCATCATTATTAACAAACACCGGATTACGTCCGACAAAGGCACGTCTTGCTGTACTCACAGTTATCTTCGACGCAAAAAAAGCACTAAGCCATGCAGAAATTGCGGCGGCACTTGAACCCAAAGCGCACTTTGATAGAGTAACCGTTTATCGCGTGTTGGAGTGCTTGCTTGAACACCAACTTATACACAAAATTTCTACTGAAGACCGTGCTTGGAAGTACCAACTTAACACACCCAGTCCACAAGCCCAATACATCGCCAAGAATAATAAATCCTCCTTTCTATCTCACACACATGCACACTTACATTGCACACTTTGCGGTGGTGTCACATGTATTCACGAATTTACAACAAGCATACCTTCGGCAATTTTATCAACCTATCTTGTATCTCAAGTAGAAGTTACCTTAAAGGGCGTTTGCCCCTTGTGTAAAGTTGACACCTCCAATTAGCTAAGGATTCACGGAATAAGTGTCTGCGTGAGCGAATTGCTTCATTGCACGCTACTCGCAACCTCGCTAAATACCACACACTATCTCGGTTTCTGCGTTCCGTTCGCCTCGCATTTCATCACACTCAACGACTTATTCTGTTAATGCCTAAACTATTCCTATAGCTACACAAATAAATTTTATGCAACACTGTTGCAATAAACACTCCTTTTCCATACAATCTTGTAATGCAACATTGTTGCATTAGTTGCAAACAACTCAAATTAAAAAATGGAGAGGAAAAATGAGAAGCATCGGAAATAAAGGCTTTACCCTGCTCGAATTACTTGTAGTCATTACATTATTGGCAATACTTTCTTTAGGGGCACTATCTGCGTATGAAGGTTTGACAGATACCGCTCAAACTACAGCCAAAGCAAATAATTCTACTACGATAGACCGAGCCATTCGTGCTTATGCGGTAATTGAGCAGAACTACCCAAATCACTGGGATCATTTGGTAACTAATACAGGAGCAAGTCTAACAATTGCAGCAGATATTACATATGAACATCTGGCAAACGTCAACATAGTCGCACCATTATTTAGAAGTAACTTTGACGAAATGTTTGAAAATGTTGGAATGGATACCTTTAAAGTACGGCAAATTGTCGGCTTCACACCAGATGTCGTGCCAAATCTGCAACATAATTTTGGCTCTGCCGGTGCAGATGTTTCTGCTACAGCAATTTCATCATTAAGTGATTTTGCAATTGTGCCTGATGCGACATCTGGAGGTACAGCTTGTAGTGTTGCCGGTGTGCCGGTTAATAACAAACTGAATGGTGTTCTGGTTTCTGCAGATGACGCAAACCATTTGAATGCAATCAACGATAGTTTGGATACTGAAAATTGTGAGTTAATTGTAGCATTCGGTTTTGGACATGATGCCGCACATAGCACGGCTCAATCTAAGGCGGCGATTGCAACCGCCCCGACGCACGTAACAAAAGATGTAAACCCAGCAAAAAATTACGCACGATTCCTCGGGTTATTTAAGGTGGGCGAAGATCAAAACGGTGATGATAATATTGACGAAACCGAACTTTATAAAAAGCCAAGATTAATTTCAATGGTATGTGCCGAAGGACATCCACTAGATGAAGAAATCGGTGAGGCATTTGAGAAAGATCAGTAATTCATATCGAAATTACGTTAAAATGCGCTAACTCTGGTCGAATCTGACATTTATCGAATTTTGAGGTGTCTGTCAGATTAGATTCAGACTGATTCAGTTACGAGAAAATTAATTTTTCTCGTAACCTTTTTTTCACCTCCCGCTAAGCCTATTTGAAATCACCGCGCGAAAACATGCCCGCACGGGTTACCAGCGCTTCAGTCAATCCCCGTATGTGGATTTTAAGGTAACTGTCAGCAAAAAACGCAAAGTATCAAGTAAGCCTACACGTTGCCCGCACACTGTTGACTTTTTAGAGGCGCATGCTGATAGCCAACGCCCTGCCCCCGTTTTTCAAGATTTATTTACCGCCTAAGCAACAATTTAATTTAAGCTAAAATTGCGCTTAAAAATGCAAAATTAATTGCGTGTTTTTCAACTAAAATTTCACATCTTCATTTGACCCGCCCTGTAAGCCTTATTCTATGCGGCTTCCAGAGCATTAATTTTCGCTCGGGGGCTATATTGCGTTAAAAAGAGTCGTTCTAACACTGAATTTTAGCGGGGTGGCCCACCACGCAAATCATGGCCATCAGCACTGTAAATTTCAACTTCGACAAAATCGCCAGGCGTTAAGCCTTCAGCATCTTCGCAATACACGACACCGTCAATTTCTGGCGCATCCGCTTTAGTTCGGCCAATCGCTTCTATATTGCCTTCACTATCATGCACAATTTCATCTATCAGCACCGTTTGCATAGTGTCTATTTTGGCATGTAGTTTTGCCGCGCTAATGCGTTCTTGCACGGCCATAAAGCGACTTAAACGCTCTTGTTTGACCTCTTCTGGGACTTGGTTAGGTAATTCATTGGCTTTTGCACCATCCACCGCGCTGTATGCAAAACAACCAACTCTATCGAGCTGCGCTTCTTCTAAAAAGTCGAGCAATAGTTGAAAGTCATCTTCTGTCTCACCCGGAAAGCCCGCGATAAAGGTTGAACGCACCGTAATATCTGGGCAAATTTCGCGCCACGCTTTGATGCGGGCTAAATTATTTTCCGCATGTGCTGGACGTTTCATGGCTTTTAGTATGCGTGGGCTGGCATGTTGAAACGGCACGTCTAAGTAAGGCAAAATCAAGCCATCTGCCATCAATGGAATCACTTCATCCACATGTGGATAAGGGTAAACATAATGCAAACGCGTCCACACACCCAACTCGCTTAAAGCTTGGCAAAGCTCAGTCATACGGGTTTTTACAGGGCGGCCGTTCCAAAAACCGCTTCTATATTTGACATCCACGCCATAGGCTGAGGTATCTTGCGAGATGACTAAAATCTCGCTCACTCCCGCACTCACCAAGTTTTCGGCTTCATTCATTACCTCGCCAATCGGGCGGCTGACTAAATCGCCACGCATGCTGGGGATAATGCAAAAGCTGCAACGATGATTACAGCCTTCTGAAATTTTCAAATACGCATAATGACTAGGTGTGAGGCGGATGCCTTGTGGTGGCACTAAATCGGTATAAGGGTCGTGCAGCTTGGGTAAATTGGCATGCACATGCGTCATCACCTCTTCTAATGCATGTGGCCCAGTCACAGCCAAGACGCTTGGGTGCGCGTTTTGTACCACGTCTTTTTTCGCACCTAAGCAGCCAGTGACAATCACCTTGCCATTTTTATGAATGGCTTCACCAATCGCATCTAGCGACTCTTGCACTGCGGAATCAATAAAGCCGCAGGTATTCACCACCACCAAATCAGACTCTTCATAACTGGGTGAAATTTCATATCCTTCAGCACGTAACTGGGTGAGAATACGCTCAGCATCTGAGCCCGCTTTTGGGCAACCAAGGGAGACAAAACCAACTTTAGGGGTGGATGTTTTCATGTGTAATATCTAAATAAATTATTCTAAAAAATAACCTGCCAGCCAAATAGAACTGACGCCACAAGCAATCAGCACCAATTGTGAAATCGTTGCGCGCAATTCAGTGCGTTTATGCAAGCTGGGAATTAAATCAGCCACCGCCACATACAGCATGCTGGCTGCGGCAATGCCTAAAATGGTAGGAATCCAGCCTTGCACAAATTGCAACGCAAAATAAGCGATAACGCCGCCGACCACCGTTGCCAAGCTCGAAACTAAATTAAAAATAAATGCCTGTTTTTTGCTATAGCCAGAATGCAGCAAAATTAAAAAATCGCCCACTTCTTGTGGAATTTCATGCGCAATAATAGCAATCGCAGTCACAATACCGACTTTGACATCCACCATAAAGGCTGATGCGATTAAAATGCCATCCACAAAATTATGAAAAGTATCGCCTATCATCACCATCATGCCGCTACGCCCGTGATCATGTGAATGATTGTGTGAATGGCTCACTTTTACCGCCCGAGCATTTTTAGCACCGCTGGAAGCCTTATATTTACTGGCTTGCAGCGCATCGCCTTTGATGTTAGCTGATTTTTTAGGGTTTGCATCAGGACAATCAGCTTCAGAATGTAGCGCATGCACCTCGCAATGGTCGCCATGACAATGCCGCCAGATGACTAATTTTTCAAGCGTAAAAAACAGCAAAATGCCAAACAAAACGGTGCCCGTCATTTGCTGAGGGCTGCTAGCAATATGGATCGCTTCAGGTAAAATTTCTAAAAAAACTGCCCCTAACATTGCGCCAATTGCGTAGCTAATTAGCATCGGAATTGCCGTTGCGCGCGCACTGAGCGCCACTAAAGCAGCCCCTGCCACGCTTAACAAGCCGCCAATCAAGCTAAATAATATAATCCACGTGAGGGTAGAAAATTGCGCGGTGTAGGTTGAAAAACTTAACATAAATGCTACAAGGATTGCATCCGTTTAATTTAAACTATGAGAGTCAGCATTATAAACGAGCAATCGACATGGTTGCCCAGAATTTAACCAGTATTTAGTATAGGTAAGCCATGAATCACGCTACAAAAATTCGACAACCTGCCCTATTTGTTGGGCATGGCAACCCGATGAACGCCATCAGCCAAAATCCATTTAGAGATGCTTGGCTGCAACTTGGCGAACAACTCAAAACAACATACTCACGCCCGCGTGCCATTTTATGCATATCTGCCCACTGGCAGACGCAAGGGTCATGGGTTTGCGCCGTAGAGCAGCCTAAAACCATCCATGATTTTGGTGGTTTTCCAAAAGAATTGTTTGCGCAGCAATATGCGGCACCCGGCGCACCTGATGTGGCTGAGATGCTATGCGAATTGGTGAATGACAAGCAAATTCAAGCCACTCAAGACTGGGGCTTAGACCACGGCGCTTGGACAATTTTGCAATCGCTATTTCCTGCTGCTGATATTCCTGTATTGCAACTCAGTCTAGATGTAAAACTAGATTTTGCTCAACATTTTCAATTAGCAAGCCAGCTTGCTAGCGTTCGCGAGCAAGGTATTTTGGTGATAGGGAGCGGTAATATTGTGCACAACTTGGGCTTGCTCAAACAAGGCGTTGCATATGATTGGGCTATTGAATTTGATGAATATATTAAAGAAGCATTGGAAACCAACAACGACGAAGCGCTCATCCATATTTCTAAAGTGGGACAAGCTGCAAAATTATCAGTACCAACTGACGAACATTATTTACCCTTACTTTATATTGCCGCCATACGCCATGCTGAAGATAACATGCGCTTTTTTAATGCGTCGTATGATTTAGGCAGTTTAAGTATGCGTAGCTTTATTTACCAATAATTTACTTAGCGAGCCAAATAAGCGTGGCCATACGCCCTGTATCGCCATCACGGCGGAAAGAGAAAAATCGAGCCTCATCGGTATAAGTACAAAACTTCTGTCCATTTTCTTGGCCACCATAAACTTGGGTAACACCTAAATTCTTGAGCCGTTGTCTGGCGATGGTGTAAATATCGGCCAGCCATTTTTCACCATGCGGTTTAAATGCAATTTCTGCCTGTGCATCTTTTGCTATAAATTGCGCCCTCACCTCGCCACCAACTTCAAATGCATGCGGCCCAATGGCTGGGCCAAGCCATGCCATCAAATCGTTCGCATTAATACGCATTTTTGCGACAGTTGCTTCAATCACACCATCACAAAGGCTACGCCAACCCGCATGAATTGAGGCAACCACTGTACCCATGTTGTCGCATAGTAGCACTGGCAAACAATCGGCTGTCATGGTGACGCACACAACATTTTTTTGTTGGGCATAGCTCGCATCAGCCTCTGGCACACAGCTTGCTGCTGCTGCATCTACTACTTGAATGCCATGTACTTGGTTGAGCCAAACTGGTTCACTAGGTAAGATTGGGCTTAGTAACTGGCGATTTTGCGCGACATGTTGCGCATTATCTTTAACGTGCATGCCAAAATTAAGACTGTTATACGGGGCACGACTCACTCCGCCAAGGCGTGTAGTTTGGATAGCCTTTACATTTGTGGGCGCTGGCCAGTCTGGCAGAACAAAGTCGCTAAACTTCATCTTCATCATCCTCAAATTCTTCGTCATCGTATAAATCGTCATCACCGCCAACGTACAAGCCATTTTCATCCACGCCAAAATCAAATGGCTCTAGTTCATCTTCAGGCAAATCTTCATGACGCATGGCTTCTAATAATGCGCGCATATCGTCAGCCAATTCAATTTGCCACTCCATTGCTTCACCCGTTTTGGGGTGAATTAACCCTAATTTAATGGCGTGCAAGGCTTGCCGATGAAAACCATCTACCGCATCACGCAGCGTTTGCGTCATGTGTTTATGCGGAATAATATTGCCTATGCCATATAAAGGATCACCCAACATTGGCGCTTTAAGATATTGCATGTGTACACGTATTTGATGTGTTCTACCGGTTTCTAAGTTGCAGCGCACATACGTATTTACGCCAAAGCGCTCTAAAATTTCATAATGCGTGATAGCTGGCTTACCTGTACGTGAAACTGCCATTTTAGTACGCGCATGGCTGTGGCGGCCAATCGGTTGATTAACAGTGCCATTGCGCCACAACTGCCCCCAAACGATAGCGCGATACTCACGCTTCACAGTTCGCGCCTGAAGCTGACGCACCAAGCTGGTTTGTGCTTCAAGCGTTTTTGCCACCACTAACAAACCGCTGGTGTCTTTATCCAGCCGATGCACAATACCGCAACGAGGAATATCGGCTAATTTTGGCGCGTAAAATAGCAATGCATTTAGCAACGTGCCAGACCAATTACCCGCCGCTGGGTGCACCACCAGCCCTGCTGGTTTGTTAATTACTAGCAGTTCATCATCTTCATACACAATATCTAGCGGGATATTTTCAGGCTTAAAGGCATTTTCTTGCAGATTTTTAGGCGGCGTAATGTTAACTTGCTCACCGCCCCACACTTTACATTTTGCGGTGGTGGGCGCATTTTCCAATGTGACCAAGCCTTCTTTAATCCACGCCTGCAAGCGTGAGCGAGAGTGCTCAGGCAGCATGGTTTGCAAAGCAACATCCAGCCGCAAGCCACCTAGATGCGGTGGAATAGCCAAGCTGATTGAATTTTGTTGAGTAGAATCTGTCATGGGGTATAATTAGCAAACATTTACTGATGGGTTTTACATGAAGTATATCTTAATTTTAGCCTTAGCCTTGTTTCTAAATGCTTGCTCCATTTTTGGTAAACCAACTGAACTTGACGATACCAAAGGCATGTCACCTGAGCGCATATACCAAGCAGGCTCAGATAGCATGGCCGATAAAGACTACGACAAAGCCATTGTTTATTTTGGTAAATTAGAATCACGCTACCCGAATGGTCGCTATGCTACGCAGGCGCAACTTGAAACCGCTTATGCCCATTATAAAAAAGGTGACCCTGTAGCGGCTGTAGCGGCTGCAGAGCGCTTTATTAAGCTGCACCCTAATCACCCCAATGTTGATTACGCATACTATCTAAAAGGTCTGGCGGTATTTAACGAACGCGGTGTGATAGAAAAATTAACAAAACAACAAATTAGCGACCGCGATCCGCGTGCATTACGTGACTCATTCATGACCTTTAAAGAGTTAGTCACCCGCTACCCAAACAGCCGTTATGCTAAAGATGCCACGCAGCGCATGATTTACTTATCCAATAGCTTATCCGAGCATGAGCTAGATGTAGCGCGTTATTACATGAAACGCCAAGCCTATTTAGCAGCTGTCAACCGCTGCAAATACATTATTGAATATTACCCACAGTCACCCGCAGTTGAACATGCTTTGGTAACCATGGTGAGCGCCTACGACTTACTGGCTTTAGATGACTTGAAAAATGACACCTTACGCATTTTAAAAACCAACTACCCCGAAAACCCCATGGTAACAGGCAAAGTCAAACAAGATGAAAAAGTGTGGTGGAAATTCTGGGAAGCTTTTTAGTCATTTATTTTTAACTAAAATTCATGCGCTTTTTGAACAAACTACCTGGTTACAACAAAGCGCCCGCAGGTTTTGAATGGACGCTGTTCAAAAAAATTCCGCTGATATTTCTGATAGGCACTTTATTTCCAGTCGCCCAAATCCTATATTTCGTATTCACCGATAAAGTCATTACTGCAGCACACCAAAAAACCATTTATGTTTGTTTAGGCTTTATATTTAGCTACTGGTTTTTTGTTGGGTTGATATTTTTTGGCTGTATTGTCGTCATCTTGATGAAAGGCCCCGCCTACGTCGCCGACCCTTACGAATTGCCCAAAGAAAACGAAAAGTTTGAGCAATTTCCGAATGTGTAAAACTCCATTTTTACGCTAATTTTTAATCAACATCATTGATGATGCCCTGCAAGCCTTATTCCATGCGGATTCCAGAGGGGTGAAAATCTCTCGCATAAAATAAAGGCTTAAATAAATCATTATTTAAGCCTTTATTAAAGTTGGTGATTGCAGGTTTTATGAAAGTTTCAATCCCTTAAGAAATTACCAGCAATTACTCTTTAGTTGTTTTTACAGTGCTGGATTTACTGGTAATTTTATCAACAACCGCTTTTCCAGTCTCCGTTTGTGCTAGGCCTTCAAGCATTGCTCCAATTGACGTGCCCCCTTTAGCGCTGATGACATCACCTAACTTTGCTATACCAGAACTGGCGTCACCACTATTGGCAATGATTTTAATATCGGCTTTTTCCAGCGCTTTGGCTTGCTCTACGCCAACCACTTGGTTGGCCTTAATTTGCTCTACAGTAATTAAATATTGTTGATAACCTACATTTTCACCAATCTCTTTTGCCAGCACAATCTGCGCTTGCACAGGGGCAAGTTGCATGGCTTTCTCAGCTTCTGCACGGGCATTACCTTCAAGCGCAATCCCTTCAGATTCACGCTTTTTAGACTCTAATAAACCTTCCGCGTCCAGCACAGCCTTATTTTTTTCACCTTCAGCGTTAATAGTGACGCGCTGTTTAATTCCCTCAGCCTGAATAATACCCGCTTGCTTATCTTGTTCGGCTTTCACCAACTGTACTTGCTTGTTAATTTCTGCCTGGTTAACCTCGGCCACTTTAATCACAGCCATTTCTTTTTCTTTTGTCACGCGCTGTTCTTCTTGAATCGCCTGTGTTGACTGCTCATTGGCAATCCCTACTTCGCGGTCTTTATTCGCCGTTTGAATGCCCACTTGTTGCAAGGCCAATTGTTTTTTAACATCTGTTTCACGTTGCGCTTCAATTTCAGCGATCTGCGCTGCACGCATATTGGCAGCAACTTCGGTTCGACTTTCCATCTCAATAAAGGATTTTTTCTTTTCCATAATATTGTGAATCACCGCACTACTTTCACTATCGCGAATATCCATTAGTTCTATATTTTTCACTGCAACTACACCCCAATTAGTGAGTTGCGATGACACTTCGTGCGTAAATTGTTCGCCAAAGGTCGCACGGCCTTGCATAATTGCTTCGATTTCATTTGAGGCTAAAATAGTCCGCACTGCACCTTGTACAATGGCTTTAAGTTGCTTATGAAGTTCATCAAACGAAGCAACACGTTGTGCCGCTAAGTTAGAATCTGCAATACGGAAAAAGGCTTTTACATCAATTCTAAAAGGCAAACGACCTTTGTCGTAAGCCTCATAATCAATCAAATCTAAATCAAATACTGATACAGGTAAAATGATTTTTGTGACGCCAATAATAGGAATCCAAGATGGCCATTCATAATAAGTGTTACCGTTATTGGTGTCTTTACCGTAAGAGGTAGTCAGTTTACTTGACTGTACAATATGCACTTCATTAGTGGTGACCACGCGACGTAAACTTAGTATCCAAAATATCAGCTTGATAACGACGAACAACAGCACAATGCCAATAATGGGTAAAATGTATTGCGTGATTTCGAGCATATCAACCTTTCATTTAGAGACTATACGGCGTTAATGTTTTTTTGCTTTTCCTGCTTCTAATTCAGCGGTTTTTTTCGCTTTTAATTCTGCCCGTTGAGCTGTTTTACGGCGACGCATGCTGACAATCCCTTCGCCAGGTTTACGTTTATCTTCATCTTCAGCAAACGGGTTGTTGCCTTGCTTATATTGCACGCGTAAAGGTGTGCCAGATAGTTGAAAAGTACGGCGGAAAGTTTTTTCTAAAAAGCGCGTATAGGCATCTTTTACGCCATCCACATGGTTACCATGAATCACCACAATGGGCGGGTTGCTACCGCCTTGGTGTGCATAGCGTAATTTTGGGCGAATCCCTTTGCTGATGGGCGGCTGGTGTTGTTGTACTGCATCAGCTAACACGCGTGTCAACTGCGGGGTGGATAATTTAGCAAAAGCCGCTTTAAAGGCGATATCAACTGATTTAAACAATTCTGGCAGGCCTTTTTTACGCAGTGCAGAAATATAGTGAAATTCTGCAAAGTCTAAAAACATCAGTTTGCGGTCAATTTCACGTTTAATCCAATCACGCTCTTCTTCTTTTAAGCCATCCCATTTATTAATAGCCACCACTAATGCCCGTCCAGCATCCAAGATATACGCGGCTACGTGTGCATCTTGTTCGGTAATACCTTCTTGTGCGTCCACCACCAAAATCACCACGTTAGCTTCTTCAATGGATTGGATGGTTTTAATAACGGAGAATTTTTCAATCGCCTCGAGCACACGTCCGCGCTTACGCACACCCGCAGTGTCAATTAGCGTGTAATGTTTGCCATTCTTTTCTAAATCTATACTGATAGAATCGCGCGTCGTTCCTGGCTCATCAAATGCAATCACACGCTCTTCACCAAGCAAAGCATTGACCAGTGTTGATTTACCTACATTAGGACGACCCACAATCGCCACTTTAGGTGTTTTATCTTGGGCATTGTCGGTGTCAGCGGCGTATTCTTCTACGTTAAAATGCTCAAGCGCTAGATCAATAATGTCCTTTACACCCTCACCGTGGGCTGAGGAAATGGAAAGTGGATCGCCTAATCCTAGCTCATGAAAATCCGCACTAACCACTGCCTTATTCATACCTTCGGTTTTATTGACCGCTAAAAAAACTGGGCAACGGCTTCTGCGCAAGCGATTAGCAATCTCCATATCCTGAGGAGTTGCGCCTTGACGACCATCAACCAGAAAAATAATCGCATCGGCTTCATCAATGGCTTGCAGGGTTTGCTTAGCCATGGCTTTTAAAATACCACTATCGGTATTCGGCTCAAAACCACCGGTATCTACCACCAAGTAAGGCTGGCTAGCGCCTAGGCCGCGTCCATAATGGCGGTCACGCGTTAGGCCTGGTAAATCGGCTACCAAAGCATCGCGGCTTTTCGTTAAGCGGTTAAATAAAGTGGATTTGCCGACATTAGGACGTCCGACCAGCACAATGGTAGGTAGCATTATTTAACCTGAACCGCATATAAGCCACCATCACGCGTTTGCGCCAAGAGGGTGTTACTATTGATAAGCGCCATTTGTGGCATTACAGCGCTGCCACTTGTTTTAATACGTGAGGAGAATACGCCGTCATCGCGACTTAAAAAGTGAATATACCCTTCAACATCCCCTACGGCAGTATAATTACCCATTGGCACTGGTGCGCTTAATTGACGATTTTTTAAATCTGCTTGGCGCCAAAAAGTTTTACCCGTGGTGTAGTCTAATGCATAAATTGAACCCATGGTATGGGAGACAAAAATACGCCCATCTTCAACACTTAACCCAGTCAAGCTTGAAATATCTCGATTCCAAATAACACGGCCAGAAATACGATCAATGGCCACAATTCGACCCTGATAAGCTACAGCATATACCAATGGACCATCTAAAACGGGCAAGCTAGTAATGTCAGCTATTCGCTCAATTTCAGTCACCCCTTTTGGCTGCGCTACAGAAGCTTCCCAAAGCAACTTGCCATTATCCGCGCGCACAGCAACCATTTTTCCACCACCAAAGCCTGCATAAACGGCACCACCATCTACTACCAAACCTGCGCTACTGCGTAATGTTAGCGCTGGGCCAGTGCGGTTATACACCCATTTGCGGCTTCCATCATCTGCATTAATGCCATAAATATGACTATCGCCAGTACGCACAATAACCGTACCATCAAAATATTTAGGGGCACTGAGTACTTCGCTACTTAACTTAGACTTCCAAAGTAGTTTTCCCGAAATATCAAAGGCATACACACTGCCTTTTTGCGTTCCAACCATGGCCAAACTACCGCCAACGCCAACGCCACCCGATATTTTTTCTCCCACACTCACTCGCCAAACTGATTTACCGTTGGATACATCTATTTTAACTACTTCACCATTAGCGCCTGCAGCATAGGCATAGCCCGCATCAACCACCGGCGAGAACTCAAAGTCTTCAGCAGCACCAACTTTGGCCTGCCACAATATTTTGCTACTTGCAGTTTCTTTAATTTCTTTAAGTGGCTCTGGAGCATCTACTGGCTCGCGACCAAATATTCTTTCCGAAACATCCGTTTTTAAGTCAGTTAAGGTTCCGCACGCGGATAATGACAAAACACCAGCAAAACATAGCAATGCAATAAATTTATTTAACAAATTTTTCAAACCCAACCCCAACATCTATTATGTCTAATCAGCCTAATGACTCTAGCTTACGTTGTGTAATTGACCGGTATTTACCTTGTACATCTAACTTTTTGAGTGCCTCTTCATAGGCTGCTTTCGCTTCCGCAGATTTTCCTTGTGCACTCAATACATCACCTTTTAAATCCGCAAAAAGCCCCGCGAAACCTGCATCATGGGGGGCATTAAGTAATTTCAATGCGCCCTCATAATCTTTTTCCTCCATGAGGATATTAGCTAACTGTAGGCTAGCTAAAGCACTGGCCGCAGTTTCTTTAGCATTTTTAATCGCCCAGTCTAATTGCGCCTTAGCACTTTTAGTGTCCTTTGCATCATAATTCGCCTTAGCCGCAAATAATGCTGCGCGTGCGGCATATGGTGTGCCGCCAAATTTATCCATGATGGTTGCCGATTTTTCTTGAATTGCTTTCAAGTCTTTAGCATCCGTAGTGACTAAAGCTTGATACTCACTTGATGCTTCCACCGCTTGTTTGTTTTGCGTGTAGTGCCAAACTTGGTAGCCTGCATAAAGTGCAACACCACCAATCACAAGGGTACTCACCATTTTACCGTATTGCTTCCACCACGCTTTGAATTCGTCTATTTGTTCCTGCTCTTCTAAATCGTATGCCATTACTTTCTTCCTAATATCAATTACGTTTGTTATATTTTAGCGCACTAAATTGCTTTTAATGCTTTTTACCTGGAATTGCTGCCAACAAGCTGCGCGTATATTCTTGCTGTGGATTTGCATAAATATCAGCCACACAGCCTTGCTCCACCACTTTACCTTGGTGCATTACCATCACATCATCTGCAATGTGACGCACTACCCGCAAATCATGCGTAATAAATAAATAGCTCAAACCCATTTCAGCTTGTAACTCTTTAAGCAGTAACAAAATCTGCGCTTGTATTGACACATCCAATGCAGACACGGGCTCATCACACACAACGACTTTGGGTCGTAAAACTAATGCTCTTGCAATGCCTATCCGCTGGCGCTGCCCACCTGAAAACTCATGCGGATATTTTTGCATATCCGCTTCGGTTAAGCCCACACGCTTTAACATGGCAACCACTTTTTGTTGTTGCTCAAATTTACTTCCTATATTGTGAATGAGCAAACCCTCGCCTACAATTTCACCCACATTTAATCGCGGGTTAAGCGATGCAAATGGATCTTGAAATACCATTTGTAAATGTTGACGCACTTCACGCAATGCAGTGCCTCTTAGCTTTGCAAGGTTTTTTCCTTGAAAAAGCACTTCTCCACCTTCAAACGGGTGCAATTGTAACAGACATCGCGCCAAGGTGGACTTTCCACTGCCAGATTCCCCCACAACAGCTAGAGTTTTACCAGCAGTTAAACTAACACTCACGTCATCCAAAGCTTTCACAAAAGTAGTGCCAAAGCCAAATTTTCCGCTACGCTGCGCATAAATTTTCACTAAGTGCTTAGCTTGTAGAATAACTTGATTGGTGGGTTCGCTCATGCGGTAGCCCCCTCTTTTAACCATGCATAATCAATTGGCCTTAATGCCTTTTTACCCTCTGCATCAGGTACGCATGCTAACAATGCTTTTGTATATGGGTGTTGTGGATTGCCTAACACAGCCTCTTTTGTGCCAATTTCAACAATCTCTCCTCTAAACATCACCACCACTTGATCGGCAATATCGGCAACCACACCAAAGTCATGGGTAATAAACAACATCCCCATATTCATACGATTTTTTAAATCATCTAATAGTTTGAGAATTTGCGCTTGTACGGTGACATCTAATGCAGTCGTTGGCTCATCGGCGATGAGCAGTTGAGGTTCACAGGCAATACTCATGGCAATCATCACACGCTGGCGCTGCCCACCTGACAACTCATCAGGATAGCTGCTGGCACGACTTGCAGGAATGCCAACCAACGCAAGCAGGCTTGCTACTTTTGTTTTAAGCGCATCCCCTTTGATGCCTAAATGCGCAGTGAGTGACTCACCAATTTGATAACCGACCGTCAACACTGGGTTAAGCGAAGTCATCGGCTCTTGAAAAATCATGGCGATTTTTGCACCACGAATTTTTTGCAAGCTATCTATATCCAATTTTGTTAAGTCTTGAACGCCTGCTTCTGTATTGTTAAATAAAATACTCCCGGAATTTAATTGTAGCTGTTTGGACAATAGCCCCATCACCGCCAGCGCTGTCAGGCTTTTACCACTGCCAGACTCTCCCACCACACAAGTCGTCTTACCCGCTTCAATGTTGAAACCAACCCCATTGACCAACAAGCGCGTTGGCGCTTTTCTTGGCGAGATACTAAGCTGCGAAATTTGCAGAATGGGCGTATTTTGTTGATAGGTGCTTGTCACTTAAGGTCTATTCAATGTTGTAAACTATCGTCACAACAACACGCGCTGTCTTGTCGATAGTAGATTTATCATAAGTGCCACCATAGCTATCTTCCATTGTTTCGCCACCTACAGGCAAAATATAAAAGGCACCCTGGCTAGCAGACTTCATCACGCCAACTTTTACACCATCTTGCTTCACAAATTCAGTTGCACGTGAACGCGCATTTGTAGTTGCATCGGCAATTAAAGACATTTTAATTGCTTCCAGATTGCTCACCAAATAATGGGGTGGTTGCGCTACAACAGGATGGTTGTCAGCACGCAATTGTAAAATAGCTTTATGCGCGTTAGTGATTTTAGCCAAATCTTTTGTACTGACAAAAATACTTTGGTTTGCATCAAAACCATTTTGCACTTGGCGTGAACGGTCTTTTTCAAAGATTTCTTCATAATGCGGTCTTAATTCTTCTACTTCAGTTAACCACGTTTCGGCTTCCAAACCTTGTTTTACCAAAAACGCTTCTACTACTTTGCGCTCAACAGCAAGCTTTTGTAATGCGCCTGCTTGTGTGGCATCCATTACTGAAAAATCAATGCGCCATTCCGCACTATCAGCTTTTATCGGCTTTTCAGCCAAACCTTTTACAGTAATACTTTGTTGCCCTGAAACCGCGCGTTTGGCTTGCACGCCTAGAATAAATGCCGCACTCGCCATACCAATTGCCAACAACAAGCCTAATACAATAATGGCTTTTGAAAAATCTTTTTGATTGTTCAAACCGTACTCCTTATCAATGTCGCCACTTCCTGATATGCACATTTCACTTGCTCACCTGCTTGCAACAATGGTTTAAGCGAAATTTGACCCGTTTGCACTTCATCATCCCCTAAAATGGCTGCATAACGCGCGCCACTTCTGTCAGCTTTTTTCATTTGTGATTTGAAACTGCCGCCACCAGCGTGCAATACTACGCTTAAGCCTGCGCTTCGCATATTTTCAGCTATCACAAAAGCTTGTTTTTCAGCCATCTCACCCACATTGACCAAATAAACATCTGGCGCATGGTTTGCAGTAACGCCATATTCTTGCATCAATAAAAATACACGTTCTAAGCCTATACCAAATCCGCATGCCGGTGTTGCATTGCCACCTAAACGCTCCACCAAACTATCATAACGGCCACCGCCTGCAATGGTGCCTTGCGCGCCTAATTTAGTTGTAACCCACTCAAACACTGTGCGGTTGTAATAATCTAAGCCGCGCACCAAACGGGCATTAAGGCTATAAGCCACACCCGCTGCATCTAGCAACTTGCATAGACTGTTAAAATGCGCACGGGTTTCATCGCCTAGACAATCAATCAATTTAGGTGCGGCTTCGCAAATCGCTTGCATGCGTGGATTTTTGCTGTCTAAAATGCGCAGCGGATTAGTGTATAAGCGACGTTTTGCATCTTCATCCAACACATCTGCATGTTGCTCAAAATATGCTATCAATGTTTTTCTATATTCGGTACGCTCATGCGCATCCCCTATGCTATTGATTTGCAAGGCCACATCTGTAATACCCAATTCGCGCCACAAACGTGCTAGCAGCACAATTTGTTCTGCATCCACTTCAGGTGAAGCAAAACCAAATGCTTCTACACCAATTTGGTGAAACTGGCGCTGACGACCTTTTTGCACATTTTCATGCCGAAACATCGCCCCGCTATACCACAAGCGCACGGGGCCGTTATAGGTTAGATTATTTTCCACCACGGCGCGCACGCAGCCCGCAGTACCTTCTGGCCGCAAGGTGAGTTTGTCGCCATTGAGTGCATCTGTCCACGCGTACATTTCTTTTTCTACAATATCGGTATGCTCGCCAACTGAGCGAACAAACAAATCGGTACTTTCTACCAATGGCATGCGAATATTGTTGTAACCGTATTGTGCTAACACCCTTCTAGCCGTGTCTTCAAGCTTAAACCACAGAGGGGTTGCTTCAGGCAAAATATCGTAAAAACCTTTAATACTTTGAAATTTTTCTGCCATTTTTTTGATGATTAAAATTGATTAAATAATGTGTAAATTTGCTACGAGCAAAAAATGATGCCCTGCAAGCCGCATGCAGACTGGCTTCCAGAGCATCGCGATGGATAAGTGCGATTATGACTCAAATAAATCATACTAAATTGATTGAATTGGAATCACTTTAGGAGTGGTTTGCGCTGTACGTAATTTTCCACCAACAGCGTAATTTTTTTGCACGTACTCTTCCACAATCGCCTGAAATTCTTGAGCAATATTATCGCCTTTTAGCGTCACCGTTTTTTCGCCATCCACAAATACTGGTGCGACTGGCGTTTCCCCCGTGCCAGGTAAACTAATACCAATATTAGCTAATTTAGACTCACCTGGTCCATTCACTACGCAGCCCATCACCGCCACATTCATATTTTCTACGCCCGAATACAAGTCGCGCCACACTGGCATTTGGTTGCGCAAGTAGCTTTGAATTTGCATAGCTAACTCTTGAAAATAAGTGCTGGTGGTACGACCACAGCCCGGGCAAGCCGTCACAAGCGGTGTAAACGAGCGTATGCCCATGGTCTGCAAAATCTCTTGCGCGACGATGACTTCTTTTGTGCGCGATTCATTTAGTTCTGGCGTCAAGCTCACGCGTATGGTATTACCTATGCCTTGCTGTAATAAAATAGCCAATGCTGCCGTTGATGCAACCACGCCTTTTGAACCCATTCCCGCTTCTGTTAAACCTAGGTGAAGTGGATATTCGCAACGCTTAGAAAGATCAGAATATACTTTAATTAAATCTTGTACGTTACTGACTTTACAGGAAATTATTATTTTATTTTTAGGCAATCCGATGGTTACAGCTTGCTCAGCACTTTCTAAAGCGGATTGAATTAACGCTTCACGCATCAGCGCATCTGATGACAAAGGCTCTGCTAACCCTGCATTATCATCCATCATCTGTGCCATTTTAGCTTGGTCTAAACTACCCCAATTCACCCCAATGCGCACCGCTTTTTGGTATTGAATAGCCGTTTCTATCATGGCGGCAAACTGCTCATCGCGTTTGCTACCTTTGCCCACATTGCCTGGGTTAATGCGATACTTTGCAAGCGATTCTGCACAATCAGGGTAAGCAGCAAGCAACTTATGCCCGTTGTAATGAAAATCCCCGATGAGTGGAACATGGCAACCCATTGCATCTAAGCCACGGCGAATATTGCCCACTTGTGCGGCAGCTTCAGGGGAGTTTACCGTAATACGCACCAACTCAGAACCAGCTTGCCATAACTCAAATACTTGTTGTATCGTTGCTTGCGCATCAGCGGTATCAGTATTGGTCATACTTTGCACGACGACAGGGCTTACCGGTGTAGATGCTAAACCGCCCCCGACAGGCACATGACCTACCAATACCTGTAGTGTGTTGTGTTGTAGTTGTTGCAAACTTAAATTCAAGCTAATTCCAAACCTTTAGGGTAATTTAACACGCGCAACATTGCCTTTAGTAGAGGCTGTTAAATCAACTGGCTGACCTAAATATTGAAGTTTAGTAGCGCTCGCGTTGCCAATCAAAATGCTGACAGGCGGCTCATCATCAAAACCACCCGTATCGCCGGCAGAAAAGGTTTTTTCAAAGATGACTTTACCTGCTTTATTTTTAGCACGTACCCAAGTTGGTTCGCTGAATGTCATGCTGATTTTATGTGTAACAACAGCATTTTGTTCTGTGACATTTGGGGTTGTTGAACTAACGCCAACCTGTGCGGTTTCCGCTGCTAGTGTGCCAGAAGCACTTGCCTGTTGTTCTGTTGGTGCCGGCTGTTGTGCCACCTGCGTAGCCGATTGCGCTGCAATAGATGGCATTGCCTCTGGCAACGCGCTGGTGGTGGTGACAACTTCAGCAGCCGCATTTCGCTCAGCAGCAGGTAATGCAACCTCTGGCAGTGGTTCTGAAATAGTAGCATCTTTACTTTCTGACGATGGTCCAGTGAACGCTGGAATGAGATTCATCGCATATAACCCGCTTAATAATATCAGCAGTAACAAGCCAGCTAGCAGGTATTTAAGCCTTGGATGATGTGTTTCGTGTTTCATCACATGACGCGTACTGGTTTTAACACTTAAACTTGCAGGCTCATTTGATGGGATACGCTGGCGATGGCTTGCTAGTAAAGGTTCTGCTTCCACCCCTAAAAAGCGCGCATAATTGCGGATAAAGCCACGTGTAGTGGCTGATTCTGGCAACAAATCGAATGCATTGTTTTCTATCGCATCAATTTGCTTAACGCTAATACGTAAGCTGTTAGAGACGTCATTTTGCGACAGTTTTTTAGCTTTTCTCGCCGCTAATAACACTTCTCCTAATGGAGCAAACTGCGTTCCAGATGCTGCAGAATCAGAGCGTGTTTCATCTACCATGATTATTTTCCGCTTTGTAATAATTTCGCTTGCGCAGAATCAGGATAAAGACTTCGTAGTTGCAGTGCGTAACTCGCCTCTTCATCTTGGCCACCTAATTCTCGCTCAATTTGTATGCCTAACCATAAAATTTCTGGGCCTGGCCGCGTGAGCAATGCATTTTGCAGGGTTTTCTTAGCTATTGTAGTTTGTTTACGTTGAAACTGGATGTTCGCAAGTTGATAAGCTGCAGTGTTCATCAGCGGATCAATTTGTAAGGCCTTATTAAAATAGACTTCAGCATTAGCCATATCATTTTTACGCGCTGAACATACGCCCGCATTGGTGTATGCAATGGCTGGCGTTGCGTAAAGCGGGTTTTTAACTGCAGCTAAAAAATGTGGGATAGACTCATCAAAACGACTTCTAGAACACAAAAATGTACCGTAATTATTCTGTGATTCTGAGTTATTAGGATCTATTTGTACTGCCTTTTTAAAATTCGAATCCGCATCGCTATCTTTACCAAGTTCCGCATTCACCAAACCCAGTCCGTTGAATGCAAGTGCGTAATTAGGGTCAATTTTTGTGGCTAAACCAAACTCTTCTAAAGCAATCTCATATTGTTTTTGCTGAAAATAAACAGCGCCTAAATCGGTATGCGCGCGTGCGCGCGATTTTGTATATTCGGCTTGTTTTTCTTTAGATTCTGTACTTGCACAACCAGCAATAAACAAAGCCAAAGTAGCTAACGAAAACAGTTTAATTAAATTCATGCTGTTAAATTGCCTCAATAGGAATTCTATTTATAGTTCGCTTGGTTTTATCGAACACTTTGCCAGCTAATTGCCCACAAGCTGCATCTATATCATCTCCGCGTGTTTTACGCACGGTGACCACATAACCCGCTTGCATTAAAATATCACGAAACACCTTGATGTGGCTAGGCTTAGATGTCGCGTAACCGCTATTGGGGAATGGATTAAACGGGATTAAGTTAAATTTACATGGCGTATACTTGACCAATTGCAGCAACTCATGTGCGTGCTCTACCGTATCATTTACGCCATCTAGCATTACATACTCAAAGGTCACAAAATCGCGCGGAGCTTTTTCTAAATAGCGGTTACAAGCTGCCATTAAATCCTTAAGCGGATATTTTTTGTTGATGGGTACAATTTCATCCCGTAGCGTATCATTTGGCGCATGTAAGCTCACAGCAAGTGCAACGGGGCAGTCTTCTTTAAGTTTATCCATGGCTGGCACAATACCACTGGTGGAAAGCGTTACTCGACGGCGGCTTAAGCCATACGCACTGTCATCCAGCATAATTTGCATTGCAGTGACCACATTATCGTAATTGGTCAATGGCTCGCCCATACCCATCATCACCACGTTTGAAATAATGCGGTCATTGGCCGACAACATATCATAGCCAGCTTCTTGACGAAGCGATTTGTTCGCAATTGCCAACTGGCCGATGATTTCAGCCACGCTCAGGTTGCGATTAAAGCCTTGCGCGCCGGTACTACAAAATGTACACGCAAGTGCACAGCCGATTTGCGATGAAATACACAACGTACCTCTGTCATCTTCAGGAATAAATACTGTTTCAATAGAGTTTGCCACATCAGCACCAATCAGCCACTTGCGCGTACCATCATTAGACACTTGCTCTAACTGCACATTAGGTAGTGTGATTTGCGCCTCAAGTTGCAACTTTTCACGCAAACTTTTGGCAATATCCGTCATCTGATTAAAATCATGTACGCCAAAATGATGCATCCAGCGCATCAACTGCTTGGCTCGAAAAGGCTTCTCGCCGATACTAGCAAAGTATTCGGCGAGTTGTTTTTGACTAAAATTAAGTAAATTAATCAATCTTACCTTAACCTTTTCAAATCATTTAAGTTTCTAAATGAGGCGAGGCGCAAACGAAAAATGATAACGCGGCATACATTAAAGTATGTAAGGAAATCATTTTTTGTAAGCAACAAAGCATCATGACGAAGATTGAATGATTTAACCAAAGAAGTATTTAATTTCAATCGCTGCATTTTCAGCAGAATCTGAACCGTGTACTGCATTGGCATCAATACTTTCAGCAAAGTCAGCACGAATCGTACCCGCCGCCGCTTCTTTAGGGTTTGTTGCGCCCATCAAATCACGGTTTACTTGTACCGCGTTTTCACCTTCTAAAGCTTGAATCATTACTGGGCCTGAAATCATGAATTTAACTAAATCTTTAAAGAAAGGACGCTCTTTATGCACTGCGTAAAAACCTTCAGCCTCGGCTTGGGTTAATTGCGCCATTTTAGCAGCAACAATTTTTAAGCCTGCGTTTTCAAAACGCGTATAAATTTTACCAATTACATTTTTAGCTACTGCGTCAGGTTTGATGATAGAAAGCGTGCGTTGAACAGCCATAATTACTCCACAAAATGAACAAGTTGAAAAGAACAGTAAAATACCATTTTTGACGCTTTTAATAAACCAAAAGTTGTGAATAAAGCTAAAAATAACCGCATTTATGCGCTTTTATTACTGAATTGAATCATATAAAAAAACTTATGATTGAAAGCTATACGTTAACTGTAAAAATCAGTAAGATGCCATTGTTACAAATCATTTACAATGGTTTCTCGTAATGAGGTACTTACAACAAAATTACACTTGCAGTTTACACATTATTGGGGAGTGATGTAATGAAACTAAAAAATAGTATTCAAGTAGCTTTAGCAGCCTCATTATTAGGCACATTTAGTCAGGCGCAAGCCGCTGGTTTTGCAATCATTGAGCAAAGTGGTAGCGGCATGGGCAACGCTTATGCTGGTGCTGCAGCGGTTGCTGAAGATGCCAGCACCATATTTTTCAATCCCGCTGGGATGACGTATATCGAAGGCACACAAATTGTTGGTGCTTTGCATATTATTAAACCTAAAGCAGACTTTGAAAATCAAGTATCGGTAAACGCTGCGCCTAGACCTTTGGGTGGCGAAGGTGGCGATGCTGGAGATTGGGCGTTTGTTCCGAATTTTTATTATAAACGTGATTTAACCGACACCTTAAAGTTTGGCTTGGGTGTCAACTCGCCATTTGGCCTTAAAACTGAATACGATAAAAGCTGGATGGGACGCTTTCAAGGCATTAAATCGGAATTAAAAACAGTCAACATCAATCCTGCCATTGCTTTTAAAGTCAACGACCAACTTTCGTTAGGTCTTGGTTTGTCAGCCATGTGGATACAAGCCGATTTAACAAGTGCGGTCAACCTAGGCGCTGCGGAATCATCAGCTAAAAACAAAGGTGATGATTGGGGCTTTGGTTTTAATTTAGGTGCAATTTACCAAATTACGCAAGACACCCGAGTTGGTTTAGCTTACCGCTCAAAAGTTGAGCAGCATCTCAAGGGTGAGTCTAAATCGCCCTTTACCGGTCTGAATGCAATTCCAAGTCGAACCTTAAATACTGATATAAAGGCCGACGTCACCTTGCCAGAAACACTATCTTTAAGCGCATTCAGTAAACTTGATGACAAATGGGATTTACTTGCTGATGTTACTTGGACGCGCTGGAGTCAATTTGATGAGTTAAGAATCATTCGTGACAATGGAACAAACAGTACCCTCGCATTAACGCCAGAGAATTGGAGCAACACAATGCGCTATTCGATTGGCGCTAACTATCATTACAGCGACACCATGAAGTTGCGTGCTGGTTTAGCCTATGATGAAGAGGCTATTAGTACTGAATATCGTACCGTTCGCATTCCTGGTAACGATAGAAAATGGTTAGCTTTAGGTGCTAGTTGGCAAGCTACCCCTAGCACGAAGCTAGATATTGGCTATGCACATTTATTTGTTAGTGACACAAAAATTGATGATGATCAACGGATTCCTGTCGCACCTTCACCAGTTGGCAAAGGTAGAGTAAATGGTGAATACGATGCAAACGTTAACATTTTAAGCTTACAAGTAACGCATAATTTTTAAGCTAATAATCACCCGAGCAAAAATCACTGCCCTGCAAGCCGCATGGATACTGGCTTTCGCATTCGACTTAGTGCTTTAGCACTTAGTGAGAATGGTGATGCCAAGTACTGGTACAGGGCAGCACAAATGAAGATGGTTCAAAATTGGTCTTAAAAATAAAAAATTTTAAACAAAAAAAATGTAATAACAGTTAAATAATGCAACAATAAACTTTTATGAATTCTGCCCAGCTCAATGTGCAATTTGTCACCTGCCCCGCTTGCGGTTTGCTGTGCGATGATGTGCAGGTTAAAAGTACAGATAATGCAATAAAAGTGCAAAAAAATGGCTGTGCAAAAAGTTTAGCTTTTTTTGAGCAGGTTACCCCCGAGTTACAACCGACAATTGCTGGAAAATCTGCTACTTTAAAAGAAGCGATTGCTGAAGTGGTACGTTTGCTCAAGCAAGCAAAAAATCCTTTATTAGACGGTTTAAGTACAGACATTACAGGTTTCCGTGCCCTATTTGGTTTAGCACAGAAAACCAATGCCGCATTACGGCATACTAACGCCACTAGTATCGCGCGCAATATGCGCGTACTGCAAAGCGCTGGTTGGCAAACCACCACACTCACTGAAGTAAAAAATCATGCCGATGTAATCGTCTGCTTTGGCAGCAATATTGTTGCGCACAACCCACGTTTTTTTGGGCGATTTATTGATATGGACGGGATGTTTGTATCAGCCAAAAATCGGCAAGTAATTGTGCTTGGCAACACTCAAAAAACATCCAACATTAAAAGCGATGCGCTGGAAGCCCCATGGAATCTGCCTTGCAGGCCAGATGATTTACCCTCGGTGACAATTGCCTTACGCGCATTGGTGGCTGGTAAAGCGTTAAAAGCGAGTGAAATTGCTGGCATTCAAGTAACAGATTTACAAAAATTAGCGAACATTTTAAAAGCCGCAAAATACGCAGTTTTGGCTTGGGTGGCCAAAGATTTGGATTTTCCACATGCAGAACTCACCATACAAAATATTACCGAAACCGTTGCAACTTTAAACGAAACCACGCGGGCTGCTGGTTTAGCGCTAGGAGGTAGCGATGGTGACACCAGCGCCAACTATGCCAACGCATGGCTAAGCGGTTTTGTGCTGGACGAAAATATTCCTGACCACGATGCGGTCATTTGGGTGAATAGCTTTAGCGTAGATAAATTGCCTAACAACACACCTCACCCTTTGATTGCCTTAGGTGTAGCGCCGCCGTCCAACATAACACCGACTGTATATATTCCTATCGCCACACCCGCTCTTGATTGCGCTGGCATGTTATTTCGCGTGGATGGATCAGTGACCTTGCCGCTTAAAAAAATTCGCGAAAATCATTTGCCAACTTTAAGCGAGGTTATCAGCCAAATTGAGGCTTTGCTATGACAACCCTACTTAAAAATGGCAAAATTTATGATCCTGCGCACCAAAAAAACGGGGTGATTGAAGATATTTATATTAAAAATGGCCGTATTGTTGCCAAACCAAATGCTACTGAAAAAATCACCCAGACGATTGATTTAAAAGGAAAAATCGTCATGGCGGGGGCTATTGATATGCATAGCCATATTGGCGGTGGCAAAGTTAACATCGCCCGCATGTTGTTGCCAGAATTTAGAACTTACACCGAGCCTGAAGCGCACATTTGCACACCGCATTGCTTGCACCACGCGACACCCACCACCACAGAAACTGGCTTTCGTTACATTGAAATGGGCTATACCGCAGCCTTTGAGCCGGCCATGATGCCGATTAATGCACGCCAAACGCATCTGGAAATGGGCGACACGCCCATGATAGATAAAGGTGGCTACGCCATGTTGGGCAATGATGACTATTTTTTGCGCTTGCTAGCGAATAATGCTGACCAAAAAGCCATTAACGATTATGTGGCTTGGACACTTCATGCATCGCAAGCCATCGGCATTAAAGTGGTCAACCCAGGCGGTATTTCAGCTTTTAAGTTTAATCAGCGTCGTTTAAATTTAGACGAAAATAACGCGCATTATCAGGTGACGCCGCGAGCAATATTGCAAAAATTGAGCCGCGCTGTCTATGAGCTTGGCGTTTCCAAGCCCTTGCATGTGCATTGCAATAATTTGGGTGCCGCCGGCAACTTTCAAACCACACTAGATACCATGACTGCTTCGGATGGATTGCCAATGCATCTGACGCACATTCAGTTTCATAGTTATGGCACAGAAGGCGATAAGAAGTTTTCTTCGGCCGCCGCGCACATTGCAGAGGCTTTAAACAAAAACAAGCATATCACGGCTGATGTTGGGCAGATTTTATTTAACCAAACCGTGACGGCATCTGGCGATACCATGATGCAGCACTTAAACGCCAAGCACGCGAATCCGAAAAAATCAGTCATTATGGATATTGAGTGTGATGCGGGCTGCGGCGTGGTACCGTTTAAATATCGTGACCAAAACTATGTCAATGCTTTGCAGTGGGCGATTGGTTTAGAGATATTTCTGAGTGTAGAAGACCCGTGGCGCATCTTTTTAACTACCGACCACCCCAATGGTGCCCCTTTTACCAGTTACCCGCACCTTATTCGCTTGCTGATGGACAAAACCTTCCGCAATGAGATGTTCGATAAACTCAACCTTGATGCGCAAGCGATGAGCAATCTGAAATCATTGGAACGTGAGTACAGTTTATATGATATTGCCATTATGACGCGCGCTGGGGCAGCCAAGCTGATTGGCCTCAACAATTGCGGGCATTTAGGTGTGGGTGCGCAAGCTGATATTACAATCTATACCGACCAACCAGACCGCGAGGCGATGTTCAGCAAGCCTGACTTTGTGTTTAAAAATGGTGAGTTGGTTGTTAAAGATGGCAAAGTTGTTAAGGTGGTTTGGGGCACCACGCATGTTGCCAAACCTGCATTTGATATAGCCGTAGAGAAAAGTTTAGATTCCTATTTTGAGCAATATCACACCATTCAATTAGGCAATTTTAAAATAGCTGATGATGAAATCGGTAACGACGGACGCGGCAGTATCACCGTCAACGCCAAAAAGAATGATTAAGGCAAACACATGAGCAGACTTTACGGCGAACAACACAGAAAACTTCAAGATGATTTTGGCACACGTGGCATGGCTGACCGCGTGGAAGAGTTGGTATGCCGTACTGAGTTTGATGAAGGCGCAATAGGCTTTGTTCAAAGCGCTGAAATGTTTTTCTTATCCACCATAGACCATCAGGGACGCCCTTCTGTTTCTTATAAAGGCGGCGATGCCGGATTTGTAAAAGTGGTAGACAATACAACACTTATTTTTCCAAGTTATGATGGTAATGGCATGTTTTTCTCAATGGGCAACATTAGCCAAAATGCTAATGTCGGTTTGCTGTTTATTTCATTTGAAACGCCTAACCGCTTGCGTGTGCAAGGCACAGCGAGCCTATCACAAGCCCCTGAATTACTTGCCCATTACAAAGAGGCTGAGTTTGTTGTGACGGTAAAATTGTCTGAGTTTTGGGTGAATTGCCCAAGATACATCCCAAAAATGCAAAAAGTGCGTGACTCACGCTATGTACCGCGCACGCATTGTGAAACGCCGTTGGCGGGATGGAAGCAACTTGATTTAGTACAAGATGTGATTTCTAAAGACGATGTTAAAAAAGCCGAAAAAGAAGGCATTATCACCATTGAAGAATGGATGGGCAAAGTCATGACTGGTGCGGATGATGCCTAAATTTAGCGCTTAAAATATGATGAAAATAAACGGCATACACATTGATGATACTTTTGCTGAAGCATTCAATATGCGCGGCACGCGTGTCATCATTACCGCGCAAAATTTAAAGTGGGCTTATCATGCCGCCAACGCGATGACAGGCTTTGCCACCAGCGTCATTGGTTGTGGTGTAGAAGCGGGTATTGAGCGCGAATTAGCTCCTACTGAAACACCCGATGGCCGCGCCGGAGTGAGCATTTTAATGTTTGCTATGGGCAGCAAGGTGTTGATGCAGCAGCTTGAAACCCGTATGGGGCAATGTATCCTCACCTGCCCCACTGCGGCCGCATTTGCTGGCATTGAGAGCGATGATAAAATTAGTCTTGGCAAGCATCTGCGCTACTTTGGCGATGGCTACCAAATTTCTAAAATGATTAGCAAAAAAAGATACTGGCGCATCCCCGTGATGGACGGCGAGTTTTTAGTGCAAGAAACCACCGGCATGGTGCGCGCGATTGGCGGCGGTAATTTTTTGATTTTAGCCACCTCTCAACCAGCAGCGTTAGCTGCTGCTGAAGTGGCGATTGAGGCGATGAAAAAAGTGCCCAATGTGATTATGCCTTTTCCAGGTGGCGTAGTGCGAAGCGGCTCAAAAGTCGGTAGTAAATATCCTAAAATGTTTGCCTCGACCAACGATGCATTTTGCCCGACACTTAAAGGCGCAGTCAAAACCGAGTTGAGCGACGATATTGAATCTGTGATGGAAATTGTGATTGACGGTTTGAGCTTTGAAGATATTGCACTCTCCATGAAAGTGGGCATTGAAGCGATTGGTCAACTTGGTGAGAAAAGTGGCGTAAAACGCATATCTGCTGGTAATTACGGCGGAAAACTCGGCCCACACTTGTTTAAACTACATGAAATTTTGGCTAAATAATATGATGGCTCTCACTTTTAGCTTGAAAAAAACGCCCAGCCAGCCACTCGACTGCAGCCAGTTAACTGCAAATGGCTTAGCTGGTCTGAGCCTTGTGCAAATGAAAAACTTGCCCCTCGCCAAATCAAATTTGAAAGTAGCTGATTTTTTTGAGATTTCTGGCGACGATGCACAATGTATTATCTTTACCAATAGCACATCACAACTTCACTATATCGGCCACAAAATGACAGGTGGAATAATTACCATTGATGGCGACGCTGGCGATTATTTAGGCGCAAAAATGCAAAACGGTACTATTTTGTGCCACGGAAACGCGGGAAATCGCGTGGGCGACCAGATGCGTCGCGGCTTGATTTTAGTGGACGGCAATGTGGGCAATTATTGTGCGAGCCGCATGATTGCCGGCACCATTGGTGTGTTTGGTCAGGTTGGCGCTTATTTGGGTTTTGCCATGAAACGCGGCACGATATTGCTCACGCAGACACCAAAACTGCATGCCACGATACAAAGTTGCGGTAAACACACCCTACCATTCCTCGCCTTACTTTTTAAATCTTTTTGCGCACTGCAAACAAAGTTTAGTGAGATTCAATCGCAACGGGTTGAGCGTTTTGCTGGGGATTTAGCTTGCGGTGGAAAAGGGGAAATATTAGTGATGTCGCCTACTGAAAAATAGCCATTTTAATGTATTTTTCACACAACATCATTTGACCACCCCGCTAAGCCAGTCTGGATGCGGCTTCCAGAGCATCAAAATTCTCTCGAGGGATTTTCAAGCATTTTTAACAGCCACTTTGCGTGCGTTAAAATATACTTAATTCATAAATTTGCCCACCGCTTGTGCGCGGGTGGTGACATTGAGTTTACCAAAAATACGTTTTAAATGGCTTTTAACCGTATTTTGGCTGATGAATAAAATTTCACCAATTTCTTGATTCGTTTTGCCCACACGCACCCAATATAAAATTTCAAGTTCGCGCTCACTAAGGCCCGCTGCTACGTTCGGGTCAATGGTGACACCTTCAGGAACTTCGTCAATTTCCAGATGCTGAATGCGTCTAAGCGTGCTGTCAATATGCGGCATCACTAGACCCATGACCGAGTTTTGCACGCTAAACGTTGTATCTTTACTAAAAAAAACATATAAACATTCGTTGCTTCCGCGCACATCACTCACACCGTACACCAACATAGAGTGAAACGAATTGAGCTTATCAGGAAAAGGCGCCTGAATTTGTCCCGCTAAGCCTGAATCGTTGGGGCTATTCAAGATAAACCAACGTTGCCGATTATTGCCCCATAATTGATACAAATGACGCATAAATGCATCAAATATCTCTGACGCATCCATAATTGCCTGTGTGTTTACTTCGTTTACATTAGAAGCCACATCATAACTTAGGCCATTTTTTTTGTGCGCGTGACTAAACTCACCCCAGCTAGCAAGCAACATATCGTGGGGTAATACCTCACCCACAGCCCCTTGAAGCCAGGTAAAAAAATCCACATGCTTATCAATCTTGTATGAAGATCGAATGGCAGCAAATATTTTTTCTACGAGTTGATTGTCGATTTCTGTCTGCATTGATATTGAAATGATGTGCTTTTATTTTGCTTTTGCAACCATTTTACACGTAACTGCATCGTACGTGAATAATTTATGCAATATCAATGGCTTATCATAAGGCATAAATGGCTGGCAAATTGCGCCAATAGCCATGAATATCCATACCGAAACCAAATACATAGCGATTAGGCACAGTAAGACCTACATAATCTGCGCGAATATCGGCATGTCGATTGATGGATTTTTCTGCTAACACCGCCGAAAACACTGCTTTTGCACCTAAAGCGAGGCATTTTTCTCGGATTGCTTGCAAAGTAATGCCCTCATCTAAAATGTCATCAATCAACAGCACTGTTCTATTGTTTAAATCAAGTCGAGGTGCGGCAAACCAGGTGAGCGTCTGCCCCTCTTTTTGATTTTGATAACGACTGGCATGGATGTAATCGACTTGTAGAGGAAAGGTTAACTGCGTTAATAATCGGCCAGCGAATACCAGCCCACCATTCATCACGCAAATAACAACTGGGGCTGTATGCGAGAGTTGTGAAGATATTTCGAGACCCAAACGATTAACGGCATCAGCAATGACCTCAGGCGAATGAACAAGCTGCGCTTGTGCGAGAAGTTCCTGAGGGGTCTGATGTTGGATGCTCAATGCACTAAACTTAATACGCTTACTTTGTAGCAAGCCCTTTTAAGTAGGCTGAGAACTCTGCGCTGATTTCAGGATGCTTCAAAGCCAGTTCAACGTTTGCTTTCATAAAGCCTAGCTTGCTACCACAGTCATAACGCGTGCCTGCAAAACGATATGCCATGATTTTCTCAAATTGCATTAAATCTGAAATACCATCTGTCAGTTGAATCTCGCCGCCTTTGCCAGGTTTAACCTTTTCAAGGCAATCAAATATTTTTGGCGTAAGCACATAACGGCCAACCACCGCTAAGGTTGATGGTGCGTCCGCTGGTTTTGGTTTTTCAACAATGCTTTTTAATTGTAGTAAGTTTTTGTCAATCTCAAAGGCATCTACAATGCCATAACTGGCGGTTTCTGCAGGCAAAACGTCTTCAACACCCAAAATTGAACATTGCTTGCTAGCGAATACATCTGCCATTTGCTTGGTAGCCGAAGGCGTGGCATCAATTAAGTCATCAGCCAAAATTACAGAAAATGGATTATCTCCCACCACTGGTTTTGCGCACAGCACTGCGTGACCCAACCCTAGCGCTTTGGGTTGACGAATAAAAATACAAGAAACGTGCGAAGGTAAAATTCCTCTGAGAATTTCTAACAATTGTTTTTTTCCACCAGCCTCTAACGACGCCTCTAACTCACTCGCATTATCAAAGTGGTCTTCAATTGATCGCTTATTGCGTCCAGTAATAAAAATCAGCTCTGTAGCACCAGCTGCAATTGCCTCTTCAGCAGCGTACTGAATGAGTGGTTTATCAACAATCGGGAGCATTTCCTTGGGACTGGCTTTAGTTGCAGGCAAAAAACGTGTGCCTAAACCAGCCACAGGAAATACCGCTTTACTCATTTTATTCATGTTCGTTACTTTCTTAATGCAATGTTACTTGTTTGCCCGTTGCCTGCAGTTGCTCACTTTTAAGGTCAACATTTTCCGCAAGTTTTAAATCTGGCGTGTATTCTTCAACCCATAATTTTAACTCAGTTTTAATTTGCGTTTCGCTATTAGATTGTAAAGTTTTAATCCAAATCAAAAGTCTGTTCACCCATTCTTCATCAACAGTTCTAGCGGATGCAATACGGAGTTTATCGTGAGGAGTCGGTAGCGTATGTTCATCGTCTGCGAGCAGCTCTTCATACAACTTCTCCCCTGGCCGCAGGCCCACATATTCTATTTTAATTTCATCTTCGTGAAAGCCAGAGAGATGTATCATATCTTTTGCCAGATCGGTAATTCTAACTGGCTCCCCCATATCAAGCACAAAAATCTCTCCGCCTTGGCCCATAAAGCCTGCTTGCATTACCAACTGAGCAGCCTCTGGAATAGACATAAAAAAACGCGTGATTTCAGGGTGTGTAATTGTAACTGGCCCACCTTTAGCGATTTGTTCCCTAAATTTAGGTATCACGCTTCCACTGCTGCCAAGCACATTACCAAAGCGCACAATGACAAACTTAGTTAACGATTCCTTAATTAGTAAACTTGATTGCAATCCCTGACAAACCATCTCAGCTAGTCGCTTAGTAGCACCCATAACATTGGTAGGATTAACAGCTTTATCAGTGGAGATTAAAACAAATTTTTCAACTCCAACTTCTTTACAAACATTTGCTAAAGTATAAGTTCCTATCACATTATTTGACAATGCTTCAAAAACATTTCCATTTTCCATAAGAGGAACATGCTTGTATGCCGCAGCATGAAAAACAACGGCTGGCTTAAATTCCAATAGCAACTCTTTTACTCTATCACCATTTTTAACATCTCCAGTGAAATAATGAATTTTTATTGGCAACTGAGTTTTGCTAAGCTCTTGCTCTAAGCTATATAATGAAAATTCAGATATATCTAAGCAAACCAAAACGGTTGGTTTAAATTTTATAATTTGACGGCATAGTTCTGACCCAATAGAACCGCCTGCCCCGCTGACTAATACCGCTCTATCTCTAATCAAATGCTGTAAACCAGAATTATCTAGCTGGACTTGATCACGACCCAGCAAATCTTCTATTTCAACATGCCTGATTTTAGAAACCTTAATATTACCATTCATCAGATCTTCAACAGATGGCACAGTAAACACATTCAAACCAGCATCATTAGCGATTTCAATCACACGGCGACGCGCTTGGTGAGCTTCAGAGGGTTTGGCAACTATCACATTTTTAACCCCTAGCTTATTAGCAATTTCTGGCAGCTTTGCAACATCGCCAAGAATATTCACCCCCATCAATGAACGACCATGAATATTCGAGTTATCATCAAGCAATCCAATGACGCGCCACTCTTCACTACGCTCTAAATCTCTTAATAGTCCAATAGCAGCATCTCCGGCACCTAAAACTAATACCGGCTCGCCGCGAATTTGATTTACCCCATAAAGCTGATGCTCTTTCCAAGATCGGTATAGAAAACGGCTACCTGCCATCAACATCATTAATAAAATTGGGTTTAGCAACAACACAGATCTTGGAACAATAATATAAATTGGTTTAAACATATACAGCAACGCAACTATCGTAATAGACGCCATTATGATTGCCATTAAAATACGTTTTAAATCTAGGAGGCTCGCAAAGCGCCAAACACCTTTATACAAGCCAAACTGAACAAAATAAATTGATTGAATTGGAATAACAAACAGTGCAACTTGCCATAAACTTGGTATGTATTCTGGTGGTAAATTAAAATTAAAACGCAATTGGTAAGCAAAAACCCAGGCCAGAATTGCAGCTAGAATATCATGCATGAGAGCTGCCACACTGCGTTTATTCAATAACCTTTTAACCATATTTCTTAAATCAACACTTTTGTTTTCGTCAATCATAATTTTTCTATCAATTTTCATGTAATTCAACTGGCCGAAAAACTCTCCATACTGCTGAAAAAAACAAGCCCATCAAAAAACCAATAAAACAAAATATTGGTTTATTAGGAAACAATGGATCTTCAGAAATCTCAATTCTGCCAATCTGATTAGTTTCATAAGTTTTAACTGGACTTAAAAAATCCTCTAATTCACTTTCTCGGATTCGTAAATTTTTTACTTCATTTCCACGCAATAGAAGTATATTACTCATTAAAGCAGCACGCGAAAAATTTAAATCATTTAGAGAACCATCTTGAGTTTGTAACAATTTTTCCAAACGGATTGACTCGGAATTGGCTGTCTCTAATTTTTGCTGGGTTTGCAGTAATTCTGTTTTCCATCTATTTATAGTGGGGGTTGATATTTTCAAATGAATTTTTTTTAGTACATTAATCAAACCATCAATAAGCTTCCCCGCTTCTTGTTGCGAGCGCGCTTGAACAGACACTCTGATTAAATTAGACTTTTCCAACTTCACTTTAAGCAAAGTACGAAAACTCTCGGCCTCTTTATCTTTTTCACTTGTTGGCATGCCTAAATGCACTAATACATCATTTTGAAAAGATTTACTTTTAATTCGATCTAGTACCAGTAGTGGTGACTCAATTGCTTGACTTCCGATTGCTTGAATTCCATTTCCACTATCCGCCAATTGACCAACTTGTATCAAAGTAGAAGCTTCCCATCTGGCAGGCAAAATCATGGAAATAACCAGTCCTAAAAGTCCTCCCATAAGTGCTCCAATCAATAATATGCGGGAGTTCAACTTAATGAAGTTAATAACATCTGAAATAGTTAACTCATCGTTAATTTGATTTTTATCTATGCCCATCACTTAAACTCGAAATTATAAAATTAAACTGAATTAGTCTTTATAGTGACTAGATTGTTGCACACACCTTTCTAATAACTTTAATCACACGGTCAACATCTATCTCAGACAAATTCGAACCAGACGGCAAACAGATTCCGTATTCAAATAAATCGTCAGAGACAGATTTATCACCATGCGTAAAATACATAGCATCTTTATATATCGGTTGCAGATGCATTGGTTTCCAAACCGGCCTTACCTCTATCATTTCTGCCATAAAAGCTTTAAGCAAATCTACGTTTTTAATTTCGGAGTCATGCTTTATTGTGCAGGCGGTTAACCAATGTGTTGAATAACTCCAATCAGGTTCAGGCATCCAATTAATACTTTTAATATCTGACAAAGATTGCTGGTATTTATGAAATATTGCCCTACGTGCGTTAACTCTGTCTTCTAGCACTTTCAACTGCCCTCGACCAACTCCTGCCAATATGTTGCTCATCCGGTAGTTAAATCCTATCTCGCTGTGCTGATAATGTGGGGCAGGATCTCGCGCCTGCGTCGCCAAAAACTTTGCTTTTTCAATCAAGTCCAAGTTGTCTGAAACCAACATTCCGCCACCTGAAGTTGTAATTATTTTATTCCCATTGAATGAGTATACGCCTAACTTACCAAACGTCCCACTTGCCTTTCCCTTATAAGTAGCTCCTAATGATTCAGCTGCATCTTCTATTATTGGCACATCATATTGATTACAGATTAATAGTAGAGCATCCATATCCGCACTTTGCCCATATAAATTCACAACAATTACAGCTTTGGGCATTTTTCCTTGCTTTTCAGCGTAATAAAATGCTTTTTTGAGCGCATATGGTGACATATTCCAGCTCGTATCCTCTGAATCAATAAATACTGGAGTAGCCCCTTGATATACAATAGGATTAGAACTTGCTGCAAAAGTTAAAGTTGAACAAAAAACAAAATCACCGACCCCAACATCCAGAAGACGTAGCGCCAAATGAATTGCAGCTGTGCCTGAAGATACAGCTGCCGCACCCTTAATTCCGACCAAGTCAGCTAACTCCTGTTCGAAAGCATCTACATTTGGGCCAAGCGGTGCAATCCAATTCGTTCGGAAAGCTTCTTCAACAAAACTTTTTTCGGCATCTCCCATATGAGGGGTCGAAAGCAATATTTGCTGATCAATGACTTTTCTATCTAGCACATCCACTAATAAACCCTGTTGATTTATGACAGGAATATGATTAATGCTATAAAGATTCATCAGGTCTAAAATTTCTCGCCTAGTAGCACCCTCGGTAGCTACAATAGATTCAATTTTAGGTAGTGATTCTAAAGTGTCAGATAGAGCTACTCCTTGTAATAACAATCTGCGTAAATCACCATCTGTAACGGTACGCTCAAACAAGCCGTTTTCACTCACTAATATCAGAAGTCCTAATCCAGTTTGTTCTAACACCTCTAGTGCTTGTCGAATAGTTACATGACGATTTACTGAAAACTCTTTTAATTCCAAAATTTAACCCCTGATTTTTCTTGCTGGAACACCAGCAAATGTTGTTGCAGCTGGTATATTTTGTGTAACAACCGCACCTGCACCAATTACCGAAAAGTCACCTATTGTGATTTGCGGAAGTACGTTTGCCCCTGCACCTATAAAGACATGCTTTCCTAACTGAACACCACCACCTAAAGTTGCAGTAGGAGCCACATGACAAAAGTCTCCAACAACACAATCATGATCAACCACTACGCCATGATTAATGATAGTTGACTTACCCACGCTCACCATTGGTCCGACCACTGCATTTGCAGCTATAAATACACCTTGCTCCAAACGTGAAAATTTAGAAACTACCGCTTTTGGATGGATAACAGTGAAGGGAATTAATTCTAACTTAGTTAGTAACAAGCACACTTGCTCTCTTGCCTTACTATCTCCAATAGCTAAATGAAATAACTGTCCAGCATTTTTAATATCTGGGTAACCAATTTTTACAGGCCAACTTAGAATTTTTTGTCCATCATATTTTGTCGCTAAATCTCTCAATACAATTTGATTAGCCGCAATATTTAAAGCTGACATAGCATCTAGGACTACTTTACCATGCCCTCCAGCACCAATTACATGTATAAGTTCAGTAAGCATTGGTTTTACAAAGCAAATCATTAGAAAGTGGAATACTGGATAACAAGTTAACAATATTCACGTCAGCTTTTCCATCTCCATAAATATTGTTCTTCTCAAAGCGTTTTTCTAAAATAGCTTTTTGAATAGCATTTTTCATATCACTGGCATCATCAGTCACATCAATGACATTCACATTCCTCTCACGCTTGTTTTGCCGTATACCAACATTAATTACAGGCGTACCAAATGTACCCGCTTCAATAATGCCTGCACTTGAATTTCCTATTATAAAGTCTACTGCTGCCATACAAGATAAAAATTTATCTCTTTCAAAATGTGTAGCTAAAATTACATTTACATTGTCATGCCTAGCCTGTAATACTTGTCTAACCCCAAGACTACCAGCATCAGCATTGGGTAACAATGCAATCACTTTAACATTTAAGTTTTTTAAAATATCAAGCATGGTTTTCACCACTTTACCCGCATTACTAGATTCTTGCAGAACGGGATGGTACAACAAAAGAGCAATGCAATCTGAATGACTAAAACCAACTTCATCAAATAGCTGCTCCCTTTTCAACAGAGCAGATGACACAATACCTACTAGTCCAGGAGCCCCTGTAACAAATATATTTGCAGGTTGCTCCCCCATTCTGATAAGCCTGTTTTTTGCACTTTCTGTAGAAGTAAAATGATAATGTGCCAACTTAGAGATTGCATGTCGAATTGGTTCATCTACAGTTCCAGATAACTCGCCGCCATGAATATGAACAATAGGTATATTTAAATGGATAGCTGCTATTGCACCCGCAAGCATCTCACCACGATCTCCTAGCAATAAAACAATATTAGGTTTTATTTTTATCAATTCATCGACAAAACCAAGAATCATTCTACCTATGCCTTTAGCCATACTCTCTCCACTGGATTCTGTGGAATCACTTTTCACTGTAGCGGCAATAGGTAAATTAGATTTCTTAACATCCTGAATTGTTAAACCAAATTGTTCATCGAGGTGCATACCTGTCACTAAAACTGCAAGTTCTAATGTATTAGAGCCATCAATGGCTTTAAGGGTAGCCTGCATCAGGCCAAAATCAGCACGTGTCCCTGTTATATAGCAAACTTTACGCATTCGGCTCTAGATCAGACCAGTGTAATGTTGTTCCAGAAGCTATATCTCGAATCAATTTCTTTCCCAAGGCATTTTCTAATTCTGATGGTGCTATTCCTGTGCCAGGTCTTAATATAGCCACATCATCAACAGTTATTTTCATACCTCTTTTTAAATTCTTTACAACTGTTAAACTTCTCCTAACTAACTTTCTTACGGGTAATTCAGATGGTGTAGGCTCTTTAATGCTTGACCCAAGAGCATTTTCAACTTCCCGAATTTGTTTCACCAACTCCTTTAACTCAAATGGAGTGAGTGATGCTTTGTGATCCGGTCCAGGTAGGTTTTTATCTAATGTAAAGTGTTTTTCAATAATGACTGCACCCATCGCTATGGCTGCAGTAGATACGGCCAAGCCTAATGTATGGTCAGAATATCCAACTGGCAATCCTGTACTCGCTGCTATAGTTTGCATAGCTCGCAAATTGACATCTTTACAATCAGCAGGATAGTTAGACGTGCAGTGTAAAACTGTAAGCATTTTTTCAATAGGCAAAATAAATCCATTCCTTAATCTTTCAGCCACAATCACACTTACTGCTACTTTGATTTCATCCAGTGTTGACATTCCTGTAGATAAAATTAGTGGAATGTCCTTTTTAGCGAGAAACTTTAAAAATGGGTGGTTGGTTATCTCCCCCGAAGGGATTTTAATATGTCGCATTCCAATAGAGACTAAAAAATCTGCCGCATCTTCATCAAAGGGAGTAGACATAAACTCAATGTCAATCTCGTTACAGCGCTTCACCAACTTATGATGTAAGGCACCTGACATTTCAAGGGCTTTTAACATATCATGCTGGTCGCCATCGCCAGTTGCACTCTTTTGATACTCTGCTTTTTCTGCACCTACACAAACTAACTTATCAGCAGTAAACGTTTGAAACTTTACTGCATCCGCTCCACATTCTTTAGCAACTTCAACAAGCTTTAGAGCAAGAGATTCATCTCCGTTATGGTTTACGCCAGCCTCAGCGATAATAAAAGTTTTCATATAATTACCATACCGTCCAACCACCGTCTACAATGAAATTTTGCCCGGTAACCCAAGCCGACAAATCGCTAGCTAGAAATGCCACAACTCCCTTAAAGTCCTCCTCAGAACCCATTCGCTTTAAAGGAGTTCTATTTACATATTTAGTTACAAATGACTCAGGCTGACCTCTCGCCAAGCCTCCAGGGCTAATACAGTTCACCCTAACCTTTGGTGCCATCGTTGTTGCAAGCCATCTCGTCATTTGCAATAATCCACCTTTACTACTAGCATAAGCTGCAGGATTACCCATTTTAGTGCTGCTATATAAATCCCAATCTGGCCCTACAATCCCATAAATAGAACCTATATTTATGACTACTCCACGGCCACTTTTAGTTATATATTGCGATAATAATTGTGTCAGATGAAATGGTGCAGTTAAATTAACTTCTATTGCCCTTCTCCATGTTTCAATATTTTGGTTTTCAAAGTCAGCTACCCAACCTTGTAGTTGACTGTCCCCAACAAATCCTGCATTATTTATGAGTATATCAACTCGTCCAAATTGCTTAATTAAGTCATTTACTAAAGTTATTCGTACTGACTGATCTTCTAAATCTGCAGTCATCCCAAATAATAATTTTTCAGTATACTCAGGATACGATTTAATTGCCTTATCTAAAGCATCTTGACTTATATCAACCAAGCAAACCATACAGCCCAATTCTAACAAGGCTTCCGCAATCGCCATGCCTATATGTCCAGCACCACCAGTTACAACCGCAACCCGACCATTTAAGTCAGATAATTCCTTTAATGTTCTCATTAATTTACTCTCATAACGAACTGGTTCATTTAATTTCACTAGCTAAAAATTCCGCAAGCTTAAAATCATAGGGGGTATCAATATCTAATGCTCTTTCTACTGGAATTTCAATGGCTTTAACGTTACCATCAAAAACTCCAGAATATTTTTTGATAAAACTGGTTCTTGCGACATAAGCCACCGTTGTCATATCGTAAACAGTAGGGGCATCTTGACGTCTTAGGATTTTTTCTCCAATTGGAATCACTAACGAAGCATTGCTTAAGTCATCAAGCCGAACCATATTAAAATACGGACTTCTATCAGCTTTCTTAACAGTAATTATAATATCGGTCTCAGGGCTTTTCGCAAGTGCAGATATACATGCCTCAACATCTAACACACTTCTAAATGGAGAGGTGACCGGTAAACTAATAAAAAAATCAAACTCACCTTCATTGAGTTCAGTCCAATTAATGGCATGTTGCCATGCCTTCCATTCAGAAGCAGTGTCTGTTGCCAGTTCATCGGGTCTCATAAATGGAACGTTTGCTCCGTACCTGCGCGAAATTTCAGCGATTTCATCATCATCTGTAGAAACTATTACACTGCCTAAACTCGGACAGTTCAGTGCAATTTCAATTGAATAGGCAATTAAAGGCTTTCCTGCTAAAAGCTTTAGATTTTTCCTAGGAACTCCTTTAGAACCGCCACGAGCAAAAATAAATGTTTTACATGAAATTTTATTCATTTTTTACCAAAATAATTAACGAGTTAAAGTTTCAACAGATTTTGAATGCATTGATCTTTTCGCAGCCTCGATAATTTCCATTACATCTATTCCTTGAGTAGCATTTATTGTAGGCTCTGTATGAGTTTCTACGCATTTCAAAAAATGCTCTATTTCATCAAGATAGCACTGGTTTGAATCTGCTTGATTTGAAATATTTGCAACCTCTATGGATTTTGAGCTTGCATTGTATATTTCAACATTATCTTTGATTCCATCCCAAATCAATGTTCCTTCCGTCCCTACAAAACTACAACTTCTTGAAACCTGACGTTGAATGAAATCAAGATGAATTGATATGATGCGCTTTGGATTTTGATATAGAAGAACAATTTCTACGGTATCCTCAACATCAATATCTAAGGATGATAACTTATCTGCAATACAAAACACACCTTGAGGCATACCAAACATCCAATATATATAATCTATTTCGTGACTTAACTCCAACAGTGCCCCACCGCCAAGTTTTTTTTGTGCAGTAACATTTTTTTTGTAATCTGAATTAGGACGCCAATCAGGTAAATATTGTCCTACAGAAGCTCTTACATAAGACACTTGCCCAATCGAACCATTTACCACTCTTCTACGAGCTTCAATTAAAGAAGATTTAAATCTTAAGTTATATCCAATCATAATTGGAATTTGTTGAAGTTTTGCAGTATCAACCAACTCTTTTATCTGTGTCATAGAATTAGAAAATGGCTTTTCAATCAAAACTGGAACTCCCATATTCACTAGTTTTGCGGCTATTTCCACATGGGTAGATGCAGGACTTGCAATTAATGCCGCTGAAGGATTGAATAATAGCGCATCATTAATGCTAAAGAATTGCAAATCACTAAACTCAGGTAGTGCCGAAGATGTATCTGAATTCAATCTTAATACTGCAATAACGCTGTCGGGGAATAGTATGCGAATATTGCGTATATGCCTAGCGCCTATACTGCCAGCGCTAACCACAAGATATTTACGCATGATATTACCTCACCTCTAAGAGTTTTTTAATTGTACTGGCTATTTTTTTATGATGTCTTTCACCAAAATGAGATAATACTACTGCGAGTGTTATCGTTATGAAGGCGCATACGCACATACCCAACCAACCCCGAATTTCCGTATTTAAGTTTATCAAATACAATATAGGATAATGAATCAGGTAAAGTGAGAAACTAAAATCTGCAACATACCGAATTACCCGAACGACCATAAGTTGCCTTATTAAAGCATTTGTTGTTTGCGTAAGCAGTAGTAACATCAGAAATGCCAACATAACTAACGGGTAGATTCTTAAATCATATTCACGTGAAGGAACAACAAGATAAAACACCAGCATCAAAACTGATAACAACATCAATAAGACTACAGAATTTTTATACTTAAAATTATTTAAATACTCACCAACAAAATAGCAGTAAAAGCCCCCAAGCCAAAGCAATGTAATGTTAGATCCAGTGGGGCCCGTCTGAAAATAAAAATACGGAAAATAAGAAAAAAGACAGGCTAAAAATAGCGCCCTAACATTTGTCCGTGTCAGGAAATAATAGATCCCACCAGCAAACACATACAAATGAAATTCTAGTGGCAGTGTCCACAGTTGTCCAGAAAGAGGAAAATGCGATACTTTCAAAGGGGAGCCATTTAAAAGCAAAAAATTGTTAACTGTCACACCCAGCGTGACATCATTAGGTGTAGGATGTAACCCAAACATCACCAATATCACGCTTAATAGGACAATAAATCCCAAGCAAGGCACTAACCCACTGTATATTCTTGAAAATCTATTTATGAGATAGCATCTGAAACTCTCGCCTTTTTGTAATCCTTTATTTAAAGTATATGCAATCAAAAAACCTGAAAGAATAAAAAAAACCAAAACCCCGAAATTCTGCATATATGGAAAATTTGGGGGTTTAATAGCCGCCCCCACTTCCATAAAATCAATCCCATGTCCAAAGAATACAGCAAACGAAGCTATTACTCTCAACAAATCTAGAGTGATAGAAGTATCGTTCTTATTTGATCCAAGCTCCCAACCAAGGGAAGATCTACGATTGTTCTCGTTCATTATTTCCACCCTTGTCATGCTATCAGTCAAAAACTTCTGGCAAAACTATCAATAAGTTCCAAGCCAAGATTACCGCTTCGTTCGGGATGGAACTGCACTGCGACTATATTATTTCTTTGTACTGCAGCACAAATTCTATGCCCCCCATAAACACAGTCAGCAAGCCTGTCTGAGGGTATTGTTGGCACTGCCGAAAAAGAGTGAACAAAATAGACTGACGGGTGCTCTACTTCATATCTATCTAACAATGTTCCTCTCCAACTGGGAATTAAGTCGGGTTTTATCAGGCTATTCCAACCAATATGTGGTATTTTTTGAGAGTAGCCATCCGTTGTTTTTTCAGGAATCTTTTCAACCTTCCCAGGTAGAATACCCAAGCCCTTATGGGTACCAAACTCTTCACTAACATCGAATAGCATTTGCATACCTACGCAAATACCAAAAAATGGTCGTTCAGTACTGATGAATTGGCGAATTACATCATCAAAACCACGACGTCTCACCTCTGCAATACTGTCTTTAAATGCGCCCACACCAGGCACCACCAGACGGTCTGCATTGACTGCATCTTGAGGTGTTTCGGCAATTTTCACCTCTGCCCCAACATGTTCAAATGCCCTGGCCACATTGAGCAAATTGCCCATGCCGTAGTCTAAAAGCGTAATTTTTTTACTCATAATGCATGTACATTCTAAATTCTTCTAACTGCCAAACCCGCTTCAAGGGCTGAAGAGCGGATCTCACCAATTGTTAGTCGGTTATAATGGAGCACGTCAGCCATAGATATAGCATCTGCACCACCCACTTTTGCAGCGTCTATGAAATGTGAAATTGACCCCATACCACCGCTTGCAATCACGGGTACTGACACTGCATCACTAATTTGTTTGATAAGGTCAGTTTCAAAGCCCTGTTTTGTACCTTCTCTATCAACAGATGTAATTAGCACCTCGCCCGCACCTAGTTCAACACCACGTTTCACCCAATCAACCACATCTAAACCTGTACGCTCACGACCATTATCCGTATAGGCCTCCCACTTGCCTGACGAAATATATTTAGCTTCTATAGATAGAACCATTGCTTGAGAACCAAAACGATTTGCGACCTCTGAAATTAATGATGGATTAGCAATTGCAGCGGTATTAATTGCCACCTTATCAGCCCCAGACCTTAATATATGGCGAGCATCGTCAACAGAACGTATGCCACCACCAACAGTAATTGGAATAAATACATTTTTAGCAGCTCGGCTGATAATATCACTTAGGTTGTTACGGCCATATAGGCTAGCAACAATATCCATATAAATTAACTCATCTGCTCCAGCTTCGTAATAACGAATTGCATACTCTTGAGGGTCACCAACAACCCTTAGACCTTCAAGCCTTATCCCCTTAATTAGATTTGATCCCTTAATATCTAACCTAGGGATAATTCGCAAATTACTCATTACCGCTTCCTATAAACCTAATCTCAATCTTGCCAAACAGCATGTCGTAACTTCCACATATTATCTTCCCACTTCCATAAATGTGGTGAACGGAATGTATCAGCAAGTTTTGCATAATAATCCCGATCCATAATTGGCTGCTCGAACATCTTAGACGCTTCTGGAAATTCTTTTTCATTAATACTTAGATATTGAAATATTTCATCTGCAAAACGCTCAGGAAACTCGTGATCATAACGTTTGACCAAAGCCACACCTTCTTCACGGGTAATATCACCAGACCGTATTTCTTGGGCGGCATCGTAACTTGCGCGACCTAGTCCGAACTTAATACCAGTCGTATGATAATGAAAATCGTCGATTCTATCATCAATACTATTGTACTTACTGTATGTTCCTGGTGTACGTTCTGGAGACGCCTCAAAGCCACCATGTTCAACCGCATAGTAATAACAACTTTGTGGATGCCATTTTAGATAGTAACCAAGGTAGTGAACCTCTATTTTCTCTTTTTCAATTTTGTGTGGATCTGCAGGAAGGTAAGGAATTAAATCTTGCTGTTCAACACCAAAGTATTTTTTAAGATCTGGCACAGCAACTCCTCCCAAGCTCACCTTTGACTGATCCTCAGCAGTAAAATATGACCAGTCACGTTTGGCAGAATCTGTATCTCCAATCGGATTGCCATACTCTGCTTCATTTTCACCAAAAAATACTAGGGGAATCTTATGCAGCAATGCCATTTTAGGTGCTAAAGATTTTTGACCAAACATAAATGCTTGAAACGGATGGAATAAATTATCCACTGCCAACCGGGTAAGCAACCTGTGTACAAGTCCGTTCGGAGTCATCAACAAATTATCATGGCCTGCATGAATCCAACGCTCAAAATTCTTCCAACCCCAAGGAGTATAAACATGTGGAGCCCATGTCACCGTTAATGGATGCATACCATATTTGGTTTTAAGTATGTGTGACGCGTAAAAACTATCTTTACCACCAGAACCAGGTACTATACAGTCATAGCTACCATCTTTGCTCCGATGACGGTCAAGCAAATCCCTTAATTGACGTTCACGTTCATTCCAGTCAATTGATCCTTGTTTTCTTTCAGCAAATCTGCATGCGTCACAAATACCCTCCTCGTCAAAATGAATGGTTTTTTTCTTAGTGTCTTTAGTATGAGCGTACTCAACTGCTGAATTAGGACGCTGATTTGAGATTACACAACGTCGGCAATACACCACCTCAGAAGGAAGGCCATATTTAATTCCGGGTTTTTCAATATTGGGCTGAAATAGAGACTTATCTATTTCATTTGGTGCAGGAATACGATCCATGTAAATCCTTATTTTTATTTAAAATTGAATGAATTTGAGACAAAATTAGATTGGTAGCATTGGGCAATTGCTCTCTCTCTGGCAATGCTCTTATTGATTTTGAGACTTTAAGTATAACTAAAGACAATGCATCTAAATCCTCGACTCCCGTTGAGATACCCATTGTACTGTATGGCGCATCCTCAGTAAATATAGATGTATCAATTGAAATGACTTTACGCCCTGCAATTGATGCTTCAAGGCCAACTGTTGAGGCTGTTACAATAACAACATCCACAGCATTTAACACTACTGCTACTTTCTCATTTACTGGGCTAAATTCTACCATTTCTTGTGGCATAAACAGCTCAGTCTCACTTGGGTGATAACGAACTATCAATCGAAAACCATCGTGTTTAGCAACAAAACTCCTAAGTTCTTGTTCTATTCTTCTAGGTAATGTTGAGTCACCCACTTTATCATTGAACGGATGTTTTGCAGGTTCAGGTTGAGATGCCCACAAAATGTTAATTTTGCCATCATCCCAACCCCTGCTTTGTTTGAGTTTTAAACCTGCTAATTTAGTTTCCTGTGTATTAAGCATGTCAAAAGCGGGGTTACCAGTGACAACAGTTTCATGTGGTTGCCTGCCATGTTTAATAAACATCTGTCTGACAGACTCGTTAAGCACACAGATTTTATCAGCATATCCATCTTGGCCTATCCATTGCACTTCTTGCAAAGCAAACAAGTCAACTAAACACATAGATGGGATATTTAGTTCCCGGGCGGCCATGATAGCTGCACGCTCTGAACGAGGAGAGTTTGTTGCAATTAATAAATCTGGTTTGATTTTACTCAAAAAATTCTTCATAAGTTCTACTGGTAAGAATGCTTGCCTACCATACTTAGCATATAAATCTATAGCTTGTTGTTCCCCATGTTTGACTACTAACTCTCGAAAATTTAGGCCTAGGTATGCAATGGTTTCCTCAATTGATATGGTGCCATTGCTTGGCACATCAATAGCTAGCAACTTTCCCCAATTTTGTACAGTTATATCACTCGCTTCAATCATGTCTTTGTATCCGATAAAGTCAATTCCTTGTTCTTTAAAGTAATTGCCAGCTGTTGTAAGTGCTAACACCACAAGATCAACCTCTTGATAAATAAGCTCCTTAATTATAGGTGCTACGAGTGCAGCATGACCGCCACCATAAGTAATAAAAAGTATCATTTCACTGGACCAATATTGGATAAGTTATTGTTTAAATCAATTACATTATCTGTAAATATCTTTGTAGGAGACACATGGGTCAAATTTGAAAGGTTAACGTTTAAAAATACCCAAAATAACGGGAAAAATAGTGCTACAACGCCCAAACCTTCAAAAAAAATACCTGAAATACAACACAGCAACATAGTCCTATTGTTTTTATCACGTCCGAAAAAAATCGAGAAAAACATAAGATACAGTAAGTAAACTATAACAGTTAAATACGCAAAGCCTCTTAAATATTGGTCTTCGGCAAGAGAAACTAACAAAGTAGAGCGACTTAACGCAGTTAATAATAAATTATCAGTTGAAGTCTCATATGCTTCATAGCCAGCAGCCCCAGATTGAAAGCCATAATATTTATTTATTAAAGACGCCAATAATGACAATATTAGAAGAAGTAAGGCAAGTTTAGTTTGAAGATTATAAACTTTGTTGTTTTGCTGATGGTTCGGTTTTAAAAATATTAGCAAAAAAATAGCAGATAATACTGAAGCAGAACTTAAATTAACCCAAATTAGGCCTGCCCAAAGCATCCAATAACGATGTTTGTAGTTATAGATAGATAGGATGATGCAAGCCACACCAAGCGCTACTAGTACGCTACGTCCACTCAAAAACAAGGGTAATGTAAACGGTAATAACCTAATTACTGAAGGATGCTCTTTGTATATCGGCCGCGCAACTAGCAAGATGCAACACAGCAAAAGAGTTAGTGATGCATAAGTTCCCAACCAGACTTCAAGTAGTAAAAAAGGGCTAACCCCTATATAACGAACAATATGTACGAATTCTAAACCACTCCCATCATCATTATCCAAGCTTGCTTCCCCCGTCAAAACTTCTGAAGCATGTCGCATTTGAGATTGAAAACCATCTATAGCGGACTCAGAATATGGCAAAAAGGCAAAATCTGAATTAAGAGTGCCAACTAAAAATACAACCAATATTACAAAATAAAATAAAATTTGTTTTTCTATTATTTTCAACCTTTTCATTCAATTCTGACCTTGCATTTTTATGGTTAATTTGAAAAAATTATTGGCAACTTTTTTTACCAACTTTAATTAAAGGTTTTTCGACAAACTGATATGCCATTAAAGATAAAAATATTGTAATTACAATAGTCAATGAAATTGTAGTTATGGATGAATTTGGTAAGTTAAGCTTATTAGATAATATCTTGATACTTTGATAAATGATTGGGTGCAGCAGATAAACACCATATGTAATTATTCCAAGTTGCGTGAGTGGAGTTGTCATGAGGGTTGGAACTCGAACATTTAATTTATAAAATCCAATTACCAGTAAAATTGAAGCTATTGAGAAGGTAATCCTATTTCCACCAGTTACAAGCTGGACTTCACCCCCTTCTGAGGGGTAAAACAGAAAAATAGATAATCCTGCAAATACAACGGCAAGCACCATTTCATTTCCAAATTTCCATTTATAGATATTGAAATAGATTGCTATACCCGCAATGTAAAAAAATAAATTATTAAAGGGATTAATATAAGTATTCCATTGATTTGCCAAGGTATTGACACTTGAAATTAATTCGAGAGCAAAAACACCTCCTATAAATATTGATGCAACAAGCAATATATTTCCGTAGAGAACACGCTTGTCAAATATATAAAGCAAGAATGGCGTCAACGCATAATATACCATTTCATTGCCAATTGACCACGCACCAGTATTAATGTAAGACCCTGGTGATACAAATCCAAATAATGTTGTAAAATTAAGCAACAACTCAACAAAATCAACTTGACTATTCAAAGCTAACTTACCAATAGTAACAAAAATAATAGCCAGCCAAAGTAATGGCCATATGCATATATTCTTCTAATATAAAAATTCAACGCACATGCAATATTGCAATGATATTTGCTTTATGCAACTGCCATGCTCAGGCCTGAAAGCAAAAAAAACATCGACACCCCATAAATACCTAAGCGTCCGAGTAAATGACTTGATTCTAGAGGTGAAATTTCCCACGACGTAAGATGGTAAATCATAATTGAAAACGCGAGCAGACCTCTAAGCCAATCTAGGGAATCTAGTCTACCCATCAAAAACATCCTCCTATTTTTATATTATTCTTTGATTTTGTGTTGGTAAATTTAGGCAATACTTCAGCTTCAGTTTAGAAATAAAAATCAATCACAAATAATAACCTATAGTATTCAGCGCCACAGACAATTCACAATCCTTTATTATTTCCTTTTGGATTTCCATATAAAACTTTTTATGGCTTACAAATATAATTGGGATACTAATGTAAGAAATTTTTCTTCCTGATAATTTCCAATTACTATCTCCATATGTTTCGATGTGGCTAACATAATCGCTTGAATTCAGAAGATTAATTTTTGGTGACATTTTTATTGCAATTTGACAGTAGGCCCCCTCACTTTGAGCCCAAGCTTTCATTTTTACCACTAAATGTACTCCTTTAATATCTCCACCAACATCACCTACAGCAACTTTATATTTTTCTTTATCTACTGGTGGATATAAATTGTTTCTTTGTACTGGATTTAGTTCAACAATACATTTTGAAGCCTTATCAGCCCTATCTACATCATCACAATTAACAGTTGCCAATGAATGATCGTCAAGTAATACCTCTTTTTTCCATGCCCTACCCCAAAGTTGTGCATCACCACTCATAAAAATATCACTTGCTATTTTTCTATACTTGTAAGCATCCCCTCTATCATGTTCACTTTGATAACAACCAACGTGCATAAAACACATAATAAGTACGCAAAAATAATTTATTTTTTTCATTTTCAGGGAAATAAAAAAATCAAATTTTAATTGATTTCCATATCTTAAACGCGATTAATGCTCGTAATTCACGCGTCATATCATGATCATTTAGCACATGATTATTAAATATTTCATCTAGAACTTGGGTATTAAACCATTCATAAGGCAAACCATCTTTGCAGTATTGAACTCTATTTGTTTTAAACCAATCGCCTACTGGTACAGTAAACATTTGCTTTTTTCGGTATGCTAACTCTTTACCAATTAATGGTGTAACCGCTTTTTTATATAAATATTTTGTTTCACCATGCTTCAATTTTAACTCGCCAGGCATACGAAAACCAAACTCCATCATTCTATAATCTAGAAAAGGGGTCCGAGCTTCTAATGAAACAGCCATTCCCATACGATCTGGTTTTACTAGATTGTTACCAGACAACAATAATTGCATATCTAAATATAACGCTTGGTTAATTCTGTCTTGATGTTTTACTTCATCAAAAAATGGCTTGGCAACTTCAAAAGAATCAACTTTTGCCAATCGATATTTTAACTCAGGGTAATATAGGCTAAGCTTTCTTTCATCCGAAAACAATGAAATGCTTCTGAAATAATGACGCTGAAATTCATCATCCCCCATAGATAACACGTCACTATTCGAGAAAAATGATTTATATTTGTCGTAGCCAGCGAACAACTCATCTGCGCCATCCCCTGTCAGAACAACTTTTACTTGCTTAGCAGCTAATTGAGAAACACGATATGTGGGTAAGAATGAAATATCTCCATGTGGCTGATCACAGTGATAAGTCGCCAATGGCCATAAATCCAGCATATCTGGATTAACTTTTTCCATCACGTGCTGAGTTCCGAAACGATTTGCTGCCAATTGCGCAAAAACAGATTCATCGTACTTTGGGTCATCAAAGCCTATACAGAAGGTTTTAACAGGTTCCGACATATGTTTCGACATCAGTCCAACTACTGTACTTGAGTCAACTCCACCTGATAGAAATGCACCGAAGGGCACATCACAGCGCAATCTCAGCTTAACTGCGTCATTCAAGATACTATTGAACTCCTCTATCCAGTCTGACTCGCTTCTTCCGTGAACTGGTTCAACCTCTGCAAGATTCCACCAGCGTGTCAACTTTGTTTCACGACTTGTTATTTTAACCAGATGGCCTGGCATTATGTGTTTTATACCTTGATACATCGTATGAGGGGCAGGTACATAATTGAAAGTTAGAAAATGGTGGAGTGCTATTTCATCCATCTCTGGAATAAACTTTAAAGCTGGCATTAACGCTTTAATCTCTGACCCAAATGTAATCTGTAGGCCATCATCATGTATATATAGCGGCTTAACTCCTATTCGATCTCTAATTAAATACATTGCCTGCTCTCGTAAATCGTATATCGCTATAGCAAACATTCCATTCAATTTGTTGACGAAGCCTATTCCTTCTTGCTCATAAAGTCTTAATATTACTTCTGTATCAGAGTGAGTGCGACACGGGTTACCTGACTTCAATAAATCAGCAGCTAATTCAATATGATTAAAGATTTCTCCATTTTGTACAACAATGATATTTCCATCATCAGATACAAAGGGTTGATGACCACCTTTAACATCTATAATTGAAAGTCTTTGATTTCCCAGTGCGAAACCTTTTCCTTGATGTATACCTTGATCATCTGGACCTCTATGTAGAATAGAATGGCCCATTTCTCCTAATACTTTAAGAGAAATATTTTCTCTTAGTCTATGCATATAGCCAAAAATACCGCACATACTAGTTACCCCCTCTTAATACTATTTGCCTAAATGTTAAGAGAATAATTTTTATATCTAGCCACATACTTTGCTGCTCTACGTAATTCAAATCTAATCTCTTTCTTTGCTCTGGGCTAGCTGACGACCTTAACGTAGCTTGCGCTAAACCTGTAATTCCTGGTTTTACACTTAGCCTTTTTAACCACTCGTCTTCACTATACTCACTTTTTTGCTTTAGCACATCTGGTCTGGGACCGACTACACTCATTTCACCTCTTAACACATTAATAAGTTGTGGCAGTTCATCAATACTTGATCGTCTTATAATCCTGCCTACTGGCGTGATGCGTGAATCATTATCTAACGTCGAATATCCCCCTAACTTCTCGGCATTAACAACCATGCTTCTAAACTTATACAGTCTAAACAATTTTCCAGCCAAGCCCACTCTGTTTTGAAAAAAAATGACAGAATGGCCGTCGTAAAGAAATATAAAAATGGCAGTGATTAACAATATTGGAAACAACAATATCAATGCCACTGAGGACATAACTATATCAAATGCACGCTTTAAGAATAAATAAGTTCTACTAAATTTTGCCACGAAATAACCTTAAAATTAAATATGAACTAAATGCAAACCCAATTAAAAGCAATGCAAATCTAGTCCATACATTGTAAATATGAAGTAGGTAATCTATTAGCATTACAATTATTGCAGGCACTAATGTAAGTAGAATGCACGCTATTAAATTTACACTCAATAGTGCATTTCGACCAAATATCTTCTGTTTAATTACAATTAATAATGCTATCGCGTTTATTCCGTGAAATAAAACTACTGCATACATTAGTTGTGTTTCCGAATTATTTAACAATCCAGGAACAGCCAAAAATGGCAATATAAGCAAACTTAATAAACCAACCTTCAAGACTTTAAAGTTGTTCTTACTAGCATTTAAATACGTTGTTGCCATCATACAGGTGGCTATCATTGGTAAAGATAACAATCCAATTTTAAATAGCTGAGCAATTCGCTGTGTGGCGGCTTCATCAAAATCACCTCTAGCATAAATAATCTGAACAATCGGTTCGGAAAACCAAAGCCCGAGTGCCAGTATTACCATGGCGAAACATATGCTATTTTGGGTTTGTTGGTTAAATACATTCAAACAATAATTGGTGTTGTTTTCTGCAAATGCTTGGCTCATTTTAGTTAAAGCAACAGTAGCAAATGAAGCAAAAAAAATGCCTACTGGAAGCTCAATTAATTTCTGTGTGTAATTAAAAGCGGCTATGGCACCTTCGCCCGTTAACGAAGCCATAGCTCTTATTAAAATAGGCGCAATCAATAAAATCGAAGCTGAAAATGCGGCATAAAAAAACGACCTAACAAGAGCCCTGTCAACTAGTGATTCTTGTTTATTAGTTTCATATTTTGGTAAGATAACCAAGAGTGAAAGCCAACGTAAAAAAGCACCCACACCTATCCCTAAACACAACAGTAAGAACTTATTTTGTCCCTGTGGAAATAGAGTTGAATGATTGTATAACTGCAAAGCTAAAATAATTATTAAGTTAAAAATTAACGTACCACATCCAGCAATAAAATAAAAATTCTTTGAGTTTAAGTAAGCAGAAAACACACCGGCTAGACCAGTTAATGGAATAGCTATCGCTACTGCTGCGATTGAAATCCAAGTTAAAGATGCTGGGAGGTTAATTCCTGGAGCAAAAACTTTAAAAACAAAATCAGGCAGAATAAATACTAACATTCCCATCGGAATAAAAAAGATAGCCAGCAATAATGTAATTTGACGGAACAGAGCAGCCGACTGATTTAAGTTTAATTCCAAGAATCTAGGTACCAGAGCTGCACTAATACCTCCAGAGATTAGTAAATTGACAAACAAGTCTGGAATAGATAATAACAGCACTGCAATATCCGCATCGGCACCAATACCAAAAATCTTTGCCAGCTCAATCTCTCTCACTAAACCTGCTAATCTTCCTGCAAATAGCGCCAAACTTAAGGCTAGCCCTGCCGATAAAAAACCAGATTGCTTACGTTTCATTACTAAAATGCTATCTATTAACTAAGCTATGAGATATTTGTATAATTTTATTCACTGTTTCGCGATGTTGTTGATTTAATAATTCAACACTGGAATTTAAATAAAATTCATATTTATCTTTTAACTTTTTTACCTCATCTGCAAAATCCATGTGCTGCTGAATTTCTTCTACCGTTGTCGACTGTCTATGAAAGGTTCTAGACAAAATCGCTGCATTTGAACCCACCCTTACATGCTCTGCTAGCAGTCTTTCCGCGGGCAGTAGGCCCTCACCCAACCTAGCAACACCCCCAATACCAAAGGGTATTTGGTATTTTCTTAACGTTCTTGCCATAGTATCGATATGACCATCAGAGAAAAGCTCAAACATAAAATTCTTCTTCATTTCCAAATGCAAATCATTAAGTCCAATGTGTACTTCGTTCACCCCTGGAATTGAAATACACTCCTCCAAAGATGTCATTGCACCTATTGTCTCTACTAATAGGGAAGTTCTAGCCCTTCCTGATACTAAATTTATGAATGTTTTAACTTCGCTGACGCTGTGAAACATTGGCAACATAATAATGTCGGCCCCCGCCGCAACCACAGCGTCAATTTCTTGAGCAGACTCTTCATGAATAGGATTAACCCTCACTAAAAGTCGCCCATTTTCTAACACTGAACGCAATACAATAACGTCAGATAAGTTATGACGACTAATTACGGTGCTTAAATGCCCCTGTCTTTTTTCTTTTCCAATAATTTCCAAATCTACAAAAATTCTATCGACCCCCGCGCTTATAGCAAATTTTGCCATTGATGGTGAGTTGGTAATAAAAAATAAATTCATTATGAGCTTCTAATTAAATAACATAAAACATTCAAAGTTTATAAATCATTCACCATCTGATGCACAGCAACATACCATATTACTGCAACTCTAATTTAGGCGCGTATATTTCAGTTAGACTAAAGTGTTTACTATATCCAGTGTATTTCGCATAAACTCATTTGCACCCCACTCTTCAGGCCTATCCGCAACATCCAAATATCCATATAGCGCAACGGCTGTTTTCATCCCTGCGGCATTGCCTGCTTGAATATCACGCTCCGCGTCACCTACATACCAACAGTCTTGCGGCTGCACTTTAGCTTGTTGACATGCTAATAGCAAGCTTGCTGGGTCTGGTTTAGGCTCTTTTACATCATCACCACACACAACACAAGTAGCACGTTGCATCAGGTTAATAGACTCTAGTAGCGGCACTGTGAATCGGCGCGGTTTATTGGTAACAACGCCCCATAAAATGCCTTTATTTTCAAGTTTCCAAAGTAGTTCGTCAACGCCCTCAAACAGTGTTGGAGCGCGCGTTAACACTTGGTCATATAAGGCTAGATATTCATCACGCATCGCCTGAAAACTTGCATCTTCTGGCTTTAAATTGAACCCTACAGATAGCAAACCTTTTGAACCATGAGAAGCATAAGGACGAATGACTTCATGTGGCAGATGAGCTAGGCCATGTTTTTCGCGTTGAAGATTAAGCGCATATCCCAAATCATGGGCAGTATCCACCAGCGTACCATCTAAGTCAAACAGTACCATGCGCGTCATGTCTTGCTCGCTTGCATGATGTAATTTACTGAAACATCTTCTCCAAGTGTGTAATTTCGCGTAATTGGGTGGTAACTCATCCCTGTGCTGGTACCTAAATCTAAGCCAGCACTTCGCATCATTTGCGCTAATTCAGAGGGTTTAATAAATTTAGCATAATCATGCGTGCCTTTGGGTAACATGTTCAGCACATATTCTGCGCCAATTACCGCAAATAAATAAGCTTTAGGGTTGCGGTTAATAGTAGAAAAAAAAACTTTGCCATCGGGTTTTACCAGCTTGGCACAGGCAGCAACAACACTTGCGGGCTCAGGCACATGCTCTAACATTTCCATGCAAGTCACCACGTCAAAACTAGCAGGCATTTCTTCAGCCAGTTTTTCAACAGCAATCAGGCGATAATCTACCTGAGCACCACTTTCTAGCTGGTGTAGCTTAGCGACATTAAGCGCTTTATCGCCTAAATCTATGCCGGTCACCTCTGCACCTTTAAAGTACATTGACTCTGCCAAAATGCCGCCGCCGCAGCCCACATCTAACACACGCTTTCCACTAAGTGGCGCTAGATGGTTAATCCAATTGAGCCGTAGCGGGTTAATTTCGTGCAACGGTTTAAATTCGCTTTCTTTATCCCACCATTTATGGGCGAGTTCTGCAAATTTTTGTAATTCAATCTCATCTACATTTGCCATATTATTATTCCGAATTGATTTGCAAAAATCACTCAATATTACTCCGTACAAAAAACACCACCCCGCCAAGCCAACAACCATGCGGCTCGCAGCCCTATGCCAAAGAAGATATACTATTTTCCTTAAATTGTTTCAATTTTGGCTGCCAAGTATTGACCACATTTTTTAGTTCATTTGGCTCTACATTTGCAAATACACCTTCACTGTAGCGTAACTCCCCAGCCACCCATGTGTGGGTGACATGCTCTCGTCCACACGCATACACAAGATGTGAAATGGGGTCAAAATATGGCGCAATGGCGAAATCGCTTAATTTAACCGCTGTTAAGTCAGCTAATTTGCCACTTTCAATCGAGCCAATTTTATCATCTAAGCTAAGTGCTTTTGCTGCATTTATAGTGGCCATTTCTATTGCTTGGTGTGCCGGCAAAGCAGAAGCCTCCCCACTCACACCTTTTGCTAACAAGGCTGCTAGCCGCATTTCTGCAAACATATCAAGCCGATTATGGCTTGCGGCACCATCTGTGCCCAAACCCACATTCAGCCCTTTTGCTAGCATGGATGTTACTGGTGCTATACCGCTGGCTAACTTTAAGTTTGAGGTTGGACAATGCACGATATGGCAACCAAACTCGCATAGCATATCAATTTCATGCGGCAATAGATGCACACCATGCGCAGCCACAAAATTATGACCGAGCAACCCTAAATCTGCCATACGCTGAATAGGACGTGCATTGTGTTGCATTTCAGACTGCGCAATTTCAGCTTGTGTTTCATGCAAATGGGTATGAATGCCAACTCCTAATTGCTCGGCATAAGTCACGATGCTTTCAAATGTTTTATTTGACACCGTATAGGGTGCATGCGGTGCAATGGACGTAGAAATACGCGGATGATTGCGCCAACTATCATGCGCATCAAAGCCCTTTTGCAAGTAATCTTGCGCATCATTGGCGTAAGCCGTCGGAAACTCAAGCACCACCAAGCCCAAATTTGCTCTAATGCCAATCTGCGTAATAGCCGCAGCCGCTGATTGCGGATAAAAATACATATCATTAAAAGTGGTAATGCCACCGCTTAGCATTTCCGCACAAGCCAATAACGTACCATCTTGCACATAACTGGGGGATACAAACTTTTGCTCAGTTGGCCATATAAATTGCTCCAACCATGGCATCAGGGAAACATCATCTGCAAAACCACGCATTAAACACATGGCTGCGTGGGTATGCAAATTGATTAAACCTGGCATCAACACATGCTCAGTCAGTGAAACTACTTCTTTAGGCAGATAGCGTGTTTTTGCTACCTCGCTAGGGCAAATGTCCACAATTTTGCCATCATGAATCACCGCAGAATGATTTTCTAATAAAGACTGACTTGGAATCACTGGCAGCAACCAGCGCACCTCAATAATTAAATCAACTAAAATAGTATCGCTCTTTATCATCCCAGCATTATATCGGTTAACCACCCATTTTTAATTTTTAACTAGCTTTAGACAATAAAAAACCCCGCAATTGCGGGGTTTTAAAGTTAAAAATAAACTTATTTACAACCTACTTCTTTTGTACCTTCAGCTCGAATTTCAACGCGACGGTTTGGTTGTAAGCAAGAAATTAATTTCTTAGTTGCTTTATTACCTTTACATTCAACAACCGGCTCAGATTCACCTTTACCAGATGATTGAATAATACCAGCATCAACACCTTGACCCACTAAGTACTCTGCAACTTGTGCAGCACGACGCTCTGACAATTTTTGGTTGTAAGCATCTGAACCGATGCGATCAGTATGACCTGTCACAATCACAGCTTTAATCTCTGGATTAGCTTTAATTTTTGCAGCAGCATCATCTAAAGCAGCTTTACCTTCATCTTTTAATGCTGCTTTATCAAAGCCAAATAATTTTTCAGCACCCACAGTGATGGTTTCTGATTGCGGCTCGCATTTAGCTGGCTCGGGAGCAGGTGCAGGCGCTGGCTCAGGAGCAGGTGCAGGCTCAACTGCAGCTACTGGCGCTGGTTCAGGCTCAACTGCAGCTACTGGCGCAGGTGCTGGGGCACCAAAACGGAACACGCCGCCTAAATTGAACAATGTATTTCCAACTGTTTCAGTTGTATTATCACCAATAACGTTGTTGTTAAATCCTAACTTTGCACGACTCCATTGATGACGCAAATCAGCCTGAACACCAAATGAATCATTAAACAAATACTGCGCACCTAAACCAACATTCGCCAACCATGATGTTTTTTTACCATCTGCAGGATTTGTGTAATCTAAGTTGTTGCGTGCAACACCTAAGCCAGCCAATAAGAATGGGCGGAAGTTGTCACGACTGAACATGTACAAAGCATCTAAACCTAACGTCGTTTGCTTGTAGCGACCGCCAATACCTGCAACATCTAGATCTTCACTTGCACGGTTGTAACCCAAACCACCTTGAATATCCCAGCTTTGGCTCAATTCTTTACCTAATTTCAAGAAAACACCACCGCCATTGTTAGCTTCTAAATCGCTATCTGTGTTCATGTAGCTAGCACCAGGCACCACATACCATGAACCACGGTACATATCTTCTGCTGATGCTGAAAGTGCAGCTAAACCCAATGTAGCTGCAACAGCTAAATTAATCATGTTCTTTTTCATTCGTTTTGCTCCTATTTATTAAAAGTACTTCTGGTGTCAATTACGCAATTTCTTTAGGATAGAAAAAACGTAAGAAATATACAAACTGTATAAGCAGATACTACTCACACTTACCAATTTACGCAATGATTAAAGCGCATTAATGCTCGGTTTTACAAGGTTTTTGTTGTTTTTATGCTAAACATAAGGGCTTATTGCATCAGCATTTGCTTAATCTGCCAAATTTTTTCTGGGCGAATGAATGAAGTGCGCAGATCACTTTCGCACACGCCACCTCTAAACCCCAAGTAAGTGGGGTTTAGTTTTAGCAATTGCGCTACATGTTGTGATTTAAGTGACCCTGCAAGCCCAAAAATTAATGCATTATCTGCCACCTTTTGCGCAAATGTCAGCAGCATTTTTTCATCAACATTTGTTAGCAAACTGCGGCCATTTTTTTCTGCGGTATCTAACATCACACCAACAAATCCTGCTTGTTTAATCGCTTCAATCAAGTTACTTGGATACGATTTTTCTGCAAACAGAACAGCAATGAGTTTTGCGTCTAATTTTGCAAAATGACTAAGGGCATTTAGGCAACCCTGATAACCCTCAGCATCAAAAAAGCCTATTTTTATATAATCCACTTTTGATGCCAGCATTTTTGACACACTATCGCGCAATAAATCAGCTTGCATTGGAACATCCCCTACTGTGGCACTCGTCATTTTTTTTGCATTGGTCCGCTTCACATAAGTCACTACGGATTGCACAACATTAATAGGCAATGCCCCAAGCGCACCAGCATGAGGGTCTTTTAAATCAATCAAATCCGCGCCATTTTCAAGCGCTATTTGCGCTTCATCTAAACTGGTCACGCTAATTAAAAGTTGCGTTTTGTGCAAGTTAAGCAACGTTTTCACCTGATTGTTCAGCATAAAAATTATCGATTTTTTCCATTAACCAGCCCCAAGCCTCTAGTTCACGCGCACCTGCAGTTTTATCAATCGCAATTTTTAAGTAATTGATTTCATTTTCAATTTTCTCCCGCGGCAATAAATGCAAGCGACTTACCAGCACGGCTAATTCAATCACCGCCGCCTGTGCACGATTAAACCCTTGAAATGCCTGATGCTGTGCTTCTAACACCACTTCAAAACTGAGCTGCGGGCGTAATTCATCATCTTGCACATTCACGAGCTTGAGCTCTTTATGTGCCAACGTATTGGACAAACGAACGCCATTTACTTTTTCAGCGGCCTGTAAATTTAAGTCTTGATGGCGAGTGAGCGCACCGGCAAAGACACGCACATCATCGGTTAGGTTCATCACCGCACACTCTGTGGCAAGGATATTTGCTAACGTTGTAGAAGGTTTAAATGGCGAAATGACAACCAAATTACCTGCATAACGCACGCCAAATGGCGTGACGTGTGGTTTTCCTTGCGCATCAACCGTGCTAATAATGGTTTCAAAAATCATTTTTCTTTGAGTGTGTCTTTTCTTTTATTGAAGCTTCACGATGGGCTGCTTTTGGCAACTTATTAGCTTCTAAACCCGCAACACCCCAAGCTAATATTTCATCTTGCACATAACGCTTACCTAGTTGATACGCAATTTGCGCGCGCGCGAGTTCCACCCCCAAATAAAACGCATGAGAGGCATCATTTTCCACCCCAAGTTTAGGGTAAAACACAAATGGGTCTACAGCCAATTGCGCCCCATCCCGATTATATACATGCACGCCAGCGTCGCTCACCATAATTCTAAAGCTAGGGTCTTTAATTTGTGCAGCAAATTCAGCCACTTCATCCGCATTGTATGGAAATGGTTTTCTATCATGCAACCCGAGCAGTCCATTGCTGTAGCCACGTGGTAAGCGGTCATCTTGCTTGGCAGCAAACATTACGCGTCGCGCAATATCCGCCTCGGCAATCGCATTCACGGCATGGGGGCTCACAGAAGTGGCCAACACCGCATTGATATTCAACTCTGAAATCAGCCCAAATAACAGCGCATTGATGCCCGTGGTGTCAGCATCCGTCAACTCCGTGACGTTACCAACGCCCATCATGATAGGAATGTTGGGGTGTTTTTTGCGCAGTTTGTGATAACGTACAATCGAATCTGCCAGCCCAAAATGAATCGGGTCTAAAATCGGGTCGGCAATAAAATCTTTGCCTTTTTTCAGGCAAATTTCAATGGCGCGATAAAGCGACGCCAAACTGCCCGCTTTTGCCGGAATCAAAATAGGCGTAGAAGCCACTTCATCAGCAATCCATAAAGTTTTTTCGGTCAAACTCAATAAATAATCTGCACCAAATTTACCTGCCAGCAACAATTCATCGACATTGATAGAATCCACGCTGACTTTAAAGTTTGCTTGTTTTAACGCTTTAATCGCTTCTGCTAAATGCGAAAATGGCCGATTGGGTAAGCAACCTAAATCGATGACATTCGCGCCTTGCGCTTGAAAACGGGCAGCTTTGGCAAGGATTTGTTCAACGGTTAAATCAGGCGCATCGACGATTTCAGCAAAAATCTGTGTGCTGTATTGGCTTAAATCTGGTGATTTTCCAGCTTGCCCAAAATACTGTGGCAAGTCTTTTAAATCGTTCGGGCCGCGTTCCACGGGGATGCCAAATTGGCGGTGTAATTGACTTAAATCGCCTTGACATAACCCTGGCAAAATCATTTTATTCGCTTCACCTGTGCTTTTTAGACGACGCGCAATCATTTCTGGGGTCATGAGTGCCGCCACAGAAACGCCCATTTGCTCGATACGATATTTAAATGTTGGTGTTTTAGGATTGGCTTGCACTTCTTGCAGTACTTTTTGCAAACTTTTTTCAGCTAATTTACCCGTTAAAAAAAGTAAGTTTTCAGCCATTTTAAGCACATCTTCCTGCATGCACCTCTGCAAGCCGCATGGATACTGCCTCGCAGAGGATCGAAAAACTCTCGGCGATTTTTGTATGTTCAAAAGTGGCTAATTTTTCCACATTCTCTAAGTCAATTTTTCTCGGATAAACTTGCACGATATTTTCACGTGGCGCTTCAGATTCTATAAATGGAATGTCAGGCTCCGGCGCGGTATCGCAAGCAAAAATGATGCTAGGCACTCGCGTTTTACCAGCTTGGGCATATAAATTAGTGACCAAGCTATCAGAAAAGCCGTAGGCCATTTTGGCGATGGTGTTAGAAGTGGCTGGCGAGATGACTAGCGTGTGATAAACGCCTTCATAAAACAAACCCACAGGCACACTACTGGCCGTCTTATCTTGGTAAACTTTATGACCCATCGCATCAAGCTGCATTTGAAAGCCATATTGCTTGATAATTTCTGCCGCTGCTTTACTCAAGTAAACATCTACATTTTGTAGTCTAGCAAGCAAGGCTAAAGACTCGCGCAGATAATGCCCTGAACCCGTAATTGCCCAAGCGAGGCGTTGTTGATTAGAAATTGACATGACCATAATCTATCACAGAAAACGCAAATTGCTAAGCAAGACAAGGCGCATGAAAAAAATCGAGCGCCGCATAGGGGCTCTATGTAAGCGAAGATTTTTTAAGTAGCAACGTAGTATTGCAACGCAATTTACGTTTTATGCAAAGGGGTGCTCAATCACAATAGTCTCATCACGCTCTGGCCCCGTTGAAACAATCGCAATGGGCACGCCGCATAAGGCTTCTAGGCGTTTTAAGTAGTTTTGTGCTGCTTTTGGCAAGCCATCCCAAGTTTTCACACCAAAAGTATTTTCAGTCCAGCCAGCAACAGTTTCATAAATTGGCTTGCACCCTGCAACATCATCCGCGCCAATCGGCAGTACATCAATTTTTTGTCCATTGAGCTCGTAGCCAATACAAATATTGAGCTCTTTAATACCATCTAGCACATCCAGCTTGGTGATACAGAGGCCAGTCAAACCGTTAATCATCGCCGAACGACGTAAAGCAGCTGCATCAAACCAGCCACAACGGCGTTTACGCTTGGTGACTGTGCCAATTTCTTGACCTTTCACAGACATTTGCGTGCCTGGTGCACCTTCGGTATCAATATCTAACTCACTTGGGAATGGGCCGCCACCTACACGGGTGGTATAAGCTTTGGTAATGCCCAACACATAATGCAGCATATTGGCGCCAACACCTGTACCAGCAGAAGCTTGGCCGGCAATACAGTTGCTGGAAGTAACATACGGATAAGTACCATGATCAATATCCAACAACGTGCCCTGCGCGCCTTCAAACAGCATGTTTTCACCACGTGCATTGGCTGCATATAAATCAGCAGAAATGTCAGAAATCATCGGCTTTAAGGCAATCGCATGCTGCATACTAGTATCGTATTGTTGATTAAAATCAACCGCTTTTGCGCTCAAATAGTTAGTTAAAACAAAGTTATGGTAATCCATTACTTCTTTTAATTTTTCAGCAAAGCGCTCTGGGTAAAATAAATCATAAACGCGCAAGGCACGGCGCGCGACTTTATCTTCATAACACGGGCCGATGCCTTTACCTGTCGTGCCAATTTTAACGGCGCGTTTCGCCTCGCGTGCGGTGTCGAGCGCCACATGGTGACTTAAAATGAGTGGGCAGCCAGAACTTACTTTTAGGCGATTTTTAACTTCTAAGCCATCTTTTTCTAATGCGGAAATTTCGTTTAACAAGTGCCCAGCATCTAGCACCACGCCGTTGCCGATATAACAATTGATACCAGAACGCACAATACCTGAAGGTACCAGATTAAGCTTGTAAACACGCTGTGCTTCACCCTGACCAACCACTAATGTATGCCCCGCATTGTGTCCACCTTGAAAGCGCACCACGCCTTGCGCATGATCTGTCAACCAATCAACTATTTTACCTTTACCTTCGTCACCCCATTGCGTGCCAATGACCACCACGTTTTTTGCTGCTGTATTTTTTGCCATGATTAAAGTACTTTTTAATAATATCTAAGAATTTTTGTGTTGTTGATTGGAGGCTATTTCGCAATGGGTTCTACTGCCCAAGCGCCATTTTTTAATATAAATTGCCGATCACAATTAAGCTCGCAAGTATCAGTGACGGCATTAGGCAAAGCCTGCACAACAACCTGCCCTGCCGCACGCAATTCGGCAATTTTTTTCTGCAAAACAGCATCTGCGTCAGCGGGAGCCAAAATAGCTTTAGGTAGAATCGCGGGAGCTAGTGCTGAAACAACCCCGCGTATATCTAAACTAAAACCAGTGGCTGAACGAGCTCGACCAAACGCCTCGCCCACTTCATCGTAACGTCCACCTAAAGCCAGCGGCCCTTTATAACCTTGTGCGTAAGCGGCAAATACAATACCACTATGATAATGATATCCACGCAACTCACTTAGATCAAAGCTCACTGACACATTGAGTGTTGCTAACGCTTGACTTACTTTAGCTAAACTCGCTAAAGCTGCTTGAATAGCTGGTATATTGGGAAGCACTTTTTTAGCGACTTCTAAAATAGATTGATCCCCGTTAAGTGTCGTCAGCGCGATTAGGGCATCACGCGTAGTGGCATCTAAATTAATTGCGAGCTTGGCAACGGCAGATTGATCTTTACTTTGCAGTGCACGATGTAAAGCTTGTTCTAAGCTGGCATTAATATTGCCAGACTGGACAAGGCTTTCAAATATGCCAACATGGCTAAAATCAATGTGGATTTGCGAAATGCCAATAGCCTGCAAAGCAGCAATCATCAAGGACTGCACTTCAACATCACTTTCTACCCCAGCATGGCCATAAAGTTCTGCGCCTAATTGCAACGGTTCACGTGTTTGTGCCAAACCATCTGGGTTAGTACGTAGTACGCTACCCGCGTAACATAGTCTTGTTACACCTTGATGATTCAATAAATGAGCATCTATTCGCGCAGCTTGCGGCGTCATGTCTGCGCGCACGCCCATTAACCGGCCTGTGAGTTGATCTACCACCTTAAAAGTAGCCAAGTCTAAATCGTAACCAACACCAGTGGTGAGCGACTCCATATACTCAAGCATGGGTGGAATGACATACTGGTAGCCATGCACATAAAATAAATCTAGTAAATTGCGGCGAATATGCTCTATACGCAACGCTTCGGCTGGTAGCACGTCTTCAAGATATTCGGGGAGAAGCCAATTACGCATATTGATGCTCGATATTCAACACTAATTACTAAATAAAAAAACCAACAACAATCCGCTCACTACTGAAATTAAGCCTACAAATCTTAACTGGCCATCTTTAAACTCAATCATCCGTTTAAAGGTGTCACGCCAAGCCTGTGGCATTAACAAGGGCATTAAACCCTCTAGCACCAACATCAAGCCTAAAGCCATCAAAAAAGTGTCACTCATGCTAGCAATAAAACAAACTACTTCTTGGCTGAATTTCGCATGTACTTAAAAAAATCTGAATTTGGGTCAAGCACCATCACATCAGCCTTATTTTTAAAACTTTGCTTATAGGCTTCTGTACTGCGGTAGAAAGCATAGAACTCAGGGTTTTTTCCATAAGCGTCGTTATAAATTGAAGCTGCCGAAGCATCGCCCTGTCCCTTAATTTTTTCAGCCTCTTTAAATGCTTCAGCTAAAATGACTTGGCTTTGCTTATCAGCATCCGCACGAATTTTTTCAGACTCAGCAAAACCTTCCGCTCTTAATTGATTGGCAATGCGCTTACGTTCAGAAATCATTCTATCAAACACTGACTTACTAATATCTTCAGAGTAATCAACGCGTTTTAAACGTACATCCACGACTTCAATGCCCATTTGTCGTGCGTCTAAATCCGCATTCTTACGTAAATTGTCCATGACAGCACCACGCTCTCCGGCAATCACATCGCGCACAGTACGTTTACCAAACTCCAAACGTAAGCCCGCATTTATGACGTTAGATAAACGATTTTCTGCAGCTGACTCACCACCCTCTTTAATTGAAACATAATATTTGGCTGGGTCAACGATGCGCCACTTCACAAAAGAATCTACTAGCATGTATTTGTTTTCGCTCGTATTAAATTTAGCTGGCTCTTCCCAATCCAGCGTCACGATGCGGTTATCAAAACGCTTGAGTTCATCAATAAAAGGAACTCTAAAATAAAGCCCTGGAGATTTTTTTGCATCAATAATCTTACCCAAACGCTTAACAACAACAAATTCAGTTTGATCAACCGTATATGCAGACGTAAGTAAAAACATAAGTGCCGCTAAACAAAGTACTAAAATGCTGGTGATATTTTTCATTATTTTGCCCTATTTTCCTATGCGACTTATCGCGTCTCTCTATCGCGGTTACGTAAAGCATCTCTTGTACGTTCAACTTCAGCTGAGGTCACGGGTGCAGCTTGCGTATTTGCTTGCGGCACTACTTGTATTTGCGGAGCTGTACTATTATTCATAAGCTTATCAATCGGTAAGTAAAGCATACTGCCCGCTTTTTGATCTACCACTACTTTGCTGACACTCGATAAAATCTGCTCTTGGGCGTCTAAGTATAAGCGTTGACGCGTCACTTCTGGGGCATTATTGTATTGTGCTAAAATTTGATCGAAACGGCTCGCGTTACCTTTTGCCTCATTTTCCATTTTGAGTTTATACCCAGCAGCTTCTGCCAATAACCTTGAAGCTTGGCCACGCGACTTTGGTATTACATCGCGTGCATAAGCTTGCCCCTCATTGATTTGGCGCTGATTATCTTGATTGGCACGGTTAACGTCTTCAAACGCTTCTTGTACTGGCTCGGGCGGCAAGGCACTTTGTAATGACACGCTAATAATATGAACACCTGTTTTATAACGATCTAAAATTGCCTGCATACGCGCAGAAGTATCGACCAGTCCTTTTTGCAACAAGTCATCTAATTTATTTTTACCCACCACTTCACGTATCGCAGACTCTGCAGCTGAGCGCACCGCATCATCTGTGGAGCGGTTATTAAATAAATAGTGCTTAGCGTTATTAAGGTTGTATTGCACAGCAAATTGCAACTCAATGATGTTTTCATCCTCAGTCAGCATCAGCGCCTCTTGAGGTTGCTTGGTTTTACTGGTTCCATCGCTACTTCTGTAACCAACTTCTAATTTGCGCACTTCCTCGAGGTTTACAACCGTCACTTTTTCAATTGGATAAGGGATATGCCAATGCAAACCCGGTTCGGTCACATCATCCGCCATTTGACCAAAACGTTGTTCAACACCTACTGAGCCAGAATCTACCTTGTAAAAACCTGATGCAAGCCAAATCAACAAAATAATGCCAACAATTGGGATTAGAGGAATATTAATGCTAGTACCATTACGGTTTGGTTGTTGGCTATTTTTACCACTACCAAATAGCTCGTTAATTTTTTTACTCACATCACGAAATACTTGGTCTAAATCTGGCGGGCCATCGTTATTTTGGGCACGCCAACCAGGAAATTTAATCATTTAACACTCCAAAAAAGTACTATTTTGCTAAGATATTTCAGATTACGTAAACGCAGCCTCTTCAGTGCTCTGCTGTTTTAGCATTTGATAATGCTCGGCCATCGCTAGTCGCAAGAAGTCCAATCCTTCGCCAGTTTTAGCAGAAACATGAATAGACGCAATTCTACCATATTCATCTCGCTCAATTGTGGGCGGCAATCCTACACGATCAATTTGATTATGCACCAAAATCTGCGGCACACTTAAAGCGCCAATTTCACCAAGCACTTTATTTACTTGTGCAATTTGCTCATCGCGATTGGTACTGGCGGTATCCACAATGTGCAGCAATAAATCGGCTTGCGCCGCTTCTTCTAGCGTTGCACCAAAAGCCTCTACCAAAGCATGCGGCAAATGTTTAATAAACCCCACTGTATCTGATAAAACTACTGAACCACAGTCAGGGATATAAATTTTGTGTGTAGTCGTATCCAGCGTTGCAAATAACTGATCAGCCGCATAAATGTTGGCTTTAGTGAGCCGATTAAAAATGGTCGATTTTCCAGCATTGGTGTATCCCACCAATGAAACGGTCATGACATTTGAGCGTTTACGCGCTTTCCGTTGCATGCTGCGTTGCGCTTTAAGTTTAGTCAATTTTTCGCGTAATTGTTTCACGCGGATACGCAGCATACGACGGTCAAGTTCCAGTTGAGTTTCACCAGGACCACCCCGCACACCAATACCACCTTTTTGACGTTCCAAATGCGTCCAGCCGCGCACCAAACGTGTCGATAAATGCTCTAGCTGCGCTAATTCAACTTGCAATTTACCTTCATGGCTTTGTGCACGTTGGCTAAAAATATCAAGGATTAAACCTGTTCTATCAACCACGCGCGCCTGCAGCAAGCGCTCTAAGTTGCGCTGTTGTGAAGGTGATAAATCATGATTAAATACAGCAATATTGGCTTCGCTGGCTTGCATCATCAACTTCAGTTCATCCGCTTTGCCGCTACCAATAAATAGTTTTGCGTCGGGAGTTGACCGTTTACCCTCTATGGTGCCACGAACAGCTAAGCCAGCGCTAATACTCAGCTGTCGCAATTCATGCAAACTTTCTTCGTAATCGCTATCGCCAAAGTCCACACTTACCAAAATGGCGGCTTCAAAGCTACCTGATATGTCGGTACCAGGTCGTTCAAACAAATCTTTCAATGCTTATTCGTCGCCTTCACCAATATTCATATTAACCATACGCGCTGGCACAATGGTTGAAATAGCATGTTTGTACACCATTTGGGTGACAGTGTTTTTAAGCAAAATCACATATTGGTCAAACGAATCAACTTGACCTTGTAGTTTAATACCATTGACGAGATAAATTGATACGGCCACATGCTCTTTGCGTAACGCGTTTAGAAATGGGTCTTGTAACATTTGCCCTTTGGGATTCATGACTTTCTCCTATTGTTTGGAGTTAAATAAAAATAACATAGCGTACACTACAACGTTGATGTTACTCCAATTGAGATTGAGAACAAGGACTTTTGTTCCTTTAATTTCACAATTACTCAATTTAATAAATTAGCGCTAATAAATCAAGGTTGTTGACTAGGTATTATCAGTCAAAATTATATCACAACAGAACGTGGCTAACCGTGACCTTTAGCTGACTATTGCGCCAATCTGGCACGAATAACTTCAAGCGAAGTGGTACTCATCATCTTTCCATCTAAATAAATAGTGGCTAACTCGCCTAAGTTTTCCTGTGCGATTGTTTGCTGATCGTATAAAACATAATCGCCATTTTCAAGTTCAACACGCAACAAACCTTTTGCTGATTTTTTTGTGCCGATATCGGTCACTGGGTTTTTAAAAATATCCACAGGTTTGCCATTAATTACGCCGTAAGTTGCCTTCATGGCAAAGCCCAAGGTATCACGTGTTAAATATTGATAAGTGTAGGAGCCAATACCAAATACTACATTATCGGATGCGAAACCTTTTGCTTTTAAACGACGCAAAATATCTTCTGCACGTTGCGGAGTAATCGAATCACCATAGATTAACCCTACACGTTGGTTTAACGTTTTGTAACCTTGCGCATTAATTGTTCCGCCAAAAATATTCCACAACACTTCTACAGCTCCTAATTTCGCTGGGCTGGTGTCATCTGAAGTGCGATTTTCCGCACCGCAGATAATCTCTACGGGGTCTCCGCTATCTGGTCTAAACACCACTTTGGCAAATCCCATCGAATCGGGCTGACGGTTTAAAATCGTCTCTTTCAAATTGCTAGCGTATTCAGAAATCACTTTCCAAAAATCCCAAGAGTCAGACACAACAGAAACAATACCTGTAGGATATAAGTCTTCAATTAAACGGCGTATGGTTTCTTGCTCATCTGTTTGTCCATTAATACACATCACACTGTGCTCTGAGGCAGGTACAGACGCGGCTACAAAAGTATTTTTAGCATCGTAAAAGTATTCTAAATAATCAACCGCATTTAATGTATCTGTCCCTTTAAACGAAGTTAAGTGGCCAGCCCCTGCTTTTGCTGAATCTACAGAGCCAGACATGCCGCGCATAGAAAAATCATGGCCTTGAAATTCAATAAAGTCTTGATTGCCACCTGTTTCAACAGCGTATTTCTTAATAATTTTCTTGTAAATATCGGCAATAGTAGCCGTGGTTGACGATTTCCACGACTCAGCAGATAAGTACGACTCCAAGTAATTGGTTAACCAGTAAAACGCCGGCTTGGTATTCACAATGGTAAATACCGGCACACCTATATTCACGCGCGCACCCTCTGGCAATGCTTTGATTCTAATAGGCAAATAGCCTAATTTGTGCAAAGCGATGATAGCTTGAATATCCACCGGATAATCACCTGTAAAGGGGCGTGTTCTATTTTGATATTGTGTAACAATATCTTCAATTGGCATGTCAAAAAAACGCTCTTGCCACTCTTCGTGCATTTGCTTGACCACACCCTGAAGTCCAAAAAATACGATTTTATTGGTTTTATAAGCACTCGGAATATTCAAGTGGCTATTGCTTCGCGGGGTGAAGTTAGAGTAAATCAACTCTGTTCCTTCAGGGTACATGCGCGCGTGGGCTAATTTATAGCTATCCGTTGTGGAGATTGGGGGTATTTTAAATGTCATGTTTTACTCCTTATAATTCATTTAGTTATTATTCAATTTCTATTAAAGAATAGGCTGCAATATTTTTTGTTAAGCTTTGTGTGGTGAAAAATGCACTGATGCCTGCTTTCATTAGGCCATCGAAGCCTTTGCTAAAAATACCGTGAGTTACATATAATCCAAGCTCACAACCCCTAGGGTATTGACTGCATAAATATTTAGCAGCATTAATGAAAGTAGCACCACCATCGCATATATCATCCACCAACAACATTTTTACTGGCTTTTCAGTACTTACATTTCCCAAACTTGCTGAACTTAACGCAATATCAATCGTTAAAGCTTTGATTTCTCCTGTTGCTTGGTCACGATTTTTATCCAACACCAATACTGCTAAATCACACTCCGCCAGCATTTGGCTATAGCGGTTAAATGCGCCCGCATCAGGAAACACCAACACATCGGGTTTAAAACTTTTAATTGCTTGCGTGATATATGGTTTGGCTGAGTATGAGAAAATCTGCGCATGTGGACTATGCGCATCTAAAGTGCTTAATTTGCGCACGCCCGTTTTAAACAACATTTCAATAAAGACAGTTTTGGCAAATGTACTAGAGTTGCTCACCGCCTTATCTTGTCGCGCATAAGGCAAATAAGGCATATACAACTCTTGAACTGCTAAGCCTTCTGCCCGCAAAAGCGTGGTGAGTTGGTTCACCCAAATCAACTCGGCTTCTTCTTCAAAATGCCACACTACTTTTACTGGAGTATTTTGAAAGGCGGCAATATCAAGTTTCCAGACTTGACTTGTGCCATCAGGAAAACGTGTGGGTTGGATGACTTGCTTGCTATTTTTATTCGTCAAAACAATCATTTTATTGCTCCTTAATATTCACTTAGTTGTTCTGTACATCTAAGTTAGTTGCACTATACAACTAACTAAACTACAATGTCAACAACTATTTAATGATTGCCAGAAAATGACGCATGTGCAGCCTAACTTAAGCTTTGAAAAACCCTTTACCACGGTAGATATCGTGATATTTAGTGTGCAAGATAACAAACTAAAGGTGCTGCTAGTGAAGCGACCCAGTAACGCTAGCGAACCCTACCCTAACCAATGGGCATTAGTGGGCGGCTTTGTAGATGTACAATTAGATGCTGATTTAGAAGCCACCGCTAGACGGAAATTATTTGAAAAAACGCATGTAAAAACCGCCTATTTAGAGCAGATAGGCAGTTGGGGCAATGCCACTCGCGACCCGCGCGGCTGGTCCACTACGCATGTGTATTTTTCAATGTTGGCGATGAATCATGCCGAGCAACTTAAATCTGGCGCCAATGCACAAGATGTGCAGTGGTTTGATGTGGTCGAAAATGGTGTGCAAACAGCACTGGCATTTGACCACGCACATTTATTGGCTGTTGCCATTGAGCGCTTGCGCAATAAAGTGGAGTACACTTCGCTACCCGCATTTTTAATGCCTACGTTATTTACCCTAAAAGAATTGCAATCAACCTTTGAGGCTGTGCTGGCACGGCCGCTTGAACGCAGTGCATTTAGAACGCGCATTTTAGCGACCGATTTATTAGAAGCAACACCGCATTTTAAAACGGCAGCCAACCGCCCTGCGCAACTTTATCAGCTAAAATCCAACCTACAGCCAGTGTATTTTCAGCGCACTTTTAACCCGATTAAATAGCACATCTTCATGTGAGCACCTCTGTAAGCCAGTATCCATGCGGCTTACAGAGGCATTAAAATCGCTCGGGCGTTTTTTTGCGCTATTAATGGAGCTTTACTTCACCCGCGTTTACTAGATGTTGCGCTAAGGTTTCACCAAAGCTCGCACTCGCGCCTGCACCCACGCGTTTTGCAATGCGGCTGGCAAAATCTTCTTGATAGGTAAAATCGACAATGTCTTCTTGCTTAATCACTTCGCGCGCAACAAAATCTGCGCTGCCATAAGCATCCGCTAAGCCCAATTTAATACTTTGCTCGCCGCTCCAAAATAAACCGCTAAACGTTTCAGGCGTTTCTTTTAATCGCGCCCCACGCCCTTGACGCACCACCGTTTTAAATTGCTCGTGAATTTCATTGAGCATATTTTGCGCAAATTGTTGATGCTTAGGATTCACAGGAGAAAATGGATCTAACATCGCTTTGTTTTCACCTGCGGTCATCAAACGGCGCTCGACGCCTAATTTTTTCATGGTTTCAGTAAAACCATAGCCATCCATCAGCACGCCAATAGAGCCAACAATACTGGCTTGATTCACATAAATTTTATCCGCCGCAACCGCAATATAATAGCCGCCTGACGCGCAAATATCTTCCACCACCGCATACACAGGCACTTTAGGATGCAGTTTGCGTTGACGCTTAATTTCATCATTAATAATCCCCGCTTGCACTGGGCTACCACCTGGGCTGTTAATGCGTAAAATAATGCCTTTGGTGCCTTTGTTGTCATAAGCTTCTTTCAAGCTATTAATGAAGGCATCGGCATTCACTTCTCCACCCGCCTCAATCACACCAGAAATTTCAATCAAAGCAGTATGCGCACCAACTTTTGCCGCGCCGCCGCCTATCCAGCCCATGGCAATGAATAAAATACCAAACAAATATAAAAACGTTAGTGCTTTAAAAAAGTTACTCCAGCGGCGCGATTTTTTTTGCTCGGTTAGCGCAGATGACGCAAGTTTTTCTATCGTGTCGCGCTGCCACTGCGTGTCTTGCGGCTGCGCACCTAATGGATTGATATTATTCTGGTTTTGTGGATTTTCTAATGACATATTTTTCTCTATTTTTTATTTTATGGACGCTAAATGAATAGTAATAATTTCGTTTTCTTCGGTCACTTCTATCGCTTTCAAACTTCTGCCTTTACAAGGGCCCATGACGCAAAAACCATTGTCCGGCCGATAATGCGCACCATGCGTGGCGCAAATTAAATAATCTTTTTGCGTAGTAAAAAATCCGCCTTGATACCAATCTAACTCGACAGGCACATGTGCGCATTGATTCACGTACGCATAGGGTTTACCACGATAACGCACCACAAAGCCCGTGACGAATTCGCCTAACATGGGCAAGTCAAAGCGCAACCCTGGCCCTTCGTTTAGCAATTCATCACTTTTAAACGTAATGGTTTCTTTTATTTCTAACATCTGGCTATTTTAACAAAATTTAAGCATGCGCTAATAACCAGCCGCTTAAACTCGCAAAATCATTAAATTGTTGAATCGGGTTTAAATGTTGCCATTTTTCAGCAGGTTGTGCACCAAAAGTCACGCCAATCGCAGCCACACCAGCATTTTGCGCCATTTGTAAATCGTAGCTGGTGTCACCTATCATTAGCGTGCGTTCTGGCACCGCAAACAAATTGTCCATCAACTCTTCCAGCATTTGGGGATGCGGTTTTGAAAAACATTCATCCACTGTACGCGTGGCATGAAAGTACGGCGTCAGTTCAGCGTATTGCAACGCCATATTTAGTCCACGCCTGCCTTTGCCAGTGGCAACCGCCAATTTAAAACCTTGATGATGTAATGATTTAATCAAATCTACCGCTTCATCAAACAATGCAATTTCATGCTCGCCAGCAAAATAGTTTGCTTTATATAAGCGCGCCATTTCTTGCGCCTGATGGACTGGAATATCCCCGTACAGCGCATGAATCGCTTCTTGTAGCCCCAAACCAATAATATGGCTGGCTGTTTGTTTATCTATTGCAGGCAGGCCAACTTGCGCCGCGGCCATGAGCACCGCTTGGGTAATCATGCCTGTTGAATCTGCCAGCGTGCCATCCCAATCCCAAACAATTAAATCAAACCGCTTTGGCATTCGCCATTCCTCTTATAAATATCTCTTATTTTAATGCTAATTTTACCCAACATCATTACACCGCCTCTGGAAGCCGCATGGCTATTGGCTTGCAGGGGCATCAAATTTTTGTCGTATGAATAATGCGCTTTAGCGCATATATTCTACGGGCATGACCTTTACGGTTACTCGGTGCTAAAATCATGCTTCCAACTTTAATAAAAACTTGCTTAACTCTGCTGGCAGGGGTGCGATTAATTCCAACTTTTCTTGCGTGAGCGGATGCCGAATTTTGGTAATCGCCGAATGCAAAAACATGCGCTTTAAACCATGTTTTTGTAAAGTTTTGTTCAAAGCAAAGTCACCGTATTTATCATCGCCCACAATAGGAAAGCCTAAATGTGCCAACTGCACGCGCAATTGGTGCGTGCGCCCCGTCACCAACTGCGCCTCAAGCAAGCTGAATTGACCCAGTGTCGGGTGCTGAAAGTTCCGCGTCAAACGAAAAATAGTTTCAGAGCTTTGGCGTTCGTTATATTTATCTTTTGATGGGTCGGTTACCACGTTCACGCGGCGCTCACCATTTGGGAGTAAATAACGCTGCAAATCTAGCACCACGCGTTTCTTGCTTTCTAACCACTCGCCTTTCACTAACAACACGTAGCGCTTATCCGTTTGGTTTTGCCGAATCATTTCATGCAGCGCTACCAAGGCGGTGCGCTTTTTTGCCAACATCAGCACCCCTGAGGTTTCACGGTCTAGGCGATGCACCAACTCTAAAAATTTTGCTTTGGGTCGCTCTAAGCGCAGTTGCTCAATCACGCCAAGGCTAATGCCACTACCGCCATGCACCGCAAAGCCTGCGGGCTTATCCAGCACCAGCATGGCATCATCTTCGTAAATAATCGCGTTGGCAAATTTAGCCACAGTGTTTGAATTAACTTCAAGCTTTTCAGTTGTGGTCGCGCGCGTGGGTGGTACGCGAACAATATCGCCCAAACTTAACCGAAAATCCGCATCTATGCGCTTTTTATTCACGCGTACTTCACCACTGCGCAAAATGCGATACACATGGCTTTTCGGCACGCCCTTAAGCATTTTAGTCAGGTAATTATCTACGCGCTGACCTTCGCTGGCTTCATCTACCGTTAAAAATGCTGCCGCGCTTTGGCTAATTTGATTTGTGCTGATTTTGTTTAAAGTTGTGCTCATACTTTGCTTAAATGTGCGTTGTAGCCTATACTTGCAGAATATTCAGTCAATAATTTTTTTATCTACTGATTATAAAGAACATTTGGTTTTCGCCGCTCACCATTTTTTTAAAGTAGCAGCATGTAAATTTAGTGTTCAAGCCGCCGCAGACAAATAAACATAAAGCGCGACTTAATGTGAAAAATGTTTAGCTAAAGCCAGCTTTAGCTAAAAGTTAAATCCAAAGATTGAACAAAGACAGAATTTTAACGAATTTAGGCCGCATTAGGCGTAAGTTTAGTAAATTAGTTTGCTTTAACGATAATTTAATAGCTGTTCAGCCATTTTTGTGCTGAAACCTATTAGGCAACACTAGGTAGTCGCGTGATTTCAAGCACATCAAGGCTTTATTAAGCCTCTTTGATTGCTTTGTCGCACACCCTAAAGCCAACCGTTTGATAGCATCCCAGCGTGCATATAACACGCTAATTCGTCCGCTAGTCTCTTTGGTCATTTCACCTTAAACGCCTTCAACCAGTATTGTGCAATTGCGCGCAATGCGTCTGCCGCCAAGCTAGAATCTGGAGCAAATCATGAAACGTATGTTATTTAATGCAACGCAAGAAGAAGAATTGCGCGTTGCGATTGTTGATGGTCAAAAACTTATCGATTTGGATATTGAACACGCTGGCAAAGAGCAGCGTAAAAGCAATATTTACAAAGGGATCATTACCCGCATTGAGCCTTCACTGGAGGCTGCATTTGTGGATTATGGTCAAGATCGTCACGGTTTTTTACCTTTTAAAGAAGTTTCTCGCAGCTATTTTAAAGAGGGTGCTGACAGTAAATCACGCATTCAAGATGCTTTAAAAGAAGGCCAAGAAGTAGTTGTGCAAGTCGATAAAGATGAGCGCGGTAATAAAGGTGCGGCACTCACCACGTTTATTTCGCTTGCTGGCCGCTATTTGGTATTGATGCCCAATAATCCGCGCGGAGGTGGCGTATCACGTCGAATTGAAGGCGAAGACCGCGATGAACTGCGCGATATTCTCGCCCAATTAGAAGTACCAAAAGGCATGAGCACGATTGCTCGTACAGCGGGTATTGGCCGCACAGTTGAAGAATTGCAATGGGATTTAAATTATCTGACGCAATTGTGGGCGGCGATTGATGATGCCACCAAACCAAAAATGGACGAGCAAGGTAAACGCTTAAACCCTGCACCTGAGCTGATTTACTTAGAATCAAGCTTAGTCATTCGCGCGATTCGTGATTATTTCAGCCCAGATATTGGTGAGATTTTAATCGACACTAAGGATATTTTTGAGCAAGCCGAATACTTTATGAGTGTCGTGATGCCTAACAACGTATCGCGCGTAAAACTTTATCAAGATGAAATTCCGCTCTTTACGCGCTTTCAAATTGAGCACCAAATTGAATCTGCTTTCTCTCGTGAAGTGCGTTTGCCTTCCGGTGGCGCCATTGTGATTGACCATACCGAAGCGTTGGTTTCAGTGGATGTCAACTCAGGCCGTTCAACCCGTGGCAGCGACATCGAGCAAACTGCTTTTAACACCAATATTGAAGCAGCTGAAGAAGTTGCGCGCCAGTTACGTTTACGCGATTTAGGTGGCTTGGTGGTTATTGACTTTATTGATATGGAAAGCCAACGCAACCAACGTGAAGTTGAAAATGCTTTGCGCGATGCCTTGCACGCAGACCGTGCGCGCGTACAAACCAGCAAAATTTCTAAGTTTGGTTTGCTTGAACTTTCACGCCAACGTTTACGCCCAAGCTTGGGCGAAACCAACCACATTCCCTGCCCGCGTTGCAGTGGCACAGGCCATATTCGCGGTATTGAATCTACTGCATTGCACATTTTACGGATTGTGCAAGAAGACGCGATGAAAGAAAACAGCGCCATTATTCAAGTGCAATTACCAGTTGAAGTGGCCACATTCTTGCTCAATGAGAAACGTGCGGATATTCACACGGTTGAACAGCGCATCGGCGTTGAAGTCGTGTTGATTCCAAACATCCACTTAGAAACACCTAACTATTCTATTACACGCGTAAAACATGACGATGTGAATGAAGATAAAAGCCGTGCCAGCTATAAATTAGTAGAAATGCCAACCGAAACGACTTACATACCAAGTGCGGAAGAAACTGCCAAGGCGGTTAAACCAGTTGCTGCGGTAAAAGGCATCACACCGGTCGCGCCTGCGCCAATTGTAATTGAGCGCACTATCAGCGCACCAGTTGCGGCACCTAAATTATCATTAATGGATAGAATTAAACGCTTTTTTGGTGCAACTGTTGAAGCAACACCCACACCTAGCGTTGAAACTAAAAAATCTGAAGAAGCGCATCGCGACAATCATCGTAACCGCAATGACAGAAATCGCAATCGCAACAAAAATCGTGGTGAGCGCAACGATAAAAACGCTCAACCAGAGCGCACCAATCAACAGCGCCCTAATGAAGTAAAAAATCAAGAACCTCGCCAACCACAAGAGCAACGCCCTGCTAAGCCGCAACAACAGGCGCGCCAAGAGCAACCTCGCCAAACGCAAGCAGTACCTAGCGTCAATTTGGAAAGCGCAGAAGCAGTAGTTAATGATGCCAACAAACCGCAAAATAGCGAGCGTAGCCGCCGCAATCGCAATCGCCGCAACCGCCGCGACCGTGATGAAGCAAATCCACGCCCATTTGTCCCTGTTGAAGAGCTGAATGCAAATCAAGCTTCTACACCAGAAACCACGCAGCAAGTTGAGGTTAAAGAGGCTGTGGTTGAGCAAACCGTAGCAGTTGCAACACCTGTTCAACAACAGCCAACGCAACAAACACCTGCGCAAGAAACAACTGCGCAAGAGGCAACCGAAGTCATCAAAACGGTTGAAACCGTAGCAACGCAAGCAGAGGAAACCGTTGCAGAAAAAACTGCAAAACCTAAGCAAAAAGCCGCTAAAAAAGTAAAAGAGGTTAATGCTCCGCATGCCAACATTGCCGAAGCGATTAAAGCCAAACGCAAAATGGTAAAAAACGAAAGTGCTAACGAAAGCCAAGAGACTAAAACCAGCAGTGCTGCAGAAGTTGCTGAACCCGTCGCAAAAGCTAAAAAAACCAAAGCAAAAGCACCTGCAAAACCAGTTGATTTAGCCGCTTCTGGCTTGCAATTAGTTGAAACAAAAGCTGATGCACCGAAAGTAGAAGCGACAATTGAACCCGCTAAACCAAAAGCGCCGCGCCGCGCCGCAAATTGGCAGAAAAAAGCGGAAGATAAAGTTGAAGATGCGCCTTTGGTGATGGTAGAAACGCAAAATAAATAAGCGTTTGTATTGCTAAATTTGTAGTCATGAAAAAAGCCGACTTGAAGTTTTCAAGTCGGCTTTTTTCATGCAATAAAAACAGTTAAAACCCGTATTTTTGAAGCATCTTCTTTGGTGCTGCCCTGCAAGCCAGTATCCATGCGGCTTCCAGAGGCACAATTTTCGCTCGGCGGTTTTTAATGTATCAATTAAACTGATTTAATGCCTAAAATAATTGACCAACATAAAGCCAATAGCAGTCATTAGCAAACTGCCTAGCACATGGCTGGCAATATGCGTTGCTGCCCATGCATATTGTTGCTTGTGCAAAAAGTTGAATGCTTCGGCAGAAAAAGCCGAAAACGTGGTTAGGCCACCTAAAAAACCGGTCATGACAAATAGTCGCAGCTCATTTTGATGCGGTACGGATACAAAATAGGCCAGCGCCATGCCCATCAACAAGCCACCGCCTAAGTTAGCGATGAGTGTACCCATCGGCAATATGCTAGCATTAAGCGCAATACCTAAGCCCCAACGCAACCATGCGCCGATTGTTGCGCCCGCCCCTACCGCCAGCCATTGTCCTATCGCCATATCCACGTTCGCCTAAAAAATAATCTATAATGCAAATATACCATTGATTGCTTATTGAGAATATTGTGCGCGTATTATTTACTACTTCTGAAGTTTTTCCCCTTATCAAAACTGGTGGCTTGGCTGATGTTAGCGGTTCGCTACCTGCGGCACTGCAGCACTTGGGCGTGGACATTCGTATCTTAGTGCCCGGTTACCCATCAGTATTAAACCAACTCGCACCGCTCACGCATTTGGCACAACTTTCTGAGCTACCCGTGGTTGGTCAAGCAGAGTTGCTGATGGGTACAATCAAAGAAACCCAAGTAAAAGTCATGGTAATTAAATCTGCCAGCCTGTATGAGCGCGCAGGCGGCCCTTACGCAGATGCTAACGGCATGGAATGGCTGGACAATCCCGTGCGCTTTGGGATTTTATCAAAAGTGGCTGCTATATTGAGCGGCAAAAACTCACCTTTAAAAGATTGGCAGCCCGATGTTGTGCACTGTAACGATTGGCAAACAGGCTTAACACCCGCCTATATGAAACTGGTGGAACATACACCTGCAAAATCGATGATTAGCTTACACAACATGGCTTTTCAGGGCTGCTATGCGCCAAGCTGGCTACCTACACTGGCTTTGCCAAGCACGCACTTTACGCTAGAAGGTTTTGAATATCACGGTTTGTTGTCATTTTTAAAAGCAGGTATTTTTTATGCTGATAGCATCACCACTGTGAGCCCTAGTTATGCCAAAGAAATTCAAACTGCTGCATTTGGCTTTGGTTTGGAAGGCCTGCTAAGCAAGCGCGGGGACGAAATTAAAGGCATTTTGAATGGTATCGACACCAAAGAATGGAACCCGAAAACAGACACTCACCTTGCTAAAAACTATAGCGCCACACAATTAGCTGGCAAAGCTGAAGTTAAGCGTGCTTTGCAAGAAAAGTTAGGCCTGCAAGTTAAAGCCGATGCGCCATTATTAGGAGTAGTGAGTCGCCTCACGCATCAAAAAGGCTTAGATATGCTAGCACCTATCGTGCAGCCCTTGCTGGATTTAGGCTGCCAATTGGTACTGCTGGGCGGTGGTGAAAGTGAACTTGAAAACGCTTTTAGACATTTGGCTAACAACCATGCGGGTAGCGTGAGTGTGAATATTGGTTATAACGAGCCGCTCTCACATCAAATTATGGCGGGCAGTGATATGTTCATCATGCCTTCACGTTTTGAGCCTTGCGGTTTAAATCAACTTTACGGGCTAGCTTATGGCACACCGCCTATTATCAACGCGACTGGCGGCTTAGCAGATTCAGTCATCAACACCAACATCATCACTTATAAAAACAAAACGGCGAATGGCTTTGTGTTAAGCGAAGCCAGCTCGGCGAGTTTACTCAGTTGTATTAAAGAAGCGATTAACGTATATAAAAACGACGCAGCCGCTTGGAAGCAAATACAAAAAAATGGCATGTTGCAAAACTTAAGCTGGGATAAAAGCGCGCTGGAATACTTGGCAGAATACAAAAAGATGCTGCAATAGCAGCAATATTTATCGCACATCATTTTAATGCCTCTGCAAGCCTTATTTTATGTGGCTCCCAGAGGCATTAAATTTTCTCGGGAAAAATAATACGAAGTTTTAAAAAGTTGGCATGAGGTTTGCTTATATAAATTCAAGTCTCTCCAAGACTTAATCTTCCTCCCTCGGGGCACCTTAATCGGTGCCCTTTTTTTGCCTAAAAATTGTGCAAAATCACTTCACAATAAAGTGTTCACGGTAGTATTTTAGCTCGTCAATCGACTCATAAATATCCGCCAGAGCCTCATGTTTACTGGCTTTCTTAAATCCAGCGTAGATTTCTGGCTTCCAGCGACGTGCCAATTCTTTAAACACGCTCACGTCTAAGTTACGGTAATGAAAGTAGCTTTCCAAATTGGGCATGTAACGTGCCATAAATCGTCGGTCTTGACAGATGGAGTTGCCGCACATGGGCGATTTTCCTGCGGGCACAAACTGTTTTAAAAAGTCTATCATTTGCTGCGTAGCCATTTCCTCATCAAGCGTTGAGGCTTTAACTTTATCTATCAAACCTGAACGACCATGCGCACCTTTATTCCAAGCATCCATACCGTCTAAAATCGCATCACTTTGATGAATAACCAACACGGGTGACTCACCTAATACATTTAAATCTGCATCCGTGACCACAGCCGCTAGCTCTAAAATGCGATCAGAATCTGGCAATAGTCCACTCATTTCCATATCTAACCAAATTAAATTATTTTGATTTGTACCGTTATTTATATCTGCCATCATGATTTCCATTAAAATATGAGAATTAAAACCTATTGCGTGAACTAACAGCGCAAAAATGCTTCACAATGTCATCATATTAACTTAAATTTTGCCTATTTGACTCATGACACCCATTGTACTCACCACAATTTTTATCGCACTTTTAGCAATTACCACTGCATTACGCCTTTGGTTAAGTCGTCGCCACTTTGCTTATGTGCAGCAACACCGCAACGCCGTACCGACTGCCTTTAGCGACAGTATTTCACTTGATGCCCACCAAAAAGCGGCCGATTACACGCTGGCCAAAACCAAGCTCGGGATGACTGAAGTGCTTGCTCAAGCGATATTATTGTTGTGGCTGACTGTCGGTGGAGGCTTACAGTGGATTGATGGCGTGTGGCAGCATTTATTGCCTAACCACGAAATGTGGCGCGGTGCGTTGGTAATCATCAGTGCGCTCATTATCAGCAGCTTGATTGACCTACCGTTTGAATATTACAGAACTTTTGTGGTGGACGAAAAGTTCGGCTTCAATAAAATGACGCCGACCATGTTTTTTACCGATATGGTTAAACATGCTATCGTCGGCTTAGCGCTTGGTGCACCTATTTTATTCGCAGCACTTTGGCTAATGCAAAGTGCTGGGCAATATTGGTGGCTGTATTTATGGATTGTGTGGAGCGTGTTTAATCTCCTGATGTTGGCTATTTACCCAACATTTATTGCACCCATGTTTAATAAGTTTTCACCGCTTGAAGACCAAAATCTGAAACAGCGTATTGAAAACTTGCTCACCAAATGCGGCTTTAAATCACAAGGCCTATTTGTGATGGATGGCTCTACCCGTAGTAGCCATGGCAACGCTTACTTTACAGGCTTTGGCGCATCTAAACGCGTGGTGTTTTTTGATACATTGCTTGCGCGCCTAAATGCTGATGAAATAGAATCCGTACTCGCGCATGAGTTGGGTCACTTTAAACATAAGCATGTCATCAAACGCATTGCCATGATGTTTTTAGTGAGTTTTTTGGGCTTAGCTCTACTAGGCTGGCTGGCGCAACAAGCGTGGTTTTACACAGGATTAGGCGTTACCACGCCAAGTAACTACATGGCATTAATGCTCTTTTTATTAGTTTCACCAGTATTTTTATTTTTATTACGCCCGATTATGGCAAGCTATTCACGCAAAAATGAATTTGAAGCTGATGCTTATGCTGCCCAAAATGCCAGCGCAAAACATCTTATTGAAGCATTGGTAAAACTGTACCGCGATAACGCGTCAACACTTACGCCAGACCCGTTGCATTCAGCCTTTTATGATTCACATCCACCTGCAAGTATTCGCATTGCAAAATTAGCTGTACATGCAAACTAAACCAGCAAGTCACTATATTGCGCCGTTGGAAGGCATCATTGTTTCAGCTTACGGTAAACGTTATCAAGTAGAACTACCAGATAAACATCGCATTAGCTGTGTCACGCGTGGCAAAAAAACAGACTTAACATGCGGTGATGTTGTTACATTGAAATTGACAGATAAACATGAAGGTGTGATTGAAACATTTTTGCCTCGTAGCACTTTACTCTACCGTAGCAATGCCTTTAAAAGCAAAATGTTAGCGGCAAATGTCACGCAAATTATTATTGTGCTTGCCACCCAACCCAGCTTTTACGAGGCATTACTTAATCGTTGCTTAGTTGCTGCAGAAGCAGCGCAAATTAAGCCGCTCATCGTGCTGAATAAATGCGATTTAGCGGATAGCAACCAAGCTTTACAAAAGCTCTCTTTATACACTTCACTAGGTTACCCTGTTGTCGCACTTTCTGCAAAAGCGGAAATCTCAGCGTTGCGTCCCTATTTGCAAGGGCAAGCCAGCATTTTAGTGGGGCAATCTGGCATGGGGAAATCTACCATCATCAACGCCCTGCTCCCTGAAGAAAATGTTCGCACTCGTGAAATGAGTGAAACCTTAGACAGCGGCAAACACACCACCACTGCCGCCCACTTATACCATATTGATACGCATAGCCAGTTGATAGACTCACCTGGCTTGCAAGAATTTGGCTTACATCACCTCAGTGCACCTCAACTTGAACATGCATTCGTTGAATTTCGCCCCTATCTAGGCAAGTGCCGTTTTAATAACTGCCAACATCTGCAAGAGCCTGATTGTGCAATTAAGTCTGCGGTACTCACTCAGCACATTCACCCAGAACGCTTAGCAATTTACCAAACTTTACGTTCTGAGCTCAATCAATCAACTGCATTTGCATAAAACCAACGCTAGTTCAGTATTTATTAAGCTATATCAAGCATTTTTCTCATATCTCTATTTAAAATTTCAATAAAAAAGATACAATGCGTTAACTTTAATTTTTAAACAATAAAGTCAAGTCATTGCTTTAAGCAATTGAAAGTAATTGATTAAATTTTTCACCATTTATTAACTTAAGATGAGCGAAATTCATAAACAAAAAACACCAGTGGCTAAATTAGCAATTGGGATGTTTGTCACGGCGCTAGACAGGCCTTGGTTGGGCACGCCGTTTTTACTCGAAGGTATCTTATTAGAAAACCAAGAGCAAATCGACATCATGAATAAGCTATGTCAATTCGTTTATGTTGATCATACGGTATCAGTGGGTGAGCATTATATCGCTCCGCCTAAATTGCAGGTGGGGATTAAGCGCGAGGCTGGTACAACCTTTGTTGGAGCTAAATCAAGCCCTACAAAACTGGCCAAAAAGAGTGCAAGCCAACAAAAATTTACTTTTTATAATATTTTAAAAGAAATCCAGTCGAGCAATCAATCCAACCAAACAGATGATAACGGCCAAAATAGCACCGATAACATTTTACTCAATATTCAAAACATTAATAATCAAGTGCACACTGCGGGCGCGAAAGAAGATGATGCGCCAGTTGTCGCTGAAACTGGTTCAATTGTTGGACGTGTTAAAGAGGATTTATCCGAGTTTTTATCAGAATTGACCAGATGGGGGAAAAAATCCAAAACATCAAATGCAAAAGTTGTTGACCCCAACCAAGACGAGGCCTCAGAACAAGGTGAGCTAGGTCAAGTTACGGTCTTTGAAGACACCTCGCCTGTTGAAGATGAAATCGCAGAAATTTATCCAACTTACGCGCAATCTCAAATTGCCACGCGTGAGATTTTTGAAGCACTCGCGCATGACCAAAAAATTGATATTTCGCATGTGGATGAAGCGCTAGACAGCATGGTTTCTAGCATTGAGCGCAACCCTGATGCGCTCATATGGTTGGCAAAATTAAAGCAGACAGATAATTACGCCTACAATCACGCGCTTAATGTTTCGATTACTTTAATGGCGTTTGCAAGCTATATTTCACTACCCAAAGCACAAATTAAAAATTTAGGTATGGCGGGACTTTTGCAAGATTTGGGCAAAGGCAAGTTACCCCACGATTTATTGCACAAAGCAGATAGGCTTTCCCCTGCTGAATTTTTTATCCTTAAAAAACATGTCGAATACTCAGTAAACATTCTTAAGGGAACACCTAATATTCCTGAAGGCGTGATTACCACAGTGGAGCAGCACCATGAGCGCTATAACGGAAAAGGTTATCCGTATGAGTTATCAGAAAATAGAATTAGTTTAGGCGGCCAGATGGCAGGCTTAGTCGATACTTACTGTGCCATGACCACAAACAAAGTTTACGCTAAAGGTGTTTATAACCAAGTAGCGCTAGAAAAAATTCAAAAAATGCGAGAAATCGCTTTTAGTAGTACGCTTATTGACCAATTGGTACAGTTTTTAGGTATTTATCCCGTAACATCATTGGTTGAGCTCAACTCAGGCGAAGTTGGTGTAGTCATTCAACAAAATAGCGTACGTCGAATGCTGCCGCGTGTAATGATTTTGCTCAATCCAGATAAAACTAAAAATGCGTTTCCTGCTACCATTAACTTGATTAACAAGCCATTAAATCCTGCGGGTGAGCCTTATCGTATTGTGCGTGGTTTACCAGCCAATAGCTATGGACTTGATGCCAACAGTTTTTATGGATAACTTGCGTCAGCTTTCTAAGTTACAACCTCCCTACTCGCCTGAAATCATTGCGAATGCTGACTTTACCATTGCCACTTCACCCACTGAAGTGTTGCAACGTTTAAGTCAGTATGGTTTAAAAGCCACTGAAATCATGGGCGAATATACTGTAAATGCACAAATTCTGACAGAGCTAACGCAATCAGCTGAAATTGAAGCAACAGATTTAGCGACAGTCAACTTATTGCAAGCATGGCCTAAACAGCTAAACTGGGTGCAATTTAACCAACTTGTTGAGCAGTTTCAATATGCTTGGCTAAATGACTATCAACTTGGATTAAACTTAGAAGCCGCATTTACGCTAGCACGTTGCTTAATACTAAGCCCTAGTAATTGTGATGAAAAAAGCGCGCAGTTAAAATTTCAATGTTTTTTAATGCACACCTTAAGCCGCGTAACGCACGCATTTGATCAGCACCAAACGCACTTTATTCAGCATTTTGATGTGGACACACACTTGCCCAACCAGCAGTTATTGCTTAATACCTTGCAAGACTATTCCACTTCAAATCAAGAAAGCAGCACTCCAGAAATACCCGCATTAGGTATTTTAATGATCAATTTAAATATTGATTTTGAAGACGCATCGCATATGGGAGAACATTTAAGTACGATGTCTGCAGACATCGTACAAGCGGCGGTACAAGTAATCCAAGAAAATTTAAATAAAGAAGCGTATTTATATAGAGCTAGCACGCAGGAGTTAGTCGTTGTCGTGCATCAACTGAAGTTTTCAGCCCAATTACAATTGATAGCAGCAAGGCTCGCACATGCTTTTGAAGAAGAGCTTCCATTAAATAACATCACGCTTATTTTAAAACCTTTCTTTGGTGGGGTAAGCTCGCTCAAAACCGCTGTGAGCCCATTATCGTTACTTGATAGCGCAAAAATGGCCTTACACCAAGCGATTGTCAATAATCAGCAAATAGAGATTTATGATCAACTCATTACGAGTGCATCGCTTAACCAACATCAATTAGATGAAGACATTATTAAAGCCTTGCAGCAAAATGAGTTAGATCTCTACTTACAGCCTGTGGTAAATCTTAAACTTGTAGGCGAGCCTGAAACTTCCCCTTTTGGTGAATATTGTGTAAGTGGCGAATTTTTATTACGTTGGCCAAATGCGCAACGCGGCTTTGTGTCACCAGTGCGGCTGATTGACACCATTTACAAAAAAGGCTTTGGTAAAATTTTTGTACGCTGGCTGATTAACACCGCTTGCAGACGCTGTGCAGAGCTCATGAATTCGCACCAACGCAGATTTTCATTCAATATCAATTTGAGTAGCAATGATTTGCTGGATGAAGACTTGCCAGAATTACTGCCGCAATCAATCGCGCTTTGGAATACCCCTGCCCAAAATATTGTCATTGAAATCACCGAGACAGACTTATTGGTGAACGAAGAAAAAGTCATGAAAGTGTTAGATGAAATTGTCAATCTTGGCTTTAAAATAGCCTTAGATGACTTTGGCACTGGTTATTCATCGATGGCGCGCTTGCGCAATATGCCGGTACATCTCATTAAAATTGACCAATCATTCGTGCGGCATTTAGCGGAATCTAAAGAAGATAAAGCTATCGTTCAGTCTATTTTGAAGCTATCTCATAGCCTTGGTAAAGAAGTAATCGCTGAAGGCGTAGAAGATGAAGCTAGCATGCAGATTCTAAAAAACATGCAATGCGATAAAATTCAGGGTTACTATTACGCAAAACCAATGCCATTTGACGATTTTATGCCTTGGCTTGCACAATTTGAAGCCGCGCGTGGCGGTTAAAATCAGTATAATAGCAGCGCTTATATCACTGCTAATAACATCATGCAAATAACCACTCGACTTGAATTTGATGCAGGGCATCGTATTCCCAGCCACAAAAGCCAATGCAAAAATTTGCATGGACATCGTTACGCGATTGAAATCACCCTGTCTGGCGATATTATTAAAAATGACCATGCCTCAGAAAATGGCATGGTGATGGATTTTTCAGATGTAAAAGCCATAGCCAAAAAAGGGCTGGTGGACGTTTGGGATCATGCATTTTTGGTGTATCAGCACGACCTTGAAGTGTTGAGTTTTTTAAATTCGCTACCCAATCACAAAACCGTGATTTTCCCCACCGTGCCCACCGCAGAAAACATGGCGGCTGAAGCGTTTAAAATTCTCAAAAGCTTTTATCAAGACACTTTTGGTAACCATCTTAAGCTTGAAAAAGTGCGGCTTTACGAAACGCCAAACAACTGGGCAGATGCCCTCAGTTAAACTCTACTTAAAAAGGCGTTATTTTAAGAAAAAATCGCTCGAGAAAAAATAAATGCTCTGCAAGCCAGTATCCATGCGGCTTCCAGAGCATCAAAATGATTTGTGCTAAAAATAGCGCTTTTTAATGCGTAACTATTCGTTATTTTTTGCTAACAATTTACTGCGATTACGCCATTTCCTCACCACGATCAGCGTAGTGTTTTTGCACCCAGTTACGATAATCTCCACTCGTCACATTGTTCACCCAATGTTGATTTTCTAAGTACCAGTTAACGGTTTTTTCAATGCCAGTTTCAAAGGTTTCTTGTGGCTTCCAGCCAAGTTCGCGGGCAATTTTTGTCGCATCAATCGCATAACGTTGGTCGTGACCCAATCTATCTTCTACATGCGTAATTTGATCGGCATAAGGCTTACCATCCTCACGTGGTTTTTTGGCATCTAAAATACGGCATAAGGTACGCACTACTTCGATATTCGGTTTTTCGTTCCAACCGCCAATGTTATAAACCTCACCTACTTTGCCCGCTTCTAACACACGACGTATCGCCGCGCAGTGGTCTTCTACAAACAACCAATCGCGGATTTGTTGACCTGTGCCGTAAATCGGCAATGGCTTACCTGCTAATGCATTATGAATGACTAAAGGAATCAATTTTTCAGGAAAATGATGTGGGCCGTAATTATTAGAACAATTAGTGGTTAACACGGGTAAACCATAAGTGTGGTGATACGCACGCACTAAATGGTCTGAGGCTGCCTTAGAGGCTGAATATGGGCTGTTGGGCTCATATTTACGCGTTTCTACAAAAGGTGCTTCATCTTTTTCAAGCGAGCCATATACTTCATCGGTTGAAACATGCAAAAAGCGAAAGGCTGTTTTATCGGTTGCATTTAAGCCGCCCCAATAAGCGCGCACGGCCTCTAGCAAGTGAAACGTGCCAACCACATTGGTTTGAATAAAATCTTCTGGGCCATGAATAGAGCGATCAACGTGACTCTCCGCAGCAAAGTTTACCACTGCACATGGCTGATGTTCCGCTAACAATTGCGCGACTAATTTTTGGTCACCAATATCGCCGCGTACAAAAACATGGTTAGCATTATGCTGAATATCCACTAAATTTTCTAAATTGCCAGCATAAGTGAGTTTATCCAAATTAACCACTTTGCCAAAGCCCTGCTTCACCCAAGCCAACACAAAGTTAGCGCCAATAAAACCAGCGCCACCAGTCACGATAATAGTTTTGTTCATGCGATTTTCTTTCTGTAAAAATTGTTTCTTAAGTAGGTGTGTTCAATGTGTTCCACAAACAGTTGCCAGACTTTGTCATGGCTGCTAAATATTGTGCATGCGCATCTAACTCAGCCTGGCTTGCCGCTTTAATCATTAAAGGCGTAGCATCTTGCTGTGCGCTAAGTGCGCTATTTTGCACAGGCTGCGCGAGCTCCATCATCAGACTTTCTTGCCCGCGTGTCATCGCCATATAGACTTCAGCTAACAACTCAGCATCAAGCAACGCGCCGTGTAAAGTGCGTTTTGAGTTATCTATCCCAAAATGCTTACACAAAGCATCCAAGTTATTGCGCTGGCCTGGGCGCATATCTTTGGCCATTTTCAGCGTATCAGTTACTTTAGCTACAATCGATTTGGTCGGTTGCATATCTAGCAAACCAAACTCCATGTCCAAAAAGCCTTCATCAAATGGCGCGTTATGCATAATCAGTTCTGCATCGGCAATAAAAGCTATTAACTCTGAGGCAATTTCAGCAAATAAAGGCTTATCCTGTAAAAACTCGAGCGAAATACCGTGCACTTCTTGTGCACCTTGGTCAATTTCACGCTCTGGGTTAATGTAAAAATGTAAATGCTGCTTGGTCAAACGACGATTTATCACCTCTACCGCCGCCACCTCAATAATGCGATGTCCTTGCGCGTGATATAAGCCTGTCGTTTCGGTATCTAGAAATATTTGTCGCACTACTCATTAACCTCAATTTTACTTTGCTGTAGCACCCACTCTACGCCTTTGTTTGCCAATAAGTCTGCGCGCTCATTACCGACATCGCCGGCATGGCCTTTGACCCAAACCCATTCAACCGTGTGTTGTTGCGCCAGCACGTCAAGCGCACGCCACAAGTCATCGTTTTTAACAGGCTTTTTATCTGCGGTGCGCCAGTTACGTGCTTTCCAGCCTGTCAGCCATTCGCTCATGCCTTTTTGCACATACACCGAGTCAGTCAACACCTTAGCATGACAAGTGCGATTAAGTGCTTCTAGTGCGCGTATCACAGCAGTTAATTCCATGCGATTGTTGGTGGTTAACAATTCACCCCCAAATAGCTCTTTTTCTTTATCTCCATATCGCAGCCATGCGCCCCATCCTCCAACCCCAGGGTTGCCCTTGCAAGCACCGTCCGCATAAATCTCAACTTCTGCTTTTTTCGTCATCTTCGGTATTATAGTTTATTCATGCTTGATAACGTATAGCCCAACCAGCCTATTCATCTAACTCTTTATTTATCTCTGATTGGGTTGTGTGCGATTTGGGTTGTCTAACAACCAAGCCCGCTTTGAGGGGTGACACTTTCCAATGGGGCTTAATGGGTGTCATGCCTGCCACCCGCTTTTTAGCAATGATAAAATAGACTCCACCAAATAAAGTACAACAATGTGCGCCTAATTTATCCATCGATGCAAAACGCTGCTGCCACGATACTTGTTCAAATGGCGGAACATAGCACACCATTTGCACCGAAGCCACTTCAAAACCCAACAAAGTAAGCCAATCTTTAAGGCGCGCTAAACCGATAAACTGTCCATTCCAAGGGTAATTAGGCGACTTTGACATTTTTTTAAATCGCGCAGTCATACCCCAAACACTGACCGGGTTAAATCCAGAAATAAGCAAATGACCATCATGTACCAGCACCCGCGCCGCCTCGCGCAAAGTTTGATGTGGAAGCTCGCTAAACTCCAAGCGATGCGGCAGCAGCAACAGATCTAGACTCATTTCTGCAAACGGCAAAAAGTCATCTTGGCAACATAAATGGTGTTTTAGGTTTGCATCCACTTGATGCGAAGCTAAAAATTGATTTGGAATACGTGAGTTTTGCAATAAATTGCAATGCAAACTACCCATTTGCAGGGCGTTAAAGCCAAACAAATCAAACACGGCTTTGTCATACAACGGTTGCTCTTTTTCAAGCAAATATTGTCCTGCAGTGCCATTAAACCAATCAGGTGCTATTGACATTTATCTCGGCAAAACAAATGATGTGGGCTATGCAACATAATCTGCAAATTATACCGATTTTAGCGTTTGAGGATAACTATATCTGGCTGATCCATAATGGCAAACAAGCTGTGGTGGTTGACCCTGGCGATGCAAACCCTGTTTTATCTGTGCTCAAAGCGCTTAGTTTAACGCTAGTCACTATTTTGGTTACTCATCACCACCATGACCATATTGACGGCGTAGCAGTATTGATTAAAAACTATCCGCAAGCAAAAGTTTACGCGCCTAAGCTAGAGGATTATCAATTTTCGCATAGCCCCGTAAGTGAGCCTGACGCAATCAATATTGATGCGCTAAATCTAACATTTAAAGTGATTGATTGCGCTGGACATACCCAAGGCCATGTTGCGTATTACGCTCAAAGACCTAACGGCCAACATTGGTTATTCAGTGGTGATGTCATATTTGCTGCTGGCTGTGGATTTGTCATGAACGATGCCTACCAGCAAGCATTCAACTCACTGCAAAAAATTGCAAATTTGCCCCCACAAACGCACATTTATTGTACGCACGAATACACGCTAAAGAATATTCAATTTGCACGCACGCTTGAGCCAAATAATGCAGCACTTTTGCAACGACAACAGGATGCCGTACAAAAGCGCTTAACCAATCAACCTACATTGCCCACAACGGTGGCGCTTGAGCTGGCGACAAATCCTTTTTTGCGCTGTCATAGTGATGAAATAGTACGCAACTTAAAAGCAGATAAATGCGATAAAATCGAAATATTCACTTTGATTAGAATGGCTAAAAATAATTATATATCATAGTGTTATTTATCTTTATTAAAGTAAATTAGCATAATAATATGCTTGACTAAAATACCGCTTTATAGATAATATGCTTTCAAACCTCTGTATATTCAACGTGCAAAGTGCACACAAATTTAGGTCATCTTTGAAGCAATTTTCCCCCACACTTATTTTGGCAAGCGCTTTGTTTTTATTGCCTCAACTAACGCATGCAGCAAACGATGCCTTGGGGCAAGAAATAGCCCAAGACTCAGATGAGATTAGCCCGCCTGAACAAAACTGGCCTTATGATGCAGACCTGACCAAAGAGCAACCGAGTGCTGAAGCACACGCTGCAGAGGTGATTCCGATAGAAGATCCGCTTGGCTCAGAAAACATTCCGCCGCTGACTGAAGTCGCCCCAGAAGAACTTGACGTGATTAATGTGGGTAGCGAGGACTTATGGCAACGCATCAAAAAAGGCTATGCTATGCCAACCTCAAAATCAAAATTGGTGGCTAATCATGAGCGTTTTTTTAGCGCAAAACCAGAATATGTGCAGCGCATGGTGGAGCGTAGCCAAAAATACTTATTCCACATTGTAGAAGAAGTAGAAAAACGCGGCATGCCCACTGAAATCGCCTTACTGCCGATGATAGAAAGTGCTTACAATCCACAGGCGTATTCACGTAGCCGCGCTTCGGGCATTTGGCAGTTTATGCCTGCCACGGGTAAGTTTTTTGGTCTAAAACAAAACTGGTGGGTCGATAATCGACGTGACATCACCATTGCCACAGATGCAGCGCTAACTTATCTGCAAAAACTCTATGCCATGTTTGGCAGTTGGGATTTAGCGCTTGCCGCTTATAATGCAGGCGAAGGCACGGTTAGCCGCGCGATTGAGCAAAACCGTAAGTTAGGATTGAGTACGAACTATGAAAGTTTAAACTTGCCTGCTGAAACAAAAAATTACGTGCCTAAGCTACAAGCCATGAAAAACCTGATGACCTACCCCGGTAAATATGGCTTGCAAATTCAAACCATCGCTAACACTGCTTACTTCACGCGCGTTTCAGCGCCACCGCAAATTGATGCACACTTAGCTGCCAAGTTAGCAGAAATTCCTGATGAAGAATTTTCTGCACTCAACCCAAGCTATAACCGTCCGGTCATTGCTGGGCATGACAGCAACCATGAAATATTACTGCCTATTGCCTCCGCACAAACTTTTAGGGATAACTTAGCGGCATATAACAAACCACTCGTTACATGGCGTACTTATACGGCCAAACGCGGTGAGCGCATTGACAGTATCGCTTCAAAATTTGGTGTGGACGCCAGTAAAATTCGCAGTGCTAACAAGTTATCTTCCCAAGACAAACTCACCAAATCAGCCACCATTTTTGTCCCTAACAGCGCAACAGCAACCGAAACCAGCCCCAAAAAGATGGAATCAATCGAGCAAATTATTGAAGAACATTCCGACATCAGTGTTCAGCAAAACGCTGGCAATATTGATTTAGCGCATACTGAAAAACTATTTTCGGCTGAGAATGACAACGACACTGTACCAGCCAAAGAAAAACAACAAAAAATTGAACCTGTCAGGATGAGTAGCGTCACACACACCATCAAAAAAGGTGAAACCTTGCAGTCTATTGCGAGAAAGTACGATGTTAGTGTTAAGCAAATTTTAGCCGCCAACACATTAAAAAGCACTAAAGTTAAAGTCGGGCAAACGATTACCATAAAGAAAGAAGTGGATGACAACGAGAGTAGTCAAGCCGAAATTAAAAACAAAAAACAAGATAAACTAAAAGATAAAAAACAAACTAAAAATAAGTCTGTAAAATCTAAGGATAAAAACAGCAACAGTAAAGTGAAGCAGGCAAAAGTAAAACAGGGTAAATCCAAGCAAGACAAATCTAAAACCGTGAAAACCAAAACAAAAGCGAAGAAAAAATAAACCAATTTTGTATGTTTTTTAATCGACTATTTTTAGCCATTTTTCGTGCGAGAGAAAATCACCGGCCTGCAAGCCGCATGGATACTGGCTCACAGAGCATCGCCAATGAAGATGGGTGCATTCCAAGGTTTTTTTTCTATTTTTCTCGCGCTGTATTTGCTTGGCTAAGCTTGAGTTTTTGCTTAGTGTTAAGCGCATGCAACAACGCTAACGAAGCCACAATAAATATCGATTACAGCCAAGCAGCGCAACCACAAGAAGGTGGCACATTGATTGATGCCAGCGTGGGCGAGCCAAGTGGCCTGATTGCAATGACCGCTGGCGAATCAGCAGCTTCAGCCATTGCAAGTAATATTTTTAATAGTTTATTAAAATATGACAAAAAGCTCGATTTAACGGGCGAACTGGCGCAATCTTGGGAAGTTTCGCCAGATAAAAAAACCATCACCTTTCACTTAAAGCCCAATTTAAAATGGGCGGATGGTAAAGCGCTGACCAGTGAGGATGTGTTATTTACTTGGCAAAAAGTCACGGATGACAACACACGCACTCCTTACGGCGCAGATTACAAGCTAGTCATAAAAGCTGAAACGCCTGATGCCAATACTTTTCGCGTGACTTATGAAGCGCCGTATGCACCCGCTTTAGATAGTTGGGCTGGGCTACATATTTTGCCCAAACATTTGCTGAAAGACCAAGACATCAACACCACTGCCTTTAAGCGCAACCCGGTAGGCAGCCACTATTACAAGCTAGAAAGCTGGAAAAACAATCAGCATCTAACGCTGACTAGAAATGCAAACGCCACGCAAGGCCAAGCCAGAATCAACAAGCTTATTACGCGCATTATCCCCGACAAAGCCTCTCAATTCTTGGAGTTAAGCGCTGACAATATTGATATGATGGGGCTAAATCCTATTCAGTATTCTCGCGTGTTACCCGCCCGAAAAGAACTCAGCAAAAACATGGGCTTGTATAAAGAACTGGGAAACGGCTACACCTATATGGGTTTTAATCTCAAGCGTAAGCCATTTGACGATGTGCGCGTAAGACAAGCCATTAACTATGCCATCAACAAGCAAGAGATTATTGATGGTGTATTGCTTGGTTTGGGAGAGCCAATTGCGTCTCCTTATAAACCAGGTACACGTTGGAGCAACCCAGCACTCAAACCTTATTCGTATGATCCTGAAAAAGCGAGACAGTTGCTAAAAGAAGCAGGATTTTCTGATAGCAATGCGGATGGCATCTTAGAAAAAGACGGTAAACCTTTTAGCTTTGAAATTTTAACCAATCAAAACAAAGAGCGTGAAATGTCGGCGGTGCTGATACAACGCCGCTTAAAAGAAGTAGGAATTGAAGTGAATATCCGCGCACTGGAGTGGGCGAGCTTTTTAGGGCGATTTATTGAGCCTCGCGAGTTTGATGCCGTGATATTAGGCTGGGGCTTAGGGCTAGAGCCAGATCAATATGGCATGTGGCACTCTAGCCAGCAAGCGCCAAAACAGTTTAACTTTATCAGTTACAATAATCCTAAAGTAGATACGCTTTTAGAAGCTGGGCGATTAGAGCTAAACCCAGATAAACGGCAAATGATTTATCATCAATTAGCAGAAATTTTGCTTGAAGATAGCCCGATTATTTATTTATACGCTGGCTATGGCTTAACGGCGGTACATAAACGCGTGCATGGCATCGACAGCCCCGCCCCGCCCGCAGGGATTGGGCATAACACCCATGAATGGTATATTCCCAGCCAATATGCCCGCAATGAAATAAGCGAACACTAATGCTGAAATATCTCGTCAAACGCATCTTTTGGATGATACCCATGATGATAGGCATCAGCCTCATCTCATTTTTCATCATGCATTTAGCGCCTGGTGACATCACCACGACAGAAGCAAACTTTAACCCCAAAGCCAGTCAAGAATCCCGACAAAAACTGCGCGAGCTTTATAACCTCGACAAACCCGTTATTGTGCAATACGGCTTGTGGCTAAAGCGCATCGCAACGCTCGATTTTGGTACTTCATTTGCATCACATCAGCGCCCTGTGTTTTGGCAAACCAAAGATAAAGAAGGCAATGTAACGCTAGGCATGATACAAGAAGCACTCCCCATTACTTTGCTGATTAATGTGTTGAGTTTGCTGTTGATTATTCTGATTGCCCTGCCTTTAGGCGTGGTTGCTGCGCTAAAGCAAAATCAACTCCCAGACCGCACCATTACCCTATTTGTGTTTATTGGATTTGCCATTCCCGGCTTTTGGCTGGCATTGATGCTGATGTATTGGACGGGTGTGCAGCATAACTGGCTGCCTATCTCAGGCTTAAACAGCATTGGTTATGAGCGCATGCCTTGGCTTGCTCAACAAATAGATACGCTTAAGCACTTGGCCTTGCCAATATTTATTTCAGCCATTACAGGCTTGGCAGGTATTGCGCTTTTTGTGCGCAATGGCATGTTAGACGTGCTTAACCAAGACTACATCACCACAGCACGCTCAAAAGGTTTAAGCGAAAATCGCGTGATTTACGGGCACGCTTTGCGCAATGCCTTATTACCACTTGTAACCATCTTTGGCTTGAGTATTCCAGGCTTAATTGGCGGCTCGGTGATTGCCGAGAGTATTTTTGCCATTCCTGGTATGGGTAAACTGTTTATTGATGCTGTGAATATGCGTGACTTTCCAGTCATCATGGGCATACTCACCATTGGCGCGTTACTCACATTGCTAGGTAATTTGTTGGCAGATATTATGTATGCGTGGGCTGACCCGCGAGTAAGACGAGGTGTTGCGCAATGAAAAAAGTATTGCTGTCTAACCCCCTCATTCTTATTGGCTTTGCGATTATCGCGAGCATTTTGCTACTGGCTTTCTTGGCGCCACTGATTGCTCCTTACGACCCTGATGCCATTGACGTGAAATCCATACTACTTGCACCTTCAGTGCAACATTGGATGGGCACCGATGGGTTGGGTCGTGATGTTTTTTCACGTATGCTCTACGGCGCACGCATTTCACTTTTGGTGGGTTTTGTAGCAGTAGGCATATCTACTATCATCGGCATCATTTTGGGCGCAATAGCAGGCTTTTATCGTGGCTGGGTTGATACCTTTATCATGCGCTTAGTCGATGTGATGCTTTCCATCCCTACTTTCTTCTTAATTTTAGCTGTGATTGCGTTTTTATCGCCCTCTATTTGGAACATCATGATTGTGATTGGCTTAACATCATGGATGGGCGTCACGCGTTTGGTGCGTGCCGAATTTTTAAGCTTGCGCAATCGTGAGTTTGTACTTGCCACACAAACGCTCGGTGCAAAAGATGCGCGCCTTATTTTTACGCACCTGCTACCCAACAGTTTAACGCCTATTATCGTCAGCTCGATTTTAGGCATTGCCAGTGCGGTATTGCTCGAGTCTGGTTTAAGCTTTTTAGGGCTAGGCGTGCAAGCGCCGCAAGCTTCTTGGGGCAATATCTTAACCGATGGCAAAGAGTACATTCAGTTTGCTTGGTGGTTATCGCTTTTTCCTGGGCTTGCTATTCTCATTACCGTGTTAGGGTATAATCTACTTGGGGACGGGCTACGTGATGCGTACAACCCACGTAGTAATCAGCGCTAATCAAACATAAAATAATAGATAGGACACATCATGGGATTTCTCGCAGGTAAAAAAATACTCATTGCAGGTTTATTGAGCGACCGCTCAATTGCTTACGGCATCGCCCAAGCCATGAAGCGTGAAGGTGCCGAGCTCGCTTTTACTTATCAAGTAGAAAAACACAAAGACCGCGTCGCTAAGCTGGCAGCAGACTTTGATTCAACATTAGTTTTTCATTGTGATGTAGCTGAAGATAGCTTGATTGAATCGTTATTTGTGGATATTGCCAAAGTGTGGGATGGCATTGATTCTATTGTACATTCGGTTGCTTTTGTGCCCAAAGATGCGCTTGATGGCGACTTTGTCGAAAAAACCACGCGTGAAAACTTTCGTATTGCGCACGACATCAGCTCATACAGCTTTACCGCCTTGGCAAAGGCCGCCTTGCCACTTATGCTAGGCCGTAACGGTAGCTTGCTCACCCTCAGCTATTTAGGTGCAGAACGCACCATGCCTAATTACAACGTGATGGGTGTGGCAAAGGCTAGCTTAGAAGCAAATGTACGCTATATGGCGCAAAGCTTAGGTCCTAGAGGCATCCGTGTGAATGCGGTTTCGGCTGGACCGATTAAAACATTGGCTGCTTCTGGCATTGCGGGCTTTGACAAAATGATTAACTACAATGAAAAACATGCCGCATTACGCCGCAATGTTACTATTGAAGAAGTGGGCAACGTGGCTGCCTTTTTGTGTAGTGATTTAGCCTCTGGTGTTACAGGTGAAATTACCTATGTGGATGGCGGCATGAACATCACCGCTGCAGGCGTTATTGATTAATTTAGGCCGCTTGTTAAAGCAAGTTATTGCATTACATTTCGCCCGAGGGCAAAACAGCACCTCTGTAAGCCTCATAGAATAAGGCTTGCAGAGGTGCTAAAAAAAAATGTGGCTAAATAGCAGTTTAAACCTTATATTTTAGACAATAAAAAAGGCACTTATCAGTGCCTTTTTTATTACCTAAACTAAGCTTAAAATTTAATTATTTGCCGCTGAATCTAACAACAAACGTTCATTAATGGTGACTTTTGATTTTTCACGCAGTGATTGCTTATAAGCCGCGAGATACTCACTCGCCACTACTGCATTTAGCTCATTTCTGGCTGCGGCTTCATCTGCTGGTTTTTGCGTTTCCGCTTTGACTAACTTCACTAACAAATAGCCTTGCTTTTCATTTACCGCACCTGCGTATGCAGGCAATTTTGCAGTGCTTATTTTAAACGCCTGTGTCATCGCCAAATCGGTTAAACCCTGCGCATTTTTGCGGTCAATGGTCACTTCCTGAATCCAATCGAGCCCGCTCACCTCTTTACCTGCTTGCAGGTCTTTTAGGGCAGCCTCGCCCTTTGCATTGGCCAATTTAGAAGCAGCCTCTAATTTCAACAAAGCTTCAATGGCTGTTTTAACTTCATCAAACGTTTTTGGTGTTGCCGCTTTAAAGTCCACCACGCGCGCAGACACTAAATTATTGGGTGATACTTCTATTGCCTCAGTATTACGACGCTCTTTGAGTGATTCTGGCGCAAAAATAAGATCCATCAACTGCGTATTGTCTTTAAAAAACTTCGCCCCTGATTCACGTGTGAGCCAGTCAGATTTTTGAACTTCTGTTTTAAATTGTTTAGCAGCTGGCGCTAAGCTATTTTGCTGGGTATAAACCAACTCTTTAAAATCTTCAGCCTGTTTAGCAAATTCAGCCTTCGCTTTATTAAACATTAAATCGCCCTTGATTTGCGGTTTTAATGATTCAAAATCAGACTTGTCACCTGTAATGCCTGTTAGTTTAATAATGTGATAACCAAACTCGGATTCAACCAAGCCGCTGATTTCATCCACTTTCATACTAAAAACAGCGTCTTCAAATGGCTTTACCATTGCACCACGTCCAAAACTACCTAAAGACCCGCCATTGACTGCTGAACCTTCATCGGTAGAGTGTTGTGTCGCTAAGGCTTCAAATTTCTTAGGGTCTTTTTTAAGCTCAGCCAAAATACCTTCAGCTTTCACTTTTGCGGCTTGTTTTTTCTCTGCTGTCACATTGGCACCAAAACCAATCAAAATATGGCTAGCTTGACGCTCTTCTCCAGCTTGAAATTTATCTTTATTCGCTTCGTAAAACTGCTTAACTTCAGCATCATCCACAGTCACACCAGTAATTAGGCTATTGGCAGATAGCAGCACAAACTCAATTTTCACTTGCTCTGGATTCATTAATTTTGCTTTATTTTTTTCATAATAAGCTTTTATTTCAGCAGGGTTTATGCTGACTTGCTCAACGAAATCTTTAGTTTTAATTTCAGCAACGGTTACCACGCGTTGTTGGTTTAAAGTATTAAAAACTTGGTCTGCGCGCGTGTTAGAAATAAAGCCCAGTTTTGCAAAGCCATCTTGGGCTTGCTGCGCTTGTAAATCTGAGCGGATTAAATTTTCGAATTTATTTGGAGTTAACTGATTTTGAGTTAAAAGTTCATCGTACAGTTCTTGTGAAAACTTACCATCTTTTTGAAACTCAGGCATACCAGTGATATAAGTCGATAAATGTGCATCGCTAATCGCGTAATGAGATTTTTTGATTTCTTCACTTAAAAGTTGCTTACTCACCAAATCATTGAGCACAAATGATTTCATTTCTTGGGTATCGGGCTGAGATGCATCCCATTTGCCTTGGGCTTGTAACTGTTTACGCAAATTTTGCAATGCGTTTGTATATTCTTGAATTGAAATACTGTTATTGCCTACTTTTGCAACTGCTGCATTGCTGCCTGCACTACTCAAATAAGACTCTATTCCAAATAAGGCAAGCGGAATCCCAATAATCGCTAATAACGCCTTACCAACCCAGCCATGTGCTAACGAACGAATATTATCTAACATACAACTTTACCTTAAATAAACAGAGGATTAACCAAAAAATAATGGTACAAAATCGAATGCGTGACTATAGCATATTTCTAATTTTGATTAGCAGGTATCGACCGTTAAAATCCAGAAAATATCCCAAGTTGGACAACAAAGCTTTTAAATACTTTGCTTCATTTCTGCACCACAGAAAAAAAAAGCCTGCAAGCAATTTGCTTACAGGCTTTAATATTGGCGGAGTGGACGGGACTCGAACCCGCGACCACCTGCGTGACAGGCAGGTATTCTAACCAACTGAACTACCACTCCAAAACTTGTTTAGCCAGCAACTTGTTTAGTTGCAAACCAACTAATTTGGCGCTTTTAATAAAAGCGGTCATTTTAATCGCTTCTAAGTGTTTTTGCAAAATAAAAGAGCGCCTAAAAAAACTAGCACTCTTAATTTACAAAAATTAGGAACGACTAAATCAAAACAACTTTAATACACAGCTAAAACTTGCAATTTAGTGGTGGGTGCTAACGGGGTCGAACCGCTGACATTCGCCTTGTAAGGGCGACGCTCTACCAACTGAGCTAAGCACCCTGCGCAATCAACAATGTTAATTAGCTGTGTGACTAAAAACGCTAGTTTACAGCATCTTTAAGAGATTTACCAGCCCTAAATTTAGGAGAATTTGCAGCTTTAATTTGAATAGAACCGCCAGTACGTGGGTTACGTCCACTGCGTGCTGCACGTTTACCTACGTAAAATGTACCAAAGCCGATTAATGTTACTAAATCGCCCTTTTTCAATGCTTTTGTAATTGAAGCTGTAGTTGCATCTAATGCACGCGCTGCTGCAGCTTTTGAAATGTCAGCTGCTTCTGCAATGTTGTCAATGAGTTCTGATTTATTCACGTGAAATCTCCCTAGGGTTAAATTAACATAGTTGCCTATGCTGATAAATGATAAGTTTATATTCAAATCAGTCAAAAATTGAGTATATAACTCATTGTGACTTTATATCAAGCCTATAAAGGCTATGTCAAGCATTTATCTGCTTAATTCTACGTTTTTCTTAATGTTTGGTCGCATCTGCTACATTCGCTGTATTTTCCACCATTTTTTCTGTAGCAGGCACATCACTTAATGTAGTAACTTGCTCAACCTCAACTAAAGGCTTCGGTTCAGAAGCCAGCGCCAGCGTCAACACCTCATCAATCCATTTCACAGGGTGTATATCAAGATGATTTTTAATATTATCAGGAATATCCGTTAAATCTTTGACATTCTGTGCTGGAATTAACACAGTTTTTAGACCTCCACGATGTGCAGCTAAAAGCTTCTCTTTAAGACCACCAATTGGTAGCACCTCGCCTCTTAACGTGATTTCCCCAGTCATTGCCACGTCTGCACGCACTGGAATACCCGTCAGTATAGAAACTAGAGCCGTAGTAATAGCGATACCTGCGCTTGGGCCATCTTTAGGTGTTGCGCCTTCAGGAAAGTGAATATGAATATCATTTTTCTCGTAAAAATCTTCACTAATACCTAAACGCTTGGCACGACTACGAACAACACTCATGGCAGCCATGGTTGACTCTTTCATGACTTCACCTAGCTTACCTGTGGTCGTCGTTTTTCCTTTACCTGGCAACAACACAGCCTCAATGGTTAATAACTCTCCACCGACGGATGTCCACGCTAGACCGGTCACTTGACCAACTTGATTCTCCTTAGCCGCTACACCAAAATCGTAGCGTTGCACGCCTAAATATTTATCTAAGTTTTTAGGGGTAATATTGATTTTTTTCGCCGCTTTTACACCCTCTTTAGCTTTATTGGTAAGTAGCTCTTTTACCACTTTTCGGCAAATTTTAGACACTTCTTGCTCTAATCGACGCACTCCTGCTTCGCGCGTGTAATAACGCACTACATCACGGATTGCCGCTTCAGACACTTCCACTTCAGCAGTTTTTAGCCCATGTGTCTTGAGTTGTTTTGGTAGCAAATAGCGCATCGCAATATTTACTTTTTCGTCTTCGGTATAGCCAGAAAGATGGATAATTTCCATACGGTCTAACAAAGCCGCTGGAATATTCATTGAGTTAGCTGTTGCTACAAACATCACGTCTGACAAATCGTATTCCACTTCCACATAGTGGTCAGCAAAAGTGTGATTTTGTTCTGGATCTAACACCTCAAGCAAGGCTGATGAAGGGTCGCCACGCATGTCTTGACCCATTTTATCGACTTCATCGAGTAAGAATAATGGGTTTTTAACGCCCACTTTCGTCATGCTTTGCAATAGTTTGCCTGGCATTGAACCAATGTAAGTGCGCCGATGCCCGCGAATTTCAGATTCGTCACGCACACCGCCCAGCGCCATACGTACAAATTTACGGTTAACCGCTTTAGCAATACTTTGACCCAATGAGGTTTTACCCACACCCGGTGGACCAACCAAGCACAAGATTGGGGCTTTAATTTTATCTACCCGCTGCTGCACAGCTAGATACTCTACGATACGTTCTTTAACTTTATCTAAGCCATAGTGATCATCGTCTAATATTTTTTCAGCCGCGATTAAATCCTTGCTAATTTTAGTTTTCTTCTTCCAAGGCAAGTTAATCAACACGTCAATATAGTTACGCACAACTGACGCTTCAGCTGACATCGGCGACATCATTTTGAGCTTTTTAAGCTCACTTGCCACTTTAGCCAACGCTTCTTTTGGCATGTGGGCGGCTTCGATACGTTTTTCAAGCTCATCCATTTCGGCATTTTCATCTTGCTCGCCTAATTCCTTTTGGATGGCTTTTACTTGCTCATTTAAGTAATATTCGCGCTGCGTTTTTTCCATTTGGCGTTTAACACGGCCACGAATGCGTTTTTCCACTTGTAAAATATCAATTTCGCCTTCCATCAAACGCAACAAATGTTCTAAACGTTCTGCTACATCGAACATTTCAAGTACTTTTTGTTTTTCGTCCAATTTGAGCGTCAAATGGGCAGCAATGGTATCTGCCAGACGACCGGCATCGTCAATAGTTGCAAGTGATGTCAAAATTTCAGGCGGAATTTTTTTATTCAGTTTGACGTACTGATCAAACTGCGCAAATACTGTGCGCATTAATGCTTGTATTTCAATGTCGGCTAAGGATTCTGGGATCAATTCCGCCCGTGCCGCAAAGCATTCTTCAGTTTCAGTAAAACCTGAGAAGCGTGCGCGCTGTACACCTTCTACTAGAACTTTAACCGTGCCATCAGGCAATTTAAGCATTTGTAATACCGTTGCGACGGTGCCTACTTCATATAAATCTTCAACACTCGGTTCGTCTTTATTTGCTGATTTTTGTGCTACTAATAAAATCTGTTTATTGCCATCGGAGGCAATTTCTAGTGCTCGAACTGATTTAGTCCGCCCAACGAACAAGGGAATGACTAGATGCGGATACACCACCACGTCGCGCAATGGCAACACAGGTAACATACCATCTTCAGATTGAAATAAAGGGAGCGTTTTTGTCATAGAGACTTTTTCCTATCAAGCAAATATAAGCCAAAGTGCTTACACAGCGATATATGGGGCTAACAACATCATATTCAAGAGTGAAAACTTAATCATTAGCCCAGTGGGGCTATCTTACTTTTAACCAACCGCTTCAGTGGCTTGATCTGCATAAATTAGCATGGGCGGATTGTCGCCACGAATGACACCATCATCTATCACTACTTTAGTTAAATTCTTTAACGAAGGTAACTCATACATGATATCAAGCAAAGCATGCTCTAAAATAGAACGTAGCCCGCGTGCGCCAGTTTTACGTTCAAGCGCCTTCTTGGCAACTAAACGTAACGCTGAGTCCCTAAATTCAAGTTCAACGCCTTCCATTTTAAACAGCTTCATGTATTGTTTAGTCAATGCATTTTTAGGCTCAGTCAGAATGGTCATCAGTGCCGCTTCATCCAGTGATTCCAGCGTGGCCACAACTGGCAAACGACCAATAAACTCTGGTATCAAGCCAAATTTAATTAAGTCTTCAGGTTCTACATCGCGCAGTACTGTACCAACTTCACGATTATCATCTTTGCTTTTTACTTCTGCGCCAAATCCAATGCCACCTTTTTCTGAACGCATACGAATGACTTTTTCTAAACCATCAAATGCACCGCCACAAATAAAGAGGATATTCGTCGTATCTAATTGCACAAACTCTTGATTAGGATGCTTGCGGCCGCCCTGTGGAGGGATAGAAGCAACGGTTCCCTCAATCAACTTAAGCAAGGCTTGCTGAACGCCCTCGCCAGACACATCGCGCGTAATCGAAGCATTTTCTGATTTACGTGAAATTTTATCCACTTCATCAATATAAACAATGCCACGCTTGGCTTTTTCTACGTCGTAATCACATTTTTGCAATAGTTTTTGCATAATGTTTTCAACATCTTCTCCCACATAGCCGGCTTCGGTAAGTGTGGTCGCATCGGCCATCACAAACGGCACATCAAGTAAACGTGCCAAGGTTTGTGCAAGCAATGTTTTACCTGAGCCGGTTGGGCCAATCAGTAAAATATTACTTTTTGAAATTTCAACTTCATCTTTTTGCCCACCATCAGCCAAATTATTGTGACCAAGGCGTTTATAGTGGTTGTAAACCGCCACTGCTAAGTTCTTTTTCGCGTGGGTCTGCCCAATCACATATTGGTCTAATATTTTGCAAATTTCTTGCGGGGTTGGCAAACTTTCTTCAGCAGATTTCAAGCCTTCAACATTCTTTACTTCTTCACGAATAATATCGTTACATAAGTCAACGCACTCATTGCAGACGAATACTGACGGCCCAGCAATGAGCTTTTTCACTTCATGTTGGCTTTTTCCACAAAATGAGCAATACAATAATTTGTCATTATCGGCTTTGTTTGCCATAGCTAATTCCTATTTTAATACGTGTCAAATATTATTATCGGCCAGTTATACCGCTTCTGAACGACTCGTAATGACTCTATCAATCAATCCATACTCTTTGGACTGTTCAGCACTCATAAAGTTGTCACGCTCAGTATCCACATCAATTTCTGCAGCTGTTTTACCTGTATGGTGCGCTAAAATGGCATTGAGCTTCTCACGTAAGTACATGATTTCTTTTGCGTGAATAGCAATATCAGTAGATTGCCCCTGAAAGCCGCCCGATGGTTGGTGAATCATGATGCGGGAATTTGGTAAACTGTAACGCTTACCTTTTGCGCCAGAAGCTAACAAAAATGCCCCCATGCTGGCAGCCTGACCTATGCACAAGGTGCTCACATCCGCTTTAATAAACTGCATGGTGTCATAAATAGACATACCCGCCGTGACTGAGCCACCTGGTGAGTTGATATACAAATAAATATCTTTATCTGGATTTTCAGCTTCTAAAAACAATAACTGCGCTACCACTAAGTTGGCAGACATGTCATTCACTGGGCCGACCAAAAAGATAACGCGCTCTTTAAGTAAGCGAGAGTAAATATCGTAAGAACGCTCACCGCGACCACTTTGCTCAATCACCATGGGGATATACCCCAAGGCTTCCGTCGTCATATTTTGTGCCGCTTCAAGCTGCGTTAAGTTAGTCATTAAGCATTTCCCATTAAATCATCAAATTTCACTTTTTTGTCTGTCACTTTAGCTTGAGACAACACCCAAGCCACTGCGTTCTCTTCTGTGGCTAAAGCAGAAGGTTCATCCAAACGTTTTGGATCGGCGTAATACCATGTCACCACTTCATCTGGACGCTCAAAACTTTGAGAAAACACATCCACCATCGCGCGAATTTGCTCTGCATTAGCGTGCAAACCATTGGTATTGATTATATTACCCAACAATAAACGTAGTTTAGTACTACGTTTGGCTTGGTCTTCAAACATGCTAGGCTCAAGTTTAATCGTACTCATATCCGCACCGCGTTGTTTCAAGTTTTGCATGGTGGTTTCCATCATACGGTTGATTTCTGTGCCCATTAACACGCGAGGCACTTCAAAATCAGCACTTTCAACCAAGGCTTGAAACACCTGCTCTTTTAATTTCGCGTTAACACGCTTATTCACTTCTTGCTTCAAGCTTTCGGTCACTTCAGCCTTCATTTTCTTCACATCACCATCTTCAATACCTAAGCTTTTGGCAAAGTCTGCATCAATTTCTGGTAATTTTGGCTCAGAAACACTCACCGCCATCACGCTATAAGAAACGGTTTTACCTGCTAATTGTGCGGGTTGATGGTCTGCTGGGTAAGTAATCTCAAAAGTTTTATCACTGCCCGCTTTTACCCCCACTAAAGCGTCATCAAATGCTGGCAAGCGGCCTGCCTCACCCAGCACCAAATCAATGCCTTGTTTACCGGTTGATTCCACTTCTTTGCCATCAATAGATGCGGTCAAAGTCACGTTAACACGGTCACCTTTTTTAGAGGCACGTTTCACTGGCACATAGCTCACGCGTTGTTGTACCAACACGTCTAGGGTTTTTTTCACATCAGCGTCGGCCACTTCAATCACTGGGCGCTCAATTTTTAATTTTGACAAATCACCCACATTCACTTCAGGGAAAATTTCAAAAGTTGCAATGTACTCTAAGTTTTCTGAGGCCGCATCAAAAGGTTTATGCTCAATATTAGGAAAACCTGCCACGCGCAATTTTGCCTCTTCAACCGCATCACCAAAGCTTTTTTCTACCGCGCCAGAATACACTTCATCACGTACTTGATCACCATAATGTTGATTCACCAAACCCAATGGGGCTTTACCTGGTCTAAAACCAGCCAATTTAGCCGTGCGCGCAATTTGCGATAAACGCGCATGAATTTGCGCTTGCAAGGGTTGGAGTGGGACTGAAATCGTCATACGACGTTCTAATGAACTAAGAGTTTCAACTAATGCCATGCGGTTATTCCTATTTGATTGACTACGTTTTGATTGGACAAGGTTTATATAAGCCTAGATTTTAATAAGCTAGGTTTGCTTAATTTTTAACTAGAGGACTATAGCATATTCGCTCGCTTTTTCACAAATATTGCCTCAGAAATTGCGCATATTTCACTGAATATAGAGGGTCAGCCAAGGTCAGAAATGATGCTTTGTAAAATGCCTACTTTTAAGCGAATTTTAACACAACATCATTTGACCTGCCCGCTAAGCCAGTCTGTATGCGGCTTTCGCATTCGACTTAGTGCGTACGCACTTAGCGAGAATGGTGATGCCAAGCACTGGTACAGAGGCATAAAAATCTCTCGATAAAATATGGTGGCCAATTAAAAGGAAAAATAATGATGATTTAAACATTTCTGTGCGAATAATTATTGTTTGAACGCGATATCAAAATATGTCATGCTTTATCCACATTTTTTAACCCTTCCGCTAAGTCACTTTCATGATTCCCATTAACGAGTATCAAACCGAAATTGGTGAACATGGTGTAGGCCTAAGTGGTGGACAGAAGCAACGCATTGCCATCGCCAGAGCGCTACTCAGACAACCGAATATCCTCATCTTTGATGAAGCCGCCAGTAACCTTGACCAACACACCGCTGAACAGTTTGCCCAAACCATTAACCGTTTGAAAGGCCAAGTGACGATTCTCTTTATCACCCACCAAATACCAAAAGGATTGCAGGTGGATGAGGCGATACTACTGGGCAAAGATGGTAACACTAATGCAAAACACACCAACAACGAGGAGTTAGCAACATGAAATTAACCAGCATTACCGCGTGTAGCCAACTTTACAGCACATGGGTTTTAAGCCAATCTTGCAACGCAGAATCTATGCGTGTTTGCCAGCCAGCACCCGTTGCTCTAAAAGTTTCAACCACCGTAGGCGATAATCGAATGGTAATGCGTTCTTTGGTTGGCGTAAGTTGCACGCCACGCGCACGCCGTGCCAGCTTGGTTTGCATGGTGTCTGATAATGCAGAAAACGGCAACGATGCATGCGCCTCCGCCACCGTCCATTCAGGGTTGTCTATATCTATCAATTCAGGATTTAATTTGCGTTTCATAAATTTTAACCTCTCGTTTATTCGCTTTTCTAAAGCTGACCACACGAATACCATGCTGGGTTTCCACAAATACCAAAGCATGTACACACCCATCCAGCAAACCCAAAGCACGTATACGCACCTCGCCATAATCACGCCGCAAGTCTGGCGAAAAGAGCGCAGTTTCAAACTCAAAATCAACCACCCGATCAAAAGACAAACCTCGCAATTCAATATTAAGGATATTCTTAGCGGGGTCGAATGTGATTTCCATAAATCAGATTGTATGTACAAAATAACCAACTGTCAAACCTTAAATGCAAATTTGACAGCGAATGACAGTGATTGGAGGATAGCGGCGTGAGCTTGAAAGAAAAGTTAAATGAATTATTTGGTACACAAGATGAATTTAATAAAACAGAACCTTCTGTTGCAATAGAAGAGATTGGTACAGTGCGATTATATCTGTACGCGTGTAAGTGGTTATTGATGAATGCCATGCTCGTTGGTCTTATCGTAGTTTTTTGGATAACTTATGAACCTCCCGCAGGTGGAAAATTCATTGCTTTTCTACACGCAGCGGTTATCTTGGGGTTTTATAAAGTAAATGAGAAATACTTTAAATACTTACGTCTTATTGGAAGTAAATTTTATAAAATTAAGGAAAAATAATCATGGATAACAATCAAACACAAAGTGGTATTGGGGATTTTCTTGGCAAAATTGACACTGCAAGAGGGTGGTTAGTTGATGCCTTAACTGAAAGTAAATTGGGAAATACCCCGATGGGTGCAGCCCGCGTAGGGCGCAATAGCTTGCGTATTGCGCCGTATGAAACATTTCACCTTCGGCGTATTACGTTGCACTAATTATAAACACTTGCTGGCTTACCAGCTTTAGTGTTTGTTATCAGTGTTCCTGATACGCCCTACGATAATCGTTTCAATGGTAACTTTTGCTGGGAATTACAATGGATTATCGACGCGCTTGGCATAAGGGTGGCACTTACTTTTTTACCCTTAATTTATTGCAGCGGCGTGATAATAATTTGCTCATTCAACATATTGATGTTTTAAGATCTGCGGTGAGGCGCGTTAAACAAAAACACCCCTTTATCATTCATACTTGGGTGGTGTTGCCTGACCATTTGCATTGTGTGATTGAACTACCAACTAATGACGCTGATTTTGCCACGCCTTTGCGGCTGATTAAAGCGGGCTTTTCAAAAGCAATTGCTAAAACTGAATTTCGCTCTGACGTGCGGCTTGCACGTGGTGAACGCGGCATTTGGCAACGGCGATATTGGGAACACTTGATTAAAGACGAGAGAGACTTTCAGGCGCATGTTGATTATGTGCATATTAACCCTGTAAAGCATGGCTTGGTTGCGTGCGTTAAAGATTGGCCGTATTCAAATTTTACACAACATCATTTGACCTGCCCGCTAAGCCAGTCTGCATGCGGCTTGCAGAGGCATGATTTTCTCTCGGGCTAGTTTAGGGGGATTTTTGACATGTTTTATTAACTAAAATTCGGCTTTAAAACATACAGATAATTTGTGTCAATAAAAAAGGGCTTTCTAAATTAGAAAGCCCTTTTTTAATATTGTTTGGTGCGAAAGGAGAGACTCGAACTCTCATGGATTTCTCCGCTGGCTTCTAAGACCAGTGTGTCTACCAATTCCACCACTCTCGCAATGCTTGAGACGTCATTTAAACCATCAAAAGCAATAAAGGCGGTATTCTACCTCAAATTATCTGTTTTATAAAAATCATTATTAAAATTTTCTGCTACCGCTTTAACTTAAGCCGATACTGGTTGACAGAAATGGCAAACAAACTGCAAGATGTAGGCTTAATTGTTAACGACTTTATTGCAAAGATAAAACTATGCCAAATACACATACCGCCGAAAATAACATGCTAAGCGCAGAACTTGAATTATTAATGAAAGAGCGCGAAACGCTATTGGTGATTGCGGGGGCGGCCGCAGGATTGATTGCAGAACTCAACACTAATGACTTGCCAATTCGCACGGTTGAGGCGGCAGATTTACTTGCTACGCACGTGAACAAGCTCTCAGAAGAAACTTTGCAAGATGCGTTAAATTCTGTGCACGCAACCATTGAAAGCTAAACGCATAACAAGCTAACACCTTAATATGAAAGATAAAATTCCTAGTTTATCTATCATGCCAACAAAACCACTTTGGGCGATAGGGCTGTACTTGCTTGCTGGCGCGCTCGCCAGTTGCGCTACAGAGCCGTATCAATCTCAGCCTTTAACGCCACAAGCATCGCTTACTCGCATTAAGGAGCAAAATCCTAACAGTGCAGATTTTCATGCTTATTTAATAAAGCAAGGCTACAAATCTTCTGAATTGCCTATTGCCACTTGGGGTTTACGCGAGCTGACTTTATGTGCGTTGTTTTATCACGCCAAACTGGATGTAGCAAAAGCGCAATATGGGCTAGCGCTCGCTGCAATCGACAGCGCTGGCATACAGCAACCCCCTAGCATAGGCGGTCATGTATCGCATAGCAATCAAAAAAATGACGATTTAAGTCCGTGGGCGTTTGGTTTGCAAGTGGACATTCCTATCCAAACGACTAACAAACGTGCGATTAAAGTTGAAGAAGCACAACATTTAGCAGAAGCTGCGCGACTAGATATTGCCGACACTGCTTGGCAAATAAGACTAGCAATCGCGACTGATTTACTACAATTACACGAAAACACCGCGAATATTGCGCAACTCAACAACATGCTTGCATCGCATGAAAAAATAATCAACATGTTGCAAAAGCGCGTAGCAGCTGGATTAAACTCTAATACCGACCTAAGCAATTACAAGCTCGCTCAACAACAATTGCAATTTTCGCTCACAACCGCGCAAGCTAAAACTGCGGAAATTCGTGCCAGACTAGCGGCCGATTGCGGCTTATCGGTGGAAAAACTCAATCAGCTCAACATCCAAACTTTAGACTTAGATGCGGCACTTAAACAGCAGCAAAGTGTTTTAAGTAACATGATGACTTCTGAAGCTTTACAAGAAATAACGTTGCTCAATCGTATTGATATTCGCAGCGCGCTAGCCAAATATGCGGCAGCTGAAAGCAAAATCAAGCTCGAAATTGCCAAGCAAACGCCCGATATTTCACTGAGTCCGGGCTTAGCTTTTGAGTTTGGCGATACTATCTGGTCTTTAGGCATTAACGCCCTGCTGAGTTTTGCACAAAAAAATAAAACCATGATTGCGGAAACCAAACAACTACGTGAAATTGAAGCAGCTCAATTTGAGGCTTTGCAAACGCAAACATTAGCAAATTTAGCGCAAGTGCAAACACAATATCAAGCGGCAAATGAAACGCTAACAGCGCAAAGACAATGGCTTGCGGCACAAACGGCCCAACATGAAAAACAACAGAAGCAATTTGATGCAGGCTTAATTGACCGCTTAGCGTTCACCCAAAGTGGGCTAAATCAGCAACTAGCCTTGCAACAACTACAAACTGCGCAATTTGCGGTATTACAAGCAGCACTGCGCTTAGAAGATGTGATGCAATATCCTATTGAGGTAACGTCCATGTTACCAAGCGAGCTTATGCCATGAACAAAAAATCTTTGCTGATTGTGCTGTTACAAACCATTATTATCATTATTTTATTTTGGATGCTGGTGTTTTACGGCAAAGATGAATACGAGGATTTTCAACAGGAGCAAGAAGAAGAAATTGAAACGCCCAACCGCGTTAGTGAAAAAGAAGGTATTAGCAGTATCACACTATCCCCCGCCACTCAAAAAAATAGTGGCATTAAAACAGATGTAGTACAAGCAATCGCGTTTGAGGGCGAAATTAAAAGTTATGGTAATGTAGTCAATATAGATGGCTTAATTGATGCCAAAACACTTTATTTAAACCTAACTTCTGAGCTTAATTTAAGCAATGCGAGTCAAGCCCAAAACCAAGCACAATATGAGCGGCTTAAAGCCTTAAATGCTGATGATAAAAACGTGTCTGACCGCGCAGTACAAGAAGCGCAGGCGCTGGTCAATGCAGATGCTGCAAAACGCAATGCAACGATTGCGCAAATTAAACAGTTGAAAGAAAGTACGCAACTCAAATGGGGCAATGCGTTAGCGCAATTGGTGTTTGCTAGCAAACCACCCGCGCATTTACAAGCTTTACTAACCAGAAACAATGTTTTGGTGCAAGTCGGCTTACCTCTCAACACGGCAACGCCAAAAGTGGGTTCAAGCATTCAAATCACCCCACTTAATGCGAGCAGTCAAGCGATACTAGCGCACTATGTTTCACCCGCAACCCAAAGTGACCAAAGTGGCTTCGGTAAAACTTATTATTACACCGCGCCAGCAGATTTACTACGCATTGGCATGCGTGTGAATGCGGAGATAGACCCAAATGCGAATGATGCAAAACAAGGTGTCGTGATTCCTAACAGCGCTGTAGTTTGGTATGCCGGCAAAGCATGGGCATATTTTAAAGAAGATGATAATCACTTTATTCGCAAACCTATAGACACTGATACCGAAATTGAAGAAGGTTGGTTTAATCAAGCGATTGCGGCCGATAGCATAGTTGTGACCAGTGGCGCGCAGTTGCTGTTGTCTGAAGAATTTAAGTATCAGATTAAGAATGAAAATGAAGACTAAAAAAATGGATTTTTTAGTCTTCATTTCAGGGCAAGCGGACGCAGCAAAGCTGTGTGATGCTGGAGCTAAAATGAAAGCTGAGAGATAAGACATGATGTCCACCCTCGTCCGCTTTTCTATACGCTATGCTGGCGTGATGATAGGCTTAGCGATGCTGGTAGTGCTTTACGGTATTTTTAGCCTAACGCGTAGCAATTTAGATGTTTTTCCTGAGTTTTCACCGACACAAATCATCATTCAAACTGAATCGCCCGGTTTATCCGCCGAATTAGTTGAGCGTTTAGTAACGCAACCCATTGAAAGCGCAGTAGCTGGCAGCGTTGGCGTTGCCGAGATACGTTCGCAGTCTATCCCGAGCTTATCAGTAGTAACAATCATTTTTGATGAACGTACCGATATATATAAAAATCGGCAAATTATAGCTGAACGACTTAGTACGCTTTCAAATCAGATTCCTAAGGGAATCACGCCTAACATTACACCTCTCACCTCTTCTGCCAGCACAGTGCTGGGCTTCGGGTTAACTTCTGATTCGCGTAGCTTGATGGAACTTCGCACTTTAGTAGATTGGACAATTACGCCCCATTTGCTTGCTATCCCCGGTGTGGCCGATGTGAATGTATTTGGTGGGGATGTGCGGCAGTTTCAGGTGCAAATTGACCCACAAAAATTGGTGCAATACCAGCTCAATATTAATGACGTGGTCAAAGCCACGCAACAAGCCACAGGGGTGAGTGGCGCTGGTTATATTGAAAATAGTAATCAACGGATTATTATTAACACTGACGGGCAAGCGACTTCACCAGAAATGCTTGCCAAAACAACACTGATTCATCGCGATGGGCAAACTATCACGCTGGGCGATATTGGTCGCGTGGTAGAAGGTATGGCACCTTCTATCAGTGCCGCCGCAATTGATGGTGAGGTGGGTATTTACTTGTCAGTGCAAGGTCAACTTGGCGCAAACACCCATGCCGTGACGCAAGCGATTGAAACTGCGCTGCAAGATTTAAAACCTGCGCTAGCTAACGAGAAAGTCATTTTACACGAAGGCCTATTTCGCCCTGCCAACTTTATTGAAACCGCTATTAAGGGCGTACGGACTGACATTCTCATAGGCTCCGTTCTAGTCGTCACCATTTTATTTTTATTTTTGTTTAATGCGCGCACGGCATTTATATCGGCAACCGCCATACCACTTTCATTGCTCAGTGCCATTATTGTGCTCAGTTACTTTAATATTGGTCTCAATATTATGGTACTAGGCGGCTTGGCTATTGCATTGGGCGAGGTGGTAGATGATGCGATTATCGACACGGAAAATATTTTTCGTAGGCTGAAAGAAAATCGCTTGCTAGCACAGCCATTGCCTATTCAACGCGTGGTGTTTGATGCTTCAATGGAAGTGCGTAGTTCGGTGGTGTATGCCACAATTATTGTCGTTCTGGTATTTATGCCACTTCTTACACTGAGCGGTGTAGCAGGTAAATTATTTGCACCGCTAGGCTATGCATACATCGCCGCCATTGTGGCTTCATTAGTCGTTGCGCTCACACTTACCCCTGCACTATGCTACTTACTACTAGGCAAAGCAAAGCTTGAGACTGACGATTCCCCCCTTATTAAATGGATTAAACATCATTACGTGCATTTGCTGCACCAAATTGAATACCGTTATAAAGCTGTATTGATTGCTAGCTTTGCGTTTATTGCGTTAGGTTTAGGTATCGTGCCATTATTCAAAAGCCAATTTATTCCGGCATTGCACGAAGGGCATTTTATTATGCACATGACCGCCGTGCCGGGCACTTCTGAACAAGAGTCACTTCGTTTAGGTCAGCGCGTTGCCAAAGTAATAGGCGAGATTAAAGGGGTAAAATCGGTTACGCAGTGGGTGGGGCGCGCCCAAAATGGCGCAGACACCTTTGGCACGCATTACAGCGAGTTTGAAATTGAAATCGGCACACTTTCTGGGGAAGAGCAAAACCGCATTTTAGAGGATATTCGTGAAGAGCTAGCCGGTGAAGTTGAAGATGAAGACGGTGATGGCGTGGCAGAAATTGGCTTTGTTGGTGTGAATTTTGCCATCAACACTTTTTTAACTGAGCGCATTGAAGAAACCATTTCTGGTTATGCCGCCTCAACAGTCATCAACATTTATGGCAACGATTTAGATGCGCTAGACCGTGATGCCCAAAAAATAGCCGCGATTGTTGAAAGCACAACGGGTGCTGATGCTGTGCAAGTACAATCGCCACCTGGTACGCCACAAGTGGTCATTCGGCTACGCCCCGACAAACTCAACGTGTGGGGGTTACAACCGGTAGAAGTGCTCGATACCATTCGTGCGGCGTATGAAGGCGTGCCCATTGCGCAAGTGTATATGGGTAGTCGCGCCGTAGGTGTTAGTGTAGCGCTAGATATAGAAGCGCGCGATGACATTGGCGACATCGGCAATATTCCGCTATTTAATCCTGCCGGCAAACTTTTACACCTCAAAGACATTGCGTGGATTAGCCAAGAAAATGGCCGCTCAAAAATTTTGCATGCAGGCGCTAAACGTATCCAAACAGTCACCGCTAATGTACAAGACCGTGAAGTAGAAGACTTTACTGATGAGCTTAAAAACCGCATCAAAAAAGAAGTACAACTTAGCGAGGGCAATTACCTGCATTTTACAGGTGAGGCTGAAGCCAATGCACAATCACGCGAAGACTTAATTACCCATGCCCTATTAGCGGGTGTAGCAATTTTTCTGATGCTCTACATTGCCTTTGGGCGACTGCGCAATTTATTGCTGACCTTTGCTAACTTGCCATTTGCGCTAATTGGCGGTGTGCTGGCAGCCATGTTTACTGGCGGCTGGATTTCACTTGGCTCACTGGTGGGTTTTGTTACGCTGTTTGGCATTACCCTGCGCAACTCGATAATGATGATTTCACACTTTCAACATCTCGTTGATGCAGAAAACTGCTCGTGGGATTTGCACACTTGCATTCGCGGGGCTTCAGAGCGCCTACCCTCCGTGTTGATGACTGCACTTGTCACCGCACTAGGGCTGTTGCCATTAGCAGCGGGTAGCGGCCAACCAGGGCGGGAAATTGAAGGCCCGATGGCGACCATTATTGTAGGTGGTTTAATTACTTCTACCATTTTAAATCTGCTGATTTTACCAACCATTATGCTGCACTTTGGCAAGTTTGAGAAAATCAGCGATGATTGAATAACCTATAGGGTTGGGGCATAGGTATTTATTTATAAAGTTAGACTTTATAAAATCTCTAAAACTTGCAATAAACAATACTCGCAAAATATCTAAAATACTTTTAATTTTTTTATCAAAAAATTAATCTTTTGATTTTCATAAAGATTTAACTCGCTAAATCTTTCTTGCGTAAGCTCAGCTTCAATCATTTCTTTACAGTCAACTTTTTGTAATTCAACTTTTACAACCGAACCAACTGCATTGATATAACGAACTACCGCCTGAAATGCTTGTTTGTTTTCTAATGAATGACTATAGATTTCTATATCATGTGGACGTACAAATGCTAATGCATTCCCGTTATGGTTTGAATCCACTTTAACCCCTAAACCCGAAATGTTTGCAATCCCATTATGTATCTGACTTTCAAACTGATTCACATTACCCAAAAACTGGTAAACAAATGGGGTGGCTGGTTGAGAATAAACACTTTGGGGAGAGCCTATTTGCTCAATCTTACCTTGATTCATGACAACAATAGTATCCGCAACCTCTAGGGCTTCTTCTTGGTCATGTGTTACAAATACACTGGTAATATGTAGTTCATCATGCAACCGACGCAACCAACGACGCAATTCCTTTCGCACCTTTGCATCCAATGCACCAAAAGGCTCATCCAGTAGTAATACTTTGGGCTCAACTGCTAAGGCGCGTGCTAATGCAATCCGCTGTCGCTGCCCGCCTGAAAGCTGTGGTGGGTAACGGTCTGCGAGCCAATCAAGTTGTACGAGATTTAATAATTCATGTACACGGCATCTAATTTCCACATCACTTGGGCGAGTTTGTTTTGGGCGAACCCTTAATCCAAACGCTACATTTTCAAATACGGTCATATGCCGAAATAGTGCGTAATGCTGAAATACAAAGCCAACTTCACGCTCACGTACTGCACGTTCGGTAGCATCTGTGCCATGAAAATGTATGCTGCCACTATCCGGCGTTTCAAGACCAGCAATGATGCGAAGCAAAGTGGTTTTACCGCAACCTGATGGTCCTAGCAAGGCAACAAGTTCACCTGTTGGTACTTGTAGTGATACCTCATTGAGTGCACTAAAGTTGCCAAAACCCTTTTTAATATTTTTAATTTCAATGCTCATATCAGTCCTTGATTACTCTTTCCATTATTTCTCTCTCAATGCCTTCTGCATTTTTGGCTGATTGCCACTCAACGTAGGTTTTAAGAGCCAACGTGAGCAAAGCCAACAACGCTAATATCGAAGCCACTGCAAAAGCTGCCGCATAGTTATATTCGTTGTATAAAATTTCTACATGCAAAGGTAAAGTGTTGGTTAATCCTCGAATATGACCAGAAACCACAGATACTGCTCCAAACTCACCCATGGCGCGGGCATTACATAAAATCAAGCCATACAATAATCCCCATTTAATATTTGGCAAGGTAACATACCAAAACATCTGCAAGCCATTAGCGCCCAGCACCATAGCCGCTTCTTCTTCCTCTTTACCTTGTGCTTGCATGAGTGGAATCAGCTCACGTGCCACAAATGGAAAGGTGACAAATGTGGTCGCAAGTACAATACCTGGAATCGCAAAAATCACTTTAAAATCATGGTCAGACATCCATTCACCGAACCAACCTTGCGCGCCAAATATCAGCACATAAATGAGACCTGCAATCACGGGTGAAACTGCAAAAGGTAAATCAATCAAAGTAATTAAAAAACTTTTGCCTTTAAACTCAAATTTTGCAATGGCCCAAGCTGCCGTCACCCCAAATATTAAATTAAGCGGTAAAGAAATAGCTGCCGCAGTTAAGGTCAGTTGAATGGCTGATAACGCATCTGGTTCACTCAAAGCTGAAAAGTAGGTTTCAATTCCTTTTCTTAAGGCCTCCGTAAACACGGCTGCAAGCGGCACAAATAAAAATAAACTTAAAAATAGCAAAGTAATGCCAACTAAGCTGTAGCGCACCAAGGCAGGTTCTGATGTTGCTTGGTTAAGACCAACCTTGCTGTGATATTTACTATATTGTGTGGTGCTAGTCATATAAAACCCTTATTTAATTGAGCTATAGCGGCGATTACTCCACCACTGAAAGCCATTAATCGCAAATAGGAGGATAAATGAAATCACCAACATAACTGCCGCAACAGCGGTTGCTCCTGCATAATCATATTGCTCTAGTTTGGTGATAATAATAAGCGGGGTTATTTCAGACAACATCGGCATATTGCCAGCAATAAAAATCACTGAGCCATATTCTCCAATCGCACGGGCAAATGCTAAAGCAAACCCTGTGATCACCGCAGGCCATATTGCAGGTAAAATAATTTTATAAAACACTTGCCAGCGGTTTGCACCTAAACTTGTTGCGGCTTCTTCAACCTCTGCACCTAAATCTTCAAGTACTGGCTGCACTGTACGCACCACAAAGGGTAAGCCTATAAAAGTGAGCGCCACTATCACACCTAACGGCGTATAAGCAATGGTAATGCCGAGTGGCTCAAGCAAGCCGCCAATCCAACCGTTTTTAGCATAAATGGCCGATAGTGCAATACCTGCTACCGCGGTGGGTAGAGCAAAAGGAAAATCCACAAAAGCATCCACCAGTTTTCTGCCAAAAAACTGATAGCGCGTAAGTACCCAAGCAGTTAGCACGCCAAACACAACATTAATAAGTGCTGCAATGAATGACGCTCCAAACGTAAGTTCGTATGAAGCTAATACGCGTGGCGAGGCCACAGCTTCTAAAAAGTCGGTCCAACTGAGCGTAAATGTTTTAAAAAACACGGCTGAAAGCGGAATTAAAACAATTAAACTCAAATACAAGAGTGCATAACCTAGCGATAAGTTGAACCCTGGAAGCGTGTTTTTTTGTGCCATTTTTTGTAAGTATTACCCAATTAGAATTAAATTTGCTGGCACTTTATCAGCATTTTATATACCGATTAAATACTTTATCGCCATAAATTTATATCTTTTAGTTATATTGATTGCACTCCCACAAATCGCTTTTGTATGAAGTCTGAGGCGTGTAGTTGTGAAGTTGTGTTGGCAATGCCTAAAAAATCTCCTTGCACTAGTCCAAACCCTGCTTTTAGTGCAATTTCAAATTGTGCTTGCGTGTTCACATTGCCAATCACTGGCCTAGCCCCTAGATCTTTACTCAACTGTGCAAGTCCTTTTAATGTAGTTTGCAGACGTGGCTGCGTTTCAGCCTCTTGAATCAAACTTGGGTCAAACTTAATATAATCTGGAGACATCTTCCACAAACGACTCACTAGCGAGTGCTTATTACCAAAATAATCCACGGCAATTTTATAGCCACGGTCATGGTAATTATCAATTGCGGCGGCCAATTGACGCTCGTAAGTCACTAAGTTTTCATTTTGCTCTGTGGCACTAAAGTCGCGAATTTGAATCACCACGCGCTCAGTGGGTAATGAATATTGGTGCAAAATTCGCTCAAATACTTTGCCATGTTCATTGACGCTGATTAGCAAATCAGGGTGTACACTCAAAAATAGCAAACCTTTTTCCTGAAAAATTTGCTTGTAATTGAGCAAGTGAAGGGTGCGCACCACACGGTCAAACTTCACCAATTTACCTGTGGCTTTGGCATAAGAATATGCAAAATCTGGCGTAGTTGATTGAATATCACTTAAGCTTGCAATCAATACCGCCTCAAAACCATGCAAATCCCCTTTATCCACATCATATATTGGCTGAAAAGAAGACTTAAGTTGTATGCCTACAAATTTACTTACATACTCATGTTGTGTATTTGCTTCTAGGTCAAAGTCGTCCAAGTCCAGATGCAAGGCGGTGTTTAATTGCTTTTTAAGTAAATCTAGGTTTGCAAGTTGCTGTTGGTGTTTGGTCATGCCTTATCTTTCGTATCCTATTTAATTTTTAGCACTATAAAAATAATTGCTTAAAATGTAAAAGAATATAAAAAGATATAAATATAACTAAATATTATTATGAAATAAAAAGACGTGTATAGCGTCCTGTGTGAACCAAATGGTTTCTAACAATCAAACTAAAAAGATGCGCCACTGAGGCGCGAGAATCAGTTGAACTGTAACTTTAGGTGGGAAATAACACCAAAACGATATCGACACAAAATAAACAAGAATTAGGCAACATAAGTTCTAATTTAGCCTAAGGTATCAAACTGTGAGACCCTGCGCATCAAACAAACCATCAAAAAGAACTGAACTCAAATACCGTTCACCTGAATCCGGCAAAATGACGACAATGGTTTTGCCAGCATTTTCCGGAAGTTTAGCATAGCGTACCGCAACAGCAACTGCTGCTCCGCAAGAGATGCCCGACAGTATGCCCTCCTCCCTAGCCAAGCGTTGCGCATATAGCACGGCTTCTTCGTTGCTTACTTGCGCAATGTCGTCTATTAAAGACAAATCTAAAACATCGGGTACAAAACCAGCACCTATGCCTTGAATTTTGTGTGGAGCAGGTTTTAACTCTTCACCTGCACGGCTTTGGCTCAGCACAGGGCTTGCGGATGGCTCTACCGCAACAGATGTGATTTTCTTACCACGCCTAACTTTGATGTAACGTGTTACTCCAGTAATCGTGCCGCCCGTGCCCACGCCAGCAACAAAAATATCAATCTTGCCATTAGTCGCATTCCAGATTTCTGGGCCTGTTGATTCTTCATGAATATACGGGTTGGCCGGGTTTTTGAACTGTTGCAAAAGTACATATTTATCGGGGTCAGAAGCTGCAATTTCTTCAGCTTTAGCAATGGCGCCACTCATGCCTTTTACGCCTTCGGTGAGTACCAGTTTTGCGCCATACGCCACTAACAGTTTACGTCGTTCTATGCTCATGGTTTCAGGCATGGTGAGCGTGAGTGGAATGCCACGCGCTGCGGCTACGAATGCAAGCGCAATACCGGTGTTTCCACTAGTAGGTTCAACAATTTCTTTACCTTCTCCGAGCAAACCGCGTTGCTCGGCATCCCAAATCATGGCGGCACCGATGCGACATTTCACCGAATAAGCTGGGTTTCTTGCTTCAATCTTTGCCAGCACTATGGCAGGTGCGCCATCCGTTACACGATTTAGCTTAACTAATGGCGTATTGCCGATGGATTGTGCATTATCTTCAAACCAATTTGCCATAAAAACCTCAGTGATAATGATGAAAGAAATTTATTATACCTGTGCATGATACGCCATGACATTGCGCATTATCAAAAGCTTTTTGATGTCCTCAAAACGCCCGAGAGAAAATGACAGCCCTGGAATCCGCGCCGTTATTGGCTTACAGAGCCGTCACTATGATAATAGTAAAAATTCAGTCAAAAATATACGCTATTTTTGGTAAATTTGATCAAACGTACCGCCATCAGAAAAGTGCGTTTTTTGTGCTTTTTGCCAGCCACCAAATTCTTCATCAATTTTCACTAAATTAGATTTTGGAAATTGCTTCTCATACTTCTTCGCTACAGATTCCAGCGTAGGACGATAGTAGTTTTTTGCGGCAATTTCTTGGCCTTCTTCAGTATAGAGGTAGTCCAAATAGGCTTTGGCAACCACTTCATTGCCGTGCTTTTTGGCAAATTTATCCACCACCGTTACGGGCGGTTCGGCTAAAATTGACAGTGACGGTACCACGATTTCAAATTTACCAACGCCCAATTCTTTTTGCGCTAAAAATGCTTCATTTTCCCAAGCGAGCAACACATCGCCAATGCCGCGTTCCACAAAAGTAGTGGTTGACCCGCGCGCACCAGTATCCAGCACAGGTACGTTTTTAAGTAGCTTGCCAACAAACTCTTTGGTTTTAGCTTCGTCACCGCCAAATTTCTTTTGTGCAAAAGCCCAAGCTGCGAGGTAATTCCAACGCGCGCCACCTGATGTTTTAGGGTTAGGGGTAATCACCGAAATGCCCGGCTTCACTAAATCATCCCAATCTTTAATGCCTTTGGGGTTACCTTTTCGCACCAACAATACAATCGTTGAGGTGTAAGGTGAGCTATTATGGCCTAAGCGCTTTTGCCAGTCCTTAGGTATCAACTTGCCTTTTTCGCTCAATTGGTCAACGTCATAAGCCAGTGCCAATGTCGCCACATCCGCATCTAAGCCATCAATAATGGCGCGGGCTTGTTTACCAGAGCCGCCGTGAGAGGTTTTCACAATCACGTTATCGCCCGTTTTGGTTTTCCAATAGGCGGCAAATGCTTTGTTAAAGTCTTGGTAAAGTTCGCGCGTTGGGTCATAAGAAACATTCAGCAAATTCACATCTTTAGCGAATGCGCTCACTGGTGTTGTAATGCCATAAATTGCACTTATCAGGGCAATCGTTAATAGTGATTTTTTCATTTTAAGTCCTTAATTTATATATTAAAAAATGTTTAGAATGCTACTTGGAAGCGCGCTAACAATGCGTCTTCATCTTCGCGGTCTCGTACATTGCTACCACTTGCATTGTTGTTGGTGGTTTGTGCCAAGCCTTTACGCAATGCACCGCAATCAAACGAAGTGCGTGCATAGTTAAGTGATACTTTTGCGTTAGTGTTCAGATACCAGTTCAAACCAAGTGTCCAAGTTTCTGCTGATTTTGCACTTTTAGTTAAATCTGAGAATGCGTTGCCAATACCGCTACCTTCAGCGGCATAAACTCCAGCCGCATTTTTAAAGGTATCGCTATCAAGGTTGATTTCGCTATAGCGCGCAACCAACTCCCACGCACCCCAGCCGCCTTTATCCAAATCAAAGTCTTGTTTTGGTTTTACGCCTTTGAATGAAGCATCTTCGCCTGTAATCAGGTAAGAAACACCGACATCCCAAGCATCATGCTTTAAGTTTTTATGCGTGCCGGCGGTAATCACTGAAGCCCCAGCCGCTGCGCCACCAGCCGCAGGTGAGCCGTTATTGGCTAAACTAACATCTTGTGAAACGCGGGCATATTCCGCAATCACACCTAGAGGGCCATAATAGTAGTTGGCTTGCGGTGACCAGCGAATACGCTTACCATCCGCAATTGCATTACTGGTATAGCGAAAGAAAGTTTGTTGACCTTCTGTTACATAACTTGGCAGGCCATTACGCGTGGCATCTGCCGCAGTTGTATCGGTAAAGTTAAGATTTTTTTCACCGGTATAATCTGTCCAAGTTGCGCCAATACCAAAGCCTAGGCCAGATAGCGCATTAGCACTATCCACAAATGGCGTGGCAAATAATCGTGCCGTATATTCTCGCTCACCGTTATATTCTGTGCCTGTACTGATGTTTCCACCATCAGCGACACCGTTTACAATACCAACGCCGTAATTAAGTTTATTCTCAAATAAATCCCCAGAAACTGTTACACCTAAATCCCGATTTGGCAAAATTGCATTGGTCACATAGCTGCGTTCAACAAATTTAATATCACCACCACCTTGCAAACGTTCTAGGCCAACAATGCTTTTCTGCTTGCCTGCACGAATTTTTAATCCCGGTGATAAGTTAGCCTCAACATAAGCATCCACCGCAGATGCGCTGCCACCAGCAAATTCTGGCGTAAATCTAAAACCATATTTGCCACCCACCTTTCCTTCGATAGTTGGGCGTACGCGACGTAACAAAGAAGTATCTTCGGCACTGTGAAAACCATCTGGATTTAAATTGCCTGCTCTTTCATTTGATCTCCCACGCACATCATTGGCACCATCAGAAAAATGACGATGGTCAGCCTGTAGCAATCCTCTAAACTTAATCTCATTTTTGCCATCAGGCGATGCAAAAGAAAAACCGCTACTACTTGCTTTAATGACAGGGGACTCTTTTTTTGCGGCAGCGGCGGCTTCATCATTATTTTCACCTTTGCGCTCAAGTATTTTTACTTTTTGGCTGAGTTCCTGAACTAAGTTTCTAAGGTCTTCTAGCTCAGCGCTATCATTCGCATGGCTAATAGCGGGAAGCGTAATGAGGCCGCTCGTTATAAGCGCTAACGAAAATGTTGAGTAATTGAATTTCATTCTTTTTCCTTAATTTAAATGTCATAATTTAATTTTGCAAAGTGCAATTTTTAATACATGCACGCACTATAAATCAGCATTTAAATAATTAAAAAGAATTTAATAATATATTTATATAACTATTATGAATATAATATTGACGAGATTTTTTGATGTTTTTATGGGGTTAATTAAACGTTTACGAAATAGCAAAATTAGCGCGAGAAAAAATAATGCCTCTGGAAGCCGCATGGATACTGGCTTACAGAGGCGTCAAAAAGATGTTGTGCTAAAAATAGGTTTTTTTTGTGTGTTAAGTCGTGCAAATATAGATGTAAATTTGTCCACTATTTTCTACACCAACCCAGCCGTTTAACCCAGTTAACGCATTCGCTTCATACATGGTCAGCTTGTGATAATTAGACTCGCTCAGCCACCAAGCTGTAGGCTGCGCTGGTGCGGGATAATGACGATTCTCCAGTTGTAAAATTGGCGTTGAGGCGAGTACGCTGCGCCACGTATTCATGGTTTGCGGCTGTACAGAAAGGGCAAAATAACGGCAATAGTCGGCAGGGCCAAAGCCATCACCAGACCCCTTTCTTTCTTCAAATAAGTGGGCATCTAGCATGCTGCTTATCAATGCTGATTTTTTATCTGCAGGCAAGTTAAAATGTTTAACAACTTGCGTGATGCGTTCTTGGCGTGTGCCTGTCAGTTCAAAGTATGGACTTTCGGTACAGCTTGATAATAGATAAAGCGCACTTACAATGATGATGCTGTTAAATTGACGCAAAATTTGCTGACTATTCATCATATTTTATATATTTAAATCGCGCATCGTCATTGGGTGTGCCAGTGAGCGCGCCGCCCTCTTTTGCAGGCTGCCAGCCGATTACCTGCTCAATTTTCAAAGCCAATTCAAAATCTTTATCGGTGATGCCTTTGGCATCGTGCGTGCATAATTTAACAATAACAAACGCATAAGAAACGGTTAAATCGGGATGGTGCCATGCCGCCTCAGCCAAATGACCAACGGTATTTACCAGCATTAAAGTGGCTTTCCAGCCGCTGGTTTTGTATTTGCGACGAATCCAGCCATCTTCTAAAAACCAGTGCGGCAATGTCTCTTTTAATTTTGCTTCCACTTCTTGCGCGCTATACACGTTATTTGTTGTCATTATTCACCTCTGATTATTCTAAAGTGACGCCAAGGCGCACGCCTTTTTTTAACAAATACTTTGCGTCAAACCCTTGTTTAAATAGGGCGTAATCCGCTTTATTCAACACCCAAGTTTGGTATAGTTGTCCGGCAATATATTGGCTAAATTGGCTGTCAATCACCTCATCGTCCACCAAATGCTGCAAAGCACTTGGCGCTGCTTGTTGATAACGAAGTAGCGGTGCTGACTTCACCATAATCAATTGCTGCGCACCTAACTTATTCGCCAACCATGCCGCTAAACTATCAGAAGTCACTTGCCAGTTTTGTGGAATTGTTTCATCTGCCAACACCATTTTGCTGGGCAGCCAAACAATGCCGCGATGTTGCCAGCCACGCTCGGCAATTTCTAACTCGGTACTGGCGGTGACTAAATGCGGGTTCATACTCGCCAACATCAAGCCAAACTGGTCCATCGCCAGCAAGGCCAGTTGATGCGCCACTGCATCGCTCATATTGCTAATTTGCTGCGCCTCGCGCACTGAGTTAGCAAACAAACCACCCCCCGGCACAATAATCACATGCCCATCGCAGTGATTAACAATGGTTTCTAACCATTTTGCAAGCTCTGGTGCGCCCAGCAGACTGCCGCCTAATTTAATCACCCACATGATTTCCCCGCTTTCTTATTGTTATTGTTGAAAAAACTGCATCAGCTTCATCATGCTAGAAGCCTTATCAAAAGTTTCAGTATATTCTTTTTCCAGCTCAGAATCTGCCACAATGCCGCCACCTGCATAAAAGCTGATTTCACCATCAGCATACACCGCCGTGCGAATAGCAATATTAGTATCCATATTGCCATCAAAGCCAATATAGCCAATCGCGCCACAATACAGCCCGCGTTGGTGCGGTTCTAGCTCTTCAATAATCTGCATCGCTCTTAATTTAGGTGCGCCGGTAATCGAACCACCAGGAAAACATCCGCGCAATAAGTCGAGCGCCGTTTTTCCCTTGGCAAGTTTGCCCATGATGATGCTCACCAAATGATGCACATTGGCAAAACTTTGTAGCTGAAATAATTTATCCGCTTTCACCGAGCCAATTGCACAATTTTTGCCAATATCGTTACGCAATAAATCCACAATCATCAAGTTTTCGGCACGGTCTTTTAAGCTATCTTGTAACTCTGTGGCATTTTGCGCATCTTGTTTTGCGTTGTCTGAACGCGGGCGCGTGCCTTTAATCGGACGCGTTTCAACATGCTGATTGTTGACTTGCAAAAAGCGCTCAGGCGAAGCACATAACACCTCACATTGCGGCAAACGCATATATGCCATAAATGGCGCGGGGGAAATTTCACGCAGTTTTTGGTAAGCTTGCCAGCCATCGCCTTGCGCATTTGCGCTAAAACGTTGCGCTAAGTTGACTTGGTAACAATCGCCTTCAAGAATATATTTTTTTACCTTGTTAAAAGCATGTTCATAGTGCAGTTTTGTGAGGTTAGAAATCACTTTTGAAGTAATTTTAAACGCAGTCTTCATTTGAGCACCGCTGGAAGCCGCACAGAATAAGGCTTGCAGAGCATCAAAATTCTCTCGGGCGTTTTGATGGACATTTTGTGAGACTAAAAAAGCGGTTTTTTCTTGGTGATCCACCACCACCGCGCAGTCATAAATCCCCACCATCATTTGCGGTGTTTTTGCCTGAATTTGCTTATTTTCAGCGTGCTTTTCGATGCGCTTGCCTAAGTCGTAAGCAAAATAACCTAGCGCGCCTCCCGCAAACGGAACTTTAGGTTCAGCGTGGGCTGTATATCTTCCTAAGACATTTTTTACGAGTTGAAATGGGTCATCATTTGATAATGTTACCTGGCCATTTTCAGTAATTTGCGTTTCATCGCCTACAGAAACAAAGGTGATTCGCGGTTTAGCCACCAAAATATCATAATGTCCATATTGACTGCTTGGCGCACCTAAATGATTGTGCTGTTGTGCGCTGTCTAGCCACATCGCCCAGTCGCAATGCGCAATGTGCGCAAACAGTCGTGCAGTATTGTGGTGATATGGAAGCGCGTGTTTTAGCATATTGGTTGGTTTTGTTGCCCTAAGCTAGCCACTGCAAACGCAGGAAAGCACATCGCGGTTACTTTTTTCATTTCTGGCTTGTTTGCGTTAATCAAATCGGTCACCGAATGGTAGTGTAAGTTAAGTTGTTGAGCGAGCTCAATCGCCAAAAAGTCCCCCGCCCCACAGCCAACAATCGTCAAGTTTTGAGCAGTGTCAACCCTCGATAACTGCCGCAATACGGCTTGCTGAATTAAACTGAGCTGTGCGTCTTTAAATGCCTTGGCCAACGCTGTCCATGTGCTTAACGGTGCATCGGCAGAGTCCATGCCCACCATGCGGGCAATACGTTTTGCGCAAGCTGCGCTAGTTTTATCTGCGCCATCGGCGGTATCGGCCATGTTTTCATTAAGCGGCAATTCGCCCGTGAGCGTGTAAATATCGGCTGTAGTGGCAAAATGTTCCGCAGCCACATTCACAGCATGGCCTTTAAATGCAATTTTTGGCGTTAAAGCCATCAGTGGGGTGCGCACCACGCCCGTGTAAACCAACTCATCGGTTTGCAGTCGCGCGGCATCATTAAAACCCAATATGCGCGGCTTACCGTAGCAAATTAAAGCAATATCAGTCGTGGTGCTGCCAATATCTAAAAATAAAGCTTGGTGGATATTTTGCGCCACAAACTGCACGCTGGCGAGCCAATTCATGGAGGCAATGTTTACGGCATTTTCAGGCACTTGCGCCAAGCTAACATAGCCTTTTTCACCTGCGAAAAACTGGATATTCCCGCCCAATTTTTGCCGTGCGATTTGCGCAATTTGCGTAACACCTGCGTGGCGATTTTCAAAAATATCGGCGAGTTCGCCTGTCATGGTAATGCGATGCTGCTCAGCCTTTATTGCGCTTAATATCGTGTCAAACGCTTGCGCCAATTCATGCAAACCGCGCCAGAGCGGACAATATACTTGCATTGCAGCTTGCACCTCACCATGCACATCAATTTGCACCGCTTTCAGGTGCGCACCACCGATGTCCCAACCAATCATCATACTGTGACATCCACCACATTTTTGGCAATTTTCGGCATCACAAAAGGCGAAGCTAACATGCCATCTAACAATAATTTTGCAGGATTCAAAACCAACGCTGCGGAGAGCCCCACATAACTGGTGGTTAAACGTGGGTTGATTTCTAGCACAACAATTTTGTCATGCTCTACATCAATAATCACATCCACTCCCACGTAACCCAGCGCATCTGGCAACATTTGGGCAATTTTTCGCGCAATGGTCTCAAAGCGTTGCCAATAGCGTGCTTGGCCATTCACCGTCACACCCGTGAGAATGAACTCAGCATTTTCGCACACCACATGTTGCGTATTGCAGCTTAGCACCCAAGCTCTGCCATTACGACACAATATTGAAATACTGGCTGCAATGCCAGCTTGGTAAGGCTGCGCCAAGTAATTGTCTGCAAATGCATTTTCTACTAGCCAATTGCGTAACAAAGGCAGGCTATCAAACAAGCGAATACCCGCACAACCTGCGCCATCTTCAGGTTTTGCCACCCACTTACCATCATGTTGTTTTAAGGCGTGTGCAAAAAAATCTGCATTTAACAAATCATCACCGCCAAACACTGGCAGCGTATAAATACTTGCTTTTTGTAGCGCTTCAAAGCATAAGGTTTTGCTAGTTCCCGCCAGCGTGGCATGGTAGCCACAGCCTAAAAATATCGCGCCGTTTTCTTTTTCTTCCTCTGCCAAACAAATTTCTGTGAGTTCTATCAAGGCAGCATTGGTTTCTGGGGCTATCAACCACACATAATCAGCTTGCTTAAGCGCTTTTTTTAAGGCTTTTCTAAAGTCATTACTATCTACGACGATGCTTTGATGCGCATCGTTTACAGGCGGTAAGCGCACATCCTGCATCACTAACAGCTCATATTGATTCAACGCGCTTAAATCGCACAATAAAGCATCGCGCATTTTGCTACCTTCTTTAAGCAAAGTTGCAGGCAACGTTTCGCCATCCCCGCCAAAGTGGCTGTCACGCAAACCACCAGCAGTGATAAACTCACATACTAATATTTTTTCTTTTTTTATGATCTCAGCCATCGTGCGCAAATATGCAAATAATTCCTGTGATTGATTTACTGGGCGGCGTGGTGGTACATGCTAAACAAGGTGCACGACAAAGCTACCAACCTATTCAATCGCAGCTCACGCCATCGCACCAAGCGCTCGATATTGTAGCGGCTTTACTCAAGGTTTACCCGTTTAGACAACTCTATATTGCAGACCTCAACGCCATTCAAAAAACAAGCGGCATTTACAGCAACAATTATAGCGTGATAGCCGAGATTAAACAGCACTACCCTGCGCTCATCATATGGGTGGATGCTGGCATTAGCAACCCAAGTGAACTGGATATTTGGCACATGTCTGGTGTGAACTTAGTCATCGGCAGTGAAAGTTTCACTAAACTAGACGATTATCTTGTCATCAAAAACTTGTTACAAGACCACTTTATGCTGTCAATAGATTTTATGTCGCAAGGTTATGTTGGGCCGATTGAACTACTGGAAAATGCCCAACTGTGGCCAAAAGATGTGATTGTGATGTCGCTCGCTAATGTCGGCGCGCATTTGGGCGTTAATACGGATTTAGTCAGCACGATTCAACAAAGTGCGCCACAGCAGCGCATTTATGCGGCAGGTGGCGTGCGCCACATAGAAGACTTAAATTTGCTACGAGAAATGGGTGTGTATGGGGCGCTGGTTGCAAGCGCACTGCACCAAAAGCAAATCACGCCGGCGCAGCTTTTAAGCTTGAACTCACCTCATTTAAACCTTCAACACTCAGGAACATTACCGCAGAATACATGAAGCAATGCCAGCATTTTTCATCCAGCAATTTTCAGAAAAAAAAGTAATAAAAAACGCCCTAAAACTGCCGAGCGATTTTTAATGCCTCTGCAAGCCGCATGGATACTGGCTTACAGAGGTGCACAAAAGAAGTGCGAATGAAATTTGCCAATAATTAAATAAAATTAACTGGCTAAATTGTGGCTAATAACTGCGTTTTTTCGGGGTGAAAGTTGCACCACTAGATTCAATATGCCTAAACGTAATACGGCCATTGTTAATATCGTAAGGAGATAGCTCAAGCGTGACTTTATCGCCCGCCAAAATACGAATATGATTCTTTTTCATTTTGCCACCAGTGTAAGCCACCAGCGTATGTCCGTTGTCCAACGTTACGCGATAACGTGAGTCTGGCAAAATTTCCATCACCACACCATTCATTTCAATTAACTCTTCTTTAGCCAATACATGCTCCAATCATTTGATTATTAAGAAAGCTAGTAGCCCTCTTGTGTGGTTTAATCAAATTTTCATGTCTATAGAAAAGCAATTAAACTACGCGCGCGCATTATAGTGCGATAAAGCAGATTTAGCAATGCAAAAATGTGCTTGCGATGCACCATAAATTGCCAAGAAAACGGTCTAAAATGCGCCATTAACAGCACGCCGACAAATTAACTAAAAATAACACTTGACACAAAGCGGTTTTACCAGTAAAAAGGCGGCTAGGCGTTTGGATGTTTAATGTGGTTTAAGTTGCAAGACTGAATTATTTGTTAAAAACCCAATCTTTTAGGGTGCCTCCCTTTTTAAGTATGGATATAAGATATGGCTACAGGTTTAGTTAAATGGTTTAATGATTCTAAAGGTTTTGGTTTCATTACTCCTGATGAAGGCGGCGATGATTTATTCGCGCATTTCTCTGCAATTGTTGACTCAGGTTACAAAAGCTTGAAAGAAAACGAGCGCGTAAGTTTTGATGTTACTGAAGGCCCAAAAGGCAAACAAGCTTCAAACATTCAAAAACTATAAGTGTTTTGGCTTAATGTTTAATTAAGCATCCAAAAAAAATGACCCTTTATGGGTCATTTTTTTATCTTAACACTTGCTTTTAACGATTGTTAAAAAACGCAATATTCATCACCTTGTCATTCACCAAGGTCAGCTCTGTTTCTTTGTATTTATTTTTTGGGTCATAATTAACCAAATCTTTGTAGTACCACATTTCCACATTTACGCGTTTTGAATTTTTTTCATCTGCACCCGCTTTAGCTAAAAAAGTTGTTGCGCCTGCTGGTTTAACTGAAACTTCTTTTTTTGCTGGGTTTCCTAATTTAGCCAACACCACACTTTTCATTTTGCCGCTAAATTCATTTAAAAACTGATCTTCTGTATAAGCAACCTTGCTCGATGTTTTGGTACTGGCCTTTTTATTGGCATCAGCAGCTTGCGCTACATTAAATACCAACATTGTGGCAGCCACAAGCCCGATATTTAATGTTAATTTTCTAATATTCAACTGCATGGGAAATCTCCAAATAATGTTATTTTTTGCTCATTAATGCGATGAGTATAACGCATCAAGCGCTAATCCGATGACTAAACCAGCGAAATTTTAAGCCCGTCATAACCAACCAACACGTTGTTAGGCAACTGTGCGCTTAAGGCGCAGTATTCTAACTCATGTGTCATGTGAATTAAATAAGTAGTTGCTGCCCCTATCAGACTCGCATAGCGCAAGCTTTGTTCCACATTAATATGGGTAAAGTGAGGTGTAGGACGCAAACAATCTAACAACAACACCTTTAAGCCGCGCAAAAGCGACATTGATGTTTCTGGAATCGCGGACACGTCTGTTAAATATGCGAAATCACTAATACGATAACCATAAATATCACTATGTCCATGCTTAATGGGTATTGGTGTAATAGTTTGTCCAAACAGACTAAATGGCGTTTCTACCGCATGGGTTTTGAGCACGGGTAAATCCCAAAAGTCACTAGGCTCACGCAAGGCATAGCCAAATTTCTCAGCAATATGTTTACACGTTGTCGTGCTGCCATATAGCGGAATTTGTGCGCGCTGACGTTGGCAAAAACCGCGCAAATCATCAATGCCATGCAAATGATCTGCATGTGTGTGCGTATATAGCACGGCATCAACATGCGTTAACTTTTCTCTTAATGCTTGTTGACGTAAATCTGGCCCTGTATCAATCAAAATATGTTGACCAGTAGCTAGCGTTATCAGACTTGAGCAGCGCGTGCGCTGATTGCGCGGATGACTAGAGGTGCAAGTCGTACAAGCACAGCCTATCATCGGCGTACCTCCACTAGAACCAACGCCCAGCATGGTGAGTTGCATTATCGCTAATCCCGCTTAGGACGCTTTTGCATGTGCAAATAAGCGAAAAAAGTTTTCAGTGGTCGCCGAGGCAACGGCTTCTACTGATATACCCCGCAAGGCTGCTATTTCTTCTGCCACATATTTTACATAGCTGGGTTGATTGATTTTACCGCGATACGGAACGGGGGCTAGGTAAGGTGAATCAGTTTCAATCAAAATTCGATTAAGCGGCACATGTTGAGCGACTTCTTTTATTGTGCGTGCATTTTTGAAAGTCACAATCCCTGAGAATGAAATATAAAACCCTAGTGCAATCGCGCGCATGGCGATGTCTATATTTTCTGTAAAACAGTGCATAACCCCGCCCACTTGCTGCGCATTTTCTTCGGTCATGATTTGCAATGTATCTTCTGCCGCGTTTCGTGTATGAATGACTAAAGGCTTACCACAGGCAATAGCGGCACGAATGTGCGTACGAAAGCGCTCACGCTGCCAAGCCAAATCTCCTGTGAGCCGAAAGTAATCTAAGCCCGTTTCACCAATCGCAATCACTTTAGGATGACTCGCTAACGCAACTAAGCCATCAACGCTAGGTTCATCTATATTTTCGTAATCTGGATGCACACCCACTGAAGCAAAGAAATGGCTATTACTTTCTGCAAGAGCTAGTACTTGCGGAAAGTCAGGCAATGTAACGGATATACAAAGCGCGTATCCAACATCGTTTTCGAGCATAGCCTGCTTAATGGAAGGTAAGTTTGCTTGTAACTCTGGAAAATTTAGGTGGCAATGAGAGTCAACAAACATCACTATTGGTTAAATACTTTAAAAACTACAACGTATGGGTTGGGCGAGATGATTTTAACGCACCAGCTAGTAAAGTTTCAATTTTATTCTTCGCTTCAATACCACCATCTTTTTCGCTAAATTGCACGCCTACACCTTGCGGCTTACCAGCTTGAGAAGTTGGCGTCACCCATACCACATGCCCCATTACACGCAGTTTCATCGGATCATCCACCAAGCTGAGCAACATGAATATTTCTTCACCTATTTTAAATGGTTTAGCTGTCGGAATAAATAAACCACCGCCTTTAATGAACGGCATGTATGCAGCATAAAGCGCCGCTTTTTCTTTAATGGCCAGCGACAATATGCCTGATTTACCACTTGTGGTGTTTTTAAATTCGCTTTGGGTGTCTTCTGCCATTTTAGCCTCTTTAAACAGCGTAATTATTTCGTAACAAACAGTTTTGTATAATCAACCAGCAAGGTTTCCATCTGCAACTCATGGTTGAGTGGATGCAATGCTAATTGACGTAATGCATCTAGTTTTTTTTGTAGTTGGAACAAAGCACTTAAGTTTACCTTGTCAGCCAAAACTTGCAAAGTATTTACTTGCGCCAAATGATAGCGCGCTTGTTTGGCCAACCGCATTGCGGCCAAATCATACAACCATTTTTGCAGTGCCATAATGCCTGTTTCAACGGAGTTAACTTGCAACATCGGTGCAACGGTGGAAGGTTGTAATGTTGCCCCTAGCGCCAGTTGCTTCCAAACTTCAGTCAATTGGGGAAACTGCGATTGTTCAGCAAACACCCGTATTGGAGAACCATCTGAATAAGCTAATTGCTGCTTAGCATTGGGTATATTTTGCGCGTTTAGCCATGCTAGCGCTTGCGCTTCACTTGGGATTGGCATGTTCACTTTTTGGCAACGGCTAATAATAGTCGGTAATAATCGCTGCAATTGGTGTGCCACAAGGATAAAAATGACACCAGAAGCTGGTTCTTCAAGCATTTTTAGTAAGGCGTTTGCAGAGGCAATATTGAGAGATTCTGCTGGATGAATCAAGACCACGCGCACACCGCCACTGCGATGGCTGCTTAGGTTTAAAAACCCACTGAGCTCGCGAATCTGCGCCACAGAAATTTGCGTTTTCTTTTTTGTTTTTTTAGCGGGTGCGCCCTCTTCCTCTGTCTCACTTTCTTGCTCTGGACTCAATGTCCGAAAGTCTGGGTGACTATCATCTTTAAACCAATGACAACTTGCGCAATCACCACAGGCATGGCCTGTAGCATTTTTGTTTACACATAATAATGATTGGCTGAAATGCTTAGCAAACTCAAACTTACCAATACCTGCGCGACCATGAAATAGCAGTGCGTGCGCTTGCCGTGATGGGTCATGGTTTAAATGCTGCCAAACCCCATTTTGCCACGGATATAATTTATTTGAATTCATACTGTTGAGATTATTTCTTCAACTAATTTCTTAACTTCAGATAAAGGTTTATTTGCGTCAATAATGCGAAATCTAGCTGGGTTATCAAAAGCTCTTTGCAAGTATATTGTGCGAATTTTACTAAAAAAATCGGCACTTTCACGCTCGAATTTATCTGGTGTTCTGGCACTTGCCAAACGTTGCACGCTCACTTCAACAGGCACATCAAACAACAATGTCACATCTGGCTGTAAATCTGCTTGCACCCAACGCTCTAACTGTGCAATTTTCTCAACATCCACGCCCTTTGCTCCAGCTTGATAAGCATAAGTAGCATCGGTAAAACGGTCTGACAACACATACGCACCACGCGCTAGCGCGGGCGCTATGACGCGGGCAATATGCTCACGCCTAGCCGCAAACATTAGTAAGGTTTCAGTTTCAGCGTCCATCGACTCATGTAACAAAAGCGCACGCAAACGCTCACCAAGTGGTGTGCCGCCAGGCTCGCGCGTCGAAATCACCTCATGACCACGCGACGCTAACAAAGCAATGATATTAGGAATATGCGTACTTTTACCCGCACCATCCATGCCTTCTAAAGTAATAAACTTACCCATAATAGATTATTTTTTTAATTGATATTTAACAACAGCACGGTTGTGGTCTTGTAAATTATTAGTAAATGCATGGCTACCATCACCCTTACCTACAAAATATAAAGCCTTGGTTTCTTCTGGGTGCAAGGCGGCCTCAATCGCTGCCAAGCCTGGCATTGCAATAGGCGTTGGTGGCAATCCCTCTCGCGTATAAGTATTGTAGGGCGTGTCCGTTAATAAATCCTTTTTACGAATATTACCGTCATAATCTTCGCCCATGCCATAAATGACGGTGGGATCCGTTTGCAAACGCATCCCCTTGCGTAAACGGTTTATAAATACCCCTGCAATCATCGGACGTTCGCTTGCTTTGCCAGTTTCTTTTTCTACGATAGAAGCCATGATGAGTGCTTCGTAACTGTTTTTATAAGGCAAATTAGCTGCACGCCCTTCCCACGCTTTGGCTAGCTTAGTTTGCATGGCATCATAACTACGCTGTAACACTACGGTGTCTGCCGTGCCTCTATCAAAATAAAAGGTATCGGGAAAAAATAAGCCTTCTGCTTTGCTATAGCTTGAACCCATTTGTTTTAATATTTCCGATTCAGACAAAGTTGCTACGGTTTGTTTAAGCGCATCGTTTTGTTTCATTTTTTTGCGCATTTGGGCAAAAGTACGCCCTTCGATGAAAGTTAAGCTTCCCTGGGTGGCCTTGCCGTTATTGAGTGAAAGCAATAATTGATACGGTGAAACATTTTTATTCAGCGTGTAATTACCCGCCTGTAAACTTGGCTCTTTACGTAACAATTTTGCCAAAATAATAAATCCCCATGGCTCTTTGAGCACCTCTTGTTGCACAAGTTGTTGTGCGATGCTTTTTAGGCTGCTTTTGGGCGCAATGGTAATTTCTTGGCTAGTTGGCTTTAAATTGAGCGGCGTGACCGCATAATATGCTAACCAAGCGCTAGCAATAAGTATTGCCAGCACTCCTATAATGAACAGCTTTTTAAATAATCGCATCATATTTTTGTATCTAAAAATATATTACTGCCGAAGCAAACTTCTGAAGTTAGTTGCCAAGGCCTGCGCTTGCCATGTGTGATTGTTAACTGAAACCACTTGAAAAGTGCCAATTAAACTATTGCAAATCAACACCTCATCTGCTTTCAGCAAATCGGCAAATGACACAGGCTTAACTTCAGTTTGCAAATTGAGTACATTTGCCAGCCCTAAAATGCGTTGCCGCGTGACACCTGCTACCCCACATTGACTTAAATCTGGCGTAACGAGCAGATTTTTATACCGCGCAAAAATATTACTCATGGTGCATTCAATCACATTTTCCTGCGTATCTAGCATTAAGCCATCAAAAATCGCCTCATTGCTCCACTCCATGCGCGCCAGCACATTTTCTAGGCGGTTGAGATGCTTGATACCAGCCAACTTAGCTTGCATACTCAAACGCGTTTCGCACAAGTGCAAGCGCACGCCATCTTTAGCATATGTGCTTGGATACTCCGGCATGGCAGATTTTATTAGCACCCGCGTGGGCGAGGTCACCGCTGGCGGCTTATAGCCACGCTCACCTTCACCACGGGTAATAATGATTTTAGCTACGGCTAGACGATTTTCTGCAATATCTTCTGCACTAAAATTCTGTTGAAAATCGCTCATCAATAACTCTGCACTCGGGCAAACAATGCCAATCGCAGCACAATCCGCCACTAATTTTTGATAATGTAGCGGCCAATCCACTGGCAAACCGCCACGCATTAGCATCGTGCGAAAAACGCCATCGCCATAAGAAAACCCGCGATCAAGCGGCGAAATCGTATGGCTAAAACTGCCGTTAATCAGATAAGTTGGAGAAACTGACATGCAAGCATTATAAACGATAGTGCTGGCTGGTTGTTGGCAAAACGACTGGTTTTACAGAGGCTAAAAATGCAATTGATAGGCCAATAAATGTTCAATAAAAAACTTAATAAAATACCCGAGAGATTTTGATGCCTCTGCAAGCCGCGTAGATACTGGCTTACAGAGGCATCATTAGGATAACTAAAAAATAATGCTGGTTAAACTAAACTTTTTTAAACACTAAACTACCATTGGTGCCGCCAAAACCAAAGTTGTTTTTAAGCGCGTATTCAATGTGCATATCACGCGCGGTATTCGCGCAAAAATCTAAATCACAATCAGGATCTTGGTTGAATATGTTGATGGTTGGCGGGGAAACTTGGTTATAGATTGACAGCACGATAAACACTGATTCTAATCCACCAGCACCGCCCAATAAGTGCCCTGTCATTGATTTAGTGGAGTTCACCACCAACTTATAGGCGTGGTCGCCAAAAGCTGCTTTTATGGCATTGGTTTCATTGGCATCGCCCAATGGCGTGGACGTACCATGCGCGTTGACAAATTGCACTTCACTTGGGTTAATGCCAGCGTTGTTCATGGCGTTGCGCATTGATCTACGCGGGCCATCCATATTGGGGGCGGTCATGTGGTAGGCATCCGCGCTCATGCCGTAACCAGCGAGTTCTGCATAGATTTTTGCACCGCGCGCTTTGGCATGCTCATACTCCTCTAGCACCATCACGCCTGCGCCCTCACCTATCACAAAGCCGTCGCGGTCTTTATCCCAAGGACGGCTTGCAGTGGCTGGGTCATCATTGCGGGTTGAAAGCGCGCGCGCTGCGGCAAAGCCGCCCACGCTTAAGCGGGTAATCGCCGCTTCTGCACCACCGGCGACCATCACATCGGCATCTCCGTATTCAATCATGCGTGCGGCATCGCCAATCGAGTGTGTACCTGTTGTACAAGCCGTAACAATGGCAACATTCGGGCCTTTTAAGCCAAACATGATGCTTAAATTACCTGAAATCATATTAATAATGGTGCCAGGAATAAAAAATGGCGAGATTTTACGCGGGCCAGATTCTTGATACAGAATATCAGTATCTTCAATCAACTGCATACCACCAATACCAGAGCCAATCGAAACACCAATGCGCTCTGCATTTTCTTCCGTCACCTCAATACCAGAGTCTTTAAAGGCTTCAATGCCCGCAGCTAGCCCATATTGAATAAACGTATCCATACGGCGCGCGTCTTTGGCTGAAATATAGTCCTCTGGGTTGAAGTTTTTCACTTCACCAGCGACCGTTGAAGCGAAAGCGCTCGCATCAAATTTGGTAATTTGTGTAATGCCAGATTGACCTGCAAGCAGATTATCCCAAGCGTTTTTTACGCCATTACCCACTGGTGAAATAACACCCAATCCAGTCACCACAACTCTACGTTTTGAACTATTAGCCATGAAAAAAGCCTTTGAAAGCCCTGCAAAAATGAAAAAGGCAATAAACTCCAATTGGAGTTTATTGCCTTACGGAATGCGAATTACTTCAGGTTGGTATTGATGTAATCAATCGCCAATTGTACTGTGGTGATTTTTTCTGCTTCTTCGTCAGGAATTTCGCAGTCAAATTCTTCTTCTAGTGCCATCACTAACTCTACTGTATCCAGTGAATCAGCACCCAAATCATCAACAAATGATGATGCGTTTTTAACGTCAGCCTCATTTGCACCTAATTGTTCAGCAACAATTTTTTTAACACGTTGTTCGATGTCAGACATCTAATTACCCCTTCAATATGAAAAATAGCCTTACAGCCAATGCGTATTCTATCAAATTTATAAAAGAATACAAAAAAACTTAAATACCGTTAATTTAACGCAATAAATAATTAAACCATTAACATGCCACCGTTAACGTGAATCGTTTCACCCGTTATATACGCGGCACTAGGTGAGGCTAAAAACGCTACGGTTGCAGCAATCTCATTCACATGCCCCAAGCGGCCTAGCGGCACGCGCTCTAGCATTTTGGTTTTAATATTTTCGGGCAACTCTGCTGTCATGTCCGTTTCAATAAAGCCTGGCGCTACACAGTTCACAGTAATATTGCGACTACCCACTTCTTGGGCAAGCGATTTAGTAAAGCCTGTCATGCCAGCCTTTGCCGCGGCATAATTCACTTGTCCCGCATTACCCATATGGCCCACTACGCTTGAAATGCTAATAATGCGACCTACGCGCGCCTTCATCATCGGGCGCAACACGGCTTGGCTCATCCGATAAACTGAAGTTAAATTAGTGCTAATCACGGCATTCCAATCTTCATCGCTCATCCGCATGAGTAAAGTATCTTTAGTGATACCAGCGTTATTCACTAAAATAGATACATCACCAAACTCTGTAGCAATCTGCTTGAGCACCGATTCGATTTGTGTAGCATCGTTCACATCTAGCGCTAATCCTTTGCCTTTAATGCCAGCAGCTTGCAAGCTGGCGTTGATATTATCAGCACCTGCTGCACTGGTGGCAGTGCCAATGACAGTTGCGCCTTGCTTGCCTAGCTCTTGTGCAATAGCGGCGCCAATCCCCCTACTTGCCCCAGTGACCAAAGCGATTTGACCTGCTAACAGTGAAATATTTGCCATATATTATTCCTTACATTGCTATCTCTAAAAATGCTTCATTGGAGGTAAAGGCCACACAAGGCAACTCTGCCACAATACGTTTGGTAAGACCCGCTAACACTTTACCTGGGCCACATTCAGCCGCTTGCATAACGCCTTGCGCATGCACAGCCTGAACGGTTTCTACCCAACGCACAGGACTATAAAGTTGACGCACTAACGCGTCCTTGATTTTATCGACTTCGCTATAACTTGCAACATCCGCATTATGGATGACCGAAATTTGTGGCGTATGCACCGCAACATTTTCTAGATACGCTGCCAGCTTTACTGCCGCTGGTTTCATTAGTGCGCAATGGGATGGCACGCTCACGGGCAGCGGTAATGCGCGTTTTGCCCCTTTTTCTTTAGCAACAGCCATACCACGCTCTACAGCGGCTTTATTGCCTGCAATCACTACTTGGCCTGGCGAATTAAAGTTTACAGCTTCACAAACTTCATTTTGCGTGGCTTCGGCACACACGGCGCGCACCACATGATCTTCTAACCCCAAAATAGCCGCCATAGCGCCCACACCTTCGGGGACGGCATTTTGCATCGCTTCGGCACGAAATTTCACTAAAGGTAGCGCATCGGCAAAGCTTAAAGCATTAGCCGCCACTAATGCCGTATATTCACCCAAACTATGGCCAGCCAAAACGTTAGGCTGACTCGCATTTGTAGCTTGATAAGCGCGCCACGTGGCAATGCCTGCTGTGAGCATTAAAGGTTGCGTGTGCTGCGTAAGATTTAATAGCTCATTTGGCTCAGTTGCCATCGCCCAAAAATCTACACCTAATATATCCGAAGCCTCAACAAAGGTTTTTTTTATCACTGGATTGTCACCAAATCCTGCCATCATGCCTACCGACTGTGAACCTTGACCAGGAAAGAAAATTGCAAGTTTACTCATAATAATTTACTTTAAATAAAATTTTTAACTTAATGAATATTATAATATTTGTATTACTAATACTACCTAATATTTAATCAGCGCAGAACCCCAGGTAAAACCGCCACCAAACGCTTCCATCAAAATAATTTCATCACGTTTAATACGTCCATCCCGCACAGCCACGTCTAAAGCCAATGGAATAGATGCCGCTGAAGTATTACCGTGCTCACTTACCGTCACCACAACATGATCCATGCTCATATCTAGTTTTTTAGCAGTGGCTTGCAAAATACGAATATTGGCCTGATGCGGCACCAACCAGTCTATATCAGACTTTTGCATACCGTTGGCAGTTAAAGTTTCGTCCACAATTTGGTCTAAGGTATTCACCGCCATTTTAAATACAGCGTTACCTTCCATCATCACGGTATCTTTGCCCTCAGCATTACGCGGCACATGCAACATGTTTTCATAATTGCCATCTGCATGTAAGTGGGTAGAAATAATGCCTTGCGTTTCACTCGCCTGTAAAATCACTGCGCCCGCACCATCACCCCATAAAATGCAATTACTTCTGTCGGTGTAATCGGTGATGCGCGAAAAAGTTTCCGCACCAATCACCAAGGCACACTTGCTTGTGCCAACTTTAATGAAGTTATCCGCCGTCGCTAGCGCATAAATAAAACCACTACAAACTGCCTGCACATCAAATGCTGGGCAGCCTGAAATCCCTAATTTACGCTGAACAATTGTGGCTACGCTGGGAAATACTTTATCTGGGGTCGTGGTAGCAACAACGATTAAATCTATTTGGCTGGCATCAATCCCCGCGCTGGCAATGGCGTTTTGCGCTGCCTTAAAAGCCAAATCACTGGTAAATTCATCATCAGCGGCAATATGGCGCTCTCGAATACCAGTACGGGCAAAAATCCACTCATCAGTGGTCTCTACCATGTGCTCCAAATCGGCATTAGTGAGCAATTTTTCAGGCAAATAACTGCCTGTGCCCATGATTTTAGAATAAGTATTTTTTGAGTAACTCATTGAATTTCCGTGTTATTCGCATCGGCATTTGCTGGGCTTTGCGATTGTATATGTTCAATTTCCAACTGTTCGGTAATGCGGCGTAGCACACCGCTACGCGCCTCTTCAACCGCCACATGAATGGCATTTTCAAAACCAATAATATCTGCCCCGCCATGACTTTTTACCACAATGCCACGTAAGCCCAAAAAGCTCGCACCATTATAAAGCCTTGGGTCTAAGCGCTTTTTAAACGCCTTAAGTACAGGCATAGCAATCAACCCCATCAGCTTAGTCAGCCAGTTGCGCTTAAACTCTTCTGACAAAAAACGCCCCATCATCTGCGCAACACCTTCAGATGCTTTTAAAGTGACATTACCCACAAAGCCATCACACACTACTAAATCTGTAGTGCCTTTAAAAATATCGTTACCCTCAACATTGCCGTAAAAATTCAAATGGCTGGCGCGTAGTAATTCGCCGGCTTGTTTAACCACTTCATTGCCCTTAATGTCTTCACTACCAATATTTAACAATCCAACTGTTGGGCGCTCTTTATGTGCAACACACGCCACTAGCATGCTACCCATCACAGCAAATTGTAACAATTGCTCAGGGGTACTATCAGCATTAGCCCCTAAATCCATAATGTAAGTTTTGCCTTTTTGGCTAGGAAACACGCCTGCAATAGCTGGGCGGTCAATGCCAGGCAAGGTTTTGAGTACAAAACGCGCTGTTGCCATCAATGCGCCTGTGTTGCCCGCGCTTACACATGCATTAGCTTCGCCGCTTTTGACAAGGTTAATCGCCACGCGCATGGAAGAATCTTTTTTGTTCTTTAAAGCGCTTTGTGGCGACTCGTCCATCGTCACCACCTCAGTGGCTGGATGAATGCGCAAACGCGCACTGGTGGTAGCTTTGCGCGCTTTGAGTTCTGCTTCAATTGCATCAGCCAAGCCCACCAGCACCACATTGAGCTGATCATCCTCCTTCAGTGCTTTTAACACAGCAGGAATTGTGACATGCGGGCCATGATCGCCGCCCATCGCATCTACTGAGAGAGTAATATCCATGACATTAAGCAACCTGATTGAAAATTAAACGATAACGCATCATATAAGAAGCATACTACAAATACGTGCCATACATACACCAACGCCGCACCAAAAATGGCGCGGCGTTAATTTTTAAAGCATTTAAAACAATAGCTATAAAACTAAGACTATTTATTTTATTTAACCCAAACTGGGTAAATATATTAGTCGTTTTTAGTTGCTAATACTTTACGACCACGGTAGTAGCCATTTGGGCTGATGTGGTGGCGTAAGTGTGCTTCACCTGTAGTTGGCTCAACCGCCAAAGCTGGGTTAGTTAAAAAGTCATGTGAACGGTGCATGCCGCGTTTTGACGGTGTTTTTTTGTTTTGCTGAACTGCCATAATGTGTACTCCGCTATCGAATAAAACTTAGTTGCAATTTTCAAGTGATTAAGTGACGCCACCGAAAATCTAAAACCAGTAAAAATTTAAATATAGTAAAACTTAAAATAAATCAAAATGCGCCGCAACAAAACCCTGAAACCGCACACGTAAAATAAGTAATCCGCAATTATATTACAAATTTAAAACCATGTCAGCTAAATTTGACAAGCGAATACATGCAAAACAAGCCGTATTTTTCCGTCAGAAAAGCAGCATTATTTACACCAATTTTAACAACTAAAAACGCCCCGAGAAAAATTTTCGCCTCTGCAAGCCAGTATCCATGCGGCTTACAGGACATCAAAAAGAAGTGTGTGGTTTTTAGCTTGTTTTTTCATGTTTTTTGCACCGCTATAAAACATCAAAATTATGGCGTATTTTTATCTTTAATCAACCCCTTTAAAACAGCAAACGGGTTTGGTTTTTCACCACTTTGCATCACCAACTTCGCACAATCATGCGCATGTGTGGGCGCAATCGGCATTGCCATTAAAATTTCATCCTCTATCAGCTGCACAATATCCATTTCTTTGCTGGCTTGCTGACAATCCACTTCATCATCAACATCTAACGCGTCCGCATCCGCACTATCAATATCACTCACAATTAAGTATTTAAAATTTAAATGCAGTTTAAGCGGCATCAAACTCAAGCAACGCTGACAAATCACGCTAAAATTGCAGCTAATCGACAGACTAATAAATCGTTGCGCACTCGCATCCGTGCTACCCTGCAAAACATAGTGTACAGTTTCAGCATCGGTAGCATTACCTGCAACAGGCAGGCTCGCTTTTAATCGCGGACATTCTAATAAGTTCAATGCACCCGACATTCGCTCGCCTTTTTGTGCGAATGCCACGTTATCAATGCGTAGTGAGCTAGGAGAGGCGCGGCTATAACCCACGTCAATATATCCCATATTTTCCATTGCAAAAACCTTTCATCTCAATCTTCTCACATCATTACCACTTATCCAAAAATCATTACTCACGCTATAAAATCGCAGGTAAATTTAACGTTTAGCCTTTTAGCAAAAAGCATGTGCATGATACAATCGCAATGTTTTTTGTCTGAAATTCCAGTTTTGTGCCAGAAATTAAAGGGTCGTTGCGTGTTCAAAAAAATTCTAGTCGCTAATCGTGGTGAAATTGCAGTGCGTATTGTACGCGCTTGCTCAGAAATGGGCATTAAATCTGTGGCCATTTATGCTGACGCAGACCGCCAAGCTTTGCATGTTAAAAAAGCAGATGAAGCCTACAACATTGGCGCTGACCCAGTTGCAGGCTACTTAAATGCACACAACATTGTCAATTTGGCTGTGGCTTCTGGCTGCGACGCATTGCACCCAGGCTATGGATTTTTATCTGAAAACCCAGAGTTGGCTGAAATTTGCGCACGACGCGGCATAAAATTTATCGGTCCTAAAGCCTCGGTAATTCGCCAAATGGGTGACAAAATTCTAGCCAGAAATGCCATGACCAAGGCTGGCATCCCCTGCACACCTGGCAGCGATGGTAATTTAGAGAGCTTAGAAGAAGCCGTTGCTTTAGCCACGAAAATTGGCTACCCCATCATGCTTAAAGCCACCAACGGCGGTGGTGGGCGCGGCATCCGCCGCTGCGATAGCGAAAAAGAATTACTCAGTAATTATGATCGGGTGATTAGCGAAGCGAGCAAAGCCTTTGGCAAACCTGAGGTTTTTATTGAAAAATGTGTGGTTGCGCCGCGCCATATCGAAGTACAAGTGATGGCAGATGCGATTGGCAATGTCATTCACCTATTTGAACGCGATTGTTCAATTCAACGACGCAACCAAAAATTGATTGAAATCGCACCATCACCACAACTAACCCAAGCGCAACGTGATTATATTGGCGGCTTAGCGGTAAAAGCTGCGAAGGCAGTTGGTTATGAAAATGCTGGTACGGTAGAATTTTTGCTCGATTCAGACAATACATTTTACTTTATGGAGATGAACACCCGTTTGCAAGTAGAGCATACCGTAACTGAAACCATTACAGGTATTGATATTGTGCAAGAGCAAATTCGTGTGGCTTATGGCTTGCCCTTGCAATATGAGCAAAAAGAGATTCAGTTTCGCGGCTATGCAATGGAGTTTCGCATCAATGCAGAAGACCCTAAAAATGACTTTTTGCCCAGTTTTGGCAAAATCTCACGCTATTATGCACCGGGTGGCCCTGGCGTGCGGATGGATGCAGCGATTTATAGTGGCTACGTGATTCCGCCTTACTACGACTCCATGTGTGCAAAACTAACCGTATGGGCACTCGACTGGGAAGATGTCATTGCACGTGGACGTCGCGCACTAGACGACATGTTGATTTATGGAGTTAAAACCACGATTCCCTATTATCAACAAATTTTGCAACACCCAGATTTTAAAAATGCTGAATTTAACACCAGCTTTGTTGAGACTCACCCTGAGCTTACCAATTATGCAAATGAAGTACCACCAGATGTCATTGCAGCAGCCATAGCAGCTGCAATTGCAGCGCACGAAGGTATTTAGAAGTTAAGATATAAAGCGAATCAAACCCATTTTGAACTTAAAGTGATAGATTAAAAATATGGCAAAAGTATATGTTTCTGAATTAGTTTTACGTGATGGTCACCAGTCTGTTATTGCTACACGTATGCGTATCGCTGATATGCTGCCAATTTGCGCCAAATTGGATGCTGTTGGATTTTGGTCACTCGAAGCTTGGGGTGGTGCAACTTTCGATGCTTGCGTGCGCTTTCTTAAGGAAGACCCTTGGGAACGCTTAGTTAAACTCCGCAAGGCACTCCCTAACAGCCGTATTCAGATGCTATTGCGCGGGCAAAATTTGCTAGGTTATCGCCACTATTCCGATGACGTAGTGCGTGCTTTTGTGCAAAAATCTGCCGATAACGGGGTTGATGTGTTCCGCATATTTGATGCCATGAACGATATGCGCAACCTCAGAACATCCGTTGATGCGGTTAAAAAAGCAGGCAAGCATGCTGAAGGTGCGATTAGCTATACCACTAGCCCGGTGCACGATATTGCACATTTTGTTAGCCTTGCTAAAGAGCTTGAAGGCTTTGGCTGCGACACCATCGCCATTAAAGATATGGCTGGTTTACTTACACCGCAAAGCACGCATGATTTAGTCACAGCATTGCGTGCTGCAGTAAGTTTGCCAATACACTTGCACAGCCATGCCACTTCTGGTTTATCCGCAATGTGTTTTTTAAAAGGCGTAGAAGCAGGAGCAACCATTTTAGACACTTGCAATTCGTCTTTTGGTGAAGGCGCAAGTCATAGCTCCACCGAGAGCATTGTGGCGGCACTTAAAGGCACCGAATATGACACAGGCTTAAATTTAGTGGCCTTGCAAGAAATCACTGCTTATTTCCGTGATGTACGAAAAAAATATTGGCAGTTTGAGAGTGAATTTACTGGGGTAGATACACGCGTGTTGGTCAACCAAGTGCCAGGTGGCATGATTTCAAATTTAAGTAACCAGCTTAAAGAGCAAGGCGCGCTTAACCGCATGGATGAAGTTCTAGCCGAAATCCCACGTGTGCGTGAAGACTTGGGCTATCCACCGCTGGTCACCCCCACCTCGCAAATTGTGGGCACACAAGCCGTACTCAATGTCATGACCGGTGGGCGCTACAAATCTATAACCAACGAAGTAAAAAACTATTTGCTTGGGCAATACGGTAAATCGCCAGCACCGGTGAACGACAAAATCAAGCAACTTGCTGTCGGTGATGGTGAGGTCATTACATGCCGCCCTGCCGATTTATTAGCGGATGAAATGCCAAAATTAACCGGTGAAGCCGAGCGCTTTGCGCAGTCTGAAGAAGATGTGCTGACGTATGCCATGTTCCCGGATATTGGTAAAACTTTTCTACAAGAGCGCAATGCTGGCTCGCTTGTACCAGAAGCATTGCTAGACAAAACAGCTATTAGTGCCGCTGCGCCACGTTATGCCCCTAGCGAATTTAAAATCACATTGCATGGCGAAACTTTCCACGTCAACCTCACCGGCAGCGGCCACGCTGGGCAAGAAAAACGTCCGTTCTATGTTTCAATTGATGGCATTGCAGAAGAGGTCATGGTAGAAACATTGAGCGAAATTGAAGTTTCAAGTGGCAACACAAGTAGCGGTGGCAAGAAAAAATCCGTTGCCAGCAAAAATAGTGGAAATGGTCGCCCCCGCCCAAGCCATGCTGGACATGTGACCACCTCCATGCCAGGTACCATTGTGGCGGTGAAAGCCAAAGTGGGTGATAAAGTCAAAGCGGGTGATGGCGTGCTAGTGATTGAAGCAATGAAAATGGAAAATGAAATTCAAGCAGCAACCGCAGGCGTTGTCGTGGCCGTACACGTGGTAAAAGGCGATAGCGTTACGCCTGATGAATCATTACTTGAAATTCAACCAGAGTAGCCTCTCGCTATTTTAATTAACCATCAAGCCGATAAACTACCCCTTATCGGCTTTTTTAATTTAAAATAAAGCTCATGAAACAAACACTCATCTTAGCTTCTTCTTCTAAATTCAGGCGCGAGCTTTTGCGTAAACTGGATATTCCATTTAACAGCATTTCGCCTAAAATTGATGAAACGCCACTTGCTGACGAAAAACCATTTGAGCTAGCCTTACGTCTATCGCAAGAAAAAGCCAAAAAAATTGGCAAAAGGCATCCACACGCTTTAATTATCGGTTGCGATCAAGTGGCAACACTGGATGGTACCTCTCTCGGCAAGCCGATGAACCACCAAAACGCCACTAAGCAATTGCAAATGATGCGTGGCCGTGAAGTGGTTTTTCATAGTGCATTGTGTCTGTATAACGCCACCACAGGCAATATGCAGGCTGAAGTGGTGCCTTATAGTGTGCGTTTTAGGCAACTGACGGACGCGCAAATTGAAAACTATTTAACCAAAGAGCAACCATATGACTGCGCAGGGAGCGCAAAATCAGAAGGCCTAGGCATTGCACTGATTGAGCGCATGATAGGCGAAGACCCGAACGCGCTGATTGGCTTACCTCTTATTAAACTCATTACCATGCTGCAAAATGAAGGTGTAGCAGTCATCTAAACATTATATTCTAAAAATATTTTATTATTTTTAACCCCATTTTGACATGCGCAACGTTTAATGAATTGTAGTAGCAATTTACTCATTCATTAAATGCAAAGGATACCCACATGTTTAAACGCAAACTCATCACACTTGCCACATTATCGACCTTAGTTTCAGGAGCCATTGCGATGGATTTAGAAGAATCACGTAGCACGCTTAACGAACAACAAACGGTTGCTGTGACTATCTATAACGGCGATTTAGCTTTGGTTAAAGATACGCGTCAAGTGAACTTAAAAAAAGGCTTAAACGCACTAGCATTGCGCGATGTCAGCGCACAAATTCGCCCAGAAACCGCGCTTTTGCGCAGCATTACCGCCCCGGGAAGCCTCACTTTGCTTGAGCAAAATTTTGATTTTGACTTACTCACGCCTGAAAAAATGCTGCAAAAATACGTGGGTAAAACCGTGAGCATCGTTAAAACACACCCCACCACAGGGGTTGAAACCACTGAAAAAGCCACGGTATTATCTGCTAACAATGGCGTAGTGCTCAAAATGGGTAACCGCATTGAAACAGGCTTGCCGGGCAGAATTGTGTATGATGACGTGCCAGAAAACCTGCGTGACCGCCCAACATTGGTGACGCAAATTGATAACAAAGGTGCAGCAAAGCAAACGGTAGAGCTTAGTTATTTAACTGGCGGCTTGGGTTGGAAAGCAGATTACGTGGCAGAACTCAGCCCAAAAGAAGACAGCATTGATTTATCTGGCTGGGTAACACTCACCAACACCAGCGGCGCAACCTACAAAAATGCCAAATTGCAATTAGTAGCAGGTGATGTGAACCGCGTGCAACCCGAATACCCACGCGCTGCCATGATGCGTAAAAATATGGATATGGCAATGGAAGCCGCCGCCCCAGCACCGATGGCTGAAGAATCTTTGCTTGAATATCATCTTTACACCCTCGACCGCCCCACCACCATTGCTGAAAGCCAAACCAAGCAAGTAGCGCTTCTTTCTGCCAGCAATATCCCTGCGCGCAAAGAGCTAGTGTTGCGTGGCGCGGAATATTATTACACCGCCCAATATGGCGAAATTGGCACCAAATTAAAAGTAAGCACTTTTGTGGAATTTGAAAATAAAGAAGCCAGTAAATTAGGCATGCCATTGCCTAAAGGCGTGTTGCGCGTGTATAAAAAAGATAAAGCCGGCAACGCGCAATTTGTGGGTGAAGATAACATCGACCACACCCCAAAAAACGAAACTGTGCGTATTAAACTAGGCGAATCTTTTGACGTGACCGCCGATAAAAAACAAACCGAATTTAAACTACTACCTAACCCACAAAAAGGCCATAGCGCGTTTGAAAGCGCATTTGAATTTACCCTTAAAAATGCCAAAAAAGAGAAAATGACGGTGCTGGTGCAAGAGCCGATTGGTGGCGATTGGAAAGTTGTGGATGAAAGCCACCCACACAAAAAAGCCAATAGTCACTTAGCTGTATGGAAAGTTGAAATTCCAGCAGAAGGTAAAACCACGCTGACTTATCGTGTGCAAACCAAGTACTAACACTGTGTAATAAATTGGATAAATTAGGGCGTTTTTTGCGCCGAGAAAAAATCATCGCCCTGTACCAGTTCTTGGCATCACCATTCTCACTAAGTGCTAAAGCACTAAGTCGAATGCGAAAGCCGCATGGATACTGGCTTGCAGGGCATGTGTTTTGATATCGTGTAAAATAAGTGCAAAATTTAGAAATAATTAACCCGTGAAACTAGGCACGCTTTACTTCATTCCCGTCACTTTGGGTGACGACAATATTAACCGCGTTTTACCGCAAGAAGTAGTCACCATTGCCCAAAAGTTAGACACTTTTATTGTTGAGAATGAAAAAACCGCGCGGCATTTTTTAAGCACCATTAAAACCGCCAAGCCCGTACGCGAACTCACACTACTCACCTTAAACGAGCACACCGAAGATAAAAACATCCCAGCCCTACTCGCGCCACTATTAGCCGACCAAGATGTTGGCTTGATGAGTGAAGCAGGCTGCCCTGGCATTGCCGACCCTGGCGCTAAACTCGCCGCCCTCGCCCATGCGAAAGGCATCCGCGTTGCGCCACTGGTTGGCCCCAGCTCGATATTACTCAGCCTTATGGCAAGTGGCTTAAATGGGCAGCGCTTTACTTTTTTAGGCTATATTCCACAGGATAAAGCCGCGCGCATTAACCGCTTAAAAGAAATTGAAAAGCAATCCGCAAAAAATAATGAAACACAAATTTTTATAGAAACCCCCTACCGCAACCAACATTTACTAGAAGATATTTTGGCGCACTGCCAAGCGAATACAAGGCTATGCGTAGCGTGTAATATTAGTCTTGAGAGTGAACTGATTGTAACTAAAACGGTAGCACAGTGGAAGAAGTCACCACTGCCTGATTTGCATAAGAAGCCGACGGTGTTTTTACTTTTACATTAAGGATAGTTATTTAATTTATATCATGAATGATAAAACAAAAAACTCTAAACTTGATACCCAGATTGTTGGCAACATCGGTATGTTTTATGCCTGCTATCATTTATCCCTCAGAGGCTGGAATGTGATGCCAACCTCAAGGAACGCTAGAGGTGTTGATATTATCGCCTACAACTCAAGTGCAACCGAATATATTGGTGTACAAGTCAAAACACTATCCAATAGAAACGCCGTACCGTTAGGCAATTCTCTGGAAAAGATAATGGGAGATTTCTGGATTATCATTGATAAAGTCTCAAGCGAACCCAGAGTTTTCATATTGTTGCCCAACGACATAAAAGGGTTAGCGAAGTATAATGAAAAAGATGGTAAGCGCAGTTATTGGCTAAATCCTCAAGAATATGACCAACCTTGCTTTGCAGACGCGTGGAAATCGATTGGCCTTGGTTTTTAAACTATTTATTACCAGCAAGCCTAGGATGGGCTTAGCAATGCGTTACCCACACTACTATTCTAACAACGCCTTAACAGGCCCATAACTCAACCGATGCTCCACACAAATCCCATGCACCGCAAGTGCTGCTAAATGCGCTGACGTTGGGTAACCTTTATGTTGTGCAAAACCGTATTGCGGGTATAGTTTATCCAGTTCGTAAAGTTCCGCATCCCGCGCGGTTTTGGCTAAAATACTCGCGGCTGAAATCGCTTGCACCTTGCTATCGCCTTTCACTATCGCCTCGCACAGCAGGTTAATTTTCGGGCATTTATTACCATCTACTTGCACCAAAATTTCATGCCCATTTAACACCGCGCTAAACTGCGCTTGCATGGCTTCTATCGCGCGCTTCATTGCCAGCAAGCTGGCTTGTAGAATATTAATCTGGTCAATTTCTTTAGCAGTGCAGCTGGCAATGGCCCAAGCCAGTGCTTTTTGCTTAATCTCAATCGCCAGTGCACCGCGCTTTTTTTCACTGAGTTTTTTTGAGTCTGCCAAGCCAATAATGGGGTTGTTGCCATCTAAAATCACGGCGGCGGCATATACACTGCCTGCCAGTGGGCCGCGCCCTGCTTCATCTACCCCGCAAATAAGTTGGCTGCTTTGCATCATCAAAACACCTGTAAAAAGTAGTGCATATTTTAAGCGAAAAATGCTTATTTTAAATGCTGATTTTCGCCCGAGAAAAATTTTCTCCTCTGCGAGCCGCATGCAGACTGGCTTACAGAGGTGGTGAAATGATATGTGTTAAAAACTAGGCAATTTTATGCGTTTTTAAAAGGGATTTTAAACGTGCTTTAAGTGTGTTTACTGCAATAAATGGTTGCATACAACCATTGGCTGAATTCAGCCAAAATTGAGTTTGCTTGTGTTTTTGTAACTGATTGAATGAAAAGAGTAATTTAATTGGCATAGGTTTTGCTAATAATACATAGCGTAGATCTCCAAAATTTCGCTCCCTTCGCCCGCAATGCACTGCGTATGTATTGCGGGATTTTTTTACCTCACTATTGTAGCCACTCGTCTAACAAAAATGCTTTTTAGTCGAATGAAAAATCACTTGCTAGGCTATGCTAAAATAGCGTCTGTTATTTATCCTATTTTTAAGCCCATGGCCGTTACAATCAAAAATCAGCAAGACATCGAAAAAATGCGCATCGCCGGTAAATTGGCGTCCGAAGTGCTAGATTACATCGCGCCGTTTGTGGTGCATGGCGTCACTACAGATCAACTCGATAAGCTTTGCCATGATTACATGGTGGATGTGCAAAAAACGATTCCCGCGCCGCTTAATTACGCGCCTGATGGCCATAAACCTTATCCAAAGTCTATTTGCACTTCGATTAACCAGCAAATTTGTCACGGTGTGCCCAGTGATAAAGCCTTGAAAAATGGCGATATTTTAAATATTGACATCACAGTAATAAAAGATGGCTACCACGGCGACACCAGCCGTATGTTTTATGTGGGCGAAGTCACCAATCAAGCCAAACGCTTGTGCGAAATTACCTACCAAGCCATGTGGATTGGCATTAGCAAGGTTAAGCCCGGCTCAACGCTAGGCGATATTGGCTACGCCATTCAAACCTTTGCTGAAAAAAGCGGCTATAGCGTGGTGCGCGAGTTTTGCGGGCACGGCATTGGCAAAGTGTTTCATGAAGAGCCGCAAGTGCTGCACTATGGCAAGCCAGGCGCAGGTTTGGTGCTTAAAGCCGGCATGATGTTTACCATTGAGCCCATGATTAACGCGGGCAAGCGCGATATTAAACAAATGCCCGATGGCTGGACGATTGTGACCAAAGACCGCAGCTTATCCGCGCAGTGGGAACACACCCTTTTAGTCACAGAAACTGGCTTTGAGGTGATGACATTATCCAGTGGCTCACCTGCGATACCTGATTTTGTGAAGCAATAATGTCAAAAAGCGTTGCCGACTATATCCCCGCATGGCGGCAACAGCTTAAAACAGGCTTTGAGGTACTCAAGGCCGACTTTACCCAAAAACCTAACGCCAAACGATTATTTAAACAGCATTGTCTGCTGATTGATGATTTACTGGCGCAAATGTGGGCGCAAACAGGCATTGATGCGCAATGCTGCCTGATTGCAGTGGGTGGCTATGGGCGTGGCGAGCTATACCCACATTCTGACATTGATTTGCTCATTTTACTGCCCGAAACTGCGCAAAATAATGCCGCAATTAACAGCCGCATAGAAACGCTGATTGGCCTATTTTGGGATATTGGCTTGCAAGTGGGCAATAGCGTGCGCACCTTAAGCGAGTGCATTATTGAGGCAAAAAAAGACCTGACCGTACAAACTAACTTGATGGAGTCGCGCTTTTTAACTGGCAACAATCCACTTTATGATCAATTTGCGCAAGCCATTGATGAAACGCTTGCCAGCCCTGAAATCAAACGCAAGTTTTACAACTCAAAATGCAAAGAGCAAACGCAGCGCCACCAAAAATTTAACGACACCGCTTATAACTTAGAACCCAATATTAAGGAAAGCCCTGGTGGACTGCGCGATTTACACACCATTTTGTGGATTGCGCATAGCCTCAATATGCCAGATGCAAGGCGTACACCGAACACTTGGGGGCATTTAACCAAGCTTAATATTCTCACCCCATTAGAAGCAAGGCAAATTCAGCGCCATCAACTAAGTTTGCAATTACTGCGCATTCGCCTACATTTTTTAAGTAACCGTCGTGAAGACCGCCTGCTATTTGACTATCAAAATACGCTGGCCGCCGATTTAGGTTTTATCAACACGCCACGCAAACGCGCCAGCGAGCAGTTGATGCAAAATTACTACCGCAGCGTAAAGTTTGTACGGCTCATCAATGAGATTTTGCTGAAATCGTTTGAGGTGATTATGACTAAATCACCTAGCATTCAACCAATTAACGCGCGATTTATTGCCTATAACCACTTGCTAGAAGCTAAAAATGCTAACTTGCTACAGCGTCAACCCAGCGCCATTTTAGAAGCGTTTTTATTGCTACAACAACACCCAGAACTGACTGGCATGGGGGCAACTTTGCTACGCAACTTGCAACGGGTTAAACCGTTAGTAAATCGTGAATTTAGACAAGATGCCCACAATAAAAAATTGTTCATCAACATTTTATCTCAGCCAAATGGCGTTAACCATGCCTTGCGCGCCATGAATCGCTATGGCATTTTAGGAGCGTATATCCCGGCGTTTGGGCGCATTATTGGCCAAATGCAGCATGATTTATTTCATGTTTATACCGTTGATGAACATATATTAAATGTGCTGGCCAATTTACGCCGCTTTAGCAAGCCTGAGCTCAAACACGAGTTTCCTGTTTGTAGCCAATTATTTGCTCAATTTGATGCACCGCATTTACTCTACTTAGCAGCACTATTTCATGACATTGCTAAAGGTCGCGGTGGCGACCACTCCACGCTCGGCACGGTGGATGCACTAAAATTTTGCAAATTACACCACTTACCCAAGGCAGATAGCGCCCTGGTGGCTTGGTTGGTTGAATCGCATCTTAAAATGTCCGCCACTGCGCAAAAGTCAGATTTATCTGACCCTAACGTGATTGAGCATTTTGCACAATTTGTGCATAACGAGCGCCAACTCACCGCGCTGTACTTACTCACCGTGGCGGATATTCGCGGTACCAGCCCATTAGTATGGAACGCATGGAAAGCCCGTTTGCTAGAGAGCCTATTTAACGCCACCAAAAAAGCCTTGGCGAATCAAGCCGAATACGTGCAACAAGCCACCAATACGCGCAAGCAAGAAGCCGCCAGCAAACTCAAGCAATATGGCCTCAGCGCGCACTCTTACGAGCAGCTTTGGCAAACATTTGGCACACACTATTTTATCCGCCATGAAAGCGATGAAATTGCATGGCATAGCCGCTTGCTCACGCCCCATTTAAATGCGGCTAAAGCCATAGTACGCGCCCGATTAAGCCCTAGTGGTGATGGCATACAAGTGATGATTTACGCCAAAGATAAGCACGATTTATTTGCGCGCATTTGTAACTTTTTTGACCACATGAGCTACAGCATTGTAGAGGCAAAAATTTACACCACCAACCACGATTACGCGCTAGATACCTTTATTGTGCTGGACCAATCAGGCAAATCAGTCAGTTACAGCGGCTTGCTTAAATTTATTGAGCAAGAACTCACGCAAAAATTAGTCAGCGATGCGCCACTTGAAGCCCCGCTTAAAGGCCGCGTGAGCCGCCAAGTAAAACACATGCCAATTGAAACACAAGTGCTGATTACCCAAGAAGCCAACCAAAAACAGCATAAGCTCGATATTGTGGCCAACGATAGACCCGGCTTGCTGGCGACGCTGGCGCGCATTTTTTGGCTACATGGCATTGATTTACACAACGCTAAAATTAATACGCTAGGCAAGCGCGCCGAAGATAGCTTTATTATTTCTGCGCAAAAAAACCAAACACTAGACACCCCAAAAATTGACGCACTTAAAACCGCTATTTTGGCTGAAATATAAGGCAAAAATCGCCCGAGGATTTTTTATGCCTCTGCAAGCCGCATAGAATAAGGCTCGCAGAGGTGGTGAAATGATGTTGTGTTATTTCAATACATTTTTTAATCAAAATGATAATGCTTGCGCAGGGCTTTTTTAACCTGCCAAGTGCAACTTAGCCCAGTGGGAAAAGTCACTAAATCGCCCGCGCCAAAGCTCACCGATTCGCCACCTTTTTCTATCACCGTGACTTCGCCTTCTAAAATATAGGCGATTTCTTGCGAGCTATAACTCCACGGAAACTCGGAAACTTCTTTGGTCCAAATCGGCCAGCTAGTGACCCCTAAAGACTTCAACTTTTCTGCACTCGGTTTTTCTACGGTAATTTTAGGCATGGCGCGCACTCCTTACAAAAACAAATAAAGCCTTGATAAATATCTCAAGGCTTTATTTTATGCCACCTTTAAAAAATGGCAACTACAAACAATAATTAAGAATGTTTGTAGTGTTTTTTCAATTGTTTAGTCACTTCCCAGTTTGATTTCAAACCTTTTGGAAATACCACAAAATCGCCCGCTTTAACGACAACGGTTTCGCCGCCTACTGGCGTTACGCGAATTTCACCTTCAAGCAAATAAGCGCTTTCTGTAGCTGAGTCAAAATTCAATGGGAATTTTGATGGTGCGCAATCCCAGATAGACCAGTTTGCTACGCCGAGTGATTTTAGTTTTTCTTCAGATGGATTATGGTCGATGATAATTTGTGTCATGTGATTTCCTTAAATAAAAAACGATGTCTTTAAAAATAAATGCCGCTTAAAGCGGCATTAAAATTTGGCGGAAGAGGTGAGATTCGAACTCACGGTGGGCGTGAACCCACGACAGTTTTCAAGACTGTAGCATTAAACCGCTCTGCCACTCTTCCTATTACTATTTATAACATTTTTTGCCGTAACGACTTTCACCATCACAGTCTTGCAAGACTATAGCATGCCATTTATTCAAACGCGCTCTGCCACTCTTACATTTTTGTTCGCTTGACTAATCACTCAGCCCGCGAGATAAGGCGGCATTATAGCAAAGAAATGTGGCTTTGAATATTGAGCTGGAAAATATTTAGAAGAATAAGCAAATAAAAAAGTCATGGTTAAAAGTTTAACCATGACTTGATGTGACAACTAAAACGCTAGTTTAAGCGTATTGAAGTTTACAATTATTGGTTAGGGTTGCGCTTTTTAACACCTTGTACTTCAACAAGAACTCTACGGTTAGGCTGTAAACATTCAGTCAACGCTTTTGTAACTTTAGTTGATGTTCCACAATCCGCCACTTGATCAGCCTCACCCTTGCCTACTGCCTCAATATCACTAGCAACACCTTTGCTCTGCAGGTAACTTTTTACAGTCTGCGCACGGCGCTCAGAAAGTGCCTGATTGTATTCCTCACTGCCTAAGCGATCTGTATAGCCTGTTAGTTTAATATGATCGATGGTAATAAACGTGCTATTGATGCGCTCTGCCAATTCATCTAAGGTTTTTTTACCAGCTGGTAATAAATCATTACCTGTGGATTTATCAAACTTAAACAAGGCATCTGCGGCTAAATCTATATGCTCTACCATTAATGGTTCAAGTACAACTGGTTCAGTAGCAGGTGCTGCTGGCGGTGGCAGGCAACTATCACCGATAGCTTCTGCTTCTGCAATTAAATCTTCAGCAATTTGCACATAAGGTTTGGCATGACGCCAGCCCTGTTGTTTATGCTCATTACCAGCGTGCGCTAATTCCACTTCAGCACAAGCAACTTTTTGTGCATAGCATACTTTTGCTGGGGCTTGCATTAACGTACCAGCCTTAGCCCACAAATCTTCACGCAATTTATCTGCATTATTTACCAGTGGCGTTTGCTCTGCCGGGTTTGGCGAGCTGTTACTTTCTAGTGCAGTCAATATGGCTGCAGATTGACTCAATGCCTCTTGTGGAAAAGCTGAGCGATCATTACGCGTGTACTCATGAAGTGAAACATCTAACCAACATTGTGCTTTTGATAGGGCGTAATCTTTTACAGGTATTCCGGTGTCATTTAACGCTTTAATGCGTGCTTGTGTGGCTGTATAAGTAGCCTGATCTGCCTTAATCGCCTGGTCTGTAATACGATCTTTAGCAGCATTGAGCGTTGGTTCTGCTTTGGCTTCAACTGCAACAGCTTCTACCGCTTTTGTCGTTGCAGCCGCCTCATCCGCTTGCGCAGGGTTAATCAGTGCAACTAACAAACCTACAGTTGTTACGGCACTCAGGCCTGCACGTGTTATCAATTGTTTTTTCATATTTGCCTCTAAATCAGTCTATAAGTGTTATTTTTTAATATTAGTTTTTAATTTCTGGTGCGCTATCTGTGCGTTCAAGTGCGCGATTAACCTGCTCATTTTTACCAGCAAATAAATTCTCATCAAATTTTAAGCGCAATCTTGCATACAACCCTTGCGCGGTGTAATCAGAGCCACTTAAGTCTCTATCAGTAAAGCCTGACCAGTTAAAGCCCACTGAAGCCCATAAATTTGTTTGTAATTGATAGCCAGCTTCTAAACCGGCAGCCCACTGTTTAGAACTACCTTGTGGGCTATACAACACACTGCCTAGTACGCCTAAGTCCCATTTTTCAGTAATGTCATACACCACACGACCACCCAATAAGTAGGCACTGTAGGCTTTGTCTGTTGGCAAAGTGTCATCCGTTGTACGTTTACCCGCCACGCGACCTGTCATCCACCATGGTCGGCTTGGATGATAATCCATATGTGCAGACACAATATGGCTATGATAATCTTCACCCATATTGCCTGTAATTGGGTCATCGGCTATTGATTTATCATTCACTTTTTTGTATTCATAACGTGCCAAACCATTCCACTGATTATGATCAACAGGTCGCCAAGCGGCACCAATTTGGAAGCGATCTTGGAAAGTATTACCCTTATTATTTCCGCTGCTATCCTCGTTATTACGCGTCACCAACAAATAGTTTCGAGTGAGTAATGTCCAATTGCGATCTAACTTACGTGCAAAAGATAAAGTATTAAGCCACTGATTCGTTGCCTGATTACCTGGATTTGCATTGTTATCAAATAGACGTCTAAACTCAATCCGTCCTGAAGCTTTCCACAATGGATTAACAGCATAATCTACGCCGCCAGTCAGTGCTAAGGCGTTTTGCTGTTCACCTTTAAATATTTTTAGGTATTCAATGCCTGTATTAGCCGTAATGCCTTCTGCAATATTCCATGTGTTGCGTGCGCCATTGGCTAATTGCATATCACGAATATCAGCTTGCTGCCCAGATAAAGCATCGCGCAGACGATACTCTGTAAACAAATTACCGTTTTTCATATAGCTTGTATCAACGCCCGCTGAAAAACTGGTGCTTCGGTCAGCCGCATCTAAAGAATAACTTGACGCTAAACCTGTTTGCGTTTCTGCACGAGCATATAATCGTGTGCGCTCGGCAATTTGATATTGCGTGCCTAAGACAATACGTTTTTGGTCTTCACCACCGCGCTCTAATAAACCGTCAAAATTCAGTTTTTCTGTTGCTTGGTAATGAGCCCCTACACCAACGGTAGTTGCATCTAAGCTGTCTGATAAACCTGGACCTCTGCTTGAAACACCAGTTGAGGCAAACCCATTTTGATCTTGACCTAGCCCATAAAAGCCGCCTGTTTGATTTAACGTGCCACCTAATGGTGTATTATTACCGCCCACTAAAGCTTGTGGCTCAAAGTTTTCATCCTCTTGAATATGACGCACAAAGCCATCTAAAGTGAGTTTATCTGTCACTTTTGCAGTTACACCAAGTTTTTCACCTGTACGAACAGCATCGCCCGCTAGCGCGCGGTCTTCACTGCGAAGGGCTTCACCATACACACCGATGATTTCGCTAAGTTGAATTTTTGCTTTAGCTCCAGCCTCACCTTTACCGTGTGTATAACCTGTAGCACTGTTGTCAAAGTCTTCGTCAGACCTTGCCCACCAAGCTTTAGCCGACCAAGGTTTTAATGCATCTTGCGCACTTTTACTAACCAACTCAACTCGATATGCATTTCCATTAACTTCATCTTCAACACTTGCCCCAGATACAGGTGTTGCATAAACATTGCCGTTACTATCGGTATAAGTTGAAGAGTTAGAGCGTGCAATTTCACCTACCAACATCGTATCTTCACCCAACTTAACGCCGGTGTTGACACTTTGTAAACGATATTTAGATAAAGGGTTGCGATCCTCAACCCAAGTTCCACCTACCTCGAGGTTATTGGTTAATTTAACCTGACCATCAATACCACCTACCCAGAATTGCTCGCCGTCTTCTTGCTCGACTTCATAAGTGATTCGTAAAGATTGTCTGTCACCATTTGGTGTTAATGCCATCAATGGTGTTTTAAGTAAAATACGGCCACTAAAAGGTTCAAACACGTAATCTTCATAGCGTGCTAAGGTAATCACCTCTTTAATGACATTCAGTTGATCTTTATCACGAATAATAATTTCAACTTTTTCTGAGTTTTCTAATGCAGAGTTGTTTTTTACCGCAAACGGGCCTGATGTACCGTTACCAGGGTATTCTTCAATTGCTTGTTTTAAGTTGTCACGCACCAAAAAGGCGTTTCCTAGAACAGTGCTTTTTTCATAATGCCCTCTAAACCCTGTGGCTGTGCGGTTATATTGACCCAAGTTACGTAATTGCAAACTGGCCACATTACCACCTCCAGTCATCTGACTAAAGCCGCTCCCTGTATTAAAATCTCCATACAGAGCATAACTTTTGTCTTTATCTAATCTTACATAAAGCCTGTCACTTGAACGCGCATCGAATCCATGAATAGAGCTATCACCATATACTGGGTAAAACTCATCAGGGCGTATGTCGCGCAGTAAGCGCGCACGGGTTTCTTTGTCAGAATCAAAAGCGGCAGTCAAAAGCACATCACCTTTAATTTTGCCTTTAATAAAGAATGCCGTACGCATTGCAGCATTCGCTTTACCACTTTGGAATTGATTACTCCAACGGCGAATTTGTTGTTCAAAGCCATCTTCATTACGATGCGGCGACAAACTGCCAGCAGAAATATTACGTTTACTAATAATACCTTCAATCAAACCTGCAGCTACCATCTCACGTAATTCAGGTAAAAAACTCACCGTGCCAGCCGCAGTAACATCGCCAGAGGTTATTCTAACTTGCACATCTTGCGGCTCGGCAGGGGCAAGCAGCTTGAATGTTGCCACGCCGTTTTTAACTTTTACTTGTGTGCCAGGTGTTACTTTATCTAAATCACCACCCTCAGGGCCTAGTTCGTCTGTATTTTGGCCTGGCAATAAAATACGTCCGCCACTTACCTCTACCGTTATATAGGCCACATCGGTCATTGCTTGGGCTTTAAGGTCAGAAAGTTTAACTGTAACTTCAACTGCACTTTGCCCATCGGCTGGTAAACCATCTTTATCAATTTCAACTGCAATTTTGCCTACGTTCACATTCGCTTTGTAATCCACTGCACCTTTGCTATCAGCGTAAACTCCTACCGGTTTAATAGCATCAGGGTCAGTAACTCGTGTTTTAGGCGTAACTCCATGAGAAATTTCGCTTGATTCAGTAGTTCCTGCAACACTTTCAAAACGGACATCCTCTTTTGCTGTGGCCTCGGAAGTTTCTGTTACGACTTCTGAAGCTGTTGATTCTGTGGTCTCAGCTGGCAGTTGATTTTCAGGCTGAACTTGAGCTTCAACCTGAGTTTGCTCAGTTAATTCAATCGCCTCTTCAGCATAAATATTTGGAACATATGTAGCAAACGTACCCGCAATCGCTAACACGATCGCACGTGTACGCATAACATCTAACGCTTTTTGTTTAGGTAAATTCTTGTGTTTCAGTTTCATAGCATTATCTCGTGATTGAGTCAGTGTAAAAAGGTTGAGCAATTTCATTTTGCACCTCCTTCTTGATCACGCAGATTATTACCTCGCGTATTTCCGCTAGACTCCGATAATGGTTGTACGGGGTTATCGTTCACCGTGTTAGAGACAGGCGCTTCGCCTGCTCCTCCCCGCGGTTTCACCAGCCTTTGGTTAGCACTATCAGTACCCTGCTGTGGATAAGCAGGCGATTTACCCTCAAACTTAATGGCTGGGCCGCCTTTTTTCTCGGTTTCTGGTGCGCGCACCTCACCTTGTGTACGGCGTGCTTTCACTTGCTCAAGCACTGTATTTGAGCAAGTACCCTCTGCAAAGTCAGCGCGAATTAACTCACCATTTTTTGTATCTAAGAACAAACTGTTAGCATCACCTGCATTGCGGTTGCTAGTTGTCGTTAAACGGCTTCCTCGCGGCATAGTTAAACTATCTACTTTAAGTACGTGTGTTTTCGGGCTAATACCGCAATAGCTGAATTTGCCCTCAACATCACTAATAAAGTAAGTACCATCTTCCATGTACATGCGTACGCCCGGAATACCTAGTTCTTCAGCGTCTTGAATGTGGTTATTATTGCAATCCACAAATACCTTACCAGCAAGACATGCATCGTTAGTAAAGACGCCGCCAGTTACTTTTACTTTAAATTGAGCCGTGTTTGACGTAGCAAACGGTGATCTACCTTGTACCCTATTGATACCATCGCCTTGCATTGCGCCAACACCCACGCGCACTTTATAAGTGACAGTTGCATCTGTAACTTGGGCCGCAAACGTTGGTTTGAAAGTCAGTTGCGGACCTAAGTTTCCAGCTGGCAATGGATCAGCCAACGGTGTTTGTGCTACGCCGCCAGTTGATTGCGTTGCAGTTCCAGGAATATACCTAAAACCTGCAGGTAAATTATCCACTAAATCAAAGGTGGCCAACCTTAAACCTTGCGTCATTCTCGCCTTAACTGTATAGGTCACCACATCACCAATCTCCGCGATTGATTTATTACCAGTTTTGGTTACGATGAAAGAGTTAGACAGTACTGGATCAAGTGGAATATGGTTATTGACCACTCCTCTGCCACCCACTAAGTCAAAGTTGAAATCAAAGTAATACAATGTTGATTGCGCACCAGTAGGTGGAGTTGATTGCGCTTGAATCGCATCTACGCCAACGCCAGCTGTTGGTGTATAAGTGCCAGCTGGGGCAGTCACGCCGCCTTGTTGAGCATTAGGTGGCAAGTATCCACTTGGTTCATCTACCTGTATTCTGTAAGCGCCGGTTCCTGGGCAACCAACTGGCACAGGTCGAATCAACAAGTATTGATAAGTACCTAGTGGACCAGTCACTTGTGTATTTAGGTTACCAATCAAGCAATTATTAGGCACAGCTACTCCACCGCTGTACAGAGTTACAGTTGCTCCTGGCACTGGCTCACGTGTAATGGAGTTATACACAACCCCTGATGGGTCAAAAGGTAGCGACTGTTTTACCAGTTCTTGGTTTGCAATTAGGCTAACTTTTAGCGTTTGCCCAATGGTGTCAATATTAGAGCTACCTATCGGCGTTGCACCCGTACCGGCACCTGGCAAAGTATTGGCAACTTGATCATCATAGGTAGGTGAACCCAAAATAATTCCACCTGTCGCATTATCGCGGAAGCGAACTGTATAGTCACCTGGCGCTAAACCCGTCATCACATAATGTCCACTGGCATCTGTTACAGCCGTTTTAACAACTGCAGTGCCAGCAGAATTAAGCAATTCTACAGTGATACCTTGTACTGCTGTTTCACCAGCACCTAATGCACGATTGTGGTCTAAATCACGCCAAACATTGCCTGAAACTGCAGCAGTAGGCTGAGCAATACCGAAGTTCACATTAATTCTATCCACCACACCTGTAGTAACAGTTTGCCTGCTGTCTGGGTTATTTTCTACTACTCCTGCGAGATTTTCGCCAGTGGTTACCCAACCAGCAGGTAAGCTGACAGGAACTGAGGTCGCACCTATTGCAGGATTAGCCAATGTAATTACGACGCTATAAGTGGTATTGGGTGATGCTGGCAAACTATAGTTACCAGAAGCATCAACCGAAACCACCGCAATCACCACGCCTGCGGCATCAGTCAACACCGCATTTAAACCTGCTGGTATCACTGAATTTTCAGCGCCATTTTTAACTTTACTACCATCTAAGTCATTAAATACATTGCCACTAATAATCAATTGCGAGAATGGAATTGTGACAGTATTAGGTGTTAAATCTGCCACGCCGGCAGCATCTACGCTAGCCACTGTGAACACCGCTGATAATGCGCCATCTACAGGATCTATCGTCAAAAGTGTTGGGTCGTAATTAACAATTGTTTGACCAGCTGTCACCAATACGCCATTATAATAGAGTAAGCCCATAGTTGCCGGATTAGGCAATGTAGAGATAATGAATGTATTACCTGCTCCTTTGGGTCCGTCCTCGGTATCACCACCAACAAGAGTTGGTACCTGTACCTGAATTGCACCGCCTGGATTTGGCTGCACCACACCTGTTACATCTGTTGTCGTTGGTCGATGATCTATGCCAAAATTTCGATCGATAACATCTACACCAATAACATCAAATTGGGCTGAGATGCCATTTACTGTGCCATCACTACCCACCACAGAACTTGCAGCATTATTTTCGCCCGTATTTACCCAGTCTGCGGGCAAACTTGGAGCTGGTGGTGGCGCACCAAGTACGCCAGTTGCGCTATTTGAAAGCACAACAGTATAACCTGTAGCAGAAGTTACTCCACCAAAACTAAACACGCCGCTTGCCAAGACGGGGCTGACGCCAGCAATATTACCTGCGCTATTAACCAAGTAAGCCGTTAACGTGCCAGAGCTAGCATTTGTGCCAGTGCCATCAACAGTGTTAGCTGGAGCACCAAGTAAACCATTGGCATCGTCATACACATTTCCACTGACAGTCACTCCTGTGAACGGCAATATCACATGACCAAGGTTAGACTCTTGACCCGCAGCATCAATCGCCACGTAAGGAATATCTATCGTGTTAAGCCCATCTATTGGATCCACATTCATGCCAGCAAGCTCAGCTATAGTTACTGTGACGCCTCCTGGTGGGAATGTACCTGCCGTATATGTTGTGCCATTAATAGTGATTGAAGTTACATTGCTAGGGAACGCAGTGATCCTTATATTAGTTACTGCAGTTGGGTCAGTCGCGTTTGAACCAACTACGCCTCCAGGTAAAGCACCTGTAAATGCGCCAGCACCTACTGGTAATGTCCCTGTGCCACCAGGATTCGTTTGTACAGGATATGTTGCTGTACCAGCTGTTGGTGGTCTCTCAATACCAAAGTTACGGTTAGGTACTGTCGCCAAAAGAACGTCAAATGATGCTGAAACACCATTTATAGTGCCATCACTACCTGCGTTAGTTGGCAAGTCGTTATTTTCACCCGTATTCACCCAACCAGCAGGCAAGCTTGTTGCAGGTGGAGCGGTGCCTACGGCCACGCCTGCGGTATTTGATAATACTACTGTGTAACCAGTTGTGTTGGCCGCAGCTGCTAAACTAAATGTGCCATTCACCGCAACTGTATTACTTGATACCACTAACCCACCTCGAACAAGGTAAGCCGTTAATGTCCCCGATCCAGCATTGGTACCAGTCCCGTTAACAAAGGTATCATTCAATCCATTTGTATCGTTAAATACTGTACCACTGACTGTGACTGGCGGTAATTCACCAAATAGATAACCCGTAGCAGCAGTATTTGCAGGCAGTATAGCCCCACTAATAATGTCAGTAGTATAGTTTGCACCAGGCGTTCCGCCCACGCTTCCAGCCGTCTCTTTACCATCTGTAAAGCCAGTTGGCTGAGCAACTTCAGTTATTGTATAACCCGCACCATTACTTGGTGGCAAGTTATCAAATAGGTATGTACCACCTGCAATAGTAGTGACAGTTCTCGTAACAGCATTACCGTAAGCATCTGTGCCAGCTAATTGCATTTGCACACCAACAATGCCCGTTTCACCTGCACCAAGCTGTGCACCATCATCGTTCACATCGCGGTAAACTACACCCGCTAAGCTAGACTTGTTCACAGTGACAGGCACTGTTTTAAAGTTATTACCTGCAGTTGGATTGCTACCACCATTAATATCTAATGACGATGTTAAAACAGAGGCAGTATTATTAAATACTCCGCCTGAACTTACTACCCGAACTGGTACAGAAATATCAACAACAGCAGCTAAATTCACTGTGCCTAAATTACAAGTGAGTGCAGTACCACCTGCTATGCCTGTACAAGCAACGGGAACAGCAGGAATTGTCGTTCCAGATACAACTGTCGCTACAGGCGTACCTGTAAGCTGCATTCCCGCTGGCAAAGTATCTGATACCACAACATCATCAGCCTCGTTTGGGCCATTATTTCTCACCTTCACCACGTAGGTAAATGGCTCATTTAGATTAACAGTAGCTGCTGATGGCGTTTTGCTTACCACCTCCATGTCTGCTTTTGTGCGCACTGTAGTGGTTTCTCCACCACCACTATTATCGGCTACGCCGTTACCCGCAATAATCTCGCTAGAGGTTACAGTAGCGACATTGTTATCCACCCCTTTGGCGGTGCCCTGCATAGTCACGGTAAAATTAGTTACCGCGCCAGCAGCTAAATAAGGTACGCTACAAGTCAACACATTTCCAGCCAAGCCACAACCACCTCCAGCTGGAACAGTATGAGATATATAGTTTAAATTGGTCGTTGGTAAGGTATCAGTTACGGTTACATTTTCTGCAGCTGATAATCCAGAGTTAGTCACTTGAATGGTATAGACAACATTGTCACCCACCGCTACAGGGTCCACGTTATCAACTTTATCAATAAACAAACCAACCACAGGTGCAGTTATGTTGGTTGGTCTTTCAGCGTGATTAGTAAGACCACCATCTATTATGGCAAGCTCAGGAGTAGTGGTGGTCACATCTACTACGTTAGTAATAGTTGTTACACTTAATGCAGTTTTTGGCCTAACAACAACTGTTACTGTTTGTTGTGCACCATTAGCAATAGTACCTAAATTACAGTTGATTATATTATTGGTTGCCGCTCCAGTAGTACTATTAGCAGTCGGCGTTGTACCGCAAGCACCTGAACTTGGTGAAGCTGATATAAAGAGCAAGTCAGCCGGAAGCGTATCTACAATTGTGACGTTATCGGCTGAGCTCATCCCATTTGCGACGTTTTGCGCAGTAATAACATAAGTTAAATTTTGACCTGCAGGCACACTTGCAGGACCTACCTTAGTAACAGTTACGTCCGTCTTTGCAGTAACTTCACTTGTTACAGTATCACTATTGTTTGACAAATCAGGGTCGTGCGTTGTGCTGGAAATAGCACTCGCTGTGTTAGCTCTAGCCAAGTCAGCATTGCCGCCTGGGCGAATTCTCACTTCGATAGTTGGACAATCAACCCCATTGGTACAAACTGGGATAGTTGCAAAAGTACAGGTCAGGTCTCTACGTGTAGCACCGTTTGCAACGCTACTACAGCTTCCACCTGTGGCAACGCCTGCAGTAATCGTGGCACTGATAAAACCTGCACCAGTAGGACCAGCATTACTGTTAATCAGATTTTGCAGGGCATCCGTCATCGTTACATTATTTGAAGTCACTGAGCCAGAATTAATAATTTCAACTTTGTACCAAACATCTTGACCAGACTCTGCCGCAAAATTGGGTGGGGTAAACGGATGAGCAATCGTTTTAACAACACTGATGTCCGCTGACGCTGCATTAGCCGCACTATCCACGTTGTAAGTGATATTGTCATTTGCAGGGTTTAAGTCAGCAATATTGGCATCAGGCGAACTCACTGTTAATCCATTGGCAATGTTACCTGTGCCAGTTACAGTGGTATTTAACACAACTGATGGTGTAGTTCCATTAATCCCCAATGGAGAACCTACCGTGTAAGTACGTGTACATGTAATGTCTTGAGGCGTTGACACTGGCGCAGCCGGTGAACATGCCCAGCCATTGAGCGTATAGCTATTTACAGTCAAACCAGCAGGTAAGTGATCAACCATCGTAGCGGTACCATAAAACACTGAGGTACCAATATTGCTCATGCTAATGTTATAAGCATATGAACTACCCACTACCACTAAGGCAGGATTGCTCGGGCCAGTTTTGTTGGCTTGCAGGTCAACTGTTGGGTTTACCAAAGTCATTGCTGGGCTACTTGACGTATTATTGCCCGCATTTGGGTCTTGACCTACTGGCCCCGTAATCGTTGCCGTATTGATAATGCCTGCACCCGCAGTTGCTGCTGTTGTTGGAATAGAGACAACACCCAAAGCAACATTAAGTCCTGTAACAGTTCCCGTAGGCTTTGTACACGTCACCACCTGCCCTGCGACACCACAAGTCCAGCCATTTTGAGGACTAGCGACTGCACCAACGGTGTAATTGGATGGAATAGTGTCAGAAATCGTCATTGCCCCTGGCACATCGCCAGTGTATGTCGGCGTTAGAGTAAACGTAACCGCCGAACCCACTAGTTGTGTACCACCAGAGGGTGAACTGGATTTTTGAATGCGCAAATCACTGCCTGCTGTTACAGTTGTGTTGAAAGTATTTGCATTATTTGCAGCCACAGGATCTGGTGTAGCACCAGATGCAACAATTGTTCCCTGAGGTGAAACTGTTGACGGCGAGGCAGCAGAAATTTGCCCTGTAAAATTGATTGCCGACGTGCCATTAACCGCTAAAGCACCAATATTACATGTGTAAGTTGACCCACCAAGCGTACAACCTGCTGGAGTAGTAATGTTATCCAAACCCGTTGGTTTTGGAATGCTTAAAACGCTACCCGTACTCGGACTTGGGCCTAAATTAGTAGCGGTATAGATATAGGTTACTGAACTCCCTGACTGGGCTGTCGCTGGGCCAGTAATATCAAGTCTAACATCAGCACCAGCACTAACAGGCGTAGGTTCATTAGCAACGTTATTGCCTGGTAAACCACCTACTTCTCCACCAGTGGGCACACTAGCGCCAAGCGTAACAGGAGAAGCTAAGGTGCTTGTGTTAACCACTACAACCACACCCACTTCATCACCAGCACTGCCAGCAACAGCTAATGCTGGCACAGTACATAATACTGGGCCAGTGCCAGAACAAGCCAAACCAGTTGCACTAACAAATGTGGTTGCTGGATCAATCGTTAAGGTTAGTGTTGTGCCAGGCGCAGGGTCACTACCATTATTTGCCACAGTGACGTTGTAAGTAATATTTGAGCCAGCAGGAACCGATGCGCCAGCATCGTCATTATTAACCACCCAATCAATATTTGCCATTGCGCTTAATGGCAACATTAACAATACCGTTAATATATGTTTACGGCTCTTATTTAGCGCTGTTGGTGAAACAGTAACATTGTGGCCTGTGGCTGTTTGCAAAATCACTCTTGACCACCCTCTAGTGTTATTAATTAGATTTTTGAGTTTCACCAACATATTGTTATTCCCTAAACTTATTTCTTGATTTTATGTTTCTTGCGCACCTAAAAATGTGTTGTGCGAAATAGATTTGTCTCATATAAACCACTACTTACAGCTAATTTTAAATGCAATTTCTTTGAGTCTATTCTCTAACATTATATTTTGCAATGAAAATTTACATAGAAATTACATGAATTTACATTGGGTTAACATATACCCAAGTGAAAATTTGTATTTTTACAACAGTAGCTTAATTTCGGCGAGTTAAGCGCCTAGAACACCAGCTAGGAATCAATCGTCTTGAATATCTTGATTGGGAAATAATACGCGAGTGTAGCCAAATTTCGATAAGTCTTGTATTCGCATAGGATACAAAACGCCCTCTAAATGGTCGCACTCATGTTGCACTACGCGTGCATGAAAGCCGCTCACTAATCGGTCAATATTATTTCCATATTGATCAACACCTGTATAGTGAATGCGGGTGTATCTGGGGACAACGCCGCGCAATCCTGGCACAGACAAGCAACCTTCCCAGCCGTCTTCCATCGCCTCACCTAAAGGCGTAACAGTTGGATTAATGAGCACGGTATAAGGTACCTCATCTGCATCAGGGTAGCGAGGATTTTTAACTTCCTCCCCTACTGCATTGATTGGCATTCGCTTTTGACCAAAAATCACTACGCGAGCGCCCACGCCAATTTGAGGAGCTGCGATGCCCGCGCCATTCATAAAACGCATAGTATCTTCTAAGTCTTGTATTAGAGTATGCAGTTCAGGATCATCTAAACGCTCTACTGGTGAAGCTTTTTGTAATAAAAAAGGGTCGCCCATACGTAAAACTGCCTTAACTGCCATGTTGACTCACTTTCATTTTACGTGGATTGATTTTGCATAAACCATTGTATTTGACCAAAGCCGCAATGATATTGCGCACGCGTGCCATTGTTTTATTTAAGTTTTCAATGACATCTTCATATTGAATACCATGTTCGCTATTACCACGCCCCGCAGCGTGATTAGCCACTGGGCAAATAGCAGCATAACTAATACCCAACTCGCGGGCCAAAGCAGCTTCTGGCATACCCGTCATACCCACTATTGTTGCACCATCACGGTCTAAGCGATTGATTTCTGCAGCCGTTTCTAAGCGTGGGCCTTGTGTGGCTGCATAAATACCGCGTGTTACCAATGACTCATGAATACTTTGAGCAGCTTCTAGCCAAATAGCACGCATGTCCTCACAATAGGGATGCGTAAAATCTATATGCTTGACTGGCATATCAATGCCATCAAAAAAGCTGCTTTTGCGTCCATTAGTATAGTCAATGATTTGGTCAGGCATCACAATAGTGCCAGGCGTTAAATCTGCTGCAATACCACCCACCGTTGCAACAGCGGCAATTTCTGTAACACCTTGTAAATGCAATGCAAATATATTAGCCCTATAGTTAACCGCGTGCGGCGGAATAGTATGGCCATTTCCGTGACGTGCCAAAAAAATCACTTCTCTGCCCTCTATTTCTCCAAAAATGAGCGGCTGAGAAGGTTCTCCATACGGAGTTCTCACAATTAAGCGCTTTGTAATTTCTAGATTATCAAGTTGCGTCAACCCTGTACCACCAATGATTGCTAACATGTGTTTTCTTTGAAAGTGTCGATATGGTGAATATTCTAACAAAGCTTTTAACTTATGCCTGATAAATTATCAAGGTCTTTGCTAAGCTAGGCATGTTGTTTTTATGGCATACTTTCGCTATGACAACCACGCAAGCAACTGAAACGGTAATTTCTGCAAGCCTAGCCCTCACGCGCCAGCATTATGAAAACTTTCCAGTCGCCTCTATTTTTTTACCTAAGCACTTACGCGTACCCGTCAGTTTAATATATCAATTTGCCAGACAAGCAGACGATTTTGCCGATGAAGGGCCTTTTTCTGTTGATCAGCGCTTAGCTGCACTCAATAATTACCGCGATGAACTCGCTTTATTACAAGCATATATCAAACCTAAAACCACTTTTTTTTCAGCATTAGGCGCAACGATTAAAGATAATCAATTATCTTTTGCACCATTTTTTGATTTACTTGATGCCTTTAGTCAAGACGTCACCAAAACACGCTATATTAATTTTGAAGAAGTGCTAGATTATTGCAAGCGCTCTGCCAACCCGGTTGGCAGGCTTATGCTAGAACTTTACGGGCAATCTAACCAAAAAAACATTTACTTTTCTGACCATATTTGCACTGCTCTGCAGCTCATTAATTTTTTGCAAGATGTTGCAATTGACTTTAATAAAAATGCTGGTAAACAACGCATTTATATGTGCCAAGATGAACTGGAAAAATACAATATTGACGAGCAAGATATTGCCAATTTAGTAGCACAATCTAAGAATATAGATGAAAAATGGCAACAATTTATGCAATTTAATTGTCAACGTGCAAGTACATTAATGCAAATAGGCAAACCGCTTGGGCGCGTTCTTAAAGGACGCATCGGATTTGAATTGCGAATGATGATTGCTGGTGGTGAGCGCATTATTGATAAAATAACCGCTGTACGTGGCGATGTTTTTAAACTTCGGCCAACGTTGCATGTTGGCGATTGGCTCATAATTTTTTTCAAGGCACTTTTAAAACGGTAACCGTATGACCCCTTTACAATATTGCCAAGATAAAGTTGCTAATAGCAATTCGAGCTTCACTGGTAGCTTTAGATTTTTGCACGCCGAAAAACGCGAAGCCATGACAGCTTTATACGCGTTTTGTCGTGAAGTGGATGATATTGTAGATGAAATTACAGATTTGACCGTTGCGCAAACTAAACTTAATTGGTGGCGCGGTGAAGTAGATAATATATATCAAAACAAACCCCAACACCCTGTTTCCAAAGCACTTTTGCAACCCACCAAAACCTACCACCTCAGTGCTGAGCATTTTCATGAAATCATCGATGGGATGGAAATGGATTTAAAATTTAACCGTTACGAAGACTTCAAACAACTACAACTCTATTGTTATCGGGTTGCCAGCGTGGTTGGTCTATTATCGTCACAAATATTTGGCTTTACTAACCGAAAAACATTGAAATATGCGCATGATTTAGGCATGGCTTTTCAATTAACTAATATTATTCGTGATGTAGGCGAAGATGCACGTCGTAACCGCATTTATTTGCCCTTAGATGAATTGGCAAAATTTAACGTTACCGAGCAAGATATTTTGCAAAGTGTTGAAAGTGAATCCGTTAAACTGCTGCTTGAGGCACAAATAGAACGTGCGGAAAGCTATTATGACCGCGCCTTAAACGAGCTACCCGCGGAAGACCGCAAAGCACAGCGTGCAGGCTTAATGATGGCGGCTATTTATCGCACTTTATTGCGCGAAATTAAGCAGGATGGCGCGCAAAAAGTATTGAACGCACGGACTTCATTAGGTAAATTACGCAAATTGTTTTTAGCGATGCACGTTTGGCTAAAAAATTAACTATTTTTATATTTTAAAGTTTCTATTGAAAGTTCATCATTAACATGCGTAAACCTAACATTGCGATTATCGGTGGTGGCTGTGCAGGCCTAAGCGCGGCAGTTGCATTGGTTGATAAGGGCTATGATGTCACCGTGTTTGAAGCGAGCCCGCATTTGGGTGGGCGCGCGCGCACAGTGCTGGTAGAGCACAATAGCTTGATGAATTTGCTAGATAATGGCCAGCATATTTTGCTGGGGGCGTATCGCGAAACGCTAGCCTTGCTGCGCACGGTTGGCATAGCTGAAAATGAAGCTTTTTTACGCTTGCCGCTACACATTCGCATGCGTTCCAGTGCTGATAAGCCTGAGTTTTTACTCAAATCTGAGCATTTACTTCCTGCCCCATTTAATTTACTTTTTGGCTTGTTTGGCTGCGAAGGTTTAACTTTAACCGAGCGTGCTTCTGCCATTAAATTTATGGCGCAACTTAAATTAGCTGGTTACCAAGTTGCTGAAGATGGCTTTTTAGGGGCTTATTTAACAGATAAGAAGCAAAGCCGAAAATTGATTGAATTATTATGGGAGCCACTTTGCCTCGCAGCACTCAATACGCCAATTGCTGTTGCGAGTACCCGCATTTTTTTAAATGTGCTGCGCGATACATTTACGGGGAGCAAAAAAAATAGTGATTTTTTACTGCCCAAAGCTGATTTATCCAAATTTTTAGCCAATCCTTTAGCCCAACATATTCAAGCTAAAGGTGGCACTGTGTTATTAAATCAGCAAGTGCGCAAAATAGCAGCAAATCACTCTGAATTTATTGTTTCTACTAAAGAAAATAACACGCAATTTAGCCACGTGATTGTTGCCACATCACCATCTAACATTGCCAAATTGCTTAGTAATTTCAATCAGTTAAATCATGTACTCAGTCAAACAGAAGCGTTTGGCTACCAGCCCATTTATACCATTTATATTCAGTACCCTGCTGATATTGAATTACCCAACATTATGACGGGGTTTACAAATAAACTCAGCCAGTGGGCATTTGATCGCGGTCAACTTTGCGGGCAAAAAGGCTTAGTGGCGGTGGTGTTAAGTGGCACAGGCGCGCATCAGCAATTGAGTCACGACGAATTGGCGCTAAAAGTTGCCAACGAATTACATCAAACCTTTCACCATTTACCTAAACCTTTGTGGCATAAGGTGATTGCTGAAAAGCGCGCAACTTTTTCATGCGTACCCAACCTAGCCAGACCCACGCACAAAACCAATCATCCCAACTTATTCTTAGCGGGCGATTACACTTATGCGCCCTATCCTTCTACCATTGAGGGTGCTGTGCGAAGCGGCAACGCCTGCGCAAAACTGGTAGAAAAATCCAACTAAATTGCGCTTTTTAACAGCGCATTTTTTCGCCGAGAGAAATTCATCGGCCTGCGAGCCAGTATCCATGAGGCTTCCAGAGGTGCTGTTTGGATGTTAAAACTAAAAGCTGATTTTAAAGCATATTTTTTCCTCTAAATAATTTCACATTTTCACTATCCAAAGACCTTCTGATTTATTGGCTAACAGTCCTATTATTTGCCTGATTATGTCGTCGTTATGTATCACTTTAAGCGAATAAAATAAAAAAGGCCTGCTCTGGCAGGCCTTTTTTATTTATTAGCGTGGCGTTTCAAAGGTTTCTCATGTGATTAAGCGCCTGCTCTAAGCGCTCCACACCAATCACTTCTAGCCCTTCCATTTTTTGCTTGGGCGCATTGCTTTTAGGCACAATCGCGTGGGTAAAACCCAACTTCGCCGCTTCTTTTAAGCGCACCTGTCCGCCTTGCACAGGGCGGACTTCGCCCGCCAAGCCGACTTCACCAAACACAACTAATTTACGCTCAAGCGGCTTGTTTTTGAGGGATGACACAATCGCCAGCAATACCGCCAAATCTACAGCCGGCTCGCTGATTTTCACCCCGCCCACGGCGTTAATAAACACATCTTGGTCAAAACACGGAATCCCCGCGTGGCGGTTCAACACTGCCAGCAACATCGCCAAGCGATTTTGCTCCAGCCCAGTCGCCAGCCGCTTGGCATTGGGTGCGTGGCTTTCATCCACCAGTGCTTGAATTTCAATCAATAAGGGACGTGTACCTTCCATCGTTACCGTGATGCAGCTACCCGCCACTTGGTTTTCGTGGTGCGATAGAAACAACGCAGATGGGTTGCTCACTTCACGCAACCCTTTTTCGGTCATGGCGAATACGCCAAGCTCATTGACCGCGCCAAAGCGGTTTTTAAACGCGCGAATCAAGCGAAAACTCGAATTTTGGTCGCCTTCAAAGTACAGCACAGTATCCACGATATGTTCCAGCACGCGCGGGCCAGCCAAACTACCCTCTTTGGTAACATGCCCGACCAAAATCACGGTAATCCCAAGCTGTTTGGCTAGTCGGGTGAGCTGCGCCGAACATTCGCGCACTTGCGCCACCGAGCCAGGCGCAGATTGCAAAGCTTCTGAATAGACTGTTTGAATTGAATCAATCACTGCGATATTGGGCTTGTGTGCTTGTAAGGTAGCGAGAATTTTTTCTAGGTTAATTTCGGCCAACAGTTCAACTTCATTCGCATCCAGCCCTAAACGCTTGGCGCGCATGGCGATTTGTTGAGGAGACTCTTCACCGCTTACATATATTGCTGGGCTGACTTTGCCCAGATGACACAGCACTTGCAGCAACAAAGTGGATTTACCAATGCCTGGGTCACCACCAATGAGAATCACGCCACCTTCGACCAAACCACCGCCCAGCACGCGGTCAAACTCACTAATACCCGTCGGTTGACGCGCCACGTCAGCCGCTTGCACACTACGCAATTTTTGCAATTGCCCAGTGGCCGCCAAACCTTCAAACTTGTTTGCGTAACGGTTAGCGGAGGTGCTAGCTTCTTCCATACTTTCAACCAAAGTGTTCCAAGCCATGCAGCTTGGGCATTGCCCCTGCCATTTAGGCTCAGATGCGCCGCATTCAGTGCAACTATAAATGGTTTTTGCTTTAGCCATCAATCCACCGTCTTAAATGGCACGCGCGGCGCAACAGCACACAACAATTCATAGCCTATCGTACCGCATGCCTCGGCCACGGCATCTACAGGTACCGTGTTGCCCCAAAGCTCCACAGGTGCGCCAATATTAGCTTCTGGAATATCGGTTAAATCTGCAAATAACATATCCATTGAAACGCGCCCTAGTGTTTGCGTAACTTTGCCAGCAACAGCAATGGGTACGCCTTGCAACTGTCCGCTGTTTGAGAGCTGCCCAGCATGACGCGGATAGCCATCGGCATAACCACAAGCCACCACTCCCACACGCGTAGGTTTAGTAGCGGTGAAACGGTTGCCATAGCCCAATGTGTCACCCGCTTGCAAGGTTTGCACGCTAATAATCTCACTTGTGAAGTGCATGACAGGCTTTAAGCCAAATTGTGCCGCTGGTACACCAGTGGCAGGTGTTGCGCCATAGAGCATAATGCCTGGGCGTACCCAATCTGCATGGGTGTGCGGTTGGCATAAGATGGCTGCTGAGTTGGCTAGCGTGGTGGGGTAAGCAAACTCATTTGTTGTTTGCCTGAAAATAGTAAACGCTGCATCAACCCCTTGTTGCGCATCGGCGGCGGCAAAGTGGGTCATTAGGGTAATGTGGGGGGTGATTTTTTCTATACGATTTAAAGCAGATAAATACGCACTTGGCACAAAACCTAACCGATTCATGCCTGTATTCATTTTAATAAAAACAGAATAAGGCTTGGATGAAGACGATTGTTCAAGCATTTCAAGCTGCGCAAAACTATGTACGACCATACTTAAGTTGTACGCCTTGACAATTGCCAAATCGCTAGGAGAAAAAATACCTTCAAGCAACAAAATAGATTGATCGAAACCCATTTCACGTAATGAAATAGCTTCAGCTAAATCTAACACAGCAAAACCATCTACCCCCTTTAGAGCATAGGCAATATTGGCTAGCCCATGCCCATAGCCATTGGCTTTTACTGCCGCCATAATTTTTGAATGAGGCGCGTGCTGTTTTACCACGGCAAGATTATGCCGTAACGCACCTTGTGAAATGGTAGCTAAAATGGGGCGCATATGCTAAAAGCGCCACCAAAGTAACAACACTATACCAGTGCCGAAACCAACTAAAGCAAAAGCTTTTAAATGACTTAACATATCATCTTCGTAAATAGGCGGCAGATCGTGACGTCTATAATAACCAGGAATATATGTAGAAAGTCCACGCACCATACCCCAAATAAAATGCAAAAAGGCCAAAAATGCCTCTAAAATAAAATTACCGAACATCATGCCAAGCACGCTGAAAACGGCTATTGACCAAGTAATGATGCTTGAATGATAAGATTCTGTGATATAAAAAGCGATTAACCACAATATAAACCCATACAAGCCACCAGTTATCCCACCAAAAAACGTCATAACAATTCGTTCTGTAATAGTAATTTTAGTTTCTGGCATCGTTACTTATTGAAGACTAATATTCATCCGCCATATAACTGCTACCTGCAAAATTCTCAAACCGCGTATGTTGCCCAATAAAGGTGAGACGTACACGACCAATGGGGCCATTACGTTGTTTGGCGATGATAATTTCAGCCGTGCCTTTATCTTCGCTATCCGGGTTATACACCTCATCACGATAGATAAATAAAATCACGTCGGCATCTTGCTCAATGGCGCCAGATTCACGTAAATCACTCATCACCGGGCGCTTATCGGGGCGTTGTTCCACTGAACGGTTGAGTTGTGAAAGTGCTACTACTGGCACATCTAACTCTTTGGCTAATGCTTTAAGTGAACGTGAAATTTCAGAAATTTCAGTAGCGCGATTTTCACCTTGCCTGCCAGCTGGGGCCGCCATCAATTGTAAATAATCCACCACAATCAAGCCCAATTTTCCGGTTTGTCGATGCAATCTGCGCGCTCTCGCCCGTACGTCAAAGCTACTTAAGCCTGCACCTTCATCAATAAAAATAGGCGCTTCATTGAGTTTGCCCAGTGCGGTGGTGAGTTTTTCCCAATCTTCATCTTCAAGGTTGCCGTTACGCATACGGTGTTGGTCTAGCCGCCCAACTGAGCCTATCATCCGCATTGCTAACTGCGTAGAAGCCATCTCCATCGAGAACACCGCCACGGGCAATTTGGTATCCAGCGCTACATTTTCGGCAATATTGAGTGAAAAAGCGGTTTTACCCATTGATGGTCGCCCCGCGACAATAATTAAATCCCCCGGTTGAAAACCTGAGGTTTTTTCGTCTAAATCAGTAAACCCTGTTGGCACGCCTGTCACATCATTGGGGTTATCGCGTGAATATAAATAATCAATACGGTCAGCCACTTGCGGCAACAAGGTTTTTATATCTTGAAAACCTTCAGAGCTACGCTTGCCGCCTTCAGCAATTTGAAAAATTTTAGCTTCGGCTTCATCCAGCAACTGCTGCGCATCGCGACCATTTGGCAAATAAGCGCTTTCGGCAATTTCACTGCCCACCGAAACCAATTTACGCATCACGGCACGTTCGCGCACAATCTCTGCATATCGGCGTATATTCGCCGCTGTTGGCGTATTTTGTGCAAGTGCACCTAAATAAGCAATACCTCCCACCCCTGAGAGTTCAGCCGAGCTTTCTAGCGACTCGGCCACTGTCACAATATCCGCAGGGCGGTTATGTTCAATCAGCTTTGAAATATGCTCAAAAATAAGCTTGTGGTCATAGCGGTAAAAATCCGCTGCACGCAAAATATCGGCAATTCTATCCAGCGCCTCATTTTCCAGCAGCAAACCACCGATAACAGATTGCTCTGCTTCAACCGAATGGGGGGGGATTTTTAGTGCATCTAATTGTTCATCAGCCATGCGTAGATTATACCCAACGTTCAACGCTTCTGTTGCCAAATTTTAGATATTTAACAACTGTAATTTTGGCTAATTTTTAGCACATATCATTTGAGCACCTCTGCAAGCCTCTATCCATGCGGCTTACAAAGGCATGATTTTTTCTCGGGCATTATTTGCGCTTCATTAAAGCAGATTTTGACTGATTTTCTAACACCCTAAACGCTACGATTTTGCTGATTAAATCCAATGGCATTTGCTGAGCAAATGGAAACTGCACCGAACCTTTTGCACTTTTATAAGCAGCAAGTTCATGTTTAAATTTTTCAATACCTGAAGGTGCAGGATAAAAGCCAATATGTTGTTTGCAAGCGGCAAAATGCACCAAATTACCATTCAATCTAAAGGTTGGAATTTGATAGCGAATGGCCTCTTCAGCTTGCGGCGCGGCTTGCTGAATGGTTTGTCTCACTTCTTCAAGCAGTTGCTGGGTGTCTGCGGGAAATTGCGCAATGTATGCGTCTATATTGTGCACAGCATCTTGTTCAGTTTTCGTCACGTATCTTTTGCCTAATGGGTAAGCGAAGATAAGTCATGACTGGTTTTTAATCATCGCGACCAGTTGGTCTAAACACGCGCCCCAACCTGCTTCAAAACCCATATTTTCATGCTGAAGGCGATGCGCTACATTGTTGTGTTGCACATAAGCGGTGTATTTTGTGCCGTTAGCGAGCGGCTCTAGCAAAATGGTGGCGGTCATTAAAAATTCCGCGCATTCATGTCCCGGGCTGGCTTCAGGCGGCTTAGACGGGCGAAAGCCAGGTTCAAGCGCATTCGTCCATACGAGCTTTTCATTGGGGATAATTTCTAGATAACAACCCTGATTAGGAAAAGTTTGCCCTTCTGGCGATTGCATCACCGTGTAAAACCTTCCACCTAGGCGCAAATCAATTTCACATTTCACGGTTTTCCAAGGCAGCGGACAAAACCAAGGCATCAACTTTTCAGGCGTCGTCCACGCTTGCCATATTTTTTCACGCGGCACGTCCACCACGCGTTCTAACATTAGGTCTAGCTCCGGATTGAATGTTGCAATAGACATGTGACCTCCAGTGACTAAAAATAACGGCAAAGGCTATGTTGCTACGAATGGTGTGCATAGTCAACCAAAGCGGTTGAAATTAATATGCAATAAAAAAGGCGACTAAAAGTCGCCTTTTTTATTGTCGTTTAAGACTAAGTCTTAGGCTTCGGCAACTACCGTTACAGTAATATCCACTACTACATCATGGTGCAATGCCACCGTTACAGGGTGATCACCAATCGTTTTTAATGGACCATTTGGCATACGAACATCCGCTTTAGCCACTTCATGACCCGCTGTTTTTAAGCTTTCAGCAATATCGCCATTGGTCACAGAACCAAACAAACGACCATCTACGCCTGCTTTTTGTGCGATAGTCACAACAAAACCAGTGAGTTTTTCACCACGCGCTTGCGCAGCTACCAAGATAGCAGCTTGTTGTTTTTCTAACTCAGCACGACGGGCGGCGATTTCCGCTTTGTTCGCTTCAGTTGCGCGTTTTGCCTTGCCTTGTGGAATCAAAAAGTTGCGACCAAAACCGTCTTTAACTTTAACGATGTCGCCCAAGTTGCCGAGTTTACCTACTTTTTCTAACAAAATAACTTGCATGGGTTTCTCCTATTAGCCTGGGTGCTTGTCAGTGTATGGAAGCAAAGCCAAGAAACGCGCTAATTTAACAGCGGTGGTTAATTGACGTTGATAACGTGCTTTTGTGCCCGTCATACGTGCTGGAATAATTTTATAGTTTTCAGAAATAAAGTCTTTTAATAACTCTACATCCTTGTAATCCACTTCTTTAATGCCTTCTGCAGAAAAACGGCAGTAACGGCGGCGTTTGTACATATCTCTTGCCATGATGTAACTCCTAATTTTTTTAATGTCAGCTAGTTGCTGGCATGTTAACTATTTCAATTTGGTTAATATGCATCACCAGTTGTGTGCTTTTAAGGCTGCGATTGGCTAAAAAACCAGAGGCTTGAATATGTGCGCCAACCTGCAAATTCACTTTGGTTAAATCACCCAAAATTACTGCATTCACTTCACACGCTACTCTTCGCCTCATGCCTGCCTCGACTTGCTCAGACACATGTTGCAACACAACACTTAACAACGGGATGCCTGCTGGTGTGTAACGAAGCGGCGCGATATGCACCACCTGCGCTTGCAACAGCAGCTTATTCACTTATGCAGCTGCAGCCTCAGCAGCTGGTGCGGCTTCTTTATTCAACACTGATTTAGATTTTTCTTCTTTCATCATTGGTGATGGCGCTGTTACTGCTGCTTTTTTAGAGATTAACAAATGGCGTAAAACGGCATCGTTAAATTTAAAGCCGTGTTCTAACTCAGCAAGCACTTCAAGGCTGCACTCAATGTTCATGAGCACATAATGCGCTTTGTGGATTTTTTGGATTTGGTAAGCCAATTGACGACGACCCCAGTCTTCTAAACGATGCACTGCACCACCGTTGCTGGTAATCAGTGTGCGATAACGTTCAATCATCGCTGGCACTTGTTCGCTTTGGTCTGGATGAACAATAAATACGAGTTCATAATGACGCATAGATAATACTCCTTTTGGGTTAAAGCCACCTGCAAAGCCCTTTAAAATCTGGGCAGCAACCGTATGTTGCGTTGCAGTGTGACAAGGTTAAATTTCTTGCCTTTATTTCAATAGCAAAGGCAAGCGCGCGATTATAGGTAAATTCGCATCTCAGTGCAAGTAAAACAATTAAAAAAGCCCGCAACTGCGGGCATTTTTTTATAGAAGTAAAGACTTAGAAGTTTGCGCGCAACCCAGCCGTTACACCCCAGTTATTATCGCCACCACCTGTACCTGCATTCAAGCCTACTGTTACTAACATATCATCGGTAAAGCGGTGGTCAAGGTCTGCCGTTGCACGAACCCAGCTTTGCTTAATGTCTTTACCTTGATAACTAAAGCTGTTTAAACCCAACACTTTGCCACTGGCCGTGTTGTCTTCAAAACGATGTACAAATTCTGCACCAATGCGCACATTGCTATTGGTTGTTGCGGCAAAATAAGCCGCTGCCCCTAAACGCACATCGTTGGTTGTCCAGTGGTTATTATCATATTGCACGGGAAAGCCACCGCCAGTTTCTGTATAACCATCAAGGTTGGTGCGCATCCAAGTATAAGCGGCATAGGGCGTAATGCTGGCACTACCTATTTGCACTAAATCTTTCCAGTCCAAGCGTAAACGAATCGCTTTGGATGTCGCTTCAGTTGAGCCATGTGAGCTATCTAGGTTGCCTGCATTTTGGTAATGACGGCTCACATCCGCATCAAAGCGGCCATAATAGCCAACAATGCTGGGTTGTAAGCCATTTTTAAAGGCATTAGCCGCTTCAATCAACACATGCTGGCCGTTGTATTTGGCTTCGCCACCCATATTTAAATCTTGTTTTGCCCAATCCAAGCCAAAGCCGATGCCAATACGCGCGGTACCTAAATCTTTACATATGCCCATTTCTGCCAAACCCATTTTGGCATCACTTTCATAGTTGCGGCCAAAATCGCCAGTAGCCCATGCACAGCCATTGTTTTCTGCGCTACGCATCAAACCATTATCTAAAATGGTACGATGATGTGCGCCAAATAACACCATATTGGGCAAATACACTGCAGTTTGCAAGGTACGAACGCCCGCTTCTATCACATTTTGCGTATTGGCAACGGGGTTAATTGCGCCCGAACCCTCGCGTGCCAAAAATGCTTCAAACCCATTAGGTCCATTAGCTCTTCCTACAACGACTTTCCCATCGGCAGACACCCCATTAGCATACTGCATCGTATATTCCGGTGCGATGGTCACGCCGGAAGCGGTCAGCCAATCTGCTACAGTTACCATACCACCTGCTTGCGCCCAACGAAAAGCCTCGTAGCCATTCGCAGACTCACCAACTCCCACTACAACACTGCCATCGGCACTCACGGCAAATGCCTCACTATAAAAGCCACCTCCCGGCAAATCCCCCAAGCCAACCATACCACCTGTTTGCGTCCAACGAAAAGCCTCGTAGCCATTCGCAGAATCACTGGTTCCCACTACAACACTGCCATCAGCGTTCACGGCAAATGCCTCACTATAAAAGCCACCTCCTGGCAAGTCGTCCTGCGGAGTAAAGCTACCTGCAGCATAAAGCGGCAAGCTCGATGTGCATAATGCAGCTAGTGTAGTTAAGACCACTGGATGTAAATGATTATTTTTTCTGTTACCTGTTGATTTGACTATCATTAATAGCCTCCATATTTAATTTAGGGTAAATCAATCTGATAAAAATAAACAATCGGATAAAGTAACTGATTTAAAAAATATTTAAATATAAAACACAAAGTTACATGATGTTCTTATAACATCCCACTTTTAAAAAAACTGTCTAAAATAACTAAACGATTAGCTGATTTTTTATATGTATTCAATTAGACGTTATTTACTTGCTAAACGCAAAGGTATGTTTAGACAAATATATCTCGCGCAAAAAGCAACCCAAACCGGCAATCAGGCTAAACATGGCAATAATAAAAATAGGTGGAATCATCCAAGTTAAGTTCAAACTCAAGGCTGCGCCTAAAAACAACACCCCAATGACAATAGCCACAAGCAAAAGTGAAACGGTACATAAAGTAATTGCCCAATGCACCCACTCACCGCGATTAGCCAAAATCTGCAACTCTCGTTTGTAATTCACACAAGCTACATTTTCGGCTTGCGCAATAGGCGAATCACACTTTTCATTGAGCGAGCGAAATCTATCCACCACACGCCCCAAGCGACTAGTCAGCACGCCTAACAAAGTGCTCACGCCCATCAGCAAAAAAACTGGCGCAACCGCTTGTTGAATCACCTCAGAAGCTGTGCTTACACTATGGATAATAGTTTGCATGTTATGTTCCTTTTTTGGCTATTTTAAATGGCATTTTTTCGGGGCATTTTAGCACCAAATCATTTCACCGCCTCTGAACGCCGCATGCAGACTGGCTCGCAGAGGCGAAAAAATTTCTCGGGGCTAAAAACGCATCAAAAAAACGTTTTTTATATCTCCAATTTTGTGCAAATTATCAGCGCAAAAAGCACTGATTATTTTAAATCCGGCATATTTGCGCCAAAAATTCTGAGCTTGAGTTTTTTGAGCTGGTCGCGATATTCGGCAGCCTTTTCAAACTCCAAGTTTTGTGCGGCATCATGCATGGCTTTTTCAATGCGTTTCAGTTCTTTAGTGAGTTGTTTTTCACTCAAACTTTCAAAGTTGGCTTGCTCTTTGCGGGATTTACGCTCGCGGTCTGCCTCATCTTTGTCATACATGCCTTCGGTCATGTCTTTGATGCTCTTGGTGACGCCTTTGGGCACAATACCGTGCGCTTCGTTAAACGCCAATTGCACCGCGCGTCTGCGTTCCGATTCATCTATCGCCAGTTTCATGCTGCGTGTCACGGAGTTGGCGTAAAAAATCACCGAGCCGTTCAGGTTACGCGCTGCGCGTCCGGCGGTTTGAATTAAGCTACGCTCAGAACGCAAAAAACCTTCTTTATCTGCATCCAGCACTGCCACTAATGACACTTCAGGAATATCTAAACCTTCACGTAGCAAGTTAATGCCCACCAGCACGTCAAACTCGCCCAAACGTAAATCGCGGATAATTTCCACGCGCTCAACGGTATCAATATCAGAATGCAAATAGCGCGTTTTAACGCCATGCTCGGTGAGATAATCAGTTAAATCCTCCGCCATGCGTTTGGTGAGCGTAGTGGCGAGCACGCGTTCTTTAACCGCCACACGTTTTTTAATTTCACTCAATAAATCATCCACTTGCGTGTCAGCAGGTTTCACGATGATTTGCGGATCAACCAAACCTGTAGGCCGAGCAATCATCTCCACCACTTGCTGTTGGTGATTTTTTTCATATTCAGCCGGCGTGGCTGAAATAAACACACATTGGCGCATGACTTTTTCAAATTCTTCAAACTTGAGTGGGCGATTATCCACGGCCGAAGGTAGGCGCCAACCATAATCCACCAAGTTTTCTTTACGCGCGCGGTCACCTTTGTACATGCCGCCCACTTGCGGCACGGTCACATGGCTTTCATCAATTATCAGCAAGGCATTTTGTGGCAAATAATCCATTAAGGTTGGCGGCGGATCGCCAGGTTTTGCCCCCGTGAGATGCCGGCTGTAGTTTTCAATGCCCTTACAAAAGCCGATTTCATTCAGCATTTCCAAATCAAAACGTGTGCGTTGCTCAATACGTTGTGCCTCTACTAATTTTTGCTCTTTGATATAAAAGCTGACGCGGTCACGCAGCTCTTCTTTAATGGTTTCAATCGCGCGCAAAGTCGCCTCGCGGGCGGTGACGTAATGACTGGATGGGAAAATTCTAAAATTGTGAATTTTGTTAAAAATTTGCCCTGTGAGTGGGTCAAACAATTGAATGCTATCAATTTCGTCATCAAACAAACTAATGCGCACCGCAGTTTCGCTATTTTCGGAGGGAAAAACGTCAATCACATCGCCGCGCACGCGAAATGTGCCGCGCCCAAAATCAAAATCGTTGCGGTCATATTGCATGGCAATCAAGCTCGCCACCACATCACGCTGGCTCATTTTTTTGCCCAAATGAATGTGCAACACCATGCCATGATATTCACTCGGGTCGCCAATACCATAAATGGCTGAAACCGTCGCTACCACGATGCAATCTTCACGCTCCAACAAGGCTTTGGTGGCAGAAAGCCGCATCTGCTCGATATGCTCGTTGATGCTGGAATCTTTTTCAATAAACAAATCGCGGCTTGGCACATAAGCTTCTGGCTGGTAATAGTCGTAATAGCTGACGAAATATTCCACCGCATTATTAGGAAAAAACTCTTTAAACTCGCTATACAGTTGCGCGGCCAATGTTTTATTGGGCGCCATGACAATGGCTGGTTTTCCAGTGCGGGCAATCACGTTAGCCATGGTAAACGTTTTGCCCGAGCCAGTAACACCAAGCAGGGTTTGAAACTTCAGGCCATCATTAATGCCCTGCGTGAGCTTATCTATCGCCTGCGGCTGGTCACCCGCTGGCGCAAATGGCTGGTGAAGTTGGTATAAACTGTTCGGAAAAGTGACTTGCACGTGCGTCTTTATGAAATAAAATAGTTGCCATTTTAGCAGTAATCAGCGGGCATGTTTGCGCATTCGCTCAGTCAATGGATAACACTTACAACGTAAAAAGTGATTGCGGCATCCAGCCAATTGAGCGACAATCAAGGTTCATTTATTGAGTTGCACACTCAATAGCGATTGAAAATAAGCAATAAAATAGGCGAGTCAGCCGTCAATCTGCGTCAAAATCCATTCAGGGGAATTACTATTTCAGGAGTTCTTTATGCAAGACCAAATTAACATTTTTTTAGCTTCAATGAATCAATTCTGGCGTGAAGTAGTCGCCTTTTTTCCTAAGTTACTCGCCGTTATTATTATTTTATTTTTTGGCTGGATTATCGCCAAGGTGTCACAAATTGCCATTAAACGTTTTTTAAAATGGGTTAAATTTGACCAATTTTCTGACCGCTCAGGCCTAGAATCTTATTTGCAAAGTGATGAGTATGATGTTTCGCTCAGCGGCATCATTAGTAAAATTATTTTTTGGTTAGTTATTTTGCTGTTTGTCATCACAGGCGCAAACGCACTAGGCTTAACTGAAGTGGCTGACATGCTCAAACAGTTGGCGAATTACTTGCCAAAAATCATTGTGGCCATTGTCGTGCTCATTTTTGGTACTTTATTGGGCCGCTTTATTAACCGCTTGGTGTTTGCTTGGTTACACGGCATTAAATTTGCAGGTGCGCTTCAAGTCAGCACTTCTGCCGAATATTTAGTGCAGATTTTTGCCATTTTTGTCGCACTAGAGCAGTTGCAAATTGGCTCACAGCTTGTAACCGCGCTGTTTATTATTATGTTTGGTGCGGTGTTTTTAGCGTTGGCAATTGCCTTTGGCCTAGGTGGTAAAGATTGGGCAGCCAAAATTATCGAAGATAGACATAATAAAAGCTAGATTTGTTTTAATTTAGACTCGCGTTTACACAGCCACTTGGTAACCTAAGTGGCTGTTTTATTTTAATATTCCTATTTATCTTTCCAGAGTTTTTGCATCTCAATAAACATAAAAGAGGCTGTCCAAGAAATTAGCACCAAGCCTGTCAGCGCTTCAAGCCCAGCTAGAAAGCGAATATCCCCTTTAGCGACAATATCACCAAAGCCTAATGAAGTATAACTAACAAACGAAAAGTAGATGCAATCCATCAAACTATTGTCAAAATGCCCTTGCAGGCTGCCAAAACCATCATGATGAATCATGTAAAAATAACCAAAGGCAAAGGCCCAAATTTCAACTACGTGGGCAAATAGTGCCCCAAAAACACCAAACAAAATGCGTAGTCTTGGCTTAATAGTGAGTGTTGGAATGAACTTGGTGAGCAAGTTGAGCGCTTCAAAATGGATGAGCACTGCCGCTGCTACTAAAAAACCATTCAGCACATATGTGATTAACATATCAAACCAAATCTCGTGCCCGTAGTTCAGATTTGATATAAGCATAATAAATCGGCGCAGCAATAATGCCAGCAATGCCAAAAATCGCCTCCATGAGCAGCATGGCAATCAGCAGTTCCCACGCGTTAGCACGAATTTGCCCACCCACAATACGCGCATTTAAAAAGTATTCTAGCTTGTGTATCACCACCAAATAAACTAACGAAGCCACCGCCACCATCAATGATTGGCTTAAGCTAATAATCACAATCATGGTGTTAGAAATCAAATTACCCAACACTGGAATCAATCCCACCAAAAAAGTAATGGCAATCATGGTTTTTACCAAAGGTAAATGCACACCAAACATAGGCAACACAATCGCTAGATAAATGCCGGTAAATACGGTATTGATGGCAGAAATGCGTAGTTGGGCAAATACAATACGTCTAAAAGCATCGCCAAACATTTCGCCACGTGTAGCCAACGCCCGCGCAAATGGCTTGTAGCTGTCTTTTTGCGTGGCATCGCGCACCGCCACCAAGCCGCCTACCACCATGCCAATCAGCACATGCGCTGTTGCGCGCCCCGCTTCTTTACCCACGACTTGCAGTTCATCGGCATGGCTACGCAACCAATCGGCCGCTTGCGCTTTAAAGGTGGAAGCATCTGCCGGCAAATGTTCAAGCAACCAAATTGGCAACACTTTGCGCGAGTCATCCAAAATTTGCGCCATTTTTGCTAAAAGCACCGTTACGCTACCTGCATCAGACCGTAAAAAAGCCGTTAAAGCTGCGCTGGCAAAAGCCAGCAGCCCGACAATAATGGTTACCAAAATACCTACTGCCCACAGTTTGGCACGGTTACTCGGTTTTTTGGTAGGAAAACGCCTAGCAATGTGCGGCGTAATGATATGCACCAACTCAAACACAAACAAACCCGCAATCACAGCGGGCAATAAATGAAACTTCAGTACCAGAAATAATGCCAGCGCCGTGAGTGTCCAGGCGGCAATTTCATAAACTGATGGTGGAGATTTTAGTGTTTTGCTCATACGTGTATTAAACCTTAAATTTGGTTTTGTTACGATAGAATTATGCAGTACGTCTTCGTGAATGTATAAAAAAGACTTCCATACGGAGATGCTTAAAAATTAAATAGTTCATAGCAAATCTCGCGTTTTTTTGATTTCAACAATACCGACATTTGCGCGTAATCAAAAGTTGAAAAGTCCTATTTTATCCACAGCCCATGAAGGCCGAGAGATTTTAATGCCTCTGTAAGCCGCATACAGACTGGCTTACAGAGGTGCTAAAATGATATAGTGCCAAATTGATTAAAAATTAAGCAGTCATTTTACTGCGGATACGCTTTAAAACGATTCAAAAAATTGGCGGTTTCATGCACGGGCAGCGACAGCACCAAATCCACCTGTTCGTTAAAATTTTTGCTCACAATACTGCCATTTATTTTGGTTAGTGCGCTGGTCATCATGTCCATTTGTTTATAGCTGATGGTGAGTTTGACGGTGTGCATCTCGACAAATTCAGCCATTTTTGCATTATCCAGCGCCATTTTTGCTGTGCCGCCATACGCTCGCACCAAGCCGCCTGTGCCCAAATTCACACCGCCGTAGTAGCGAATCACTGCCACACACACGTTAATTAAATCGCGCCCTTCTAACAACTTGGCAATCGGCAAACCCGCGGTGCCAGATGGCTCACCCGCATCAGAAAATCTCGGCACAATGCCTTCAGGAGTTTTAATGCGAAATGCATACGCCAAGTGGTGCGCGCTTGGATGCTGCGCGGCAAAAGCGCGTAAAGCGGCACCAATTTCGCGCTCATCTTTACACGGCAACGCTGCGGCAATAAAGCGGGATTTGGTGATGGTTTGCTCTGCAAAGCCAGCTTGAGTGATGATTAACAACGCTAATTTAGCCCTGTGATGATACCTGATTTATTTACGCCAATTCGCACGCTCGCAGGTTGTTTAGGCAAGCCCGGCATGGCCATAATATCGCCACAAATCGCCACAACAAAACCAGCACCGCGCGATAATCTTAACTCACGTACAAACAGGACATGCCCTGTGGGCGCACCACGCAAAGCAGGGTCGGTAGAGAATGAATACTGCGTTTTAGCGATACACACAGGAAAATGATTATAGTCTTGCGCCAAAGCCGCTAATTTTTCTTTGGCGGTTGCAGAAAATTCTACTCGGCTTGCGCCATAGATTTTTTGCGCAATTGTTTCAATTTTCTGCGTTATAGGCGCGTTATCAGCATACAAAAACTGTATTGGCTTGCTTGGCTGTTGCGTGATAGTTAATATTGCCTTTGCCAAATCAAGCGCGCCTGCCCCACCCTGCGCCCAATGTTTGCAAACTATCGCCGTTGTACCTAACTTGGCTACTTCACTTTGCAACAGGGATATTTCCGCTTCGGTATCGCTGACAAAATGGTTAATTGCCACTACCACTTGCAAACCAAAATGCTGTTGCAAGTTTTGAATATGCTTGTTTAAATTGGCTATGCCAAGCTTTAGTGCTACTAAATTTTCACTATTTAAATCAGGCACATCTACGCCACCATGATATTTTAGCGCGCGCACGGTGGCTACCAGCACCACAGCGGCTGGCTGCAAGCCAGAACTTCTGCATTTAATATCGATGAATTTTTCTGCGCCTAAATCCGCACCAAAGCCAGCTTCTGTCACCACATAATCGGCCAGTTTTAGCGCAGTTTTGGTGGCTACCACCGAGTTACAACCATGCGCAATATTGGCAAAAGGGCCGCCATGCACAAAGGCTGCTGTGTGCGCCAGCGTTTGCACCACCGTGGGTAAAAAAGCGTTTTTCAGCAAGGCCGTCATTGCGCCTTCTGCTTGTAAATCACTGGCAAAAATTGGTTTTTTTGAGTTGCTTAAACCAATTTGAATATTGCCCAATCTTGTTTGTAAATCTTCCAGTGAGTTTGCCAAACAAAAAATCGCCATCACTTCACTGGCAACAGTAATATCAAAACCCGTTTGGCGGTCATAGCCCGCTTCATTGCCTTTCATGCTGTTATGTATCGTAATGTTGCGCAAAGCACGATCATTCATATCCATACAGCGCCGCCATGAAATGCTGGCAGGGTCGATGTTTAAGGCATTGCCTTGGTAAATATGGTTATCAATCAAGGCCGCGAGCAAATTATTGGCGCTGGTAATCGCGTGAAAATCACCCGTAAAATGTAGATTAACATCTTCCATCGGCACCACTTGCGCAAAGCCGCCACCCGTTGCGCCGCCTTTCATGCCAAACACTGGGCCAAGTGATGGCTCACGGATGCAAACCACGGCAGTTTTTTCACTGTCAGCCAACTCTAAATTAAGCGCATCCGCCAAGCCAATGGTGGTAGTGGTTTTACCTTCACCTGCGGGCGTGGGGCTAATGGCGGTGACTAAAATAAGCTTGCCATCGGTAATTTGTTGATTTTTTTCAATAGCTTGCGCACTCAGTTTAGCGATGTGATGCCCATAAGGGATTAAATCCTCGCTAGTCAGCTTAAAACGCTGCACCACTTTTGCGATGGGTTTTAGCTTGGCCGCTTGCGCGATTTCTATGTCGGATTTCAACGTAAAAAAACCTTATTTACGGCCTAAAATACTGCCCAATACGCCGCGAATAATTTTGCGGCCTAGCTCGGAACCAATCGCACGGGCAGCTGATTTTGTTGCCGCTTCAATCGCGTTATCTGAGCGCTTATTGCGGCCGGTAAAAATATCGCCCCACTGAAAACCTCTATCATCCTCTTCTTTTGCGTCGGCTTGAATTTGGTCAGCTGCGTTTTTCTCGGCGCGGACTTTTAAAATTTCGTAAGCAGATTCTCTATCAACCGTTTTGTCATACACCCCCAGCACAATAGAGGTTTTCATCACTTCCGCGCGTTCCGCATCGGAAATCGCACCAATGCGGCTAGCTGGTGGACAAACAAAAGTACGTTCTACTGGGGTAGGAATGCCTTTTTCATCGAGAAAAGAAATCAACGCTTCGCCCACGCCAAGCTCGGTAATGGCGGTAGCAACATCCACTTTTGGATTGCTTCTAAAGGTTTCTGCCGCCACGCTCACCGCTTTTTGGTCGCGCGGGGTAAAAGCGCGCAAAGCATGCTGTACGCGATTGCCTAACTGACCAAGCACTAAGTCGGGAATATCAATCGGGTTTTGCGTGACAAAATACACGCCTACGCCTTTTGAGCGAATCAGCCGCACTACTTGCTCGATTTTTTGCATCAAGGCTTGCGGTGCATCGGTAAACAGCAAATGCGCCTCATCAAAGAAAAATACCAGTTTTGGTTTGTCTAAATCCCCTACTTCAGGTAATTTTTCAAATAATTCTGAGAGCAGCCACAGCAAAAATGTAGCGTAAATACGTGGCGAATTAAACAATTTATCGGAGGCCAAAATGTTCACCACACCACGCCCTTGGCCGTCGGTTTGCATTAAATCATCTAAATTTAACGCTGGCTCGCCAAATAATTGGTCTGCGCCTTGGGTTTCCAACTCAAGCAAACTGCGCTGCACCGCACCCACGCTGGCGGCTGAAATATTGCCATATTGCGTTTGATAATTGGCAGAATTTTCTGCCGCATGCTGCATCATGGCACGTAAATCTTTAAGGTCGAGCAATAGCCAGCCGTTGTCGTCGGCAATCTTAAACACCGAGTTCAACACACCGCCTTGCACCTCATTTAAATTGAGCAAGCGCGCCAATAATAACGGGCCCATTTCAGCAATCGTGGTACGCACTGGATGGCCTTTTAGGCCAAAAACATCCCAAAAAGTGACTGGGCTTTTTTTGTAGCTAAATTCCGTTAAGGCTAATTGCTGAATGCGTGCTTCCACCTTGGGGTTGCCGCCGCCCGTTTGACTCATACCGGCTAAATCGCCCTTCACATCGGCCATAAATATAGGCACGCCGATATTAGAAAAACCTTCTGCCAGCGTTTGCAAGGTAACTGTTTTACCTGTACCAGTAGCGCCTGCAATTAAGCCATGACGATTGGCCATTTTGGGTAATAAAAAGTTAGTCGTTTCAGTATTTTTGGCGATTAAAATCGGTTCGGCCATGGGGTGGATTCTCAAAAAATTAACAAAGAATACTATACCGCAAACCCGCCTCAGCGAGCGAAAAACTTCGCGCAACTAGACATGCTTTTTAACCGTATTTTTAGCGCAATATCATTTAGCCTATCCGCGAATGGCTTGTGGATGTGCCCTGCAGGCCGATGAAATTTATCAGGGATTTTTTTGACGTTAAAATAACCCAAAAAAATTGGGCATCGGCGTATAATTTATGCTCGCCATTTCTAAAGGCCAACCATGAAAAAGACAGCCATTTTCAGCGCAATCATTTTGGGCGCATGCGCACACCAAGTCCTCGTGGACACCACCGCGTATCTGCAAGATAGCCAAGCCACTGCCAAGCAATTTGTTGAACAATTGGGCGGCACTTTAAAAAAACAAATTGAAACTGGCGGCGTGCCTAGTGCTATCCCTGTGTGTAAAGAAATCGCCCCAGCGCTTGCCAAACAGTATTCCACCGAAAGTAAATTGGTCAAACGCGTTTCAAACAAAGCGCGTAATGTGAAACTAGGCACACCGGACGCATGGGAGCAAGACGCGCTCACCAAACTCACTGCGCAAATTGCCGCCAACCCGGCCGGGCAAAGCTTTGAAGTGAGCGAAGTGGTGCGCGAAAATGACGGGCAATATTTCCGCTATGCCAAGGCGATACGCGCACAACCAATGTGCCTGCAATGCCACGGCCAAGCCCAAGATATTAAGCCAGAAATAAAACAGGCTTTAGACGAACATTACCCCAACGACGTTGCCACCGGCTATAAAGCAGGCGATTTACGCGGCGCGGTTTCAATAAAACACAAAATAAAATAAGCTAAATTTTTGTTTTTTTCAGCGATCTCTTTTCACCTCCCCGCTAAGCCAATATCCATGCGGCTTATCGCATTCGACTTAGTCCTTTAGCACTTAGCGAGAATGGTGATGCCAAGTACTGGTACAGAGGCATAAATTTTTCTCGAAGCTATTTTAGGCTTAAGAACGCGGCAAACGAATGTTAACGCTCAAGCCACCAGCGAGCAGATTTTGTGCAAATATTTGGCCACCGTGTGCTTCAATAATTTGCTTGGTAATCGCTAGCCCTACACCATAACCATCGGTTTGTTGGGTTTTGCTGCCTCTAAAAAATGGCTCAAAAAATGTGTGCAAGTTCATTTTCTGTCACGCCTAGACCAGCATCGTTGACGATGATACTTATCAGCTTATTTTCTTGATGGGTGCTAATGGTGATTGTTGATGGGCTGGGGCTAAATTTAAGCGCGTTACGCACAACGTTATCAATGGCGCGATGCAGTAAATCAGCTTGTCCCAGCAATTGAAGTGGCTTATTATCTGCTTGATGCTGCGAAGAATATTCAATGTGGATGTTTTTTGCATCGCCCTCGAAACGCGCATCTTCTAACACATGCTTAAGTAGTTCATTTACGTCAACAGTGGTTTTTTCAAGTGTTATCATGCCAGATTCTAAGCGTGAAAGTGTTAGCAGTTGACCAACCAAATCATCCATACGCTCAGATTCACGCTCAATTCGCGTGAGCGATGATTCAATTTTATCGGGCTGCTGGCGTGCTAAACCCACCGCAATTTGTAAGCGCGCTAAAGGTGAGCGTAGTTCGTGTGACACTTGATGCAAAAGCCGTGTTTGGCTTTGTAGCAGTGCACCTAAACGCGTCGCCATCACATCAAAATCGTTGCCTAAATCTACCAATTCATCGCGCCGCCCGCCCATGCTCGCGCCAACTCGCACATCTAAATTGCCATTTGCTGCATTATCAAAGGCAAGCCGTAATTGTTTAATCGGTTTTGAAAAATACCACGCTAAAATGGCCGCAAAAATAAAGCTGGCAATCGCGCCTATTAATATAGGAATAAGTGGGAGCCCACGTTTATGTTTAGATGGCGGATGGTGAGACGGTTGCGCTGCCGGCGCCTCAGAAGCTTGCATCTGCACGGCTTGCTCGCGCCGCATTTCATCACGCTCTCGCTCTATTGAAAACGCAATACTCACACCGATGACCGAAGTTAATTGCGCTAAAAAAAAGAAAATAAAAAATTTCCAATACAAACGGCCCATGTGCTGTCCTTAATTTACGCGCATCGCTTAGTGCTTGATGAGTTGATAACCAGAGCGAAAAACGGTTTGTATGCAATGCCGCCCATCAGGTAGCAAGCCTAATTTATGCCGAATGCTGCTAAGGTGCACATCAATGCTGCGGTCAAATCTGGCGAGTGGGCGTCCAAGCGCTTGGATAGATAACTCTTGTTTTGTAACCACTTGCCCGGCATTTTTAGCTAAAATTTCAAGCAGGCTGTACTCAGTGCTAGTGAGCACCACTGGCGTATCGGCCCAAGTCACGCGTCGTTCTGCAGGCCACATACTAAGTGCACCGATACGCATTATTTCACCGTGCATATTGGGCGCTTCTGACGGCTTAACGCGCCGTAATATCGCCCGAATGCGTGCCACAATTTCACGCGGGCTGCTCGGTTTTGGCACATAATCATCTGCACCCAGTTCAAGTCCAATAATACGGTCGGTATTATCGCCTTTGGCAGTCAACATGATGACAGGCAAATTGCTGTGCTGGCGAATCACCTTGAGTGTTTCAATACCGTTTAATTTAGGCATCATCACATCTAGCACTACAATATCCACCGCATGTTGCGTGAGCATTTGCGCCCCTGCCATGCCATCGTGCGCGGTCAGCACAGCAAAGTTTTCTTGCTCGATATACTCTTTGAGCATTTCGACCAGTACAACATCATCGTCAATCAGCAATACCGTTTGCATTTTTGGTGTTTCATTCATCCATTTAAGGCCATTTGCCAGCAAAATTATTGAGTAGCATCATAACCAGCATGATTAAAAGTCACAATGCTTTACATCAGCCTTTACGCAGATTTACATATGCTTAACGCCGTTTAACATTGCATCAATGCACAATGGCATCGTCTTAAAACAGCGTTGAAATTGAGGCAAGTTCGCCAACACCCTGCTTTAAGCTTTTTTTAATATGACAAAGGATTTATCATGAACAAACCATTAAAAAGCACCCTAATTGCAGCATTTTTAGCTATTACCCTGCCTGCCGCCAATATAGCATTAGCCGAACATGGCGATAACAAAGGCGCACGCTGTGAAAAAGGCCAATCCCACTTTGGCAAACATCAAGGCAGACATGATGGCGCGCCCTATTTACATGGGCTAGATTTAAGTAGTGCCCAAGAAGACCAATTATTTGCTTTAAATCACGCACAAGCGCCTATTTTGCGAGAGCATCACAAACAGCACCAACAATTACGAGAAGATATGCGTGCAACAGCGCAAGCGGATAAATTTGATGAAAGCAAAGCGCAACAATTGGCTGACAAAGCGGCTAAATTAGAGAAAGAAAAAGTGCTGGCATTTGCCCGCCATGAAGCCAAAGTGTTTGCCTTACTCACCCCGGAGCAACGCAAAAAAGCGCGCGAATTTAAAATGGAACAGCGTGGTTTTGGTCATCATGAAGGCCGCGACGATGACAATAATCGCCCAGCTAAATTCAAACGTCATCACCGCCATGCTGAGTCACGCAACATTTAAAATTTAGCAAGCATCAAAAACACCCCTAAAACCCTAAAGCGCCAGTTGATTAAACGCCAACTTGGCGCTCTTTTTTTGCAAGTAAAAAAACAGATTTTTTCAACATGATTTTAATGCGCTTTTTTACACAAATCATTTCACCTCCCCGCAAAGCCAGTATCCATGCGGCTTACAGAGGAATAAAAATCTCTCGGGGCTAACAATGCGTAAAAAAACAGTTTTTTTAAGTGATAAAGCCTTGGCTATTGCGCCGTTTATTTTTGCTGCGTTTGCAATAAACCTTTTAGCTGCAACCAGACATTATTTAATAATTGTGGCTGCGCAATTGCCAGCGGATGCAAGCCATCATTTTGAATTAAACTTGGTTTGCCAGCCACGCCTTCTAGCAAAAACGGCACGCGTTTGATGCTGTGCTGTTTGGCGAGAACTGCGTAAGTTTCACTAAAATCTTGGGTGTACTTTTTGCCATAATTAGGTGGAATTTTCATTCCGAGTAACAAAATTTTGCTGTTAGCGGCTTTGGCTTGCGCAATCATGGTGCCTAAATTGCTGCGCATTTCACTGATTGGCAAGCCGCGTAAACCGTCGTTGGCGCCAAGCTCTAGGATGACAATATCAGGTTTGTGGGTTGTGAGCATTTGGTTAAAACGCGCTAATCCACCGCTGGTGGTTTCGCCGCTAATGCTGGCGTTGATAATGCTGTAAGGCAGTTTTTGCTGCGCAATGCGCGCTTGTAATAAGGCCACCCAGCTTTGGTTTTGCTGCATGCCGTAGCCAGACGATAAGCTATCGCCAAATACTACAATGGTTTGCGTATTAAGTTTTATTAGCTTGGCAGATGCAGGTAATGCAACCAAAGCCGTTACAATAGCACTAAGCATCACAAAGCCATTTAAAACACGATTGTTAAAAGCCTTAAAATTGATAAAAAGAGAATGCATGCATGTTACTTTCTGAAGTGAGTGATTTAAAGCGTCAAACCAGTTCATCAACGCAAAACAATGCTATTTTAGCGACAAACTTAGTTAAACGTGTGGGCGAAGCTGAACACACGATTGAAATTTTACGCAATTTGAACTTAGCCGTAGCCCAAGGTGAGAGCGTTGCAATTGTCGGAAGTTCAGGCTCAGGAAAATCCACCTTACTGGGTTTATTAGCAGGGCTGGACAACCCCACCAGCGGCAGCGTGACAGTAGAAGATGCACCATTTAGTGCGCTAGATGAAGATGCGCGCGCGGCCATACGTGGCAAACGCATGGGCTTTGTGTTTCAGTCTTTTCAATTGCTCGGCACCATGACAGCGCTTGAAAACGTGACGCTGCCCTTACAATTAGCTAACCGCACAGATGCTAAAACCATAGCAATCGCCACGTTAGAAAAAGTAGGTCTGGGTGAACGGCTACAGCATTATCCCAAGCAACTCTCTGGCGGTGAGCAGCAACGCGTTGCCATAGCACGCGCTTTTGCGCCGCAACCGGCCATTTTATTTGCTGACGAACCGACGGGCAACCTTGATATGCAAACGGGTGAGCGCATTATTGAGCTGTTATTTAGCCTCAACCATGCTTCAAAAAGCACACTGATTTTAGTGACGCACGATGAAAAATTAGCACAACGTTGTGGGCGTGTGTTAGTGCTCAGCCAAGGTAAGCTTACGGGGCCAACTTAAATGAATTTCAAGCTGGCGTGGCAACAATTAGTTTCACAATACCAATCTGGCGATTTACGCGTATTGCTATTTGCACTGGTGCTAGCGGTCACCTCGATGACTGCCGTGAGTTTTTTCACCAATCGCATCGCATTACACTTAAATAGCGAAGGTGGCTTGCTACTGGGTGGCGACTTGGTGATTTTAAGCGATCACGCCCTACCAAATAACTACCAAGCGCTAGCCCAACAATATGGCTTGCAAACCAGCGTGACTTTTGAATTTCCTAGCATGGCAATCAATGGTGATAAAAATCTGCTCGCCGAGGTAAAAGCACTCAGTGATGGCTTTCCCCTACGCGGAGATTTAGGCGTGCAATTTAGCCAGCATAGCACTGCGCAAAGTATTCAACACATTCCCCACGCTGGGGAAGTGTGGGTAGAATCTCGGCTCGCCAATGCCATCAATGTGAACATTGGCGACCCAATAGAACTAGGTGCTAGCACATTTAAAGTGGCTGGCATCATCACGCGCGAGCCTTCACGCGGCGGTGATATGTTTGGCTTTGCGCCAAGGCTGATGATGAATAGTGCGGACCTTGCAGCCACCGAGCTAATTCAGTTTGGTAGTCGTGTGAAATATCAACTATTAGTGGCGGGCGAGCCGCAAAAAGTACAGCAATTTTCAGATACGGTGTCTCCTTTGCTGCAACGCGGTGAGCGCATTCAAGATGTTAAAAATGCGCGCCCAGAAATTAAAAGTGCGCTAGATAAAGCTGAAACTTTTCTGGGCTTAAGTGCCATGGTGAGCGTCGTGTTATCGGTAGTTGCCATGCTACTTGCCAGCGGTCCATTTGTGGCGCGCAGCCTTGAAACAGCCGCTTTATTGCGCTGCTTTGGCGCGAGTAAAGCCACCATTCAAACCATTATGTTGCAGCAAACCGCGCTATTGGCGCTCATTGGCGGGGTATTGGGTTGCGTCATCGGTTTTTTGGTGCAGTCCATCTTGGCATATTTTGCAGGCAGGTTATTTTTTCAAGCGTTGCCAGCGCCAAATTATTTACCTGTTGCCATTGGCATGGTGATGAGTTTTTCAATTTTGTTTGCCATGATGTGGCCACATATTCAAGCCATTAAAAACGTGCCGACCATGCGCATTTTGCGTAACGATGTGTCAGTGCAAGCCAATAAAATTTGGCTGCAATATTTACCCGTGGCTTTGGTGATTGCCGCGCTCATCTTATGGTTAGCCAAAACATGGAAGTTAGCAGGCGCATTTTTAGTGGGGATATTAAGCATTTGCCTACTAGCAGGCATATTGGCTTATGCCATGTCGCTATTACTGTCTAAAGTTAGCCAAAATATTCGCAACAACGCCGTGAGTTTAGGCTTGGCCAATCTTAAGCGGCGCTTGAGGCTAACCCTTGCGCAAATGATAGGTTTTAGTCTAGGTGCGATGGTGCTCATGCTATTGCTAATGACTAAAAATGATTTAATGCAATCTTGGCAATCATCCCTGCCAACGGACGCGCCGAATCGTTTTATTATTAACATTCAAGCTGCGCAGATTCCACAACTGCATGATTTTTTTAAAGAAACAGGCGTGAATGAAACGCAGGTTTTCGCCATGATTCGTGGCAGGCTAGTTGCAAAAAATGGGCAAACTTTAACAGAAGATATGTTTGAGAGCGAACGCGCCAAGCGTTTATTTACGCGCGAGACTAATTTATCCACCGCCGCAACCATGCAAGCCGATAACAAGCTACTAGCAGGCCGCTGGTGGCGCGCAGATGAAGCAGATGCGGCTTTGTTATCATTAGAATATGACGTTGCCGATGCGCTCAATATCAAACTTGGCGACACGGTCACCTACGACATTGCCGGCAGCCAAATTGACTTAAAAGTGACCAGCATCAGAAAAGTGGAGTGGGACACGATGCGCCCCAACTTTTTTGCGCAAACACCGCCCAATACCTTAGCAAACTTCCCAGCCAGCTATATGACAGCGTTTTATTTGCCTAAACAGCAAGAAAACGCCTTAAATGTGCTGCTACAAAAGTTTCCTAATTTCACCGTGATAGATGTGGCAAGTTTAATGCAACAAGTACGCGGCATTATGCAAAAAATGAGCTTGGCGATTGGCTTTGTGTTTACCTTTTGCATCATCGCCGGCTTGGTCGTGCTGTATGCAGCGTTGGTGGCCACGCGCGCATCGCGCATTAAAGAGTCTGCCATGTTACGTGTGCTGGGGGCATCGCGCCGCCAAACTGCGCTGGCGATGCTTACTGAGTTTGCCTGCATTGGCGCAGTGGCAGCTAGCGTGGCTATCATCGTTGCCAGCAGCTTGGCGTATTATTTAAGCCGTTATGTACTTGAAATTCCCTACCAATTTAACGTGAGCCTAGCGCTCAGTGCGCTACTCGCCGCCCTTGTGCTAGTGCCGCTGGCTGCTTGGTGGGTCATTCGCGCTTATTTAAATGTGCCGCCAAAACAACTGCTCAATAGCATTTAATCGCTTCTTATTTATAAAAACGGATTCAACTAATAGTTTATTTACTCAAATTTTTTCATACTTTATAGAACCAAGCCAATTTCTTTTGTACTTTACGAAAGTGACTTTTTCTCCAGCTTGCAATTGTTGAAGGCTTGAAAATTCGGCAATATGACCATCATCAAGTGTTGCCAAACAAATGGTATTTCCACCATAAGTATGTTTCGAGATAGCTAGATAACATCGAATCACAGAACCGTTAACAGAATTTTGATATTCAAACTTATCAAGGAAGCCAACAAGAATAAAAAATGTAAATACTACAATAATAAAACCAATATAAATTTTATAGATTTTCTTCATATTTAACGTTTCAAAACATCTATAATATTCATTACTATATATCTTAATTTTCTAACCTATATCCTACAAACTTCTTTTCACCACCTCTGTAAGCCAGTATCCAAGCGGCTTGCAGAGGTATGAAAATCTCTCGGGGCTAAAAACGCGTTTTAAAACTGAAATTTAAACGTTCTCAAAAGCCTCACAAAGCTGGCTGAGTAATTGCCCAAAAATTGGTAATAACTCTTCTTTTTCATGCGGACTTTCATCATCTGTGCCCGCCACAATAAAGGCCACCATCAGTTTATCGATGTTTTCTCTAAACTCGCGCCAATGTTCTGATTCCGCTTCAGCAATCAGCTGAAACTTTTGCAAACCAGATGAAATGACTTCAATCAGTTCGGCATCTGGCAAGCCTGCAAATAAGGTTTTAGCAATAGTAATTTGCGCGGTTTGAAAGTTCGGTTTAATGTCGTCCGCGGCCAAAGGCGTGGTAAAAAACGCATACGCAAATAGCGCAAAGGTTTGATAAACACTGAGCATATCAAAATTTTCTGTCCGCTCGGCAGAGGGTGAGCGCTCGGCCGCTTGGATGGCTTTAAAAGTGACATAGCAGCTTAAAAACTCGGCTGCTGCCAAGGCATCGTATTGGTTTAAGTCGGTGCTGGGCTTTTCAGCTGAAGTTTCTGCCAAACAAATGGCGTGCATCATTTTAAGGCGTTTTGAGAATTGCATTTCCATGGTTATTCTTTCATTTTTGTTTAATCAATTGCTGGGATAGCTTCTAATTGCTCATGCAGGGTAAGCCAACGCTCTTCCGCAGTCTCTAGCTTGCTGGTCAATTCTGCTTGCTGTTTCAATAAGTTTTGCAGTTCAGTCTTGTCCGTAGCACTATACAGCGTGCTATCGTTTAAGCGTTCGTCACAAGTAGTTTTGTCAAGTTGCCATTGTGCCATGTTGCTTTCAATTTGCTCAATCTCTTTCAGTAATGGCCTGCGCTCAGCGATGCGTGCTTGACGCTCTGCTTTATTGGCCGCCCGGTTGTTATTATTAGGCTTTTCTTCAAGCACTGCCGCGTTGGCCTGTTTTTCTTTTAAGCGTTGCTCGTTTAACCATGCGCTGTAAGCTTCCAAGTCGCCATCAAAGGCCTGCGCTTTGCCATCAGCCACTAAAATAAACTCATCACAGGTGGCGCGCAATAAGGCGCGGTCGTGCGAAACCAAAATCACACCGCCTTCAAAATCTTGCAAAGCCAGCGTCAGCGCGTGGCGCATTTCGAGGTCTAAATGGTTGGTCGGCTCATCTAACAAGAGTAAATTTGGTCGCGTCCAAATCAGCAAGGCTAAAGCTAAGCGTGATTTTTCGCCACCCGAAAAATTTTCACAAGGTGCTCGCGCCATATCGCCTTTAAAATCAAAGCCGCCCAAATAATTAAGGTGCTCTTGCTCGCGCGTGAGCGGGTCTAGCTTCATCATGTGTTGCAGTGGTGATTCATCCGGGCGCAACTGTTCGAGTTGGTGCTGGGCAAAATAACCAATATTTAAATCTTTGCCTTCCACACGCTTGCCGCTCATGGCAGTGAGTTCGCGGGCGAGCAATTTAATGAGTGTGGTTTTACCTGCACCATTCTTACCCAACAAACCGATGCGTTCATTGGGGCGAATCGCCAATTCAATATTGCTAATCAGTGGCTTGTCGCCATAGCCCACGCTCATGTTATCGAGCACCAGCAACGGGTCTGGCGCGGCAATGGGCGGGCGAAATTCAAAACTAAATTGCGAATCCACATGCGCGGCAGAAATCATCTCCATACGCTCAAGCGCTTTTATGCGGCTTTGCGCTTGGCGCGCCTTGGTGGCCTGCACTCTGAAGCGGTCAATATAACTTTGCAAATGGGCGACTTTACGCTGTTGTTTTTCAAACATGGCTTGTTGCAAAGCGAGTTTTTCTGCACGTTGGCGCTCAAAATCTGAGTAGCCACCTTTATATAGCGTGAGCGTTTGCTGCTCAATATGCGCAATGTGGTTCACAATCGCATCTAAAAAATCACGGTCATGGGAAATCAGCAATAAAGTACCGCGATAGCTTTGCAGCCAGCCTTCAAGCCAAATCACTGCATCTAAATCTAAGTGGTTGGTCGGCTCATCGAGCAATAATAAATCAGAGCGGCACATCAAGGCGCGAGCTAAATTAAGCCGCACGCGCCAACCGCCAGAAAATGTTGAAACGGGTTGTTGCAAAGCGGCTTGGCTAAATCCTAAGCCGTTGAGCAGCTCCGCAGCGCGCGCTTTAGCACTGTAACCATCAATGTCGGTTAGGCGTTGATGCAACTCGCCAATCAGCTCGCCTTGATGATTCGCCTCAGCTTTGGCTAATGCAGCTTCAATCTCGCGCAGTTCAATATCACCATCCAGCACATACTCAATGGCTGGCATGGGTAGTGCTGGGGTTTCTTGCGCCACATGTGCCACCACCCAGCTGGCTGGCATGTCACAATCGCCTTTTTCTGGGTGTAGCTCACCCCGCAGTAATGCAAATAATGAAGACTTACCCGCGCCATTGGCACCGGTTAAGCCGACTTTATGGCCGGGGTGCAGTTGAAAAGACGCGCCTTCAACCAATATTTTGATGCCGCGCGAGAGAGTAAGTTGTTTAAATTGAATCAAGTTTAAAGCCGTTATGCAAATGGATTGGTCAACGAAATATGACCAAAAACGCTATTCTAATGGAAGCATTTACAATTGCGCAGCCAATAATGCAGTAAAATGTTTCTTTTGTAGTTAATTGCCTCACATTTAAAGTTCATAGCACGCAACACACGCATGGTAAAAAAATCATTGTCTCTAGTTTATCGTATTGCCAAATGGCTTATTATTGCCTGCATACTGATTGTGTTAGTTGTTGCACTAGGTATTCACTTTTACGTATTTCCGCACATTAATGAATATAAAAATAAAATTGCCAGTTATGCTAGTGTAGCCGCCAAGCAAAAAGTAGAAATTGGCAATATCCAGGCAGATTGGCTTGGATTTAACCCGCATCTAACTGTGGCTAATATTGTTATTTATGATGCTGAAAACCGCCCTGCATTACAACTCAATAATACCGATGCCACTTTTTCATGGTTAAGTATTCCAAAGCTTGAACCGCATTTAGCCGCATTTACCATACGCGCTCCTGAGCTTACGATTCGCCGAAACATACACGGAAAAATTTTTATTGCAGGGATCAACACCGAGGGCGAATCTAAACCTGATTTACCCAACTGGTTATTACGCCAAACCCAGTTTGATGTTCAAAATGCTAAAGTAGTTTGGCTGGATGAGTTGCGTAACGCACCGCCTATAAGCCTCAACAACCTAAATTTACAAGTACAAAGCCCGCCTTGGGCAAGTTTACTCAAAAAACATCGTATTAGTTTTAGCGCGCTACCCAGTGCTGGTACCAACCACCCAGTTAACATCAGCGCAAATGTCTATGGCAATGATGTGAGTAAAATTGCGCAATGGCGAGGCGAAGCGCAAGCGCATTTGAAAGATGCTGACATTGCTGCATTTAAAGCTTGGATAGATTACCCAGCACTTACCCACCCAATGAATCTGCTGGCAGGAAATGGCAGTGCTGATGTCCACTTACAATTTGCTGAACAGAAAATACAAGCGCTTGATGGCGAAATTGCCTTAGAAAACGTTAAAATTCAGCTCAGAAGTAAAGCTGAGCCTGTTGAACTCAACAAAGTTGCAGGCAAACTGGGCTGGCTAGGGACAGAGAATTCGCAAAAATTAAGTGTAGAAAATCTCACGTTAAATGCTAATAATGGCTTAACCATTGATGGCGTGAATGGCAACTTTAGCGAAACGGCCACCGGCAAACGGTCACTAAACTTTAAATTAAATCAGCTTGATTTAGCCTTAGTTCAACCGTACTTGTTGCAATTGCCAATTCCTGCTGAACCTTTGCAGAGACTTTCACAGTTGGCACCTAAAGGTAAGCTAGAAAAGCTCTCGTTTAGCTGGGCAGGTGATAAAACAGCAACCAGTAGCTATAAAATAAGCTCCGTTTTTAATGGATTGAGTATCGCTGCACATGACAAAATACCTGGTTTTAGCAATTTAACTGGCTTAATTAGTGCTGATCAAAACGCGGGTAAAATTACCCTTTATAGCACTAATAGCTTCTTAGACTTCAAAAATATTTTACGTTGGCCGATACCTGCCGATAAGCTAGATGGCGATATAACTTGGAGCGTAAATGATAAAAACATCAAAATCCAAACTAGCCACTTAGCTATTAGTAACGCACATTTAGCGGGTACGCTTAATGCAAGCTACTTGATAGATGGCGTTAAAGGGGGAATGTTAGATTTAAGTGCAAAATTTGGCAATGGCAATGCTAAGTTCGCCCCCTTTTATTACCCCATTATTTTAGGTGAAAAAACCACGCAATGGTTAGACTCATCAATTCTAAGTGGCAAGGCTGAAGATATTCAACTCACAGTAAAAGGTCGCTTAGCCGATTTCCCCTATGTGAACACAAGAAATAATCAGCCTGACCCTAAATTAGGTCTGTTTCGCGTCAGCGCCAACATTAGCAGCGGCGAACTCGAATTTGGTAAAAACTGGCCAAAAATTGAAGGTATAGCCTTAAAACTGCTGTTTGAAGGTAAACGCATGGAGTTAAATGCGCAAGCTGGGCATCTTTTAGGTAACAAAATTCAACAAGCAAAAGTAGCAATAGCCCAGCTTGATTCGCATTCACCCATTTTAGAAATTGACGGTATCGTCAATGGCGATATCAAAGACGGTATTCAGTTTGTCAACAAAAGCCCAGTAGCTTTGGTGACGCAAGGCTTTACAGAAGACTTAAAAGCCAGTGGACAAGGCAAGCTTACGCTGAATGTAAAAATCCCTTTACATAATATTGAAGCATCCCAATATAAGGGCGCATATCAAATTAGCAATGGTAATATGGCATCTGATAACATTCCAACGCTTAGTAATATTAACGGTATTTTGGCTTTTACCGAAAGTAGCTTTACCGCACAAAACCTTAATGCCAACGCATTTGGCGCGCCCGTTATATTGGCGATTAACAGTAATAAAGATAAGTCCGTCCACGTAACTGCCAAAGGCAAAATGAACGATGCTGCAATTAAGCAGGCTTTAACCAGCGTGACTGCAGACGTGCCATCATTGACCAAAGTGGCTAATTACTTCACTGGTAGCACTGACTGGATAGGTGACATTGTGATTCAAAAACCCAATGTTAATATCAATATTCAATCAGATTTGGCAGGTATCAGCTCTAATTTACCCGCCCCTTTTAACAAAGGTGCAAATGAAAAATTAAGCTTGAATGTAGAGAATAAACAAACACCCAATAGCAACGCACTGGTAATTACGCTAGGCAATAAGCTTGCTGCAAACATGGTGATGACGGGTCAACAAGGGCAACTGGCGTTTAATCGGGGCAATATCCAAATTAACGCCAGCGCTAATCCAACCTCACTCAACAGTAAATTTGATAACAATAGTAAAGGGTTACAAATTACTGGCAACTTAGATTATTTAGATGCCGATGCTTGGCGCAAAGTAGTGCAAGAGGTAATAGGTGAAACAAAATCAAACAAAGCTTCGACCATAGCTATCAATAAAATGGTTATTGATATTAAAACGCTCGACATCTTTGATAAGCGCATTAACGACTTAACACTCAGCCATAGCACGAATAAAGACGGCCTAAGCGCCTCCATCAAAAGTCGTGAGTTAGCTGGCGATATACAGTGGGTGAGCCAAGGCAATGGTAAACTAGTAGCCCGTTTAAGCCATTTAACAGTGCCTGATGCAACGCCAAATCGTGTAAAACAAGGCAATATTGATAGTCAAAATATTATTAAAAAAGAAACGCAAGATTACCCCGCGCTTGATATTACCGCAAATAGCTTTACTGTGAATAAAAAGCAACTTGGGGCACTCGAATTAGTGGCATTTCCGCAAGGTGATAACTGGAATATAGAAAAACTCAAGCTATCCACACCCGATAGCGTGTTGACAGCTAACGGTCAATGGAACAATTGGACTAAAAATCCGAATACTTTTTTAAATATTACTTGGGACATTAAAAATTTAGGCAAAACACTGAATGGTGTGGGTTACCCAGAAACCATCAAAGGTGGCGAAGGAACGCTTAATGCACAATTGCACTGGCCTGGCAGTCCAACGCAATTTAACCCTAAAGGTTTAAATGGTGACTTACAGCTCGATTTGAAAAAAGGACAATTTTTAAAAGTGCAGCCAGGTGTGGGGCGATTACTTGGCTTACTCAGTTTACAAAGTCTGCCACGCAGGTTGACGCTTGATTTTAGAGATTTGTTCAGCAACGGTTTTGCTTTTGATAGCATCACTGGGACTGCTAAAATCAGCCAAGGAATTATGCGTAGCGATAACTTTGCCATGTCAGGCCCCGCTGCTGATGTCGCCATCAAGGGTGAAACTAACTTGCAAACTGAAACACAGCATTTAAATGTTAAAGTATTGCCACATGTGAGTGATAGCCTTTCACTCGCCGCCCTTGCAGGTGGGCCTTTAGCGGGTGCTGTCGCATTTTTAGCGCAAAAAATATTAAAAGACCCTTTGAATAAAATCGCTTCAAGCGAGTATGAAATCATCGGCACTTGGGATAACCCGCAAGAAGCAAATGCGCCTAAAGCAAACACAGAAAGTACGCAACAATCACCACTACAACAAAAGTAATCTTACCCATATAGGAAGTAGCACTATGTCACAAGAAATCATCAAAATCGCCGCCATTCAAATGGCTTCTGGTCCTTATGTTTCGGCTAACCTAAGTGAAGCAGCTCGGCTGATTGAAGTTGCCGCCAAACAAGGCGCTAAGTTAGTGGTATTGCCAGAATACTTTGCGATTATGGGCTTAAAAGATACCGATAAAGTTGCCGTGCAAGAGGTGGATGGGCAAGGCCAGATTCAAGATTTTTTAAGTAGCATGGCAAGAACCCACGAAATCTGGCTAGTGGGTGGTACTGTGCCTTTGGTAAGTGGTAATCCTAAAAAAGTGCGAAACAGTTGCTTGGTCTATAACGATGCGGGTGAGCGCGTGGCGCGCTACGATAAAATTCACCTGTTTGGCATGAATTTGGGCAACGAAAGCTACCATGAAGAAAACACCATTGAAGCAGGCGATGCGATTACCGTTGTTGAAACGCCATTTGGTAAAATCGGTCTATCGGTTTGCTATGATTTGCGCTTTCCTGAGCTTTATCGCGCAATGGGCGAAGTCAATATTATTGTGATTCCTGCGGCCTTTACGGATACTACGGGTAAAGCGCATTGGGAGCCACTCATCCGCGCACGTGCGATAGAAAACTTAAGTTATGTGGTGGCCTCGGCACAGGGCGGTTACCATATTTCTGGCCGTGAAACGCACGGCAATAGCATGATTGTTGACCCATGGGGCACGGTTTTAGACAGGTTGCCACGCGGCTCAGGGGTTGTGATTGCCAACTATAGCCCCAAATACCAAGAGAGTATGCGCAACAGTTTACCCGCTTTAAAACATCGCGTGATTAAATAGGCAATTAAATTGGCTATTATGGAAACACGTAATAAGTGAGCGTGCGGGATGAAGTGCGAGGCGCACGGAACGCAAAAACCGAGATAGTACGCGGTGTACAGCGAGGTTGTGAGTACCGCGCAACGATGCAATTCGCCCGCGCAACCACTTATTCCTCGTTTCCTTATTTAAGTATCGGATAAAACATGAGCAACCCCAATAAACCATTAGGCACACATTTTGATTTAGCCACGCAGGCTTTACTCACCCCTGCCAGCTTAGATGTCGCTAACCTGCAAAATGTATTGGGCAGCATGATGCACCACCACATTGATTATGCCGATTTGTATTTTCAATACAGCCGTTCAGAAAGCTGGGGGCTAGAAGAAGGCCAAGTGAAATCTGGCAATTTTTCGATAGACCAAGGCGTGGGCGTACGTGCAGTCAGTGGTGAAAAAACCGCCTTTGCCTATTCTGACGATATTAGCCTCAACGCCTTGCAAGAAGCAGCAAAAGCCACCAAAGCGATTGCCAGCTTGGGCAGTGAGCAAACCGCAAAATCAGTGATTACCCGCCAAAATGCACCGCTTTATATGCCAAACGACCCCATCGCATCGCTCTCGGCAGATGCTAAAGTAAAGTTGCTAGAACGCTTAGAACAATACGCCCGTAAGCTAGACCCGCGCATTACACAAGTCACCGCCTCTATCGCAGGGGAATACGAAGTGGTGATGGTGGCACGCCATGATGGCGTGATGGCGGCGGATGTGCGCCCTTTGGTGCGCGTGGGCATTAGCGTGATTGCCGAAAGCAATGGCAGACGCGAACAAGGCTCCGCAGGTGGTGGTGGACGTTTTGATTACAGCTATTTTACCGATGAAGTATTGCACAACTACGCGCAAAAAGCCGTGCATCAAGCGATTGTTAACCTTGATGCGCGCCCTGCCCCCGCTGGCAGCATGACGGTTGTGCTTGGTGCGGGCTGGCCGGGCATTTTGCTGCATGAAGCCATTGGCCACGGGCTAGAGGGCGACTTTAACCGCAAAGGCAGTTCGGCTTTTTCAAATATGATAGGCCAACAAGTGGCGGCTAAAGGCATCACCATTGTAGATGATGGCACGATTGCAGATAGGCGTGGCTCACTGAGCATGGACGATGAAGGCAACCCAACCCATAAAACTGTGCTGATTGAAGATGGCATTTTGCGCGGCTATATTCAAGACACGCTCAACGCCCGCTTGATGAACATGCCAATAACAGGCAACGCGCGGCGTGAAAGCTACGCGCATATCCCCATGCCGCGTATGACCAACACTTACATGCTTAACGGCACCACGCCGCCCGAAGAAATTATTAAATCTGTCAAAAAAGGCTTATACGCGGCCAACTTTGGCGGCGGGCAAGTGGATATTACCAGCGGCAAATTTGTGTTTAGCGCAGCCGAAGCCTACATGATTGAAGATGGCAAAATCACCTACCCCGTCAAAGGTGCCACACTGATCGGCAACGGCCCAGAAGTGCTTAAACGCGTGAGCATGATAGGCAACGATATGGCGCTAGATTCTGGCGTGGGCACTTGCGGAAAAGAAGGTCAAAGCGTGCCAGTGGGCGTGGGGCAGCCGACATTGAAAATTGATGGTTTAACTGTCGGCGGAACGGTTTAATTTAGCAAAAATACAGCGTTTTTAGCATTAAATCATTTCACCACCCCGCTAAGCCTCTTGGTAGGCGGCTCACAGAGGTATAATTTTCTCTCGGATGAGTTTTATTTGATATAACTAAAATTTTATATTGAATAAATGGTGAGTTTTCGCATGAATTTTTGCGCGGTTTTAAACGGATTTTTCCATGATTTTTTAATGCCAAAACTGCTTAACCCAAAACATCCAGCGGACTGCTCACACCCTTGCCACCTTTGTTCAAAACGTGCGTGTAAATCATGGTGGTGCTCACATCGCTATGCCCCATTAACTCTTGCACGGTGCGAATATCGTAGCCGCCTTGCAACAAATGCGTGGCAAAACTGTGGCGCATGGTGTGCGGCGTGGCAAGCTTGTTAATTTTGGCAAAGTTTGCCGCTTTTTTAACCGCGCGTTGCACGGTTTTTTCATCGGCATGGTGACGGCGTACTAGCTTGCTACGCGGGTCAACTGATAACTTGATGGAAGGAAACACATACTGCCAAGCCCAGCTTTTACCACCGTTTGGATATTTTTTATCCAAAGCCATTGGCATAAATACATCCCCATAACCCGCTGCTAAATCTTCATTGTGCAAGGCTTGCGTTTTTTGCAGATGCGTTTTTAGCGGCTCGACCAAACTTACCGGCAGCATCGTCACCCTATCTTTAAAGCCCTTACCCTCGCGCACCAAAATCTCACGGCGGGCAAAATCAATATCTTTTACGCGCAGACGCAGCGCTTCCATTACACGCAGACCACTACCGTAAAGCAAACTCACAATCAGCCACATAGTGCCATCTAAGCGGCTTAAAATCGCCTGCACTTCCGCTTGTGTCAGCACCACCGGCAACCGCTTGGGGACTTTGGCTTGGGTCACATTATCTAGCCAAGGCAACTCCACCCCCAGCACTTCTTTATAGAGAAACAACAAAGCGCTTTTAGCTTGATTTTGCGTACTGGCAGAAACATTACGTGCCACCGCCAAATGGCTTAAAAACGCTTCAACCTCCGTCGCACCCATATCAAGCGGGTGACGCTTGCCATTTTGCAAAATAAAGCGTTTAATCCAATCTACATACGCCTGCTCGGTGCGGATGCTGTAATGCTTAACACGCAACTTAGCCACCACTTGCTCAAGCAGTTTTGGCGGGTGTGTTTGGCTAGCAGTTTTCGACATAAATAGGTGTGATAAATAAATACTTGTAATTGATTTAATTATACAATAAAGTAATCAGTATGAAAATTTTAACCAGCCCAGATAAAAAATTAAGTTTTTATTTGGGGTCTACTTTACGTTAGACTGCTCTAAACTCACAGGAGGAACTCATGCTCAACCTTATCGTTCTCGTCATTTTTGCGCTTATCGCTGGGATACTCATTTACGCCGCGACCAAGCCAGACATTTTTCGTGTCGAACGCTCAATTAATATCAAAGCATCTCCAGAAAAAATATTTCCCCTCATCAACGATTTTCATTCGTGGCAGGCATGGACACCTTACAACAAAGACCCTGCGATGAAAAAAACCTACAGTGGCAGCGACAGCGGGAAAGGCGCGCATTATGCGTGGGAAGGCAACCAAGATGCTGGTGTAGGTGACATCACAATTTCTGAATCCACACCGCCCAACAAACTGGTTTTTGATTTGCACATGGTTAAGCCATTTGAAGCACGTAATGTTGCAGAAATCAGCCTCAATGCGACTGGCGACTTTACTACCGTTACTTGGAGCCTCGTTGATAAGCATAATTTAATGTTGAAAACCATTTCTTTGTTTGTAAACTTGGACAACACTATTGGAAAAGATTTTGAGGTTGGTCTTGCCAATTTGAAGGCTATCGTTGAACAGTAGGCCAATGCCCAGCCCACCGAATTTTTATTGTCATGATTGAATACCGCCACAATTCCCCCCTTGAAGCTGCTGATGTTGCAGCGGTTTTCGACGCTTCCGGCATTCGCCGCCCCACCAATGATTTAGCGCGGATTGAGCGTATGTTTGCTAATGCCAACCTTGTTCTCTCCGCTTGGTATGAAGGCAAACTTGTAGGAGTGTGCCGCGCCCTGACCGATTTCAGTTACTGCTGCTACCTTTCCGACTTGGCGGTAGATAAGGCTTATCAAAACCGTGGAATTGGGCAGCAACTTATTGCCAACGTTCGTTCGGCCATTGGGGAGGAGGTAGCACTTATCCTAGTATCCGCACCAGAGGCGATGGCGTATTACCCCAAGGTAGGATTCGAGAAAATAGAAAATGGCTTCATCATCAAACGAATTCGGTAAATTAAAACCTGACCGAGCGTATCCTCAGAAAGACCCAATCACCTGATTCCATATTAGACCTTTCCATGCTCGTACTCGACCACGTTTCCATTTCCGTTCCAAGTATCGACAATGCCCGTCCATTTTACGATGCCGTGATGGCCGCACTTGGCGTTGACAAAGTCTATGATCTCCCTGGTGCGCTTGGCTACGGTGTGCGATGTAACGGCATTGAAGACTTCCATTCTTGCTTGGCTGTTTATGAATCGGCCGAGGCCAATTTCGACGAAAAGCGCCACTGGTGTTTCAAAGCAACTACCAGAGCACAAGTCGCAGCCTTCTATTCTGCCGGTCTGGCTCATGGCGGCAGGGATAATGGTGCGCCCGGCCTTCGTCCGCATTATCATGCTGATTATTTTGGTGCCTTTCTGTATGACCCGTTTGGCAACCGAATAGAAGCTGTTTGTCATCGTGCGGAATGATAGGTCTAACAAATCATTCCACCGGACCTGCGCGAAAAGCCGCGCAGTCCGGTGAATTCAAACGTTAGGCAAACCAATGTCCATCAAGACCGCTCCACCTAAGCCCCTACCAAAATTGGTCATACCCCTAGGGTTAATAATTGCTGGTTTCGCCATTTATGGTTTCTTCAATGATTTGTGGCATTTATATTCATTTGGTACGGTCGTAAAAGAATATCGCACCGGAGGTGGCATCGGAGTGACAAAACCAAATTTCACTGAAATTAGCGGTATTGCCGCATGGCTGCAATTATTCGGCGAAGCTGGTTTGGCTGCTACAGGGCTAAGTGCTGTTGTCTTATGGCTTAGAAAGAGATTTTTATATTTTTTCCCTCTCACAATTGCACTGTTAATTTTTTCAAACTACTTGTCTGGCTATGGCAACTAGAACTTTGCATAACCTATCATTCAAGCGGTGCGCCTAAAGATGCCCTCATGCAAACGTTATAGCTCAATCGTGCCCAAAGTTTTTTACATCCGTTTTTGCACTTTGCTTGTGTTATTGTTGGGCAGTTGCGCCACGCACAACGCGCCTGAAATCATCTCTGCTAATTCAGCTAACGTGCACAGTGCTGGTTGCGGAATTAAGCACATTGGCACAAACAAATTTAAGGCCACGCAACTTACGATTCAAGACCAAACGCGTAATTATCATTTGCACGTACCTGCTGGCTATAATCCTGAGCGCGCGTACCCGCTTATTTTTCTCTTTCATGGCTATGGTGGCAACGGTTTAAGCGGTGGATTGGGTATTGAGCACAATGCAAAAGGTAACGCGCTAATTGTTGGCGCAGATGGACTTAATAACCAATGGAATCAATCGACTAAAGAAAATGATTTGCACTTTTTTGACACTATGCTTGAGACAATTTCTAGTCAATATTGCGTAGATAAAAACCGTGTTTTTAGCTATGGTTTTAGCATGGGCGGGTATTTTACAAACTTACTGGCTTGCGAGCGTGGTAATGTGTTGCGTGCAAGTGCATCTATTGCGGGCGGGCCGCGTGGCAATGATTGCAAAGGCAAAGTGGCTGCTTGGTTTTTGCACGATACCGATGATAAAGCGATTAATATCTCGCAAGGAATAGCCGCGCGCGATAAAGCCATTGCAACGAACGGCTGCTCGCAAGAGACTATTGAACTAGAAAATGGCTGTGTACAATACCAAGGTTGCCAAGAAACCCCTATCGTTTGGTGCCAAACGTCAGGCTTTGGGCACGATATTCGTGGCGATGTTGCCCCAGCAAGAGTTTGGAAGTTTTTTCAACAATTTCGTTAAAATTAAGCCTAATCGATTTGCTTAAATTTTAGTCATATTATTGAGTAGATATTGCGCGCGTGCTTGCACTTCTGCCACGTCCGCTTCACTAAATCGGTCTACATTTTTAGCCATTAAGGCGGTGCGTGGGTTGCGGCTGAAGGTGTCGTAATGTTTAATTAAAAAATTCCAATAAAGCGTGGTGGTTGGGCATGCGTTTTCGCCCGTTTTGAGCTCTGGCTTGTATTTGCAATTGCTGCAGTAGTTGCTCATGCGCTTGAAGTAAGCACCACTGGCAACATAAGGCTTGCTGGTAAAGCGCCCACCATTGGCGTACAAGGCCATGCCAGCCACGTTTGGTAACTCCACCCACTCCACGGCATCTACATACACGGCTAAATACCAAGCTTCCACTTCGCGCGGGTTTAGTTCTGCCAATATGCCAAACATGCCAGTAACCATTAAGCGCTGAATATGGTGTGCGTAACCATGCTGCATAGTGTCGTTGATGGTTTGCCTCATGCAATTCATGTGGGTATCGCCCGTCCAATACCAGCTTGGTAATGGGCGCGTATGCTGGTAATGATTGGCCTCGCTCATTTTTGGCATATCTAGCCAATAAACGCCGCGTATAAACTCACGCCAGCCTAAAATTTGCCGAATAAAGCCTTCTACACTTGCTAACGGCAATTGGTTCTTTTTATAAGCAGCAACTGCTGCCGCAATGACTTCACGCGGGTTAAGCAGTTTTAAATTAAGTGAGCTAGAAAGTAGCGAATGCCATAAATACGGGCTTTGCTTACTATCGGCGGATTGCCACATCGCATCTTGATGCTCGCCAAAACCTGCCAGCTTGTTGTTGATAAAATCAGCTAAAAAATCAAGCGCAGCTGTGCGGGATACCGGCCAAATAAAGTGCTTTAATGACCCTGGATGATGAGGGAAATATTGTTCAACATCCGCGATAACTGCTTGGGTGAGCGCATCAATACTCACTTGCGGCGCCATTGGCACATTTTGCGGACCCGCTTTACCAAAGGTTTTGCGATTTTCCGCATCGTAGTTCCACGCACCTCCTTCTGGCACTTCACCTTGCATTAGCACATCATATTTTTGGCGCATTTTGCGATAGAAGAATTCCATGCGTAATTGCTTATTGGCTTTTGCCCAATGGATAAAATCCGCTTTGCTACACATAAAATGTGTGTCATCGCGCACGACTAATTTGGTGTTAGTTTCTTTACACAGCACAATTAAATCTTGCTCTAGGCGATATTCACCAGGCTCGCAAATAATGATTTTTTGTGGTTTTAGATTGGCAATTTGGTGCGCCCAAGCAGCTTTTAGCGTCGCAAAATCATGCTCACCGAGCTTTAAATAGATGCTCCAAGATTTTAAATCATGAGCACCGCATGGATATTGGGCTGCAAGGGCATCATAAAAATGCCGCATAGCCGACAAAAATAGCACAATGCGTGCTTTGTGACTCCATACCTGCGTAGCTTCATGGCTCACTTCTGCCATCATAATTACATCTTGCGCAGGGTCAAAACCTTCTAAGGCTGGGTTATCAAGATTTAACTGATCGCCCAAAATTAAAATGAGGTGTCTTGTCGTCATTTAGCCAACTTAGAGGTTTTGCGACATTTGTCTGAGCAATATTTAATGTCATTCCAATTTTTTGCCCATGACTTTCGCCAAGTCATGCTTAAGCCGCATTGCGCGCACATTTTGCTTGGCAAGTTACTTTTATTGCCCTTAAATGTTTGATGAATTTTCACCTGATACTTGCAGCATTATTGTGCAACGACTTTACCATCTTTGTAGCGTGTGCTTGATTTTAAGCTGCCATCTTTAGTCCAAGCTTGCTCCACGCCATCTTTTTTGCCCTGTATAAAATTGGCTTCCACCCTCTTTTGGCCGTTATCGTACCACTGTATAAATACGCCATGCTCTTGCGCCTCTAATTTAAGCTGACCATTTTCATACCATTGATTCCAAATACCGTCTTCTTTATCATCCACATAGTTTGTTTGAATCTGCTTGCTGCCACTAGGGTAATAAAAAATTTCTAATCCTTCTTTTTTGCCTTGCTTAATATTAACCTCGTATTTTGGCTTGCCATCTGCAAAATAATCTACATGCTTGCCTGTAAAGTTTGCATCAAAAAATGTTTGCGCACCTGCTACGCTACTCACTAACAATAATAAAACAGTGGATAATTTTAAACCTATTGAATGCATGGTATTGTCGCCAAAAATATAATTTCAATAGATGTTGATAACCGTTAAATGTTCCCAATCAGTTTTAAATTTAGGGCAGAAATATTGTGCAAATCCATTACAATAAATCATTATTTTTGTCGTAAAAAAACCAACAAATCAATTCACCACCTCTGCAAGCCAGTATCCATGCGGGTTACAGAGGCATAAAATTCTCTCGGGCAAATTTTTAGTAAATTTACACACTTTTGAATAATAAAAATCAGCAGCAAAAATTTAGCGCATCACCTGCAAAAATACGCGTCATAAATTTACGCAAATAACCGCGTTTTACCAAGCTCAGCCGTTATAATCTAACCTTCAAAAATCCACGTAAAAGTATTCATGTCGCAGACTTCACTGCCAATACCAAAGCAAAGCACTGCCAGCCGCGCAACATTAGCCAACCACGGTGAAGACGCGTTAGCGCTAGCTGATTTGTCGCTTCGCTTAAAAACAAATAAGCAGCCGCTCGTCATTATTAGCGCCAGCGCTTTTGATGCGCAACGTTTGCTGGAAGAAATCCCCTACTTTGCCCCCAGCTTAAGCGTACATTTATTGCCCGATTGGGAAACGCTACCTTACGACCAGTTTTCGCCACACCCTGATTTAATTTCTGAGCGACTCACCACGCTGTATCACATTGCGCAAAACGCCTGCGATGTCATTATTGTGCCGCTCTCCACCGCGCTCATTCGCCTGAGCCCCAAAGCGTATTTGAGCGCCAATACCTTTATGCTCAAAAAAGGCCAAAAGCTAGATATTGAGGCTTTGCGCTTGCAATGTGCAGAAGCAGGCTACCACCATGTGACACAAGTGATTTCACACGGTGAATTTAGCGTGCGCGGCGGTTTGGTGGATTTATTCCCCATGGGTTCTGCCCTGCCTTACCGCATTGATTTGTTTGATGATGAAATTGAAACCATCCGCACGTTTGATGTAGATACCCAGCGTAGCCTTTACCCCGTGCCTGAAATTCGGCTTTTGCCAGCACGCGAGTTTCCGCTAGATGAAACGGGTATTGCGCTATTCCGCAGCCAATTTCGCGAAGCGTTTGAGGGTGACCCGCAACGCGCCAAAATTTACAAAGATGTCAGCAAAGGCATTGCCTCAGGTGGTATTGAATGGTATTTGCCGCTGTTTTTTGAGCAAACTGCGACCCTGCTAGATTATCTACCCGCCGACGCGCTACTTTGCTTACATGGCGATTTAGACCATAGCGCCCAGCAGTTTTGGCGGGAGGCTCAAACCCGTTATCGTAACTTGGCGCACGATAGCGAGCGCCCAATTTTGCCGCCTGAAACATTACTGATTAAAACCGAAGATTTTTTTGCCGCCACCCACACATTTTCCCGCATCGCGCTTAGCATCACCAAAGCAGGCAATGGCTTACCCACGCTAGAAATTGAGCGCCGTGCTGAAAAACCCTTACATAAATTAGCTGACTTTATTAGCCAATTTACTGGTCGCACACTGATTGTGACAGAAAGTTTAGGCCGACGTGAAACTATGCAACAGCTATTTAACGAGCATGGCTTAACCGTGAGCATCTGTGAAACTTGGGCAGATTTTGTGCAATCAAAAGCGGCGGTTTTACTTGGTGTTGCGCCACTTCATGCGGGGTTTGTGCTCAATGCTGAGACTAAAAAGGCCATCGCTATCATTACCGAGGCCGAGCTTTACGCCGCCACCGTGCGGCAACAACGTCGTCGCGAAAAAGAAAAAGCCCGCAGCACAGAGGGCATGCTCAAAGATTTATCTGAGCTACGCTTCAACGACCCAGTAGTGCATGAGCAACACGGCGTGGGGCGCTACAAGGGCTTGGTAAACTTAGACTTTGGCGAGGGCGAAACTGAGCTTTTATTATTAGAATATTATGGTGATGACAAGCTTTATGTGCCTGTTTCACAACTTTTCCTCATCTCACGTTACTCTGGCGGCCCGCCAGAAAGCGCCCCACTGCACCGCTTAGGCAGCGGTAATTGGGAAAAAGCCAAGAAAAAAGCGTTGAAGCAAATCCGCGATACTGCGGCTGAATTACTCAATTTATATGCACAACGCGCGGCACGGCGAGGCCATGCGTTTACGCTCAGCTTGCAAGATTACGAAGCCTTTTGCGAGGGCTTTCCATTTGAAGAAACACCAGACCAACTAGAAGCTATTGAAAATGTCATTAAAGACATGCAATCTGGCCGCCCGATGGATAGATTGGTGTGTGGCGATGTGGGCTTTGGCAAAACCGAAGTTGCCCTGCGCGCGGCTTTTGTGGCGGTGATGGGCGGCAGACAAGTGGCCGTGCTGGTTCCCACCACTTTATTGGCCGAGCAACACTTTAATAATTTTAGTGACCGTTTTGCCGAATGGCCCATAAAAGTAGCAGAAATTTCGCGCTTTAGAACCGCTAAAGAGCAGGCCGAAGCCTTACGAGGCTTGGCCGCTGGAGAAATTGACATTATCATCGGCACGCACCGGCTGATTCAAAAAGATGTGAAGTTTAAAAACTTAGGCTTGGCGATTTTAGATGAAGAGCACCGCTTTGGTGTGCGCCAAAAAGAGCAACTTAAGGCTTTGCGTGCAGAAGTGGATGTACTCACGCTCACCGCAACACCGATTCCGCGCACACTCAGCATGGCGATGGAAGGCCTACGCGAATTTAGCGTGATTGCCACACCACCGCAAAAACGCCTAAGCATTAAAACCTTTCATACCGAATACTCTGAAGGTATTATTAAAGAAGCGGCTATGCGTGAATTTAAACGCGGCGGCCAAGTCTATTTTTTGCATAATGAAGTGGATACCATCCATAGCATGCGCGAAAAGCTAGAACGCATGCTGCCCGATGCCCGCATTGCCGTGGCGCATGGTCAGCTACGCGAGCGCGAACTTGAGCATGTCATGCGCGATTTCTACCATCAACGCTACAACTTGTTGCTTTGCACCACCATTATTGAAACGGGCATTGACGTGCCCACCGCCAACACCATTATTATGAACAAGGCCGACATGTTTGGCCTCGCGCAAATGCACCAGTTACGTGGCCGCGTAGGACGCAGCCATCACCAAGCCTACGCGTATCTGCTGACCGATGCTGGGCGCAAAATCACGCCTCAAGCACAAAAACGCTTAGACGCCATTCAACTGATGGAAGACCTAGGTGCAGGCTTTCACCTTGCCATGCATGACTTGGAAATTCGCGGTGCGGGCGAGTTGCTAGGCGATAGCCAAAGTGGCGAAATGCAAGAAATTGGCTTTCATTTATATGCCGACATGCTCAACCATGCCGTGAAGCAACTGAAAGCTGGCAAAGAGCCTGATTTAGACGCGCCACTGGGTGTGACCACAGAAATCAACCTGCACACACCCGCGCTATTACCCACTAAATATTGCCCCGATGTGCATGAGCGATTGGTGATTTACAAACGCCTAGCGAACTGTGAAGACGAAGATGCGCTGGATAATATTCAAGAAGAGCTGATTGACCGCTTTGGCTTGCTGCCAGAGCAAGGCGAAGCGCTTATGGCTTGTCACCGTTTGCGGATTGCCGCTAAAAACATTGGCATTATCAAAATTGATGCGAGCGACGCGGCAATACAACTGCAATTTAACGTTAAAGCTGATATTGACCCGATGAAACTCATCAACTTACTACAGCGTGACAAACGCTGCCGCATGAACGGGCCTGATAAATTGCGCATCACAGTTAGCTTAGCTGATATACAATTACGCACGGACTTTGTGAAAACTATTTTGAAAGAATTTAAATAATGCTTTTAATAAAACGCTGGGCTGTCAGATTTTGTGTGGCTTATACCATCATCAGCATAGGCTATATTTTATATTTAATACTCACCAACGACGGTGCAACTGCAGCTTGTTAATTTAGGGAAAAAATAATGATAGAAAAACTACTTGCCGCTGTTGCCGCGTGGATTATGGGCGTGATTTCAAGCATGGGTTATGGCGGCATTGTGCTGCTAATGGCGATTGAATCTGCCTGCATTCCACTACCTTCAGAAATTATTATGCCGTTTGCTGGCTTTTTGGTTTCAAAAGGTGAAATGACCTTATTTGGCATTGCAATGGCTGGGGCAATTGGCTGTGTGGTAGGTTCTATTCCCGCGTATTACGTAGGCATGTTTGGCGGCAGGCCATTGGCAGAAAAATACGGCAAATATGTGCTGATTAGCAAAAAAGATTTGGATTGGGCAGATAACGCTTTTGCCAAGCATGGCGAAATTATTATTTTTATTGGTCGCATGTTGCCCGCAGTGCGCACGTTTATTGCATTCCCAGCAGGCGTGGCCAAAATGAACATGACTAAATTTTGTGTTTATACGTTTATCGGCTCATTTATTTGGTGCTGGATTTTAGGTTACGCTGGCATGAAAATGGGCGAACACTGGGAAGATTTAAAAGTCTATTTCCACGAATTTCATTATGTGATTATTGGCGCGGGCGTACTCTTTTTGGCTTGGTATATCCGCCGCCATTTTAAACATGCAGAATAAACTTATCTGCCAATTTAAAAGTCTTTTAAGTGCGATAGTTTTATCTATTTTTACATTTCCGGCATGCGCCAAAGATAATTTTCCACGCGCATTTGACCCCACGCCAATTGCGCGCTTTAAGCCAAGCAATACTTTTGTTTATGGGCCAAGTAAATCGCAGTTACATCTTAAAAAGCTATTATTGACTGAACATAAAAATAAACGTAACAACCATTTTTGCGTGATTGGCTATGTTTGGTCAGACAACGAAATTGCTTGGGTGCATTGGGTAGAAGAAAAACGCCTTATTTTGTGGGAACAAAGTGATGATATGCGTTCTTTTGAAACCAGCCTAACAAACAGCCGACGCGATTTAAAACTGGGAGTAGATACTGTTGAAAAGCCTGAAGATATTAACGGTAGTACTTATTTAGTGACTCGTGAATGGTGGCAAGCGGTAGCGCAAGATTGCGCAAAACATGGGCAAAAAATCACATTAAAACCATTCATATAAATCTGCCGAGAGAAAATCACGCCTCTGGAAGCCGCATAGAATAAGGCTTGCAGAGATGCATAAAAGAAGATGGTCTAAAATTGGCTATTTTTTGAGTATTTTTAGCACAAAAAATCCGTGTGATTATTCCACCACCAAGCGTCCATTTAATGGTTGCACGGGGCGATTATTATGGTGATGCATCACTTCTTCAAACGCTGCAATTTGCTCTTTTGAGGCCGTCATCGGGGTTTTGAGCAGCAACCAGCGCACGCCTTCTGAGCAAGGTGGCGTGGTGAGCGAGCCACTAAAACGATAATAATCGCGATTATCAGGAATCATTTCACTCGCACTCACTTTAGCTTTTAGCGGAATCGGTGCACCAGCCTCTTTGGGCATTTGCGCCCATAATTTCTCTAGGCCAGTATTAGCCTTGCCCTCTTTAAACATCACACCAATCACCGTGAGATTACCAGCTTTATCCGCATGCACAAAATGCGCTTCTAGCGGATATGACTTGCCTTTAATGGTATTTTCGCTCGGCGCGTGAAAATGCACTTGCTTCATTTGATAAGGCACATCATCTAGCAGCAGCATATTGCCAAACTTAAAATTAGCCTGCACGGTGTGGCCGTTATTCAAAATTTCCTTCGCTGTCACTTTTTGTATGCCTTTGAGCGGCTTGAGCGGTGCATCTATTGCTTCATCAATATTGATGGGCGACTGATTGCGCCCAACATCGCAGGTGGCAAATTCTGGCTTAAGTTTTGCCCAATTTTCTGGGCCTTCTTTGCCTTCATAAGCCCAATGAGCACCGTGTTTTTCCTCCTTAGCTGATTTTTCTTTAGCAGATTTAGTTGGCTCAGGTTTTTCTTGCGCTGTTTTTACTTCCGTTTTCGTCTCAGGTTTAGCTTCAGCTTTCACTTCTGGCGTTTTAGCCTCTGGCTTTGCTTCTGCGGTAGCCTTGTCAATTTCTGCCGATTTGGCATCCGTCTTTTTTTCTGCTGCGGGCTTAGCTAAGGGTTTGCTCGCTGCGGCCACCACATTTTCTGATTTCGCTGGTTTGCGTGCGCACACATAACGCATGGCTACATCGAGCTCGGTTTCTGGCACGGGTTCAATAAATTCTGCACTTTTCACATCTATCGCCGCAGAAAATACTGTTTCTGTATTTAAATATTGAAAAACTTGCGAAGTGGCTGACTTTTGCGCGTTGCAATCAAAATACCATAACAATTTTGAGAGATTGTAGGTTTTATCTGCGCTATCGGCGTTAACCTGTGGCGATTTATATTCTATTTTTACCCAGGCGCGAGAAAGCGCATCCTTTTGCGTAATAGATTGTTTATCGAGCAGCAATTTTGCATTACCGTTTTCGTGTAATTTCACCCAAGTGGCAGCCTCACCATCTGACATGATGAGCACTACCAATAAACAAAACATAAATTTTCGCATCAAACACCTCACCTACAGGTTGCCCTGAAAATTAGCAAAACTGCGTTAATGAACATGGGCAATAATTTCCCATGCCAATTATGGCAAATTTGTTTGGGGTTTAAATCATCAAAAAGTGTGCATTTTAGGGCTTAGTTTGAGGTTTTACGCGGTTTGTTTAAGCTCTACCAGTTTACCTAGATTTAAAAACAATACGCCTAAGCGTAACGGTAAACCTTCATCTGCAAAAAGCTGCGCGTAACTTTCAAGTTGTTGACGATGCAATTCTGCGGCTGAGCTAAGCTCTGACATCGTGAGGTTATTTTCTAATGCGGACGTTTTGTAGTCAACAATCCAACGTACGCCATACTCAACAAAAGTGCGGTCAATCACATAGTTTTTAGCATTTGTATGTTGCTGTGCTGTTAGCGCCAATTCACTGGCTGCATTTGTGTGAGCTTTTAGCACCCATTGCCCTGCCTGACTGGCGATGGTGGTGTGCAACATGTTCAACACTATTGCTGCACCGTGTTGTGCATTCGTTTCGTCATGTCCTTGTTGGATTAGCCATTTTTGCATGGCAGGCAAACATTGCTGCAAGCGCGCCCCTTGCCAAGTTTGCAAGTCGGCATTAGCCATTAATTCCATATAAAGATGCGCCAGCGTGCCGCAGTGCTTTTGTAAATCTTGCACAGTGAGTGCTGTATCAAAGCTAATTTCAACGCTTTCGTTTTGTGTATTCTCTATATTTTTCGAGGTCATTTCGGTCAGCGCTGACTTAAGTTGAGGCAAAAATGACTGTAAAAAATGTTCACTTGGCAGGCGCTGTAGCTGCGATTTAAATTGGCTAATATCTAGATTTTTGTTCGCTGTTTCATTTAACAAAATCGCAGACTGCTTAAACTGCGCCTCAACCGCAGGCCAAAGTACTTGCAGCAATGAATTGGCTAGCGGCTTAATTTGCCCTTCTTTATCGGTCTGCATACTTGCCACGATATGCAGTTGCCGTTGCGTGCGCGTAGCGGCGACATAAAGCAAACGCACCACCTCGTTACTAGCACGGGTTTTTTCTAAGGCTTTAATGTAGTCATAAATACTAGGTGGTGGATTTTTTTGCTGGGCATTTTTAGTGCGCAAGGGTGCTGCAATAAGGCGCAAATGATTGTCCACCATCACTTCTTGCCACAGCACTAAGGCGTTGTCATCGTTACGGGGTTTGCGATTAAGTGCTGGCAGAATAACCGTGTCAAATTCTAGCCCTTTAGATTTATGAATGGTTAAAAATTGCACACTGCCATCCGCATCTATATCAGGCTTGGCATAGAGTTTTTTCAACCCTTCTTCTAAAACAGCAATATCAAGTGTGCCACGCCGTGCGGTTTTTTCAACTAAGTCAAAAAAAGCTTGCACATCGCGGTTATCTCCGGCATCTACCAAACATTTTCCACCACCTAATTGCAGCCACGTGCTTTCAACCCAACGACGCGCGGGCTGCCGCCCTTGTGCGCTAAATGCATGGGTAAACACATTTTTAACATGGTTTAAACGTAGCAGACCATCAGCACTTAAACGCTGTAAACGCGCATATTCATGCATCAATTGCCAAATGGTGGCTGAGTGATTATCCGCCGCTAAGGTATGCAAATCTGCCAAGGTGAGCCCGCACCAAGGCGCGCGTAGCACGTTGAGCCAGTGCGTTCTATCTGCACGATGGTGCAATGCACACACCAACGAAAACGCATCTTGCACGGTTTGCCTTGCGTTTAACTGCTCAATTTCTACTGCCTGAAAAGCCAAGCTGGCATGATTGCGCCGAATTTCAGATACCAACTCGCGCAAATGGCTGCGGCTACGCACCAACACAGCGATGCTTTGTGGCTTTTCGGCCTTTAGTTTAACCAGCAGATTAGTCACATAACGCGCTTCTAACTGCTTGATATTTTCACTGACACCCTCGTCATTTTCAATGTCAATATGTTCAGCCTTATTCTGAGCATCTAACACCAAGGGATGCATCACCACGCCTTCACCAGCTACTGTATCTCGTGTAGCAGTAAACGCACGATAGCTAATCGCCCCTTGGTCAATATCATCTTTTACAGGAAAAACTGTTTGAAACGCTTGATTAATCCAGCTCACCACCGCAGGGTGCGAGCGATTGTTTTTGCTCAATTGCAAACGCGTGAGTGGCAAATGCCCAATGCCCTTGGTGGCAGCCTGCAAAAACAAACTGACATCCGCTTTACGAAAACGATAAATAGATTGCATGGGATCGCCCACGCAAAACAAAGTACGGCCATCGCCGTGTTGCCAGCCAGCAATCAGCTTTTCTATCAAGCCCATTTGCACAGGGCTGGTATCTTGAAACTCGTCCACCAGCAAGTGTGAAATTTTATAATCCAGCTTTAACGCCAAATCTGTCGCACCTTGCTCGTTTTCAAGTGCTAGTTCTGCACTTTGCGCAATCGCGATAAAATCCACCTCGCCCGCTGCTTGAAACACCAGCCATAAATGCTCGCTCGCCAACATTAGCAATTTAGTCAGTGACAGAATTATTTGCTCGTTCTCAGCCAGTAAATGGATGGATGGCAAACTCAACACTTTGGCAACCGCTTCGCTATTTTCTAGCGTATTCACAATTGCTAAAAATGCATCTTTTTTGTCTTTATGCTCTTTCTCTGCAGGAAAGCCGTTATTTTTATTGACGGATTTGCGATAAGTTTGCTCAGATTTTGTCACCAACAAGTTTGCTAGCGCTTGCCACTGCACTATATTGTCTGCATCTGCCGTTAAAGGCGTTTGCCAATCTAACAATGGTGCAATTTCGGCGTTAGTCTCTAAATTGCTTGCGGCAAAACGGGCTAACGGCATGAGCGCAGCTTGCACATTTGTCGGCACAGCATTTAGCGCGGCCTGTAAATCTGCCGCCATTAAATGCCGCAAGGCACGCGCGTTATTGGCCAACATTTGCGCGCTATCAAACTGGTGCAATTGCACTGCTAAGGGCAGCCATTGGTCGCGCATCGCCAGCATGTTGGCAAGCAAAGATGTTAACTTTTCGCTGTTATTATCCAAATAGCTTAATGCCTCCGTCACCACGCCATCTGCTTCAGTTTCATCCACAATATGGGCAATCGCGCGGCGCGCGGCCTCGTTATAATGCACATTCGCATCGTCACTCACCGCTGGCTGGCCGCCAAATTTGCTTAGCAGCGGCATTTGCCGCGTTAAGCTGCTGCATAGTGCATCAATAGTTAAAATGCGCAAACGGCTAGGCTGCGCGAGAATATCCCAGCCTTGCACTTGCGAGCGTGCTAAAGCGGCATTGGCTAATTCGCGGGTTTTAAGCTTATGCGCAGCGGTTTCGGATGTTTGATTTTGCGCATTTTCAAGGCTCAACATAATGCGGTTACGCATTTCCGCCGCCGCTTTATTGGTAAACGTCAGCGCGATGATTTCTTCAGGCTCGTTCACGATAGCCAATAATTTGAGGTAACGTTGCGTTAACAGCTCCGTTTTACCTGCCCCCGCCGGCGCTTCGACAATAAACGACTCAAGTGCTAGCGCACGCTCTCGGTTAGCGGCATCTAATATGTTTAAATCTATTGTCATTTTGGGTAATTTTTACACATCTTCATTGTAGATGCTCTGCAAGCCAGTATCCATGCGGCTTGCAGAGGCATGATTTTTTCTCGGGCGTTTTCGGTGCATATTTTATGACTTTTTTTCAGCGTTAATTTGCGTTCTTTCAAACTGCAAAGCGCGCTCTGGAATTCGCAATAATGGACGCACATCGCAGTAATCCAAATTGGCCTCATTGGCGAAAATCACGCTCGCCTCGCCAGTTTTAATTTCCAGCGCGATATTGGTAAGACTGCTGCGCCAATGCACCAACAATGTTTGCCAATCTTGAAAACGGCCATTAAACGGCGAACTTTGGCCAAGTTTGTGGAGCGGTTTTACGGAAGGGAGCATGCCTTCTTCTGCCGACAAGCCGATAAATTTAGTATCGTCCATGCGCACTTTGGCAAAAGCCACTGCGCTCACTTGCGCGTGATTAAGCGCAAGCACGGCGTAAATGGGCAGTTGCGGCTCGGCGATGCGTTCGTCAGCCCAGCTTTTATTCGTGACTTGGTTGCTGGATTTATAGTCCAACACCACTAAACTATCATCGTTTAAATGGTCAATGCGGTCTATGGTGAGTTTTAATGTGAGGCCTTCAATGTTTAGCTCAAATTTTTTCTCGCAATCTTGTACAGCAAAATCAGCGCGTTGCTGCTCAACATCTAGCCACATTTGCATTAAATTGAGTAGGCGCTTTTGCTCAATTTGAAGCACTTGCGGCGGCATTTGGTAGCTGAGTGCTTGGCTGAGTGCTTGAATACTTTTTTCAATCGCGTGTTTAATTTTGCTTGCGCGTTGCGCGTTATCTAGCGCCTTTAAGGTGCTCAAATTTTTGCAATCTTGCCAAAAATGCTGCAACACAAGATGGAGCAAACTGCCGCGCGACAATGTATCTAGACCATCAACGGGGGTTTCTAATTTACCCGCCCCTAGCCGATATTGGTAAAACGCCCATGCTGGGCATACTGCTTGCGTGGCAAACAAATTCACACCACCGCGTACGTTTTCAGTCTCTGCAATGGCTGGTGCAATATCGTCATCTAGTAATTGCATCGTAGCTGGCTGCGCTAATTGTTCTGCCAGTGTTGGTGCAAGTGCGGTTGGCTCACTCACTGGGTGTTGCGCAATCAGTGGCGATGGTCGTAATTCACGTTCATCTTCACTGATAGCATAAGAAAATATCACCTCAGGTGCGCAGTGCAATATGCGTTGTTGTACGAGCGTAGCGAATTTACTTTGCACGGCAGCACTGGCGTTAGGCGTGCCATATTTGCGCTGAATATCGGCTGGCAAAAGCGGGTTTAGATTCACTGGCGGCGGCCAGTGGTGGTCGTTCATATTCATTGCCCATACGGCATCTAGCTGCACGGCGGGTGTTTCGAGCAGGCCTAAAATTTGGATACGAATATTGCCTTTAGCTTCAGGCTGAAACATGGTGGTGTTGCAGATTTCTGTCAACTTTTGCACAGCTTCCTGCGCAGTAATATTGCCCACAATAGGTGTTAAGTACGCTAATTCATTTAAACACTGATAAAAAGCCTGCTGCGCTTGATATTCATGACTGGATATTTCACGGCTTTGCGCCCAATCAAGCGCTACCAATAAATTTTTAAGTATTTGCGCCCATGCTGAAGGGCTTTGCTTTGGCTTATTCTGTGTTTGAAAAGCCGCAATTGTTTCTAAATAACCAATGACATGATGCAAAGCCACTCCGCGGTTATGCAATAAATTAGTCTGCTTTATCAACGTGTCTAAGCTATAAGTCGCACTTAAGTGCTTGCGCAAGTGCGCGTCAAGTTGCGCGCGCGCATCAAGGTCATCCGCCTTGCCCCAATAGGTATTTTGCAACAGCGAGGTTATCACATCAAAACGCATACTGGTTTGATGACAAGCCAAGCGCAATAACTGAATAGCAGAATGTATGATTGGATATTCCGTCAGGGTAAACCCTAAGGAAAAATCGTAACAGCGTGGTTTCTCTATATGGGCAAAATGTAGCGTTTCTGGGTGAAAGGCATCATCAAGTAAATCAGCCAGCTCGCGACGCACGCTGCCCAGCGCAGGGCTAATAATGGCTAATTGTGCTTGTGGATTTTCTTGCAACTTTTGTTTTGCCCAAGCCACTGCAGCGCGGCATTCTGCATTAGCATTTTCAACTGCAACATATTGCACATGCGTGTTTTGCTGAGGAATTGATGGCACTTTCACTTGCACGCCACACTCCTTTAGCGTGTCAAACAAGCATGTTTCAAGCGGAGTAATGCGGTCAAATCCAGCCAGTTGTATTACTTTTGGCAATGTTAATTGCGCCATGATTTGCGCCCGATATTGCCCTACCAGTGCAATCTTAGTTGCAGTGAGTCGTGCGAGTTCTATAGCATTTTGTTTGCTGCATAATGCCGCAAACGTATGTTGCCAACGCAAAAACTGCCGTGTTTCTTGCGTGATAAAAGCGTGGTTAATTTCAGTTTCAGGAATTTGCCAATGCAACATGAAATTATTGGCCTCCATGGCTGATTTTGCCATGGCGCGAATATCAAATAAATCTTTTGCCTCATGTTTTTCTAAGCAAGTTGCTATTGCTTGCTCCCACAAGGTTGCCTCAGCTACTGGACTTAGCGTGAGGGATGGCAAGCTGTCACTCGGAATAATTGCCAACAAAGATGCATCACTGATGAGTTTATCTAACCAAGCTTGTAAAGTATAAATGGCCGCCGTTTGCCAGCGGTTTGCTCGCTTTGCAAGCTGCGTTTGCACTTGCTGCAAGGCAAGACCGCGAGCAAGGCGGGTTGTAGCACAAATGGTGATTTCTTGAGGATTTTGCAAACACATAAAGCAGATTGTAGCGTTAAAATCGCATATAATTGTGTTGAAAATTTAATTATTTACCCCATTTTTTGTATGTCACTATTCAGAAAGTACCATTATGTTATCTAAACTCATGCAGCTTTTTAAATTCTCTATTTTGCTGCTCTTTGTGCCTCTGGCTTTATTAGCGCTTTACACATGGGCAACGCTCACTTGGGTGTACTCATCTGGCGAGCGCGCGGGCTATGTGCAAAAACTCAGCGAAAAAGGTTGGGTGTGCAAAACTTTTGAAGGTGAGTTGGTGCTAGTTTCTATGCCCGGCACGCAGGCTGAAAAGTTCTTTTTTACAGTGCGTAACGAAGATGTTGCCAAAAAAATCAATGAATCTGTAGGTAAACGTGTACGCCTGATTTATGAAGAACATGTCGGTGTACCAACCACTTGCTTTGGTGAAACAGGTTATTTTGTGCATGATGTGCAATTGCTTGACCAAGCGCCATTACAACCCTTAGTTGAAGGTGCATCTGCAAGCCCGCAAGAAATTCAATAACCATGGTGAAGGCAAAATCAGCCGCGTCTGATGAAAAAAACTACATCACCCCAGAAGGCCACGCTACACTTGAAGCGGAATATATTCAGCTACTAAAAGTAGAGCGGCCAGAAGTGGTACGCACAGTTTCATGGGCAGCGGGTAATGGCGACAGGAGCGAAAATGGCGACTACATTTACGGCAAGCGCCGTCTGCGCCAAATTGACAGCCGCTTGCGCTTTTTAATGCAGCGCATGGACTTAGCCGTGATTGTCGATTCCGCTCAACAAATTGGCTTAGAAAAAGTCTTTTTTGGCGCTTGGGTAACGCTGTTTAATTTAAACGACGACACTGAACACTTATACCGTATCGTGGGTAAAGACGAACTTGACCCGAGCAAAGGCTATATCAGTTGGATTTCACCACTATCTAAAGCCATTTTAGGCAAAACCATCGGTGATACCGTACGTGTTACAACGCCAAAAGGCGAGGAAGAATACGAAATTATTGATGTAACTTATACTAAACCTTAAAAACTAATAATAATCAGAAAGATAGCGATATGTATTGTCAAAAATGTGGCACACAAAATGATGACGTAGCAAAATTATGCTCTAAATGTGGCGCGCAATTAAATCAAAGCAGTGCCAATGAAGCGCAAACTGAACTCACAAATGATGAAGCTTTTAAAGCCTTAATTGGTGACAAAAATCAAGATTATTATTTAAACAAATTTAACAAATTTGAAGCAGATGGCAAAACCAGTGCCACTTGGCATTGGCCAGCATTTTTTGTCACGTTTTTTTGGTTGTTATATAGAAAAATGTGGCCTAGCGCGGCGTTATATTATATGGCGCCTACGATCGCTTTGATTATCATCGGGATAATAAGTGCAATTTTTGGCGCAATTTTTGGTTTCGGTACTGCAACTTTAGTTTTTGCTTGTGTACTCTTTATTTTATTTGTCTTGGCAGAGTTTTTACTGGCAGCCATGTATGCTGACGCGGTTTATTACAAACATTGTAAAAATCAAATTGCTAGAATTCACTATAGAAAAACTGATAAGCAAAAAAAACTTGAGGAACTGGTCGATAACGGCGGCACCAGTTCAATGGTGCTTGTTATTGGTCTATTATTAGCTGTTATTCCTACGATTGGTATTTTGGCTGCAATCGCTATTCCTGCCTATCAAGACTATGTGGTTAAAGCACAGGTTGCGCAAGCTTATTCCTTAGAAAAAGAGGCAGCAAATGCAGTGAGCAACTATTACAGACAACACAAAATAATACCTGAAACTTTAAGTGAGGCTGGGTTCACAAAACCTGTTCCGCCACAAGTTGGCTCACTCACTATCGTTGACCCAGTGCATGGCACAATAGGATTAGCTTTGATGTCTGGTGTTACCAAAATCGGGGAAAGAACCTTACTACTAATTCCATCGCTTGAAGATACTGGCGAAATCACATGGACTTGTAGAAGTAATATTGACAAAAGGTATTCGCCGCCAGATTGCGTAGCATTCTAATTGCGCAAGCGGCAATTAAAATCAGATGCACTACGATATTTTTTGCAAAATTGTTGATAACTTTGGCGACATTGGTGTTTGTTGGCGGCTGGCAAAACAACTGGCGAATGCGCATGATTTGCGCATTCGGCTTTTTATTGATGATTTTTCGGTTGCCAGCAAAATCATCCCTTCTCTGAATATCAATAAAACTACGCAGTTTATTGAAAATGTTGAAATTTCCCCTTGGCCAGTTGATTCAACGCAACCTGCAAATGTGGTGATAGAAACCTTTGCTTGCGGCCTACCTGAAGCCTATTTGCACCGCGCCGCACAACAAAAAAGCCTTTGGATTAACCTTGATTATTTATCTGCTGAAGATTGGGTGAATGTTTTTCATGCCAAACCATCGCCCCACCCTACGCTACCCATCACCAAGCACTTTTTCTTTCCTGGTTTTACTGCAAATACTGGTGGCTTAATTCGTGAAAAAAATCTACTTGTTGAGCGTGATGCTTTTCTAGCTTCAACACAACAACAAGCTGCATTTTGGCAAAAGCTAGGCGTTCAGCCGAATGAACATGCCATTAAAATCTCGCTTTTTTGTTATGCGCAAGCTGATTTGGCAGGTTTATTTTCTGCACTAAATCAATACAGCCAACCCATACAGCTGGTTGTGCCAGAAAACAGCTTGATTGCGAATTTTATTGCCAACAATATTCAATTGGCTAAAAACATTCAGATTTGCCAACTGCCTTTTTTATCGCAAGATGATTATGACAAATTATTGTGGGCGTGCGACCTCAACTTTGTGCGTGGTGAAGATAGCTGGATACGCGCGATTTGGGCGGGCAAACCGTTTATTTGGCAGCCGTATATTCAAACGGAAAATACCCATTTAACGAAGCTAGAAGCCTTTATTAATTTATACTATAAAAGCTACGAGCAAAAAGAGATGGTCTGGAAGGCGCATAAACACTGGGCTGCAGGGCATGGCTTTGGAAGTGCATTAGAAAACTACTTAAAAACACTCAAAAATACTGCCGCTTTTTGCCAGCAACAAAGCATGCTTTTAGCGCAACAAACAGACCTCGCCACTAGGCTGGTCGCTTTTGCAAACTGCAATACTTAGGGTATAATGCGCGGTTTACAATTTTTAGCAAATATTTAAGGCAATCTCATGAAAACAGCACAAGAGCTACGCGCAGGCAACGTGATAATGGTGGGCGACCAACCATTAGTGGTGGTGAAAGCGGAATACAATAAATCTGGCCGCAGCACAGCTGTGGTGAAAATGAAGTTTAAAAACTTGCTTACTGAAGCCCCAAGCGAAACGATTTACGGCGCGGGCGATAAATTTGATGTGATTGTGCTTGAGAAAAAAGAAGCGACTTACTCATACTTTGCTGACCCAACTTATGTGTTTATGGATGCTGACTATAACCAATATGACGTTGATGCAGAGTTTATGGAAGACGTTTTACCCTACCTTGAAGATGGCATGGCAGTGGATATTCGTTTCTATAACGAAAAAGCGATTTCAGTAGAATTACCTACCACGGTCATTCGCGAAATTACTTATACTGAGCCAGCCGTTAAAGGCGACACCTCAGGCAAGGTAATGAAACCAGCTAAAATTGCCAGTGGCTTTGAATTGCCAGTGCCTTTATTTTGCGCACAAGGTGACAAAATTGAGATTGATACACGCACTGGCGAATATCGCAACCGCATTTTAAAATAGTGGTAAATACACCAAAAGTGTAACAAGTTGTAAAAAAATAGGGCGCTAAGCGCCCTTTTTTGTGTCCAAAACCACCCATTCGGGCTATGATAACGCTTGGTTTTAGCTAAAAACTAGGTGAGCGCATCATGAACGATAAGCAATTGGTCGCCTTACACGCGGCAAAATATGTTAAAAACGGCATGTTAGTTGGGCTAGGTACAGGCTCCACCGCTAACTATTTTATTGACGAATTGGCGCGTCGCCAAAATGACGAAGGTCTAAAAGTCACCACCGTCGCCAGTTCTACTGTCAGTGCGCAACGCGCGCAATCGTTAAATTTACCCATCGTAGCGCTTGAGCACATTAGCCAAATTGATTTATATGTGGACGGTGCTGACGAAATTACCCCTGAGATGACTTTGCTAAAAGGCCGTGGCAGCGATTTGGTAAAAGAAAAACTGCTCGCCAAAGCCGCCAAGCAGTTTATTGCTGTGGCAGATGAAAGCAAGCTGGTCAGCCGTATTGGGCAAAACTTTGTCATTCCGATTGAGGTCATTCCGTTTGCATGGCAACTCGCACAAAGAAGTTTGGCCGATTTAGGCGCGCAGGGCGAGTTACGTCCCAATGCTGCAAAAGATGGTTTTTGGGTGACCTCGCATGGCAGTTATGTATTGGATATGCGTTTTGATGCTGACTTTAGCGCCGAAGTGCTCAACCAAATTATCAACAACACGCCTGGCGTGGTAGAGCACGGCATTTTTATTGGCTTAACCGATGCTATTTTTATCGCCGCTAACGGCACTGTGCGAGAACAGTGGGCTTAGTTTAAGCCATTTTCATCATGCACGATTTTTTAAAAACATGGTGTTATGCACTCGCATTCAGCCTGATTTTGGTAGCGTGCTCAGCGCAAAACAAGCAAGTCCCTACTAGCGAAATTCCACCCGCGCCAGAAATTGCGGCTTTAGCCACTGACGAAATTGTATTTGTCACGCACCTCAGCCGAGCATCTTATTATTTAAATGGCAATAATGAATGGGCTGGGATTGATCATGATTTAGCCCAACTATTTGTTAAGCAATTTGCGCCTGAGTACAAAATTCGTTTTGTGGTTGCGCCGCAACTAAACGAAATTATTCCAACTTTGCTAAAAAACCAAGCCCACATTGCGACAGGTTTAAGCATCACTGATTTGCGCAAAGAACTGATTCTATTTGCAACGCCTTTTTACGACACGCAACAGCAGTTGATTTATAACAACGAAAATACAAAAACATATAAACCAAAAAGAGCTGCTCCATTAGTTAGTTTTATCCAAGATAAAAACCTCAGTGTACCTGCGGGCTCTAGCGCGATTGAGCGTTTAGAAAAAATGCAGCAAGCGCAACCACAACTCCAGTGGCAGGCCAGCCCAACGGCTAATGCTGACGTACTTTTAGAAAAAGTTGCGCTTGGCGGGCTAGATTTAACCATTGCTAATAGCCATTTGGTGGATATTATGCAAAATTTTCACCCACAACTATCTGTCGCTTCGTCGTTAGGTGAACCCGAAAAAATGGCTTGGGCTTTCTCAAAAAATGCCGACCCAAAACTGATTGAAAAAGTGAATAAATTTTTCAAAAAAATTCGCAATGATGGCACCTTACACAATTTAATAGACCGCCACTACGGCCATGCCAACCGACTCAGTAGTGACGATATAAACGTATTTTTAGCGCGTACAGATAACTTGCTGCCGCAATATGCGCCTTTATTTAAAGCCGCCCAACAACAAACCGGCATAGATTGGCGCTTGTTGGCTGCGCTGAGTTACCGCGAATCACATTGGGATACGCACAACACCTCGCCCACAGGCGTGCGCGGCTTGATGATGTTGACCGAAAATACCGCGAATCTCATGGGCGTCACTGACCGACTAGACCCAATACAAAGCGTGCCTGCCGGCGCAAAATACATTGCTAAACTGATTGATTTGATTCCAGAAAATGTGCCTGAACCAGATCGCACCTACATGGCGCTGGCGGCTTACAACATTGGCTACGCGCATTTGCAAGATGCACGCGCACTTACCAAGCGCTTGAATTTAAACCCAGATAATTGGGTAGATGTGAAAAAAGCCCTGCTTAAACTGAGTGACCCCGATTATTACAGCACCACCAAATACGGCTACGCCAGCGGCGGCGCACCTGTAGTTTTTGTAGAAACAGTGCGTAGCTATCAGCGCATTTTAGAACATATTCAGCCAGGTGTTGATGTCAGCGAGCAAGCAATTATTGCGCAAAATGATGCTGAAATTACACCATAAAAAATCACTTAATTTCACCCGAGAGATTTTTATGCCTCTGCAAGCCGCATGCAGACTGGCTTACAGAGGTGCTGAAATGATTTGATATAAAAAACCGGTTTTTAACCCGGTTTTTTGTACTAATTTTTAACCAATTTTTTCAAGGTTGTTCATGTACGGCCGCAGCACTTTTGGCACGGTGACGCTGCCATCTGCATTTTGGTAGTTCTCCAAAACCGCTACCAAGGTGCGCCCCACTGCCAAGCCTGAACCATTGAGCGTATGCACCAGCTCCGGCTTGCCGTTTTCATTACGGAAACGTGCTTGCAAACGGCGCGCTTGAAACGCTTCGCAATTACTGACAGATGAAATTTCACGGTAAGTATTTTGCGCAGGCAGCCACACTTCTAAATCGTAAGTTTTAGCCGCACCAAAGCCCATGTCGCCCGTGCATAGTGACACCACGCGATATGGCAACTCAAGCGCTTTTAAAATATTTTCTGCATGGCCGACCATTTCTTCAAGCGCTTCGTAGCTTTTGCTGGGGTGCACAATTTGCACCATTTCCACTTTATCAAACTGGTGCTGGCGTATCATGCCTTTGGTATCGCGCCCATAACTGCCCGCCTCGCTTCTAAAGCAAGGCGTATGCGCGGTGAGCTTAATCGGCAAGCTTTCTAAAGGCACAATTTCATCGCGCACGGTGTTGGTGAGGGTGACTTCTGAGGTTGGGATTAAGTACAACTTTCTTGGGGAAATTAACAACTCTCCAGATTTCTCCTTTTGTACATTTATACCAAATGACCTATTCCATTCTGCATCCATATTTTCTGGGACTTTAATATTTGCATGAATACCGAATAAATCCTCTTCAAATTTTGGTAGCTGACCTGTACCAATCAGCGTTTCTGCATTCACCAGATAAGGTGTATAGCATTCCTCGTAGCCATGTTGTTCGGTTTGTGTATCCAACATAAACTGCGCCAATGCACGGTGCATTTTCGCAATTTGTCCGCGCATCAACGTAAAGCGCGCGCCAGATAATTTAGCGCCAGTATCAAAATCCAACCCGAGTGGCGTGCCTACATCAGTATGGTCTTTAATTTCAAAGTCAAAATTGCGTGGTGTGCCCACTTTGCGCACTTCTACATTTTGCGTTTCATCTTTGCCTTGTGGCACACTAATGTGCGGTAAGTTTGGCACATTAAATAATATAGCTTTCAACTCCTCTTGAATTTGGATTAGTCGCGCCTCTGAGACATCTATGTCGGTCTTAATTTTAGAGACTTCAACTTTGTTATTCTCCACTTGCTGGTCATTGAAATCGACCTGCTCAAAATCTTCAGTTGCAGTCAACCTTGCTCGTTGGCCAGACAACACTCCAATTTGTTTGCTAAGGGAATTGCGTCTACTCAATAATTCCTCTGTGCGTGTTTGCACCGTTTTGCGTTCAGCTTCTAACTCGCTAAATTTAGCGACGGGAAATTCAAATCCACGCGCTTTTAACTGGCTGACAACGCCATCTAAATCTTTTCTTAACTCTTGAATATCTAACATATTATTTCTTTGCTTTGCTGTTTAAATGTTGTTGGTCGAGTGCTTTTAGGTGCTGCAATTTTTCTGTAATTTTACCCTCAAGCCCGCGTGGTGTGGGCATATAAAATTGTGGAACAGCATTATTATCATGCAACTCATCGGGGAAATAATGCACCCCTGCGGCATAAGCTTCAGGCTCATTATGGGCGTAACGGTATTCTTTGCCGTAATCGAGCGCTTTCATCAACTTAGTGGGCGCATTGCGTAAATGCAGCGGCACAGGGCGTGACTTATCTTGCGCCACAAAGGCTTTGGCTTGGTTATACGCCATGTAAGAGGCATTGCTTTTAGGTGCAACGGCTAAATAAATCACCGCGTTGCTCAATGCCAACTCGCCTTCTGGTGAGCCTAAACGCTCGTATATTTGGCAGGCTTCTATGCACACGCCTTGCGCACGTGGGTCTGCCAAGCCAATGTCTTCAATCGCCATACGCACAATGCGGCGGCCCAAATACAATGGGTCTGCGCCACCATCTATCATGCGTAAAAACCAATATAAAGCGGCATCTGGATTGCTGCCGCGCACCGATTTATGCAAGGCCGAAATTTGGTCATAAAACGCTTCGCCACCTTTGTCAAAACGGCGTAGCTTTTCAGCCATGGTTGTTTGCAAAAAAGCTTCGTCTATATGGGTAATGCCTGCGCTTGTGGCGGTGTTAAATAGACTCTCTGCAAAGTTAAGCAAGCGCCTTGCATCGCCATCGGCGTAGGCTAATATTTGCTCGCGCACCGCATCATCAATGGTGATATTGGGCGCGCCTTGTTTTAGAAATTGGGCATTAGCGCGCTCTAATAATTGGTTTAGTTCGGGCTCTTTGAGTGCTTGCAGCACAAACACTTGCGCACGGCTGAGCAAAGCACTGTTGACTTCAAACGAAGGGTTTTCAGTGGTCGCACCAATAAAAGTAATGAGGCCACTTTCCACAAAGGGTAAAAAAGCATCTTGCTGGCCTTTATTAAAACGGTGGACTTCATCGACGAACAAAATAGTTTTGCGTCCATGCTGCTGCAAGGTGAGCTCAGCGCGTTCTACGGCTTCACGAATATCTTTAATGCCCGATAACACCGCAGAAATGGGGATAAACTCAGCATCGGCGGTGTTCGCAATGAGCCTTGCCAAGGTGGTTTTACCCACGCCGGGCGGGCCCCACAAAATCATGGAGGGTAATCTACCTGATTGAAAAGCTAAACGCAGCGGCTTGTTAGGGCCAAGCAAATGCATTTGGCCGACGACTTCATCTATGGTTTTAGGGCGCAGTTGTTCTGCAAGTGGCGCTACGGGTATATTCGCTTGAAATAAGTTATTCAAAATGTTTATGTTGTCGGGTTATTCGCCAACAATATCTACACCTTTTGGCGGTGTAAATATAAAGACTGAATTTTGCAACGCAGGGTTACGCTCAACCGCTTTAAAGCTAATGTGGGTAATATGCTTGAAGCTATCGTGCAGTTCCATTTTCTGCAATTTATCCGCTTTAAAGCCTAAAAAAACTTTATCGAAGCCACTGTCTTTTTCTTTAGGCAGCACTTGCACCCAAGTTAAATCATCTGAGCGAGCTTCATTACTTAAGGTGAAATTTTCATCCAGTGCCGCACCGCCTGCCAACAATGAAGCTGGGCTAGCACTCAGCGCTTTGCTTATTTCACGCACGGTCACTTGCTGCAAGTCCACATCATATAAAAACACTTGTTTGCCATCACTGACAATTTGTTGCTCGTACGGTTTTTTATAATCCCAGCGGAATTTATTTGGGCGATATAGCTGCATGGTGCCTTGCACTTCTTGTATTTTACGACCTTGCGCATCGTTCACCACTTGGCTAAATTGCGCGCGCATGGCGTTGGTTTTGCTATAAAAATCACGCAAACTTGAAACGCCATCTGCCAAAGCAGCTTGGCTAAAAAAGACTAAGCCTGCAAATATTATTTTCTTCATTCAACCCTTTCAATTGCTTGTAAAAATGCTTTATTTCGAGCACAGTTCAAGGCGCACGGAACGCAACACCACAGACAGTACACGTAGTACGGCGAGGATGTGAGTACCGCGCAACGCCGAAATGTGCCGATAGAAACATTATTTACTCTTCTGAGCCACCACTTTTTACCAGCACCTCACGATTACCATTGCTCTGCATCGCTGATACCAACCCTGCACGCTCCATATCTTCAATTAAACGCGCAGCGCGGTTATAACCAATCCGTAACTGGCGCTGCACCGCAGAAATACTCGCACGGCGGGTTTTTAGCACAATGGCAACGGCTTCATCATAAAGCGGGTCTGCCTCTGCGCCGCTAGGTTGCCCACCTGCAACAAAGTCTCCGCCACCCTCTTCTACTTCGTTGGTTAGGATGCCCTCAATATAATTTGGTTCACCTTGCGCTTTAAGGTAGTCCACCACTTTATGCACTTCGCGGTCTGACACAAATGCCCCGTGAATGCGCAGTGGGTAACCCGTGCCGGGTGGCATGTATAACATATCGCCTTGACCTAATAACGCTTCAGCGCCCATTTGGTCTAATATGGTGCGTGAGTCAATTTTGCTCGACACCTGAAATGAAATACGCGTTGGCACGTTCGCCTTAATCAAACCTGTGATGACATCCACCGATGGACGTTGCGTAGCTAACACTAAATGGATGCCACAAGCACGGGCTTTTTGCGCTAAGCGAGCAATCAACTCTTCCACTTTTTTGCCCACCACCATCATCAAGTCGGCTAGCTCATCAATCACCACTACAATTAATGGCAGCTCTTCTAATGGTTCTGGTTCATCTGGCGTTAAGCTAAATGGATGCGGAATTTTTTCACCAGCTTTATCAGCCTCTTTAATTTTTTGGTTATAGCCCGCTAAATTACGCACGCCTAACATTGACATTAATTTATAGCGGCGCTCCATTTCAGCCACACACCAATTGAGCGCGTTAGAGGCTTGGCGCATATCCGTCACTACAGGCGCAAGTAAGTGCGGAATACCTTCATAAACTGAAAGCTCTAGCATTTTGGGGTCGATTAAAATCATGCGCACTTGGCTCGCATCGGCTTTATACAGCCAGCTTAAAATCAGTGCGTTGATGGCGACAGATTTACCCGAACCCGTGGTACCTGCTACCAAAACGTGCGGCATTTTGGCTAAATCAGCTACGGCAGGGTTGCCCGCAATGTCTTTACCTAAAGAAATAGCTAAAGGCGAATGAATATCCGCATAAGCTTGGCTACTCATAATTTCAGATAAATGCACAATTTGCCGTTTGGGGTTAGGAATCTCTAAGCCCATGCAAGTTTTGCCAGGAATGGTTTCTACCACGCGCACGCTAATGACTGAAAGCGCACGGGCTAAATCTTTAACCAAATTGGTAATTTGGCTGCCTTTCACGCCTGCTGCTGGCTCTAGCTCAAAGCGTGTAATCACCGGGCCGGGTTGCGCGGTAAGCACTTTTACCTCAATGCCAAAATCACGTAATTTTCGTTCTATCAAACGTGAGGTAAAATCGAGCGTTTCAGCAGAAGGTAACTCCACAGTGCCTGTTGGTGCGTCAAGCAAATGTAATGGCGGCAAACTTGAATCTGGCAGGGCTTCAAAAAGTGGGGCTTGTTTTTCTTTTTGCACACGCTCACTTTTTTCAATTTCTACTTTAGGCGTTTTAATTTCGACAGGGGCGCGGTCTTCAAAATGTTTACGCTCATTTTCAACAAAGGCTTCGCGCTCTTGCAACACCACTTTACCCGCTTTTCTGTCTTGCCAGTCTTGCCACTTAAAAATCACCCATTCATAAGCGGCGATTAAATTTGCGCCTAACTTTTCAATCATCATGATCCATGACCAGCCAGTGAACAGGCTAAAGCCGACCATAAACAAACCAATCAATAACATGCTTGAACCTGTAAACCCAAGCAAACTGCGCAAGCCAGCATCCACGGCTGTGCCTATCATGCCGCCCGCTTTATCTGGCACAAGGGCGGGCAAACTGACTACATGCCCTGCTTCTAAAGCGCTAGAAGCCACCAGTAACAGGCCAAAACCAATAAAATTAAATAGCAAAAAAGGCTTTTCGTGCTGATTAACCGTATCTAATTTTAAATACACCAGCCACATGGCGTAAAAAGCTAAAATTGTCCACCACCACGCTGAAAAACCAAATAAATACAACAAGATATCAGATAGCCAAGCACCTACATTGCCACCACTATTATGAATGATGGCATCATCCGCCGCTTGATGCGACCATGAAGGGTCTTCAGGGTGATAAGTAAATAAAATCACAGAAATAAACAGCCCAGCCAGCACCAGCACCAGCCACCAAGCTTCTTTAATCAGCGATTTACCTATCACGTGCGATGGTGAAACTTCTGCCTCTAAGCGCGCATTTTTAGGGGTCGATTTTTTGAAAATCAAGATAGAAAAACCTTACTTTTTTAACTGAAGTTGAATTATAGCAGTATCAAAGTTTCTGCGTAGTCTATGCTGCATCATCCATAACAGTGTTTTAAAGTTTAAGCAGGTGACATGACGCATTTAAGCTAAAAATTAACAGGATAAAAACAACGATTTTTCATCATCATATTAAACAATAAAACGCCCGAGCGATTTTTATGCCTCTGTAAGCCGCATGGATACTGGCTTACAGAGGCATGCCAATGATATTGGTATAATATTGTCTCAAAATAGTATTATTTTAACTGTAACAAATTTGAATATTTTCTGCGCTGCATTGTTTGTTATCGCTCGCGTGTAAGCAAACCATATAGATTAAAAAAAGTTATCAGCACAATATAAACAATCAATGATGATGCCCTGATAATTTAAGCTAAAATGTGGTCTTAGCGTTTATACACATTTGTCACTTAAGGAGAACATCATGGATACAGGCATCAACGAAAAAGATCGAAAATTGGTTGCTGAAGGATTGTCACACTTGTTGGCTGATAGTTACACGCTTTATCTTAAAACCCATTATTTTCATTGGAACGTGACTGGGCCGATGTTTAACACCTTGCATTTGATGTTTGAGGCACAATATAACGAGCTAGCACTAGCGGTTGACTTAATTGCAGAGCGGATTCGTGCGCTTGATTTTTACGCGCCAGGTACTTATCGTGACTTCGCTAAACTATCCAGCATTGCAGAAAGTGAAAGCGTGCCAAAAGCCAATGACATGATTGCAGAGTTAGTGGCTGGGCATGAAGCAGTTTGCCGCACCGCAAGAAAAGTTTTTCCTGCGGCTGAAAAAGCTGCTGATGAAGCGACTGCTGATTTGCTCACGCAACGTTTACAGTTACATGAAAAAACCGCATGGATGTTGAGAAGCTTACTTGAAAAGTGAGTTTCGTGTGCGGTTTTTCGGCGCAGGCTAACTCGCGTAGCGATGTTAAGCAGAGCGGCCGAAGCCAAAAAACAGCTTCGATGCTTAGAAGCTTATTAGGGAAACACTTCATGCGTGAGCGAGCGGGATGTAGTGCGAGGCGCACGGAACGCAGAAACCGAGATAGTACGCGGTGTACAGCGAGGTTGCGAGTACCGCGCAACGATGCAATACGCCCGAGCAGCCACGCATGAAGTGTTTCCTTAGAAAAATAAGCTATTTGGTTGCCTGCCGGATACTTTATAATGGCAGCCGATTTTTAAACAAATAGATGGAAAAATAATGGCAAGCAAACACGCAAAACTACTTATTTTAGGTTCTGGCCCTGCGGGCTATTCAGCGGCTGTTTATGCGGCACGCGCAAATTTAAAACCTGTGCTCATTACTGGCATTGCGCAAGGCGGCCAACTGATGACCACCACCGAAGTGGACAACTGGCCTGCGGATGCCGACGGCGTGCAAGGCCCAGAATTGATGGCGCGTTTTCAAAAACATGCTGAGCGCTTTAATACCGAAATGATTTTTGACCATATTCACACTGCACATTTAAAAGAAAAACCCATCCGCTTGGTGGGCGATAGTGGAGAATACACTTGTGATGCGCTGATTATCGCAACAGGCGCGTCGGCCAAATATTTAGGCTTGCCCAGTGAAGAAAAATTTAGCGGCAAAGGGGTTTCTGCTTGCGCCACTTGTGATGGTTTTTTCTATCGTAATCAAGAGGTTGCGGTGATTGGCGGTGGTAATACTGCGGTGGAAGAAGCGCTCTATTTAGCCAATATTGCCAGCAAAGTCACGCTGGTACACCGCCGCGATAAATTTAAAGCAGAAGCGATTTTGGTGGACAAACTCAACGCCCGCGTGGCTGAGGGCAAAATCGTACTTGAAACGCATCAGACATTGGATGAAGTGCTGGGCGATGATGGTGGCGTCACAGGCATGCGCTTAAAAAATGTAAACGATGGCACCACTAAAGAAATCAAACTGATGGGTGTATTTATTGCCATTGGCCACAAACCCAACACCGATATTTTTGCTGGCCAATTAGACATGGAGGGCGGCTATATTGTGACGCAAATGGGGCGCGCAGGAAACGCCACCGCCACCAGTGTACCAGGCGTATTTGCGGCTGGTGACGTGCAAGACCATATCTATCGCCAAGCTATTACCAGCGCAGGCACAGGCTGTATGGCGGCTTTAGATGCAGAACGCTATTTAGATAAATAACGATTTTGTAGGGGCGATTTATAGTCGCTCCTACAAAAACCAGCGGTGCAGAAATGAAGACAACATCTTCTGACGAAAGTGAAAACCATCTGTTTTCTGAAGCAGTGAAAGACGCGCGACCATTGCCCGCGAGTAATCGCGCTATTCACCCCAGCAAAAAACCCAAACCGATTCCCAAACATTTCATTCGCGATGAGCAACAAGCGCTGCGCGATTCACTAAGTGATGACTATATTCCTGCACATGAGTTAGAAACTGGGGAAGAGCTTCTGTATTTGCGTGAGGGGCATTCGCCCGATATTTTGCGTAAATTAAGGCGCGGCCATTGGGTGATACAAGCGCAAATTGATTTGCACGGTTTAATCTCGGACGATGCTCGCATGTACGTAGCCGACTTTTTAAATAATTGCAAAAAGCGTAGCTTGCGGTGCGTGCGCATTGTGCATGGCAAGGGCTTGGGCTCTAAAAATCGTGAACCTGTGCTTAAACACAAACTGCGCAACTGGTTGATGCAGCGCGATGAAGTGATTGCCTACGCGCAGGCCAAACCTGAAGACGGCGGCAGCGGCGCAGTGATTGTGCTGTTAAAAGCTTAAACGCTCTCCCTGAACTTGCCCTAAGCAAATTCACCCGAACGGGTAGTTGAAAAATAGCTATGTAAGCGCATTATTCAACTTCATGAAATATGTAAATAATTGTAAATATAAATTTTCTTACGCGTCTATCGTAAGCGATTTGTCTGACTATCTTACGCTGTGGAGAATCCAAAATGAAAAAATTAATTTTAGCGGCTACCATATTAGCCTTGCCTGCTTTATCGCATGCGGCGGTGTTTACCGATAATTTTGATGGCGACACTCTTGCGCTAAATCAAACTACTTTTTTAGGTGGCTGGACGGTAAGTTCTGGCACGGTAGATTTAATTGGCCAACCAGGGTTCTTTGAGTTTTTTCCTGGAAATGGTCGCTATGTAGATTTAGATGGGTCAACGCGTGATGCAGGCTTGTTTGACAAGCAGCTAGCGCTAGCAGCCAGCACCCAATATATTCTTTCGTTTGATTTAGCTGGTAGCCAACGTGCAGACACTAATATCGTGGATGTTATTTTTGGTACAAGCAGCCAAACATTCACACTAGCAAGCGCAGACCCTTTTGCTACATACACTATGTCTTTCACCACAAACGCAGCAGCTAATTATCAAATTAGCTTCCAAAATTCTGGTACTCCTGGAGATAATATTGGCGCTTTGCTGGATAACGTGAGTGTAACTGCCGTACCAGAGCCAGAAACTTATGCATTGATGCTGGCAGGCTTGGGCTTAGTAGGTTTTGCCGCACGCCGTAAACAAGTTTAGCTTTTCCAATAAGCTTTAATCAACCGCACTTGAACATCAAGTGCGGTTTTTTATTGCTATAAACTTTACAAAAATTACTGTACAAAAAACTGCTTAAAATTTAAGCAAATTAGTTGCACATCTTTTCACCACCCCACCAAGCCAGTCTACATGCGGCTTACAGGCTGACAAAAATCTCTCGGGCGGTTTTTTTAGTGTAAATCTGTGGATAACTTTTGGCAGATTTAAATTTCATCGCCCAAAAATCCGCCGCTTTGCCGCGCCCACAAGCTGGCATAAAGCCCACCATTTTTAAGCAGTTGGGCATGGGTGCCTTGCTCAATAATGGCGCCTTTATCCAGCACAATCAATCTGTCCATCGCGGCGATGGTGGATAAACGATGCGCAATCGCCAGCACGGTTTTGCCCTGCATAAGCTGATATAAACTTTGTTGAATTGCGGCCTCCACTTCACTATCCAGCGCGCTGGTGGCTTCATCCAGCACTAAAATCGGCGCATCTTTCAGCATCACGCGCGCAATGGCGATGCGCTGGCGTTGCCCGCCGGAGAGTTTAACACCGCGCTCGCCCACATGGGCATCGTAGCCAATGCGGTCTTTGGCATCACGCAAATTTAAAATAAATTCGTGTGCTTCTGCACGCTTGGCTGCCTCAATCATTTCTGCTTCGCTCGCATCGGGGCGGCCATATAAAATATTATCGCGCACGCTACGATGCAGTAGCGAAGTATCTTGCGTGACCATGCCAATATGGGCGCGCAAGCTGTTTTGCGTAACACTTTTAATGTCTTGGCCGTCAATCAAAATCTGCCCATTTTGCACATCGTAAAAACGCAACAGCAAATTAACGATGGTGGACTTACCCGCACCGGAGCGACCAACAATGCCCACTTTCTCACCCGCTTGAATATTGAGCTCAAAATTTTGTAGCAATGGCGCTTGGTTTGCATAGGAAAAATTCACCCGAGAAAATGTGATGCCGCCAGAAGCCACGTCCAGATCCGTTGCCAGCGGTGCATCCACAATGTTATGCGGTAAAGCCAGCGTATTCATGCCGTCTTGCACGGTGCCGATTTGCTCGTAAAGCGAGGTCATTTCCCACATGACCCAATGTGAAATACCGTTGAGGCGCAACGCCATCGCCGTCACTGCCGCCACCGCGCCAACCCCCACTTCACCCTTGCTCCACAACCATAATGCGACACCTGAGCAACTAATCACTAAGCACATATTTAAAAAGTGATTGATGGTTTCCACGCCACTGACCATGCGCATTTGCCGTTTTACAAACACCAAAAATTCTTGCATGGCAAACTTTGCGTAGTTGGCCTCGCGCCCAGCATGCGAGAACAATTTTACTGTGCTGATATTGGTATAGGCATCAGTAATGCGGCCAGTCATCAAGGCGCGCGCATCAGCTTGGTCTTGCGAAACGCGCTTTAGTCGCGGCACAAAGTAAATCAGCGCACTCGCATACAACATCAACCATATTAAAAAAGGCCATACAATCATGAAGTTAAAACTTCCGACTACCGTGATGATGGTGACAAAATAAATCATCACATACACCATAATGTCGGTGCAAATAAACCATACATCGCGCACCGCCAGCGCGGTCTGCATCACTTTTGCAGACACGCGTCCAGCAAACTCATCTTGATAAAAGCTCATACTTTGGCCCAACATCAGGCGATGAAAGTTCCAGCGTAGCCGCATGGGGAAAGTGCCTGCCAAGGTTTGATGCTTAAGCAAAGTTTGTGCACCAACCAGCAGCGTACTAAACAACAAAATACCTGCTAATAGCAATAAATCATTTAAATGATATTCCCAAAGAATTTGGCGCGGAATATCACTCAGCCTATCCACCACTTTACCCATCATGGCAAATAGCAAAGCTTCAAACGCGCCAATACACGCGGTGAGCAAGGTCATGCCAGCGATATATGCACGCATGCCCTCAGTACAGGACCATACAAAAGACCAAAAGCGCTTGGGCGGCGTGCTAAATAGAGCCTCGGGGAATGGGTTAATAAAGCTTTCAAACCAACGAAATGGATTCAAGGTAAAGCCCTATACAGATTGAATAATGCAAACAGCCTCTGCCGCAATGCCTTCACCACGCCCTGTAAAACCTAACTTTTCAGTTGTAGTGGCTTTTACGTTAATTTGTGAAATTTTGACTTGGCAATCCGCCGCGATATTGGCACACATGAGCGCAGTATGTGGTGATAACTTGGGGGCTTCGCAAATCACCGTGGCATCTATATTACCTACCACATAACCTTTATCGTTAAGCAAAGTCACCACATGCTTAAGTAACTCTCGCGAGTTAACGCCTTTATATCGCATATCGCTGGGTGGAAAATGCTTGCCAATATCGCCCAGTGCCGCCGCGCCAAGCAAAGCATCACAAATGGCATGTAGCAAAACATCTGCATCAGAATGACCATCTAAGCCTTTATGGTGCGCGATTTCTACGCCACCGATAACGCATGGACGACCAACGACCAAAGCATGCACATCAAAACCATGACCTACTCTTATCACTTCACATCCTTTTGCATGAGCGCTTCTACCATCGCCACATCTTGCGGGTAGGTCACTTTCATATTTTTTAACGAACCCACTACTAACTTCGGTTGCAAACCAAGCGCTTCTATCGATTGCGCTTCATCTGTAGCGCTGCCGCCATTGCTTTGCAAAGCAGCTTTTAACATACTGAATCTAAACATTTGTGGCGTTTGTGCTTGCCATAAATGCGCACGTGGTATAGTTTTTTCGCTGCGATTTTGATCATTTGACTGCTTTAAGGTATCTGCCAATGGCAACGCTAACAAGCCACCTACAGCATCCATTTCTAAGCTATCTAACAAAGAATTAAGCATACTTGCATCTAAACCAGGACGTGCGGCATCATGCACCAACACCCAATCATCATCGGCAATAGTGATACTATTAAGCGTATTTAACACTGTTTGCGCGCGCGTATCTCCACCAGTGTAGTGCAGATGTAAACGGCTTTTTGTATCTAATTGCAAACTATGCCAAAACTCATCTTCAGGGTGTAGCGCTAAATGGATGCTGGCGATACGCGGACAAGCAAAAAAGGTTTGTACGCTATGCGAAATCATCGGCTTACCTAATATGGGCATATATTGCTTAGGCAGAGCAGTAGCCATGCGATTACCGATACCAGCTGCGGGAATAATGACGTGAAAGTTTGCCATGCTTAACAGTTAGTCAAAAAATGAAATATGGCTAAATTTTAACATAGGCATGAAATACCATTTTGATTATTAAGATAAAAAAAACGGAAGCCTAAGCTTCCGTTTTAAACACTACATTCTTGGAAAATTAGATTGAAACTATGCCTGTTTTCTGCGGCGGGCAGAAAAGCCAATCAATCCTAAACCAGCCAACATCATGGCGTAGGTTTCTGGTTCTGGAACCTCCGGCACTGAACCTATATCAAGAGCAGCGTAACGTATCGTACCTCCCGCAACAAGATACTCACCGAAACCATCACCATAAAAAGTGACTGTACTAAAAGTATTTGTTGTATCAATTGCACCCACAAAGTTTAAAAAACCCAAACCTGCTGCATAGCCTGGATTGTCATTAGCCGAAAAAGCTGATGCTACTGTACGGGTTGCGCCGCCATCAAATGAAATGTAAAGAGATGAAGGCAGGGGCGATGTGCAACAGGTAGCCCAATCACCCACTTCTAAACCAAACGCATTGACACCCGTGTTAAAGGTAAATGTTAATCCAGAGCCTGCTGCTGGATTTGCGGGACTAATGCCTATAGATTGTCCACTCAAGCTGTTTCCGTTATCAGTGTATAAATTATCAATTGACCTTGTGTTACCATTTGTTGAAGTGATGGTATAGCCTGTTCTTGCCCATGATGTGCCACTTGACAGACTGGACAAGGTATCAGTTACAACTGTACCGCCCGCCCCAGCAACAGTAGCGTCAAATGCCGCCGTGCCAGCTGGTATCGTATTGTTATAAATCACAGGTGCTGCTTGAGCGGTAGTTGCTACAAAAGTGAATGCAACCATACCTAATAAACCACTGTACATATTCATAGCATCTCTCCAAAATTTAAGAATTTGGTAATTAAAGTTAGTGCGATTAAGGCTATCCCACACCTAGACTTAACCTGAATTTACGATTCATCATATTCCGTTGGCTACTGCTATACAATCACCCAAACGGGTACATTTATACTCAATCATCCGCAGTCGAAACGATCTTATGAATACTTAAATCAGCCCCGTCAAACTCCTCTTCTTGCCCCATACGAATACCTACCGTTTTCTTAAGTACGCCATAGACAATGCAGCCGCCGACCAGCGCAATGGCAACGCCAAGCCCAGTGCCTACAAGCTGCGACATAAAGCTAATACCCGCCTCGCCGTTACCTGTGCCACCTAACACTTTTGCGCCAAATATACCTGCTGCTATGCCACCCCATGCGCCGCACAAGCCATGTAAAGGCCACACACCGAGCACATCATCAATTTTGAGTTTATTCTGCGTCATGGTAAATGCCCATACAAATAAGCCGCCCGCAACCGCCCCCGTTACCAGCGCACCAAGTGGGTGCATTACATCAGAGCCTGCACATACTGCTACCAAGCCAGCCAATGGGCCATTGTGCACAAAACCTGGGTCATTTTTGCCAAAAATTAAGGCTGCCAAAGTTCCACCTACTAACGCCATAAGCGAATTGACTGCAACTAGACCTGATATCCCCTGAATTGCCTGCGCAGACATCACATTGAAACCAAACCAGCCTACAGTTAATATCCAAGCACCCAGTGCTAAAAACGGAATATTAGATGGTGGATGGGCATGCATGCGCCCATCTTTGGTATAGCGCCCATGCCGCGCACCTAAAAGCACTACTGCAGCTAAGGCAATCCAGCCACCCATGGCATGCACCACGACAGAACCAGCGAAATCGTGAAACTCCGCACCAAAGCTAGCTTTTAGCCAATCTTGAATGCCAAAGTGATGATTCCAGACGATCCCTTCAAAAAACGGATAGATAAAACCAACAATCAAAAAAGTAGCTGCGAGTTGCGGATTAAACTTTGCGCGCTCAGCAATACCACCAGAAATAATGGCTGGAATCGCTGCGGCAAAAGTCAGCAAAAAGAAAAATTTCACCAAGCCAAAGCCATTTTTTGCGGCGAGCACATCGGCACCGCTAAAAAAATTAACGCCATATGCTATGCTGTAGCCAATAAAAAAGTAAGCAATGGTCGATACTGAAAAATCCACCATAATTTTGACAAGTGCGTTCACTTGGTTTTTTTTGCGCACTGTACCAACTTCTAAAAAAGCAAAACCTGCGTGCATAGCAAGCACCATAATGGCGCCAAGCAATACAAACAAAACATCGTTTGACGAAATTAAAGCTTCCATATTGACTTTCACTCCCTAAAATGAATGTCAAACAGAAAGCAATTAGTACGCCAAATCGCAACTAATTGATTTTATGAAAAAATATTGATGTAAGTGATTTGAATTTGCACCATTTCGGTGCTTGTACTGATGCGTTGCACTATAGAAGTGCATTTTCAGTCATTTGGAAATTTTATAACTAAACTAACATATTGCCAGTGCCATCTTGCAGCACCATGCTGGCGGCGTTTGGATTGCCTATCCAAAAATGAAAAAACTCGCGAACTACAATAGTGAATAAGCGACGACTATCTTTACTACGAAACAATGGAAGCGTTAAATCAACGGCTATCCGGTAATATTTTTGACTTTTTTCTGGGGCGTTTCGCATGCGGATGAGCATAATCTTAGCTAACTTGACGCGTGCATCTACCAATGGTTGTTCTGCGCCTTCATGGCGCAAGGCCATCACATAAGCTTTGATTGGCCAATTTTCGGATGTTTCAAATTTTTCTGCATCCAGACCATCTGTGAGTGCTTTTAATGTGGTGTTTGGTGGTTTCCAATGGTCACCTGACACATCAAACTTTTGCGCCCCACTATAAGCAGCTATTGACTTAATATCTTGTGACCAAAAAGCGAAATACTCCCGTGCAACTTGTAGCGAGGCGTGCCAATCTTCAGCAGGCACTTCGTCCATCACCGCTTCTACAGCAAGACGATAGTCAACGCCATTCATCTGCTTATCAGCTAAATGCTTACTTAACAGCAATAAAAATGCCTTGCGTTTTTCTAAATTCGCACCATCCGCTCCTTTTGACTTCAGCAGTTTAAGATAAGCTTCTCTAGCCTGTTTTTCTCTTGCTTGACTCATTAACGCAAAATTTTCCTCAAAAATCACATAAAGTTTAACCTATAAGTTTGTGAATTCACATAACTATTTGGCATTATCTTAATTATGAATTATATTATTGGCAATCTCGATTTTCAGTTTAACCTATGATTTATCGCTTAATGTTGATAAACAACAACATTCATCACTGCAAACATGTGGATATTTAAATGACAAACGAACAAGCGCTCACCTACATGCACAACTTGCTGCGCGGCATGTTAGAAAAAAAAGCTTCTGACTTATTTATTTCTGCGGATTTTCCACCCGCCATGAAAATCGACGGCAAAATGACGCCTGTTTCGCAATCAAAGCTCACTGGAGAATACACCAAAGCGTTTGCAGAAGCGCTGATGGACGAAAAGCAACGCGCAGACTTTGCTAAAGAAAAAGAATGTAACTTTGCGATTTACCCAGCGGATATTGGCCGTTTTAGGGTGAATGTGTTTGTGCAACAAGAAAAAGTGGGCATGGTATTGCGCACCATCACCACCAAAATCCCCAATATTGATGAACTAGGTCTGCCTGAAGTTTTAAAAGAAGTCATGATGACCAAGCGTGGTTTGGTGATTTTAGTGGGTGGCACGGGTTCAGGTAAATCCACCACCCTAGCAGCGCTCATTGACTATCGCAACCAAAATAGTTATGGGCACATTATTACTGTTGAAGACCCTGTTGAGTATGTGCACGCAAGTAAAAACTGCTTAATCACGCATCGTGAAGTGGGGCGCGACACGAATGGTTGGTTTAATGCGCTTAAAAACACCTTGCGCCAAGCACCAGACGTGATTTTAATTGGCGAGATTCGTGACCGTGAAACCATGGAGTTTGCGCTCGCCTTTGCAGAAACTGGTCATTTATGTATGGCAACCTTGCACGCCAATAGCTCAAACCAAGCGCTAGACCGCATTATTAACTTCTTTCCAGAAGAACGGCATGCGCAGTTACACATGGACTTATCGCTGAATATGCGCGCATTTATTTCACAACGACTGGTTTCAAAAACCGGTGGCGGACGCGCGGCTGCGATCGAGATTTTACTCAATTCACCTTTAATTCAAGATTTAATTTTGAAAGGTGAAACCAATATGATTAAAGAGGCGATGGCTAAATCAGCCGAGCTAGGCATGCAAACGTTTGACCAAGCCTTGTTTAACTTATGTGAAGAAGGCCGCATTACGCAAGAAGACGCGTTGCGCAATGCCGACTCTGTTAACGAATTGCGTTTGCGCTTTAAACTGCATGGCAAAAATGCAGGCGGAAAAGCAGCTGAATCCAAAGGGCCTAGTTTATCGCTACATGAAGAACCGAAAAAAGAGGAACCCGAGCAAGCTGAAAATCCATTGGCTAAGTTTTAATTTGTCTGCCAAGTTTTAATCTCTAAAGTGGAATTCGCCCTTCTTATTATTATGGTTGTGCTCGCCTGGTATTGGTTTGACAGCCTTGCCAAACGCGAGCGCGCCGTGCTGCTAGGGCGCGAACTTGCCGCCCGTTTTCAGCTTCAATTACTGGATGAAACCGTCGCTTGTACCAAAGTTTGGGTCGGACGCAACCCGCGTGGGCATGCACAGTTGCTTCGCACTTATGCGTTTGATGTCAGCGCCGATGGCGCAGACCGCCTCCCCTGCCATTTGGTGTTATTAGGCAATCATCTACAAACTTGGCATATTCCACCTTATTTGCAGCCTATCCAATAGCACAAATATAATTCATTTCTTGGTGAAAAGTGCTAGGCGCAGCGCAGCGAATGACGAAGACAAATCAAACAAGATAGGCTAGGAATGAGCGAGCACGCAACAACGCAATTTTCCCAAAAAATAAATTATATCGGTCGTTTTGCGCCTTCCCCTACTGGCCCGCTGCATTTTGGCAGTTTGATTGCCGCCGTAGCAAGTTATTGTGATGCCAAATCACAAAGCGGAAAATGGCTAGTGCGTATGGAAGACCTGGATAAACCGCGCGAAATTGCTGGTGCAGCGGACACTATTTTGCGACAACTCGCAGCCTTTGGCTTTGAGTGGCATGATGAAGTTGTTTATCAAAGCCAGCGCACGGCGCTGTATGAAAACGCGCTAGAAAAGCTCAAACAAAATGGTCACATTTACCCATGCATTTGTAGCCGCAAAGAAATTGCTGATGCGGCAACAGTCAGCGGAATAGAAGGCGTGATTTACCCAAAAACATGTTATAAAAAATGGCTGCAAACCAGCGCGAGCGAAATTAGCACCGCTGCAAGCCGCATGGATACTGGCTCGCAGCGCATCCATGTGGAAGATACGCAAAAAATAAGCTTTTTAGATGCTATTCAAGGCAATGTTTCGCAACACCTTGCCACTGACGTGGGCGACTTTATTTTAAAGCGTGCCGATGGATTATTTGCTTACCAACTTGCCGTGGTGGTGGATGATGCCGCGCAAGGCATAACGCACATTGTACGCGGTGCAGATTTACTCGCCTCCACGCCACGGCAGATTTTTTTGCAACAATTACTTGGTTTTCAAACCCCAATCTATGCGCACGTGCCTGTGGCGGTGAACAATGCAGGCGAAAAACTGAGCAAACAAACATTAGCCAAACCGCTTGATGCTAATTTTGCTTCACTTTTAATTGCAGAAGCACTCCAGTTTTTAGGTCAACATCCACCATCCACGTTAGCGCAAAATTCGCTTGCAGAAATTTGGCAGTGGGCGATTAACAACTGGCAAATTGCCAATGTGCCCAAAGTGAAAATGGCACATTTTGCAAGCGCATGTTAAATAAGAAAAACCAGTTAAATATGAATAAAGGGTTTTTATTAAACTTATTAACTGAAGCTTTATCAGCACATAATTGACTAATGTTAAAATGCGCAGCTATGAACAAGCAAAATAACATCGATCAACTGCAACGCTTTATTTTTGACAAAACTGCCGTACGTGGCAATCATGTGAATTTATCACTCACCATTGCCCGCGCATTACAGCACCACCACTACCCTGCCATGCTAAAAAACGCCTTGAGCGAGCTGATGGTAGCCAGTACGTTATTAGCGGCCACCTTAAAAATGCAAGGCTCGCTGATTTTACAAATGCAAGGTAAAGGCGCGCTCAAATTATTAGTGGTGGAATGTACTTCTGCGCTTGAAATTCGCGCTACCGCCAAATGGAGCGGCAATATTTCTCAAGGTTCATTTTTAGATTTATTATCGCAGGGCCATTTTGTCATTACGCTAGACCCCAAAGATGGCGGGCAAACTTACCAAGGTATTGTGCCGATTGAAGGCAACTCGATTGCCGAAATTTTGCAAAATTATATGCAGCGCTCAGAGCAAATTGAAACGCGCATTTGGCTTGCCAGTGATGACAACCAAGCCGCTGGCATGTTGCTCCAAAAACTACCTGAGCAGCTAGAAGTGGACACCGATGCATGGAATAGAGTGTGCCATTTGGCAGACACAGTGACGGATGAAGAGTTGCGTGGGCTAGATGCCACATCACTATTACACCGCTTGTTTCATGAGGAAAATGTGCGTATTTTTGATGCGCATCTTGCGCAATTTAAATGCCGTTGCACCCGCCAAAATGTAGGCAATATGCTACGCATGCTAGGCGCAGATGAAATTACCAGCATTTTGGCCGAGCGTGAAAATATTGAAGTGCATTGCGATTTTTGCAATCAAGCTTATATGTTTGATGCGGTTGATGCTGCGCAATTATTGGCGAGCGACACCACAATGTCGATGCCAAAAATGGCGCATTAGCTAAACCACTTAATTGTAAAGTGTCAATTTACAATACTGCTGTTCATTCATGCATATTTTCACTACAATGCAGTTAATAGTAGCGAGTAAAACGCGTTTTTGCGCTTTATGTTGATTTTAGAATAATAATTGATATTCAAATGCACAAAACTCCAGTAAAAGTAACTGCGCAAGACCTGCAACTGATTCACCAATCCAAGATTTTTGCTGGGGTGAATGTGGATGATTTGAGCCATTTGATTGCCGACTGCACTTTACATACCATATCTGCTGGTCAAACACTCATCCAAGTAAACACCAAAAATGAGCACTGCAATATCATATTAACTGGCGCGCTGCGTGTTTTTCTTGAAGCAGAAAATAACGAACAGTTTATAACGCTAGCGCCTGGCGATTGCGTAGGTGAACTTTCAATATTTGATGGTTCAAGCACATCAGCACGGGTTGTAGCTGAAAATGATAGTTTGTTATTGCGTATAAAAGAAGAAACGCTGTGGCGGCTGGTACGCGCATCGCATAATTTTTCTAGAAACTTGCTTTTAATGTTAGCAAAGCGCATGCGCAATGATAATGACATGATTATCAATGGCTTACGTCACCAGCACGAACTAGAAAAAATTGCCAATATTGATGGACTGACAGGCTTATACAATCGGCGTTGGATGAATGAATTTTTTAAACGCCAAATCAACCGTGCTAAGAGTGACAAAAAACCTTTAGTGCTTATGTTGGCAGATTTAGATCATTTTAAAAAAGTAAACGATCAATATGGTCATGTGGTGGGCGATGAAGTGTTATCAGCAGTGGCCTCAGTATTGCCACACCAGTTCCGCCCCACCGATTTACTCGCGCGTTTTGGCGGTGAAGAGTTTGCCATGATTCTACCCAACACAGATTTAGCGCAAGCAACACAAATTGCTGAACGGGTGAGAATTGCCATTGCTTCAACGCGGGTAGAGTTTTACCCAGAGATTCAATTGACTCTTTCATTAGGGCTGGCAAATTTATTGCCTAGCGATGATATGAGTAGCTTACTTACTCGTGCTGACCACGCGCTTTATCAAGCCAAAGAAAATGGTCGCAATCGCGTTGAAATAGGCTAAATTGAGTCGCGCAATCCACCTCAAAATCACCCCGAGAAAAATTTACACCTCTGAAACCCGCATGGATACTGGCTTGCAGCGATGGTGAAATGATGTTTGCCTAAAAACGCATAAAAATTCACTTACACAGCAAGGGTAAATATTCTGCTGGCACAGTGGTTTTATTTTCACCTTTCACCACCATTTTTTCTGGCGCTTTGGCATTGCCGCACACCCATTCTACAGGCACAATTTGCGCATCTTCTATCACCGCTGGGCGAAACGAAATGACCTTATCTTTTAGTTTTGCGTGCGCCTTGTTGCCAAATGTCATGTGAATCGCGCCATCTTCTACCACCACGGAATATGCAAAATTGCTGACAATTTTTTCCGCTTCTGGCAAACCTGCGTCTTTATTATCTTTAGGCAGTAATTTGGTCGCTTTCCAAATGGCGGCAATCGGCTGTTTAGCAACATCGGCCAGTGGCATAGCGGCTTTAACTTGCTCGGTAACAATGCGTCCCAAGCTAGATGGAATGGCAATCATTGCTAAAATCGCAATAATGGCTACCACCACCATCATTTCTATGGCGCTAAATCCTAATAATTTCTGTTTCATTTTGTGCCCTTTATATTTGCTTGCCTTGCCCGTTCAAATAAACATACCGCCGTGGCTGCACCTGCGTTGAGTGATTCCACTGAGTTAACCTGCATGGGAATGCTGATTTTTTTGCTTGCAGCTGCTATGGTCTGCTTGCGCAAGCCAGCACCTTCATTACCCATCACAAATGCCGTAGCTTGGGTTAAATCTTGTGCGTACAGTGGTTCCCCATCTATGACGGTTGCAAAACTCACTCCTTTAAAATTTTGCACCTCGGCAATCAAATTAGCGCGCTCAATAATTGGCAACACAAATTGCGCCCCCTGCCCGCCTCGCAAGGCTTTGGGCGACCACGCATCGGTACAGGCTTCAGATAAATACACCACATCCACCCCTGCCGCTGCCGCGGTGCGCAACATGCTGCCTAAATTACCGGGGTCTTGAATATCTTCTAACATCAAAACAAAGCTGGGCGATTCTGGTACGACCAGTTTTGGAATCTCCACCAGCGCCAGTATGCCTGTGCTGCTAGCCACCGGCGTGATTTCAGCAAACATCAGCGTGGGTAACATCACGGTGGCAATATGCTCTAGCGATTGAATTAAACTGGTGGCCTCTACACTACTTTTACCCTCAGGGATGATAATGACTTTAGGCTCGCCAAATTGCGCTACGTAAGCTTCAATTAAATGCACGCCATCGAGCAAGGTGTTGCCCTCTGCGCGGCGCTCACGCGCGCTATCTGCCAATTTTTTATAGTACTTAAAAATGGGGTTATCGCGCGAGACTATATGTTTAAAAGACATGGTGTTTAAAACTCATAAAAACCTAATGAAATTTTACAAAATACCGCTAAGTTTAACCTAAACTAAGTTGTATAGATGCAGGCTTTGCAGTAAATTGACGTTGCAGTGGAAACATAATAAAAATTATCTTAACTTGCAACTTTAATTTAGGAGGAAGACATGTCACTTACAAAACGTTCGATTGCAGAACTTATCGGTACATTTTGGCTGGTATTAGGCGGTTGTGGGAGTGCAGTTTTAGCAGCAGGGATTCCAGACTTAGGGCTTGGTTACTTAGGCGTTTCATTTGCATTTGGTTTAACAGTGGTCACCATGGCGTATGCGATTGGGCATATTTCTGGCTGTCATCTCAACCCAGCCGTTTCTATTGGCCTAGTAGCTGGTGGGCGCTTTAAAGCCACTGAATTACCGCATTATATTATTGCGCAAGTTTTAGGTGCAATTTTAGCTGCTGTCGTCATTAAAATGATTGCCAGTGGTGCTGATGGCTTTGCAGGCGGCTTGGCAAGCAACGGCTTTGCCGAGCATTCTCCACATGGCTATAGCATGATGGCGGGTTTAGTCACTGAAATTGTGATGACGGCGATGTTTTTGTTTGTCATTATGGGCGCTACGGACAAACGCGCTCCCGCTGGCTTGGCTCCGTTGGCGATTGGCTTTATGTTAGTGTTAATTCACTTAATTAGCATTCCTGTTACCAACACCTCAGTAAACCCAGCGCGCAGCACTGGCCCCGCTTTAATTGAAGGCGGCATTGCACTGCAACAATTATGGCTATTTTGGGTAGCGCCCATTATTGGCGCGGTGATAGGCGCGATTGCGTACAAAACGGTGAGCGAAGAATAAGGTAATTTAAACTAAAACGAAAACCCACTTCGGTGGGTTTTTTCATTTGTCGCTATAATACTGTATGGCTAAAAAACTCGACATCGAACGTATCCTCCATAAACAAGGCTTTGGCTCACGCAAGCTATGCCGCATTATGATTATCAATGAAGAAATCACCGTTAATGGTGAAATGTGCGACGACCCAGATGCAGAATTTGAACTTGAAAACTTGAAGTTCACCGTGAAAGGTGAAACATGGGATTACAAAGAAAAATCGTACCTGATGATGCACAAACCGAGCAATTACGAATGCTCGCACAAAACCCAGCACCACCCCACCATTTACAGCCTACTCCCTTACCCATTAGTTGCAAGAGAAGTTCAGTGCATCGGCAGGCTAGATGAAGACACCACCGGCTTAATCTTGATTTCAGACGATGGCCAATTTATCCACCGCATGAGTTCGCCTAAGCACAAAGTACCTAAAATTTATGAAGTCACTTGCAAACACCCCATCTCGCAAGCCAATATAGATGCGCTGTTAAGTGGCGTGAAATTGATTGACGAAGAAGAAACCATCGCCGCGCTGGATGTCAAACAACTCAGCGAGCGTGTTATCCACATGACACTAGCGGAAGGAAAATATCACCAAGTGAAACGCATGGTCGCCGCGATTAGCAACCGTGTAGAAGCGCTGAAACGCATCCAGATTGGCGAGCTTAAATTGCCTGAGGATTTGAAAGTGGGCGAATGGCGGTGGTTGAGTGAGGGTGATATGGTTAAATTGGGCTCACCAAAAATCTAAAGTTGAAACTCAATTTCAATTACTAAAATTGGGCGTTTTTGATGATTAAAAGCGCCCTTTTCACCCCACCTGCTCTGCAAGCCTTATTCCATGCGGCTTCCAGAGCATCATTTTTCGCTCGGTGATTTTTTTGCTTCAAAATATCGTTTTATTTCCAAGTAATTACTTCACTTGCGAGTCTTCTTGTTTTGGCTTTGGGTGGGTTAATGCGGTAGCCAAATGCCACCATATAAGCGATGCCATATTGCTGCGTATTGATACCAAAATCTTCTTTTAAAATTGCATCGGTTGTTGTCTGATTAAACCCTTCAATTGGGCAAGAATCTATTCCAATTAAGGCAGCGGCAGTCATCATATTTCCCAAGGCAATATAACACTGCTTACTTGCCCAATCAAATAATTTTCTATCGTCACTTAAATCAAAATCTGATTTTTGAAAATCCCGATAAAACTGACTTCTTAGGCGAATCATGTCGTCTGGCAAGTGCTGAACATTTTTCATAAAGTGTTCAATATAAGGTTGGTCAGCGCCTAAAAAATACGATTTCATGGCAAGGCAAACAACAAAATGGCTGGCTGTTTCGAGCTTTTTAGTGGCGCCCCATGCGCCATTTTTCAGTTTTTCTCTTAATTTGGCATCTTGCACCACTATAAAATGCCAAGGTTCAAAACCAAATGAGCTGGGTGAGAGGCGTGCTGTTTCTAATATAAAGTCCATATCAGTTTTTGCAACTATTTTATTGGCATCAAACTCTTTGCAAGCATGCCTAAAGTTAAAAGCGTCCAATATTTCAGCTTGATTCATGACTTATTCCTCTCATTTAAAATTGCTATCACTCACGCATTTTAACCTGTTGTCATTTTTGCAGGCGATGTTTTAGCCATTGCCGCACCGCTCAATTTTACGTAGTATGGCTACATTATTTTTGCGTTGAAAGCACAAAAAAACACCATGCAAATTTGGGTAGATGCAGATGCTTGCCCCGTTGTGATTAAAGAGATTTTATTCAAGGCGGCTAAGCGCACCAGTGTGCACACCACGTTGGTGGCAAACCGTTTGTTACAAGTGCCACCCTCACCGCATATTCGCGCGATGCAGGTGGATAAAGGCTTTGACGTGGCGGATAACAAAATTGTAGAGTTACTGGTGCTGGGCGATTTAGTGATTACTGCGGATATTCCGCTGGCCGCGCAAGTGGTGGCCAAAGGCGGCCACGCCTTAAACCCACGCGGTGAGTTTTACACCAAAGAGAATATTCAAGAGCGCTTGAGCATGCGGAATTTAATGGAAGAGCTGCGCGCCAATGGCGTTGAAACCAGCGGCCCCAGCACGTTCCACGCCAGTGATAAGCAAGCGTTTGCGGCTAAGTTAGACCAATTTTTAGCCAGAAATTTGAAGTTTTAACTGCATTCTGAAGCGTTTTTAGCGTCGCTAGTTAAGCTAATTTTTCTGACGCACCTGTGTCATCTTTCAATGCTAAAATGTTTCCATCTTTGTTAGCGATGCTCTGCAAGCCTGTCTGGATGGGGTTGTAGGGGCATTATTTATTATCAGCGTATTTTTAATGGTTATTTTTTGACTAATGTAGAACACAATATACCACCACCAAAACCTAGCCTAAATGAAGCATTTTGGTATTGGCTAAAACTCGGTTTTATTAGCTTTGGCGGCCCTGCTGGGCAAATTGCCATGATGCATCAAGAGCTGGTAGAAAATAAGCGCTGGATTTCGGAAAAGCGTTTTTTACACGCACTCAATTATTGCATGGTGTTGCCGGGCCCTGAAGCGCAACAGCTTGCCACCTATATTGGCTGGCTGATGCACAAAAAGCGCGGCGGTCTGCTGGCTGGTGGTTTATTTGTACTGCCCTCGTTACTCATTTTAATTGCCCTTAGCTGGGCGTATATGCGCTTTGGCGATTTACCGCAAGTGGACGCTATTTTGTATGGCATTAAGCCAGCGGTGGTGGCGATTGTACTATTTGCTGCTTATCGTATTGGCAAACGCGTGCTTAAAAACGCCATTTTGTGGGGCGTGGCAATAGCAGCTTTTATCGCCATTGCATTTTTGCATGTGCCTTTTCCTGCCATTATTTTAGGTGCAGCTTTGTTGGGCTATTTAGCGCAACGGCACTATCCCGCGCAATTTAACGTGAACAACGCGCATACCGCTGCTAAAAAAATTGAAGGCGCGGCGGTGATTGATGATGACACCCCCACGCCGGCCCACGCAAAATTTAGCTGGGCTAAGTTTTGGCGCTGGCTCACCATTGGCATTGGCATTTGGCTGGCGGCGATGGGCATTTTAATTGCCACACTTGGTTGGCAGGCCACCCTCACGCAAATGGCGTGGTTTTTTAGCAAAGCCGCACTGCTCACGTTTGGTGGCGCTTATGCGGTGCTGCCGTATGTGTTTCAAGGCGCGGTGGAACACTACCATTGGCTAACTGCACACCAAATGATGGATGGCCTTGCACTGGGCGAAACCACACCTGGCCCCTTGATTATGGTGGTAGCGTTTGTGGGTTTTGTTGGGGGCTGGTCACAAGCTGTGTTGGGTGCTGACAACTTATTTTTATCTGGTGCGCTGGCTGCTGGTTTGGTGACTTTTTTCACTTTTTTGCCCTCGTTTTTATTTATTTTTATCGGCGCTCCGCTAATTGAAAGCACGCAAGACAATCTTAACTTCACTGCCCCACTCAATGCCATTACCGCTGCTGTGGTGGGTGTGATAGTGAGCCTTGCTGTGTTTTTTGCACAGCATGTGTTTATGCAACATGGTGTTAGCACGTTAGATTACGTTGCTATCGGCATCGCTTTTTTATCATTGGTGGCGCTTATTAAGTGGAACTTGAGCATTATTCAACTGGTCTTGATTAGCGCGACGATCGGTTTTTTCAAATATGCTATTTTTTAGAAAGCTTTGTGTATGAAACGCTTTATTTTATTGTTAACTTTTGCCCTCAGTGCGTGTGCGGGGGAGATGACAGCCAATATACAAACGGTAGATGGCGTGGATGCTAACCAATATCTCGGCACATGGTATGAAATTGCCCGTTTGGATAACAGATTTGAACGTGATTTAGAACAAGTGACCGCCACCTACAGTCTGCGCGAAGATGGCGGTATTAAAGTGATTAACCGCGGCTTTAACACGCAAAAAAATGACTGGAGTGAAGCAGAAGGCAAGGCTTATTTTACACAGCCAATCAACAAAGATGGCACTTATAAAGGCCAATTAAAGGTATCATTTTTTGGCCCATTTTACGGGCCGTACAATATTATTGCGCTAGACAAAATTCACTATAACTATGCGCTGGTGACGAGTGGCAAAGAGTATTTGTGGATTTTATCGCGCACGCCGCAGCTCACTTACCCGATTAAACAAGAGTTGATGGCGCAAGCCAAAGCACTAGGCTACCCGACTGAAAATCTTATTTTTGTAAAGCAAGCCAACCAAGTGGAATATGAGTCTGGCAGGCATGTGGTGCCAGCACATAATTAAGGCGTCTTCATAGCAGCACCTCTGCGAGCCTCATTCTATGCGGCTTCCAGAGGCACAAAAATCTCTCGGCGTAAATTAAGCGTTTTTTAATGCAAAATTTATGAGAATTTACGTGTCTTTTTCTGCGGATTTCTTGGGCGCATAGTGCGCTCTAGTTGCTCACCTTTTACCGTTGTAATCGGCTTATTTGAAAGTGGCTGCCAAGCTGGAATCAAGCATTGTTTGCCGCTACCAATTAAATCAGCACGCCCCATTTTTTTCAGCGCTTCACGCAACATCGGCCAGTTATTGGGGTCATGAAAACGGATAAACGCTTTGTGCAGTTTGCGCACATTGCCTGCTTTAGGAATCGGCACATTGTCAGAATCTGCTGTGACTTTACGCAGCGGATTTTTACCACTGTGGTACATGGCGGTGGCCATCGCCATGGGCGTGGGCGTGAAGGTTTGTACTTGGTCTAGCTTAAAGTCATATTTTTTCAGCCAAAGCGCTAAGTTCAGCATGTCTTGGTCTGTGGTGCCTGGGTGCGCGGCAATAAAATATGGAATCAAATATTGTTTTTTACCCGCCTCGGCACTGAATTTTTCAAACATCAGTTTAAATTCATCGTAAGCATCCATACCCGGCTTCATCATTTTGCTCAACACGTTTTCTTCACTGTGCTCAGGCGCAATTTTTAAGTAGCCACCCACGTGATGTTGCACGAGTTCTTTCACATATTCAGGCGATTTAACGGCTAAATCGTAACGTACGCCTGAACCAATCAAGATTTTTTTCACGCCTTTAATCGCACGTGCTTTACGGTAAAGTTGCACTAACGCACTGTGATCTGTATTTAAGTTCTCGCAAATTCCGGGATAAACGCAACTAAGCTTGCGGCAGTTTTTTTCTATACTTTCACTTTTGCAAGCTATGCGGTACATATTAGCCGTTGGGCCACCAAGGTCTGAAATCACGCCAGTAAAACCATCCACTTTATCGCGAATTTCTTCCACTTCTTTCAAAATGCTTTCTTCGCTGCGGCTTTGAATAATGCGGCCTTCGTGCTCGGTAATACTACAAAATGTGCAGCCACCAAAACATCCGCGCATAATATTCACGCTAAAACGAATCATTTCCCAAGCAGGGATTTTGGCTTGCTTATAAATGGGGTGCGGCGCACGCGCATATGGCATGTCATAAACATAATCCATCTCTTTGGTGGTTAGCGGAATAGGCGGCGGGTTCAACCACACTTCTCTATCGCCATGTTTTTGCACCAATGCGCGCGCATTGCCCGGATTTGCCTCTAAGTGCAACACGCGTGAAGCATGTGCATACAATACGGGGTCATTCGCCACCTCCTCAAAAGCGGGCAAGCGTACCACTTGCTTGGTTCTGTCGGCTTTTGGTTTACGGACAATTTCGATGGCTTTGCTGCCTTCTGGCAGTGTTATCTTGGTTTCATTAGTTGCGCAACTTGCATCACTTTTGCCCATCTTCATCTCGTACGGGTCAACAGGTTTATCAATGATACCAGGGCGGTCTAGCTTAGTGCTTTCAACTTCGCTCCAACCTTCTGGTATATTTTTGCGTAAAAAAGCGGTGCCACGAATATCTTGAATATCACTGACCTTTTCACCTTTGGCAATTCGGTGGCTCAGTTCCACCAATGCGCGCTCGGCATTACCATAAAGCAAAATATCGGCTTTAGAATCCACCAAAATACTGCGGCGCACTTTATCAGACCAATAATCATAATGCGCAATGCGGCGCAAACTGGCTTCAATACTGCCAATCACCAAGGGCGCATCGGGATATGCTTCACGGCAGCGTTGCGAATACACCAGCACTGCGCGGTCTGGGCGTTTATTTGGCGCGGCATCAGGTGTATAGGCATCATCACTACGAATTTTTCGGTCAGCCGTGTAGCGATTCACCATGCTATCCATATTGCCTGCGGTGACGCCAAAATACAGATTAGGCTTGCCTAAGGCTTTAAATGCATTGGCATTTTGCCAATCTGGCTGCGCAATAATGCCTACGCGAAAACCCTGCGCTTCGAGCAAACGCCCCACTAGCGCCATGCCAAAACTCGGGTGGTCTATATAGGCATCACCCGTCACTAAAATTATGTCGCAACTATCCCAGCCCAGCGCATCCATTTCGGCGCGCGTCATGGGCAACATTTTGGCCGTGCCAAACCGTTTCGCCCAAAATGGACGATAGGTGTGAATCGGCTTTGCCAGCATGTCGGAGTAGTGTTCCAAGGTATTTGCCTGAAGGTTTTGTTTGAATAAATTTTAAGCGCGCATTTTACGCGCTAATGGTTTGATTACAAAGCTATTTTTTGTGACTTAATCGTTACAATAACCTTATAAAAAATAGGCTTTATAGCAAGTTAACGCCAAAAGGCTTCATTAGTATAGAAAATAGCCAAAAAACCAACAGCGTAAACAACACGCAACTAATAAGCGTATAAACAAAACCTATTTTGGGTAACAAATAGGGAAACAACAAAAACATCGGTAGTGTAGGTAGTACATACCAAAATGTATAGTAGGCATGATTAGCAATTTTGCTACTCGGCTGCTGCTCTACATAAAGCCAAATCAAGGTCAGCACCGTCACCAACGGTAAGGCCGCAATAAAACCACCCAGCTTATCACTGCGTTTTGCAAACTCTGAGACCAACACCACAACACCAGCAGTGACTAAATATTTAAAAAAAAGGTATTGCATGTTTACTCCTATTAATTAATGGCCTTCATGCCCTGTCGGCTTACGCACCTGCAGTTCAATTGCGGTCTTTTCATCATCAACTGACTGTCTTTGTACCTCAGGTACTTCTCCTTTAAACTCATAAGCCCGCGTATTTTTTGGATGTTGATACGGACCAGGATCTTTGAAATCATTTTTTGCTAAGCCTTCACGCACTTTTAACAAGCTAAACATACCACCCATGTTAATGGCACCGTATTGCCCTTTACCTGTCATCATAGGCAAGGTGTTTTCTGGGAGTGGCATGTCCATCATGGCGGCCATATCACTCATTTCATTCATGCCTGTTTCACCCATGGGCATGTAATCTGGCACCAGTTTGTTAATTTTTTCCACCAAATCATCTTGTTTAACGCCCAGCATGGTAGGCACTTCATGTCCCATCGCATTCATGGTGTGATGCGATTTGTGGCAATGAAGAGACCAATCACCTAGTTCGTTTGCTATAAACTCAATGGCTCGCATTTGACCAACCCCAATATCTGTCGTCACCTCAGGCCACCGCGCAGTGGGCGGCACCCAGCCACCATCGGTGCCCGTCACCACAAACTCATGTCCATGAATATGAATGGGGTGATTCGTCATCGTAAGGTTACCAATACGAATACGCACTTTGTCATTTTTACGCACTACCAACGGATCTATACCAGGAAAAGCACGACTATTCCATGTCCACAAATTAAAGTTCAACATGGTGTTAATTTTTGGCGTGTAGCTTCCAGGGTCAATATCGTAGGCATTGAGTAAAAAAATAAAATCTCTATCCACCGCCATGAATTTAGGATTTTTGGGATGTGTTACCCAACTGCCCATCAAGCCCATGGCCATTTGCGTCATTTCATCGGCATGCGGGTGATACATAAAAGTGCCAGCACGTTTGGCTTCAAACTCATACACATAGGTTTTGCCAACAGGGATGGCAGGTTGCGTTAACCCACTTACGCCATCCATACCATTGGGTAAGCGTTGCCCGTGCCAATGTACGCTGGTCACTTCTGGCAGGCGATTGGTCACAAAAACACGCACTTTATCGCCCTCCACCACTTCAATCGTCGGTCCAGGGCTTTGGCCGTTATAACCCCACAAATGTGCTTTCATGCCAGGGGCGATTTCCCGAATAACGGGCTCTGCCACTAAGTGAAATTCTTTCACGCCATTTTGCATTCGCCACGGCAAGCTCCAGCCATTGAGCGTAACAACAGGGTTGTATGGTCTACCAGTATTGGGTTGTAGTGGTGCTTGCGTACTGGCTTTCTCAGCAGAAATAATTTCAGGCAAGGCGGCAAGTGCCACTCTGCTCACAGCGGTGGCGGCAATGCCTGCGCCAGCTAGTTTAAAGAAATTTCGGCGGCTAAATTGATTGCTGTCCATGATTACTTGCCCCCCAAGCTACCAATGAGTGCCATATTCAATGCCGTTTCAGCCAACCAAAATTCATTGAGCTTTGCAATATATGCATTCACACTCGCCACCTGCGCTCGCGCATCGGCAAACAAGGTAAAAGGACTAATCAACATACCGTTGTAGCGCAGTAAATTTTCATCTGATATTTTTTTGCTGAGCGGTACAATTTCATCACGATAGTGCTTTGCCATTGTGAAATTGCTTAAATATTGGTTGTGTGCCTCGCGGATTTCCGATTGTGCGTTAAGAGCCACTTGCGCCGTGTGATTAACTGCCTGCATGTAAGTAGCCTCTGCCCGCGCTACTTTTGCACTTCCCCAATCAAACAAGGGCAATTCAAAACTAACATCCACACCTTTTTTATATGCGTCGCCGCGTCTGCCCTCTAACACTCTTGCTGGGCCGATTTCAAGAACGTTAATCAAGCGCGTAGTCTTAGTTAACCCCAATTGCTTGGCTAAAGTATCAGTATCCGAACGTGCCATTTGCAAATCTAAGCGTTGTTCAAAAGCGGTTTTTTCAACTGTTTGTAATTCAGCCAAATTTTTTGGTAAATCTGGCAATCGGTCTTGCAACTGAATAACATCAGGCGACACAGCTAATAAGCGAGATAATATTTCAATCTTGCTATTTTTTTGTTGCTGAGCTATCTGATACTCCTGCACGGCTTGAGCATAATAGCTTTGCTCATGCGCTTGTTCTAGTTTGCTCCAGTTACCCGCTTTTACCATGCGTTGTGCTAACTCTGCACTGGCTTCAGCAGACTCCTTTACTTGCTCGCCATAAAGAAAATGCTGATTGGCGGCCACTGCATTAAAATATGCTATACGGGTTTCGTATGCCAACTTAAGCACATCAAGTGCAACATTTTTTTTGGTTCTTTCAAAATTCTGCCGTTCTATCGCCACTATTTTTGGCATGGTCACCAGCGAAAAAATATTAAACGTTAATGCTTGTTCAATTTTGTAATCCCCATTATTTCTGGCATAAAACATACTGAATTTTGGGTTAGGCAAACGCCCTGCCTGCACAACATCGGCCTCAGAAATGCCTAAGTCATAAAGTGTAGCTTGCAAACCCTTATTATTGAGTAAGGCAATTTGCACGGCATCATCGGCATCAATGCACGCACTTAATAAGGCATTGACGCGGTCAGCCGCCTGTTTTTGGGCATCTGCACTTTTTTGCCATACCACTTCTTGCTTGATATGTTGTGCTGTCGTTTTATTAACATCTTCCATGCCACCATCTCGTGAGAAAGTCGCACAGCCACTTAATAGAAACGCTATAAACGCGCAATACATCGTTATTTTTTGCAATTTCATATAAACTCCACCATAGCGAATAACTTAACACATCTTGCGCCAAAAATGATGACTATTCAATTGCAATAAAGTTTATGAGCTTTGCCTATTATCAATTCCCAAAAGGGCGCGTTTCTGCAATAGACGACGGCTGTGAGTTTCCGCCAGTCTCACTCGCCCTTGGTGAGCCGAACGGCCTAATCGCGATTGGGGGTGATTTGTCGCTATCCCGCTTATTAAAAGCCTACCAACAAGGCATTTTTCCTTGGTTTAGCGAAGGTGAACCCATTATGTGGTGGAGTCCAAACCCACGCATGGTGCTATTTCCAGATGAATTAAAAATTACAAAATCACTGCAAAAAAGCATCAGAAACAAGCCCTTTGAAGTGCGCTTTAACACCGCATTTCGCCAAGTGATGCAAGCTTGCAGCGGCACACCACGTGTAGGGCAAGATGGCACTTGGATAACCGATGACATTATTAATGGATATTGCGCGCTTTTTGAGGCAGGCTATGCCATTAGTGCCGAGTGCTGGCTTGATAATGTATTAGTTGGTGGTTGCTATGGCGTTAAAATTGGGCGTATGTTTTATGGAGAAAGCATGTTTCATCATGTGACTGACGCCTCAAAAGTGGCTTTTGTTGCTTTGGTGCAAAAGTTAAAAACAGAAGGCGTTGGCATGATAGATTGCCAAATGAAAACCACACATTTAGCCAACTTTGGCGCGCGTGAAATCAGCCGAGATGATTTTATTGGCCAACTGAGGCAATTAACTACGCAAAACGCAATTCAACATCCACCAAACATTTAGGTTATTATTTCATCATGACTAGCCCGAATGAATTGCCACTCAACCAGCTGCAGTTTTACCTATCTGCACCCTACCCTTGCAGTTATTTGCCGGGTGAAACTGCGCAGAGCTTAATGGCTACACCGCAACATTTAGTCAATGCGAATATCTATAGTCAATTGATTCAGCAGGGGTTTCGTCGCAGTGGCGACTTCGCTTATCGCCCACATTGCCCACATTGCCAAGCCTGCATTTCTATCCGCGTGGTGCTTCAGGACTTTAAACCTAACCGAAGCCAAAAACGTGCCTTTAAGCAACACCAACATTTAACGGTGCGTGTTTTACCTGTGGCTTTTCATGAATCGCACTTTGCGCTGTATTCGGCCTACATCAAAGCGCGCCACGCGGATGAGCAAGATAGCCCTGCGAAGCAAAGTGAACTAGAGCAATACCACAGTTTTTTGTGTCAAAGTCATGTGGATAGCGTATTGGTCGAATTTTGCGAAAATGACCAACTCAAAATGGTCAGCGTTGTGGATATTGTCGAAGACGGCATGTCGGCAGTCTATACTTTTTATGACACTTCTGATGGCAAGGCCAGCCTAGGCACCTATAATGTGCTGTGGCAAATTGCATGGGCAAAAAGCTTTAATTTGCCCTATTTATATTTAGGTTATTGGATTAAAGATAGCCAAAAAATGGCCTACAAACAAAATTTTCAGCCGCAAGAACAGCGCATTAATGGCGCTTGGCAATGCCAAATTTAAAACACAATATTTTGCGCTGCTTTTTCCCCGAGAAAAATTTTCGCCTCTGCAAGCCAGTATCTATGCGGCTTCCAGAGGGTCGAATTGATTTGGTTGCAAATTTAGCGTTTTTTTAGGCCATTTTTTAGTACTATTTTCCAGCATTAAACCAGTTGCTGTGGGTGTGCGCCCAAGCAAAATGGGTAGCCAATTTACCGCAGGTACATTTTTACCTTGCATCAACTCAAAGTGACCAAAAGATAATGGTGTCCACGCGAGCATATCAAAAATATGGCTGGCTAATCGCACCATCATTTTTGGCACCGCAATTTGTGCAGCCGGCTTACGTTGGCCTGTTGCTCTTAACCAATTTAAATATTGCGGTATCGTCATAGTCTCATTGCCACCTAACTCCATGACTTTAGGCAAGTTCACATAGCCGTTTAAACATAGTTTCGCCACTGCCTCCCCTAAATCTGTCACCTGCAAAGGTGCTACTAGCCCTTCAGACTGCATGACCAATTGCAGCGGCCAAGTTGCTACGCGCCTAAACCATTTAGCGCCAAAACCACCTTCACCATCTAATAACGAAGGACGCACGATAGTCACATCTGCACCGCTATTTAAAATGGCGTGCTCACCTAAAAGTTTAGAGCGAATAAAGCGACTTTTTGCTTGCATAGTTAAACCAATTGCAGAAATATGGATCATGCGAATGCCAAGTTGCGCGCGCGCTTGCGCGAGTGCAGCAGGTGCTAAAGTGTGAACTTTTTCATAAGTTTCGCCCCCTTTTCGCTCTCGCAAAATACCAACGCAATTCACAACCACATCCACACCATTTAACAATGGCAACCAATCCTTAATGTCTAACATACTTTGTAAATGTACTTCTAGACTATTTGAGTTCGCTGATTTTTTTCTACTGCCAATCAACACTTCAGCACCCTGCATTTGCAGTTGCGTCACGATACTTTTGCCTATAAAGCCATTTCCACCAAGCACTAACACGCGCATTTCCACACTCCATATTTATTAAATTCTTTAATTTCTGTATTGACAGAAATATATGATAGATGTGATAATGTGTCAACTAGTATTTTGAAAGGCCTAATATGCAAGCAGAAACACCGATAGCAACCGATGAAAAAATTCAGCTTAGCGAATTGGGTAGCCAATTTATTTTGCACTGGGGTGAGATGGGCTCACGTTGGGGCATCAATCGTACCGTGTCGCAAATTCATGCTTTTTTATTCTTTATTGGCAAACCAGCAAATGCTGAGCAAATTGCTGATAGCTTGCAAGTAGCTCGCAGCAACGTCAGCAATAGTTTAAAAGAGTTACAAAATTGGAACCTCATACGCGTTACGCACATAATGGGCGACAGGCGCGATTACTTTGAAACTTCATTAGATGTTTGGCAGCTCTTTTTTACTGTCATTAGTGAGCGTAAAGCGCGCGAATTTGACCCAACAGTCAAATTTTTAGAAGACTATCTCGCCAACAATACATTTAACCAAAATGAATTAGCTGCAAGAGAAAGAGTAAGAGCAATGTTAAATTTAATGCAAACGCTCTCGATTTGGGGCGATGAAATGCTTAAATTCAAGCCATCCACACTGACCACCATCATGAAATATGGTGCAAAAATTAAAAACATGCTCGGCATTTATGAAGGGAAATAAGATGAACACCTTAAATGTGATGTACCCACTCACTATATATTACGATGCCAGTTGCCCCTTGTGCGCAGCCGAAATGCACACCATTAAAGAAACTGACTTTGACAACAAACTCATTTTGGTAGATTGCTCAAATGAAGCTTTTAACGAACCTGCTTTTTGCCCCACCAACAAAGCAGAAATGATGGAACGCATTCACGCTCAAGATGCCTCTGGACAGTGGTATAAAGGTGTGGATGTATTTGCCATTGCCTATCAATCGGGTGGATTTACCACTTTAGGCAAACTTTGGGGAAGCAAAACATTGCGCCCATTTTTCAGCCGTGCTTACCCGTTGATTGCCGATAATCGCCAGTGGTTAAGCAAAACACCATTGCCATATTTACTGAACAAAATGCTGCGCGTTTGCGCACCAAGCTAGCTAAATAAGTAAAAGAAACCAATCAAAAATGCTACAATTCTAGCTTTAAATTTTTAGACTATTTTTAGCTTGAAAAGCGTTAGCTTTGAATAAATTAGTTATCTTTGGTGTGGGCCTGATTGGCGGCTCTGTGGCGTTAGCTTTAAAGAAAGCAGGTGCTGGCACGCATATTGTTGGCGTCGGGCGTAGCTTTGAAAGTTTGCAAACTGCAAAAAATCTTGGTGTGATAGACAGCGTTGAAACCAATATTCAAGCCGCTTGCAAAGATGCAGATTTAATATTGATTGCCGCCCCTGTGGCACAAACCACTGCCATTTTACAAAGCATCAAACCCCATTTAAATACGCAAACGGTCATTACCGATGCTGGTAGCACCAAAAGTGATGTACTCGCAGCAGCCAAAATAGTTTTGGGTGAGCAGTTCAACCAATTTGTCGGTGGTCACCCCATTGCAGGTGCTGAAAAAAGTGGTGTGACAGCAGCAAAAGCCGATTTATTTGTGGGTAAAAATGTAGTGCTCACCCCTGAAAATTTACACAACATCCAAGACGATGCCCTGCAAGCCAGTAACCATGCGGCTTCTCACATTCGACTTAGTGCTTCAGCACTTAGCGAGAATGGGGATGACCTTTACGGTTACAGAGCGTCAAAAATTGCTCGCGTAGCAGACATGTGGAAAACATGCGGCGCAAACGTTACAGAAATGTCTGCCGAAAACCACGACAAAATATTTGCCGCTGTTAGTCATTTACCGCATTTATTGGCATTCGCTTTGGTAGATGACATCGCCAAGCGCCCAAATGCCGAACAGCTATTTAGCTTTGCCGCCAGCGGATTTCGCGATTTCACGCGCATTGCTGGCAGCCACCCCGAAATGTGGCGCGATATTAGCTTAGCCAATAAAACAGCACTATTAAGTGAAATAACGGCTTTTCAAACCGAGCTGACTTTGGTTAAAAACTTACTTGAAAACAATGATGGCGCAGGCCTACTAGCGCTCTTTGAGCGCGCCAGCGTTGCACGTAACGCTTGGGCAAAAAATAAACAATAAAGAAATAGAAAAATGGAACAACTTCACCTACCCGCCTACACTCATGCTGAAGGCTCAATCAAATTACCAGGTTCTAAAAGCATTTCAAATCGCACACTTTTGCTTGAAGCGCTTTCATTAGATGATCTTTCGAACAATTCATATCGGGAAGTATACAAACTACTCCAGTCTGATGATACTGCGCGTATGATTGAAGCGCTAAAATCTTTAGGTGTTGAAATAGAAGAGTTTGCAGAATACGCATGGCGGGTTAAAGGCTGCGGTGGTCAATTCCCAAACAAAGGCACAGCTGAAAAGCCCGTGGACTTATTTTTAGGTAATGCAGGTACCGCGTTTCGCCCTCTTACTGCTGCACTGGCTTTTTCAAATGGTTACTACTATTTGCACGGCGTTCCACGCATGCATGAACGCCCAATTAAAGACTTGGTAGATGCCTTGCGGCAAATTGGTGCAAATATAGAGTATCTCGGTAACGAAGACTACCCGCCACTCAAAATATCACCCGGAAATATCAACGTTAGCAAACCAATTAAAATTCGTGGCAATGTTTCCAGCCAATTTTTAACCGCTCTTTTGATGGCACTACCTCTTTCTAAACAAGAAGCGACGATTGAAGTGGTAGGCGAACTCATTTCAAAACCATATATTGAAATTACACTTAATTTAATGGCTAAATTTGGTGTGCAGGTGCAGCGCAAAGACTGGGGGAAATTTACCATTCCTGCCGATGCAGCCTACTGGGCTCCAGAACGATACTTTGTGGAGGGTGATGCCTCAAGCGCCTCGTACTTCTTAGCAGCAGGAGCAATCGCAGCTAAAAATGGTTCTTCTGTGCTTATTGATGGTGTTGGCCTTAACAGCATCCAAGGCGACATCCAATTTGTCAATGAAATTGAAAAAATGGGTGCTGTAATAAATAAAAATGAAGGCGTATTGGTTAGTGCCGTTAGAGTTTCTGCGCCTACCAACAAACTTAAAGCCATCGACCTCGACTGCAACCACATTCCCGATGCCGCCATGACCTTGGCTATTCTCGCACTCTTTGCTGATGGCACCACCACCCTACGCAATATCGCTAGTTGGCGAGTGAAAGAAACCGACCGCATCGCCGCGATGGCCACCGAATTGCGTAAAGTCGGCGCGATTGTAGAAGAAGGTGCGGATTACATTAAAATCACGCCTCCAGCTCAACTCACTCCCAACGCGGTGATTGACACTTACGATGACCACCGCATGGCAATGTGCTTCTCGCTGATAAGTTTAGGCGGCGTGCCAATTACCATTAACGATCCCAAATGCGTTGCGAAGACTTTCCCCAATTATTTTGACGAATTTAAAAAAATTGCCAGCTAAACAGTTAAACTATTAACCAACACATGAGATGTCGCTCATTTTTGAGTGAGCTGAGACGCTCAATTTATTACGCTCGATTGCCTGCCAAGCACGCTCGTGAAAGTAAAACACGATGGTGTTACAGGCAGGTTCAACTAACGCCAACAAGCCACCAATAATAAAACTTCCCGTAAGCAAATATGCTACCGTAAACGCGACACTAAAGTGTAAAATCGCAAATGTGAATGTTTTCGTCATTTTGCCACCTCCTAACATGAGCTTGATGTGATGATTATTTCCTAATTTGCACAATCAATCCAATTGATTATTTATTTAACATTGATAAGTTTTTCTAATGACAACACCTATTATCCCTGTGATAACTATTGATGGCCCTTCCGCCTCTGGCAAAGGCACTGTGGCGCAATTAGTTGCTACACAGCTCGGTTTTCATTATTTAGATTCAGGGGCACTTTATCGTATCGTGGCCTTTGCCACACAACAAAAAAACATCGCATGGAGCAATGCGCTCGCAATCGCCGACTGTGCAAAATCACTTAATGTTGTGTTTAAAAACGAGCAAGTTTTACTAGACAATATCGATATTTCGAATGAGATTCGTACTGAAGCTATAAGCAAGGGAGCTTCTGAGGTTGCAGTACACGCACCGCTCAGGGCCGCTTTGGTGGACATGCAACATGCTTTTTGCAAAACCCCTGGCTTAGTGGCAGATGGGCGCGATATGGGCACGGTCATTTTTCCACACGCACCAGTTAAAATTTTTCTCACAGCAACGACTGAAACCCGCGCCAAACGACGCTACCAACAACTGCTAGGTAAAAACCAGCCTGCTAATTACGATAGCATTTTAAAAGACTTGGCAGAACGTGATGCCAGAGATAAAAATCGTGCCAGTGCACCACTCACGATGGCCAAAGATGCCTTTTTACTTGAAACGGATCATTTGAGTATTGCTGAAGCGGTAGAGTTTGTTATCACAAAATATAAAAATAATAAAAAAAGTGCATAAAAACAAGTAAATAGTGTTTTATTTTTCGTTTGTTTAGTTATAATTACACCTCTTAGAATTTGAGTAATATATTTTCGCCCGCCCATCATCACCGATGTGCGGTTTTTTAATCACCCTGCTGCTAGGCAGGATTAACTTTTAGGTAATTTAATTTAATGGCTTCTACTAAATCTATGGAATCTTTTGCTGCGCTTTTTGAAGAAAGCTTAGCCCATCAAGAAATGCGTTCTGGCGAGGTAATCACTGCTGAAGTGATTTCAGCAGACAACGATCATGTTATTGTCAATGCAGGTTTAAAATCAGAGAGCGTGATTGACGCTGCAGAGTTCAAAAACGCACAGGGCGAGCTTGAAGTTAAAGTTGGCGACTTTGTTAAGGTATTGATTGAAAAGCTAGAAGATGGCTTTGGTTCAACTTTACTTTCACGCGAAAAAGCAAAACGCATGGAAACATGGTTAGACTTAGAAGATGCAATGAACGAAGGCCGCATCATCAAAGGTTTCGTTAGCGGTAAAGTAAAAGGTGGTTTACGCGTTTCTGTCAACGGCATCATGGCATTCTTGCCTGGTTCATTGGTTGACGTACGTCCTGTAAAAGACACAACACCATTCGAAAACAAAGAATGTGACCTAAAAGTAATCAAAATCGACCGTAAACGTAACAACATCGTTGTCTCACGTCGCGCGGTAATGGAAGTGAGCGCTGGTGCAGACCGTGATGCGTTAATGGGCACATTGGCTGAAGGTGCAGTTGTTAAAGGGATTGTTAAAAACATTACTGATTACGGTGCATTCGTTGATTTAGGCGGCATTGATGGCTTGCTACACATTACTGACTTAGCATGGCGTCGTGTTAAACACCCATCTGAGGTGTTAACAGTAGGTGAAGAAGTTGAAGCAAAAATCTTGAAATTTGATCAAGAGAAAAACCGTGTTTCATTAGGTATCAAACAAATGGGCGATGACCCATGGGTGGCTCTATCACGCCGCTACCCAGTAAGCACACGTTTATTTGGTAAAGTGTCAAACTTGACTGATTACGGCGCTTTCGTTGAAATCGAACCAGGTATTGAAGGTTTAGTACACGTTTCAGAAATGGACTGGACAAACAAAAACATTCATCCAGGCAAGTTAGCGCAATTGGGTGATGAAGTTGAAGTGATGATTCTTGAAATTGATGAATCACGTCGTCGTTTATCTTTAGGTATGAAACAATGCCAAGCTAATCCTTGGGATGATTTCTCAGCGACACACGCTAAAGGCGATAAAGTTTCTGGTCAAATTAAATCAATCACTGACTTTGGCGTATTTATTGGCTTGCCAGGCGGCATTGATGGCTTAGTGCATTTATCTGATTTGTCATGGACACAATCAGGAGAAGAAGCGATTCGCAACTTCAAAAAAGGTGATGAGTTACAAGCCGTTATTTTAGCGATTGACGTTGAAAAAGAACGTATTTCACTCGGTGTAAAACAACTTTCAGATGATCCTTCAGGCGCATCTTCATCATCAGATGAGAAATCAGAAGCTAAACCTAAAGCTAAAGCCAAAGCGAAAGAAGCAGCTAAGCCAGTGGATGACGGTGCATCTGCAGGTACGACAAACTTAGGCGCGCTATTAAAAGCTAAATTAGATAGCAAAAAATAGATTTATAAAAATATACGTAAGTTTAAAAATTCTATCCTAGTAGAGAAATAAAGGCCAAATATGACCAAATCTGAACTCATCACCCTACTTGCAGCGCGTTTTCCGCAATTAGTAGTGAAAGATGCCGAACTATCTGTTAAAGCAATTTTAGATGCGATGACTGACAACCTTGCCACTGGCGAGCGCATTGAGATTCGCGGTTTTGGAAGTTTTAGCCTTAATTATCGTCCACCACGCTTAGGGCGCAACCCTAAAACCGGCAGTAAAGTGCAAGTACCTGCAAAACATGTACCGCACTTTAAAGCGGGCAAGGAGTTGCGCGAGCGTGTAGATTTAGGCTAGCAATTTTTATAGTGTGATTAAAACGGCAACTTTTTAGTTGCCGTTTTTTTTATTCGTCAGCTTATATTCAGGTAAAATGTCGTTTATTAGTTATTCAATTAAGCAAAAAAATGGAATTTGAATTTTGGTGGTTACTCGCACTTCCGCTATTTTTTAGCCTTGGTTGGATTTCTGCGCGTGTGGACTTAAAACAACTGCTCTCAGAGGCCACAGCCTTGCCTGCCGCTTACTTTAAAGGGCTCAACTATCTTATTACCAACCAGCAAGATAAAGCAATCGAAGCTTTTTCTGAAGCAGTGCAAGCCAATACAGACTCACTTGAGCTCCATTTTGCTTTAGGTAGCTTGTACCGTAAACGGGGTGAGGTTGATCGCGCCATTCATTTACATTTGCATCTGCTTGAGAAAAAAAATCTTGAGCCACAGCAAAAATTAGCCGTCACAGCAGAGCTTGCTCAAGACTACCTTAAAGCAGGTTTATTAGACCGCGCTGAAGAGCTTTTTGAAACACTCAACGATGACCGTTATCGCCAGCCAGCACTGCGCGCTTTATTAGAAATTTACGTGCAAGAGCGCGAGTGGCAACGCGCCATTAAAGCCGCAACCGAACTAGAACGCATGTCTGGCGTGCCATTTCGGATAGAAATCTCGCACTATTATTGCGAGTTAGCGGTAATTGAAAAGTTAGCCCATCGAAATAACGAAGCCAAGCAATATTTAAATTTAGCTATAGATGCTAATAAAAATTGTGCGCGTGCCAATGTGCTGCTGGGTGACATTGAGGCTGAAGCTGGTGCGCATCAGGCGGCTATTTCTTACTGGAAGCACATTGAGTTTCAGCAGCCTGAATACTTAGGGTTAATTGCCCCCAAATTATTAACAAGCTACCGTGCGCTACATCAAACCACTGAAGGCTTAACTTTGTTGCAAAATTATTTGCAAACCTACAAATTACCTACGCTTATTAATGTGCTCTATGAAGCCACACTGGCAGAGAATGGTGCGCAAAGTGCTGCCAAATTAGCGCGTGCTGAGCTGATTAAAATGCCTAGCCTCAATGTGCTCGATCAATTATTGCAAGCGCGTACCATTGTGGAATCAAACCACGAAGGCACACTTGAAAGTACCGCCTTGCAAGATTTACAACTGATGCAGCAAACCGTACGTCATGCCATTGGCAACAAAACCGCATACCACTGCGTGCAATGCGGCTTTAAAGCGAAATATCATCACTGGCAATGCCCTGCTTGTAATGCTTGGGAGTCACTCCCAGCCGAACCAACAACTATTTAAACCATGACCAACCCCGTCCAAAAAATTCATGATTCAAAAATAATAGTCGCGCTAGATTATGCGGACGCAAACAGTGCATTAAAGTTAGTCAACCAACTTGACCCAAACCTTTGCAGGCTTAAAGTGGGCAAAGAACTTTTTACCGCTACTGGCCCACAATTTGTAGAGCAGCTTGTTAAAAAAGATTTTGGCGTATTTTTAGATTTAAAATTTCATGACATTCCCAATACTGTGGCTAAAGCCTGCACTGCCGCCAGCAATTTAGGTGTGTGGATGCTCAATGTGCATGCCAGTGGCGGACTAGAAATGATGCAAGCTGCGCAACAAGCGGTGCAAAGTTGTGACACAAAGCCGATTTTGATTGCTGTCACTGTGCTCACCAGTATGAACCAAGCCAGCCTTAAGCAAATTGGCATTCAAACTGATTTAACCACGCATGTACTCAACTTGGCAGCACTGACCAAACAGGCAGGCTTAAGTGGGGTGGTATGTTCCGCGATGGAGGCTAGCTTACTGCGCAAAAACTTTGGCCAAGACTTTTGCCTAGTTACCCCAGGCATACGGCCAGCTAACACGAGCTTAGACGACCAATCTCGCGTGGTAACCCCAAGCGACGCGCTAAGCTATGGCGCGAGCTATTTGGTGATAGGCCGACCCATTACTAAAGCAGAAAATCCATTGCAAGCTCTTGAATTGATTGTTAAAGAAATAGGTGGTAGCATTTAGCCACTCATATGATTTCGTTATATTTTCGCGAGTGAAAAAAATGAAAAAATGGCTATTAATTTTAATAACAAGCTTAATTATAAGCATCAGCCCCAATGTTTACGCTGTTGTTGAATTAAATACGGCAACGCAGCAAGAGTTAGAAACATTACATGGTATTGGACCAGTCAAAGCAGAAGCTATTATTGAATATAGAGAAGCGAATGGTGGTTTTAAATCTATAGAAGAATTAGGGAATGTAAAGGGTATTGGCAGTGCAACGTTAGAAAGTATCAGAAAAGATATTTCAGTTTGGAATCCATACTGGAAAAAATACTAAATAATTATTAACAGTTTTATTTACTAGGGAAACACTATATGAAAAAATTATTATTAGCTTTTGCAATACTTTTAGGCTTAAGCATGAATGCAATGGCTGCTGTCAACATCAACACAGCAACGCAAGAAGAGCTTGAAACGCTAGAAGATGTTGGCGAAGTAAAAGCAAAAGCGATTATTGATTACCGCAATAAAAATGGTAAATTTAAAAATATGGATGAGCTAGACAGTGTGCCAGGTATTGGCGAAAAAACGCTGGAAAGCGTTAAAAAAGGTGGCACCATCACTGGCGCAACCACAGTTTCTGTACCAAGCAAAGAAACAAAAGTTGAAAAATCAACTAAAACTAAAGAGGTGAAGACCGAGAAAGCAGGCACTGAAAAGGCCACAAAAGAAGTTAAAACCAAAGAAGCTAAAACTGAAAAAGTGACAAAAGAAGAAAAAGTAAGCAAAGAAGCAAAACCTGAAAAACCAGTGAAAGCGGAAAAACCTGCTAAGGCTGAAAAAGTGAGTAAAGATGCCAAAGTAGAAGATTCATCTAAAGCGGACAAAGCGGCAAAAGACAAAGAAAAAGCTGATAAAGCTGCCGCCAAAGAAGCTGAAAAAGAAGCAAAAAAAGCCGCTAAAGAAAAAGAGAAAGCAGATAAAGCCGCTGCCAAAGAGAAAGAAAAGGCTGAAAAAGCGGCAAAAAAGGAAGCTGAAAAAGCAGAGAAAGCAAAAGCGAAAGCTGCAAAAGAAGCCAAAGAATCCGCTAAAAAATAAGCTGATTTGGTTAACAAAAAGCCCCGAAGTTTCGGGGCTTTTTTATGGTTAAAACGCGGTCTTTTTCATTAAATAACCACCAATTTTACACCGAGAGATTTTTATGCCTCTGCAAGCCGCATCCAGACTGGCTTACAGAGGATGTGAAATGATGTTGTGTTAAAACTGCTTAAAAATTAAGCAGTTTTATGCAATTTTATTATTGTATTTTTTTACCAAAAACGTGCGCGAAAAATGCACATTCTATTTCACTTTCATGCCCGCTTGCGCGCCAGAATCTGGACTTAAAATAAACGGGCCGCCACGTTCATCACTCGCTGCTAACACCATGCCTTCAGACAAGCCAAATTTCATTTTGCGCGGTGCTAAATTTGCCACCATTACTGTTAAACGGCCTTTGAGCGTTTCAGGGTCGTAGGCAGATTTAATGCCGGCAAACACTTGCCTTGGTTTTTCTTCGCCAATATCAAGCGAAAGCTTGAGCAATTTTTCCGCACCTTCCACATGCTCGGCATTGACAATTTTAGCAATACGCAAATCCACTTTGGTGAAGTCGTCTATGCTGATGTATTCAGCTTCAGCGGTTTCCGCTTTGACTTCATTTTGTTGGTGCGCTGCATGACGTTGCTCAGAATGCGCTTGTGGTGCAGGTGTGGCTTGTAGATTTTCTTTGTTGGCTTCGGTCATGGCTTCGATTTGCTTCATTTCAATGCGAGTTATTAAATGTTTATAAGAATTAATTTTGTGGCTAACCAATGGAATCGTTATTTCACTCCAGCGTAACTTTGGAATATTAAGAAAACCTTCAACTTCTGAAGCTAATTTTGGTAGCACAGGTCGAAGATAAAGTGTAAGTAATCTGAAAAGATTTATGCTGACAGAACAAACTTCCAAAAGTTTGGCTTCACTACCCACTAACTTAGCAAGTTTCCAAGGCTCCTCTTGGGCAACATACTGATTTGCTAAATCAGCAAGTATCATAATTTCTCTAATTGCTTTACTATAATCCCTGCTCTCATAACAAGCCTTGATTGTGTCTGACACTTCCAGAAAAACGCTAAACAAATCAAATGGAGTATGACCTGATGTTGTTCCTATTGTAGGTATTAGAGAATTTAGTTGGTTAGATGAGTTTAAGTTTGCAAGCGTGCCTTCATCAGCTAAAAATTTATTTGCTTGATTAAAAACTTCAACTGCGGGTAGCTTTTCAGCCAAGATACCGTTAAAGTTATTTAACACAAACCCCGCTGTTCTACTCGCAATATTAATATATTTACCCACCAAATCACTATTCACGCGCGCGACAAAATCTTCAAGATTTAAATCAATATCTTCCATCGTGCTATTGAGTTTGGCGGCGTAGTAATAGCGCAAATATTCAGGATTTTTAATATAATCTAAATAGCTGCGCGCGGTAATAAACGTGCCGCGCGATTTACTCATTTTTTCGCCATTCACCGTTAAAAAACCGTGGGCGAAAATCTGCGTGGGTTTGCGATGACCGCTAAACTCTAATGTGGCAGGCCAAAATAAGGCATGGAAATACAAAATATCTTTGCCAATAAAATGGTAAAGCTCTGTTTTTGAATCTTTTTGCCAATATTCGTCAAAGTTTAAACCTTGTTTTTCGCACAAGTTTTTAAAGCTCGCCATATAGCCAATCGGCGCATCTAGCCATACATAAAAATATTTACCGGGCGCATCTGGGATTTCAAAACCAAAATACGGCGCATCACGTGAAATATCCCAATCATTCAAGCCGTTCTCAAACCACTCGCCCATTTTGTTGGCAGCTTCGCCCTGCAGCGTACCGCTGCGTGTCCACTCTTTTAAAAAGCTTTCACACTCACTCAATTTAAAAAAGTAATGCTCGGTTTCTTTGCGAACAGGTGCCGCGCCAGAAACCGCAGAAAATGGGTTGATTAAATCAGTTGGGCTGTAGGTCGCGCCACATACTTCGCAGTTATCGCCATATTGGTCTTTAGCATGGCATTTTGGACATTCGCCTTTAATAAAGCGGTCTGGCAAGAACATATTTTTGACCGGGTCAAAATATTGCTCAATGGTTTTTGTGGCAATTTTGCCATTGGCTTTTAGCGCTTTGTAAATGCCTTGCGAAAGTTGCTTGTTTTCTTCAGAATTGGTTGAATAGTAATTATCAAATTCCACCAAAAAGTCTTTAAAATCAGCACTGTGCTCTTTATGTACGGCCTCTATCAAGGCTTCTGGCGTAATACCCTCTTTTTCAGCACGTAGCATAATCGGCGTGCCGTGCGTATCGTCCGCACACACATAATGCACGGTATTGCCCTGCATTTTTTGAAAGCGCACCCAAATGTCGGTCTGAATATACTCCACCAAATGGCCTAAATGAATGCTACCGTTAGCGTATGGGAGTGCGGAGGTAACGAGAATTTTACGAGGACTTATTGCGTTTGACATGGTAAATGAACCAAAAAGCTAAAAACGCTATTTTACACTACCCACGCAAGAAAAATGGCGTTAGCACGCCTGAAACATAAACTTTAAAAGGTGCGGCGCGGCGTGAAAACAAACATCACGCCCTATTCAAGTGTTTCTAGGGCATTGCCGCTGTGTAGGTGATAGGAGTCGCTTCTTGATGGTTAAAACTTGTATCCAAATTTTTAATTAATTTGAGATTTGCAGCTTCTAAATACTGGCTTTTAGAAGAACTCAATAATATGGTTCCCGTGTTACTCAGCACCCTTACGCTTAATGGCGTTTGAATTTCTCCTGCGGTCATTTTTGAATTTGGCATGGTGTTGCCAATCCGCACAAACATGGTTGGGGGTATTTTAATAACAAAATGAACGCTCGCTGAAGATGACAAGGCTTGGTTACCCGTCGCAAAGTCAGACTCAGCATAAGTAGAACGCGATAACGCAAATAAAATAAACACCATAAGCGTGAGTATATATTTCATGACTATTCCATACAGTTCATGTGAAATGATTTGTCTTGCCAAATCAACTTTAGAAAAGAACGCTTTAAGTTAAAAAGCCAGTATTCAACCCTGCCTTTCACTTTTAAGTTGAGGCATTAGCCTATTTACGGTTTGAAATAATAAAAATGAAGGTTATTTTTAGAAAATTGTGAAGAAATTCTGGTGAAAACTAATATTGATACTACGGCATGTTGTAAGACAAATGGAAAATTGATGTCAGAAACTTTGACAAAATATTGTCAGACAATGTCTATATTTCGTCACTTTATATAAGTTACAACAAACAGTTAAATAATATTAATTATTAAAAACAATAAGTTACGTTTTAATCACTATTAAAAAATCAATCGGCACAATATTTGCTTAATTAGTAGCATGAGTATATGCAGCAATATAGGCAACTCAACTACTTTACTAAGGAATTAAAAATGAACATGAAATTGATTCGTAAATTATCACTAGCCACTTTGTTGGTTGTTCCTGCACTTGCCAGTGCGGAATCAAACTTTCAAACTGGTGCTGGCGCTCTCACGGCTACAGGTCGTTTAGACTTCTCTGTGACTATCCCCAAAACTTTATACATACGCATTGGTACTGGTACTAATCTTGCCAACAATGCAACCATAGATGCCATTAACTTTACAGTACCTGCAGCAAACGTTGGTAATGGCACTGCGGTTGCCGCTACTGCAGGCAGCGGTGATTTGGGTAACGGTACAGTGACTGCGCGTGTTATAGGTAATAATGGAGCCATCACTTTGGGTTCCACAACTACTGGCCCACTAAGCAATGGTGCGGGTGATACGATTTCTTACACCAAAATTGCAACTACTGTAGCGGCTAACACTTCAGCGACTCCACTTGCAGCCCCTGCACTTGCCGATGGGGCAACAACCAATATTGCGCTTACGCCAAATATTGGTGCTAAGGTCACAAATCTTGATGCAAGATGGACATACACTTACTTGAACGACACCGTACCTGCGCCTGGTACTTATGGTGGTGTTAATATCAACGCTGGTCGTGTTACTTATACTGCTTCTATGCCATAACAAAATCGGGTAAAATCTTGCTTCAGAGCTGATTTTGCTCGATTTTTTTGCAACACTGAAGTTGTACACTAGCCTAGGTGATTATCATAATTCAACACAGTACTCGCGTTTTGGCTGCAATATTGCTACTTGCAATCGCAACAAGCGCCCAAGCTTGGAGTATCGCCATCAGTCCAGGCACAAGACAAATATTCATTCAAGTGGGTAATGGCACTTACACGGGTGGTAATCACAATGCAGGCGGCTCACCAGCAAACAATGCTACAGTAAATGTCGTTTCGGCAAATGTACCCGCCGCCTCAATAGGCAATGGCTCGCCAGTTGCCATGACCAGTAACAGCACTGCCGCAAATAGCTTTTTAGATGGCTACAACGTGTGCAACCCACCAACACAAGTTTATATTGGTGGCTGGGTTAGAGTGCCCGGCAGCACTGGTAATGGGGTGATGAGCGTTACCACCCCAGCCAATTTAATTAATGGTGCAGGCAACACTATTCCATTTTCAAGCATTAGTTGGAGCAGTACAGCTAACGGCAACGCCACCGCCCATGTCGCAGCTGGTACATTTAATGGCGCCACATTAACGCTTGCCAATATTGGTGCAAACACATGGGTAGAAAACTGCATGGTTTTTAGCTACGCTAATAGTACCGTTTACCCATCTGGCACCTATACTGGCAGAGCGGTTTATACCCTAAGCCTGCCATGAAATATATTGTCAGCTTAATTGGCATATTGAGCCTAGCACTATTACTGCAACATGTTGCAGTGGCTGCCACATTCCGTGTGGATGATACCGCCACGCTACTTGGCGAGTCACAAGTTAAAATGCGTTGGCGCAGCACGGGTGTGAACAACACTTCAGGACATATTGTTGATGGCGCTACCAGCGTGACCATTCGGCTAAACACTACCCCATGGCTGAATAAAACTGGGCAAATCTACATGGTGCTCCCACCACAGCCAATAGGGCAAGTTTTGGTCGATTGGAGCACACAAGGAAAATTACTACCAGGCACCCTCATTTCTGGTAACCGAACGCTGGTTTATGCTGGCCCAATCCAAAGCCCTATCATTGAAGACACCATTCATGTTCAAATACATAGCGATGGCACAAAGTTACTAAGCATCCATAAGCTTGAATTTTATTTTGAAATAGACGTAGATTAAGCACACTTAAATGATAAACACGCCATCACCCATTAAAAAATGCCAAGCCTGCTTTAGCGTGGCAATATTGCTTTTTACTGGCATCATAAACCAAGCATTTGCAGAAGATTTTGCAGTAATCGCCACGCCACCTCGGTTTGAATTTGCCGCAAAAACTGGCGTTGTTACGCGTCAAGTCATTGAAATCACCAACGCAAGCGCCACTCCAAGCAAATATAGCATTAAAACTGCCGATTGGACTTTAGACGCAAATGGCGGAACACAATTTATTGATGCGCTTGCACCAGATAGCTGCCGCCCTTGGGTCGCACTGGAGCGCCTAGAAATCGCTGTACCATCAGGTGCCAAATACCGCTATCGCTTTGAAGTTAAGCCCCCAGAAAATACGCCTCCACGAGAATGCCGTTTTGCCATTATGGTAAGTGGCGCAGAGCAAACTGCTAAAACAGCCGATGGTTTAAGCTTTCCTTTTTCTGGTCGCTTAGGTGTGATTGTTTATGTAGCCGTCGGTGATGTTAAACCTCAACTTAAAGTAGTTGGCAATGAAGTGAAAAACATTGATGGCGTATCTAAACCGACCATTGCAGTTCAAAACACAGGCAATGCACATGGCCGACTGTCAGGTTTTTTATCGGGTACAGATGCAAATGGTAAGAAATTAGAATTCTCTCCTTCTGGTTTACCTATTATGGCAGGTGAAACAAGAACAATTTCTCTGGACATTCAGCAGCTAGAAAATAGCCCTGTTTCTACCATTAAATACCCCATTACCATTCGTGGCAAACTCGAATGGGAAGGCCAAGCAATCGCTTTCGAGCAAGAATTTGTGCAGTGAGAAATTTCTGGCTTAAATTACTAACATGCTTTATCAGCTTAATTTTTACAAATGCTGAGGTTTATGCGCAAGATAATATTTCTGACAGCCGCGAAAATATAAACAGCGCTACAAATAATGCCTCAAGTCAGCAAGCCGAACCGTACGTTGACCAAACCATCTCAGATAGCACGCTCACGCCTGCTATTTTATTTGGTGATAATGAAGACGAACATTACAACCCAACAGGATTACCGCATTACTTTAGGATAGATGCCGTTTCAAGCATATCAAAAAGAAGTGATGCAAATGATATTCAAGAAAATGGTATTTCCATCAACAGCCAATTTGAAACGCAGCACTATGGGGCTTACTCTATCAATGGCGTGTTTCGTAATGAGCCCTCAGGCAAAGCGGGGGTAATTTTACAAAGGCGGCTACCGTTTGATGGTGGCTGGTATGCCAACAATGGTTTAGGCACTTTATATACGCCATCTATTGACCTTGCCCGCAATCAATACCGCTTTTATATCCCCACCTTTCCTGTGTTTGGTGTTTCAACAGAATGGATTCATCAAGATAAAATGCAGTTGCAATTTGCGACAGGTAACCCTGGCATTTTTGATGGCATTCAACTCAACGGATTTAGCCAGCTTGGCGGCAGCATGACCATGGCTGGCGCACAGTGGAATGTATCACCGCAATGGCAAATGGGCGCACAAATAGTGAGTTTGCACAATGTCTCTAATGCTAGCTCTAACACGTCTTTTAACGATTATTTTAATTTATCGCCCAATGCTGACATCCCGAAAATGCGTGGTGAATCTTTTTACGGTACTGCTGCATGGCAAGATGAAAGTACAAGAGTTCAGGCTAATCTTTTACATAGCCAAAGCAATCTCAACTCAAATGCCACCGGAATATGGCTTGATGCAAAAAAACGCGTTGGACGCGTATCGCACAATGCGGGTTTATTTAGACTAGATCCTGAATTAGCTTGGGGATACACCCCCATCAGCAACGATATTGAGGGTGTTTACTACCGCGCCAATTACAATAGCAGGCAGTGGTTGCTCGATGGCGGTTTTGATGCGGTTAAAAGCATCTCAGGCGATAGCGCAAATGGCGTTTTAATGACTGGGAGTGCGCGTTACCAAATCAACCAAAAGTTAGGCATTGGTGGTAGCGCAACATACCGCAATGCTGAAAACGATGCGCATAGTGGTTATATATTTGCTGATGCGCTCAATCGATTTGGCACGGGCAGAGCACAGTTTGACTTCAGCGCAGAAAGTAACAGCCACTTGGCTAGAATCACGGCGAGCCAAAATTGGCAGTTAGCCGCCAGCTCGCGCTTAAACACCGCTGTTTATACTGAAGTTGAAAATAATGATAACCAACGCATTCATCATGTTGGTGCTTCACTCAATGGCGGTAGCGATATTTTTAATAACATTGCATGGAACGGCAACCTAAGTTACGACAAATCAAATGGTAAAACCGATAGTAGCTCTGTCAGCGCTAATTTAGACTTAACTGCACGAATTAACTCAAATTGGTCATTAATTGCCTCTTATTTAGAAACGCGCAATAAAACATCCAACCCGTTTTTTATTCAACCACTTATTCAAACACAATCAAATACCGATGTTGCAACAGGTAACGCGCTTTTTGTCACCTTGCGCTATGAAACACGCGGCGGCACTTCACTTGCACCACTTGGCGGTGCCTCAGGCAGTGCTGCTGGCTCTATTGCGGGTTATTTATTCTTAGATGCTAACGACAACGGCAACCCCGATGCAAATGAAGAACCCGCGCAAAATATCACCGTGATTCTTGATGGAAAATTCTCAACCCGCACCAATGCAGTTGGGCGATTTGAGTTTCCATTAGTGGCAACTGGCAAGCACACCATCAATGTAGTAGCAGATAACTTACCCTTGCCATGGCTGGTAAACGAAACTGGCCAACAAGCAGTCACGGTTAGCAACCGCGAAACAGTCTATGTTAATATTCCTGCAACTAGAATCAAATAACGCACGGCATTGGGCGGTGCATATTCAAAAAATTAACTTATCACAAAAAACCTAAATGAAAACACTCAAAATTGTGCAGTATGCATTTGGCCTAGTTGGCGCCGCCATGCTGGTTGGAACCTTTTTCTTATATCAAAACACCCAGCAATTTTTGCAAAAATCCCTCAAGGCCGAAGGCATTGTGATTGATTTAATTGAAAAACGCTCAAGCTCTAGCTCAAGCACTAGCAACAGCCGCACTTATGCACCTAAAGTACAATTCACTACCGCAAATGGCGAAAGCATGTCATTTACCACATCATCAAGCAGCTACCCACCAAGCCACGATATAGGCGAAAAGGTAGATGTTTTTTACATGGCGGATTCACCCAACCAAGCAAAAATCAACAGCTACTTTGATTTATGGGGCGGTGCCACCATTTTGGGCATTTTAGGTGGCGTATTTTTTGCCATTGGCGCTGGCATTGCGCTATTTAGCAGCTTAAGTCAGCGCAATAAATCTAACCTCACCAGCACGGGCGATGCTATTGAAGCAGATTTTCAAAGCGTGGAATTGAATACCAGCTTTTCAGCCAATAATAGCCATCCGTACCAAATATTGACGCAATGGCTAAACCCCCGCACCAACGAACTACATGTTTTTAAAAGCGAAAATATTTGGTTTGACCCAACCCACCATATTAAAAACAAAAAGATTAAGGTTTACATTGCGCCGAATAACCCTAAAAAATATTATATGGATATTTCGTTTTTGCCGAAGTTGGCGGAATAAATTAATTAAAGAAATATAGATAAATTAATATTAAAATTAAAATTATTTTCAATCAAGTGCATTTATCAACTTGATTTTTGATATGAGCAACTTAACAATGAGCAGCCTTATAGATAGAATCAAAAACCACTCTCAGTGGCCACACTTCGAAAATGTTGACCACTTATCAGAGTTAGATGCGCTTGCTGATGATGCTAATGGACAAGGAACGCTTGAAGGATATTTGGCTGCTTTAGGAATCTATCATCAACTCTGCGATGAAATGGCTCGATTGCTTATAAAAGATTCACAATTTTTCATTCAATTGTCATGCTACCCAACAAAAATTGAGTTTCCAAAACCTAATATCCAGATGTCAGGGCAAGTTTTATCTCAATTAGAGTTAGCAGTCGAATTTGAGGGAAAGGCCTTATTTATAGAGAAGTGCAGAGAAATGAATACATTAAGAAACAACGTATTTCATAACTTAACAAAACAAACCTCACTCACTACGCTTAAGGAAAAACTTAGTCAAGTAAGTAATCTATATGAAGCCATTTTTAAATTGTTTTCAAAATCACATGACTGGTTTCAGCTTTGCTTCAAAGACTTTAGAAAAGATAGATTCTTGGATTAATTTGATGAATAAATCAATTAAAACACTATCAAAAAGTGGTATTTAATTTGGTGGAGCTGGCGGGATTGTGTCAGCCTCGCATTAAGCGATGCTGCCATCTTTCGCGTAAACGCTCAAGACCGCTTCGCAGGCTACGCGTCCAAGCAAGCAGTGCTTGCTTAGTCGAACCCAAGCGGGTTCTCATCAGCCCGTCAACTTCACAAATAAAAAAGCCACCCAAGGGTGGCATTTTTAATTTGGTGGGCTGGCGGGAATCGAACCCTCGGTGAAGTGTTTATATTCAAGCATTTACAGTATCCTTGTGACCAATTTGTGACCAAAACTCCATAACTTTACCCCCTGCTGATGTATCTACATCAGGTATCCAACGACCATAACGCTTACGTATCATGCCCCAATCTTTATGACCCATTTGCGATGCAACCCATAAAGGATTTTCTCCAGCTGAAAGTAATGTGCTTGCGTAAGTATGTCTGGTTTGATATGGATTGCGATAAATCACCCCTGCTTTTTTGAGTGCAGGAATCCACATTGTTTTTCTGATCTGTCCATCAGTTTCCCAAGGTTCATTAGTTCGTGGGTTATTGAAGACCCTGCCACCATTAATAAAAGTAAATTGCTTTTGATTTTTAAGTGCTTCAATAGCTGGAGGGAATAATTTAACGTCTCGCTCCCCTGCTCTGGTTTTGGGTTGCTTTGTATGCTTATTTACAGATGCGCGTCTAACTCTTATTAAGTTATTTTTAAAATCAATATCACCCCACTCTAAGGCAATTAATTCAGAAGTTCTTAAACCAGTCCAAATAGCAAATTGGATTAGGTTTGCTCCCTGAGTACTTAAGCTGTTTAGAATGGCTTTGATTTCATCAGGTGTAAATGGTTGAGGTTCATCTGTTCTTACAGCTAAGTTAGTAATACGTGTTACTGGATTACGATCAATTAAGCCGTCAGAATATGCGTCATTAAAAACTGTTCTTAAAGGTACAAGTACGTTATTAATTCTTTTGTTAGATATTAATAAACCACCAATCCAAGTCTTAATATCTGTTGTAGTAACATCTATTAATTTCATATGCCCAAAGTGCGGCTTTAGGTGATGTTCTATGGAACTGTAATAATCTCGCCAAGTGCTTTTTTCTAACCTTCGTCTTGATGACTCAATAAATTGATCTAGTGCTTGCGACACAGTTTTATTTGAGATTTTAGAGCCAAGTAGAGCGTTATTACTCTCAGGAAAATGCTTTGAATAATCAAAAGTACCGATTGCGATTTCGTGCTGAATCGTTGATTTTAACCTTTTAGCAAAGGTTAAATTTCGTTTAGTGGGTTCGAGTTTCAGAGTTTCACGGCAACGCTTACCAAGATAGTAGAAATCTATCTGTATGCTTTTACCTCTTGGGTTTATGCCTTGCCTTCTATCCATTTTTGTATAGCCTCTAAATTAAACATCAAACGACCATCAGGTGCTTTTCTCCAATGAATGCCTGATAACCAAACACCTTTCTTAATCTTAGCGCGAATTGCATCATCGGTATAACCTATTAACTCTATAACTTTATTGATTAAAACCCATTTCATTTTACTTTTCTTTAAGATTGTTTTTCGAGTTTGTAAGATGTCTGTCTTGTTGTTCTTGGGATATTTGATTAATTTTTTTTATCTCTTCATCTGTTAAATGTAACTTAACTGATTCAAGTCCAACCTCTAATAATTGATTAATTATTGCAGATATAGAGACATCTGACATTTTAGAAATATTCTCGATTTGAGTAAAAATAAAAAATGGAAATCTATGACTACGTTGAACAGCCGAGCCACTAACCTCCGTTTTGCCAGTTCTTTTGATTAAAGAAGCAAGAATTTGTGCTTCATTTACCTCATTCTTTGTAGTTGACATTTAATTTCCTTTTGGGTTACATTTGTAACCCGTAATGTATTACACAAAAAAACTAATGTCAATTAATAAATTATATGAAAGGTATTAAAAATGGAAAAATTCAGTAGTAACGATGCGATTGCTCAGTCTTTAGGATATAAGAAGAAAACTATCGATGAAATTAAACGAGAGTATGGGTTAGAAAATGATGCAGAATACTGTGGTTATTTAATTCACATAATTGAAAAAGATGAATTTCTTGCATATTACGAAGATGATATAAATGTCACTATGAGAGCCTTCTGTAAGTCACCTGAACATGCAGTTCGATTTAATGAAATAGCAGACGCTATTAAGTTAGCAAGACCTGATAAAGGTGAAGCAATAGTGATGTTATTTGATGTTGGGAATCAATATATTGTTTATGGAATTAATTAAGTATTAGTCTCATTTTGAGACAAAAGTGCAGTATTACATATACGCACTTTTTAGATAGAGGGGCGCTGGATTCGCGCTCTCCCCTACTTTTTGAGGGCGGACTCTAGCGCGTCCGTCCTCAAAAAGTAGGTACCCGTCGTGCCGCTGTGTCGCGTCCAGCTTTGTAAGAGTTTCTAGGTTTGAAGAATTTTGCTTTTAAGATTGCTACTTTGGTTTGAACGTGTAATTGAACCAATTATCACCTTCCCTACGAATGGTCTCAGCAATTAATGCAATTTCTTTTGATTTATTAATATAAACAGTTGAATCCCTTGTTAAATTTATAGAATTAAAGTCTCCACCAGTGATAATCTCAAACAGTGAGTCTAATTTAGAGATAAGTTTAATATCCTTGTAATCATTTTCAAGTCTTGAACATAATCCATTTATTTTTTCAAGTGAAGCATAAATTTCACAACAAGAGACTTCTTGTTCACCTGGATCTTTAGAGCAATAATATGTGTGTGAAGATTTTAATAGAGCTTCAGTTGCATCATAAATCTTATCAAGGGTTTCTCTAACCTCTTTTCTAGATTCCCTTTTTTTAGTTAAACTATTAGTAACAAACCAACCAATAACAGTTACTATCCAAACTACAGCAGAAATTAATAAAGACAGTTCACAACCACCCATATTATTTATTCTTAATTTTACTTGCGTCAACCAGATACTGTTTTATTCGCCGTGTATATAAATTGCGAGAACTATGTATTTCTAATTTTGATTCAATTTGTTCAAGCGTCATTTTGCATTCTCTGATCAAGCCCCCAAATGCCTCTTCAAGAAATGATGACCCATACCCTAAAGTACCATCTAAATCCACTTTAACTAACTCATTCTCAATTAAAGCAGGATATAAAATTTCAGTTCGAAATTTTTCACCCGAATAAGGACCATCCGTATAATAACGGCCAGCAGGAGTTTGTGAAAAATTATTTGATATTGAAATTAACTTAGTAGTCATATATAAATCAATTTAAAGATAGTTGCCATTGTATTAGAGTTCCACTGATTGGAACAATAAAATCTTGACTAGTTTCGTTTTTACGTTCGGCTGAGTATAAAAATAGGCCAGCGCCGCTAAAAATAAAAAATCCACCGATGTTTCCATCTCTAACAAAATCTAGCATATCGCGAAGCCCCTTCCCTCTATGAGCTAGTTTAGTGCTAGATCTAGTACTCTGAACCGCAACATTAATCATAGTTGAATCAAATTTCTTTTTATATCTCTCATATGGAGCTCTTAGCCATTCCTTCAGTTCAGGCTTTCTCCTCAAAGATTCAGGAATACCAATACCCCTGTCATATATTACAACTTCTAAAGTATTATTTTGCTGCCGTGCAAACATCCACCAATTTTTATCGCAATTACATTCAGCCTGGTGACCACATGAATGCTGAAAACTATTCGTTACCGCTTCTGACATACTATCAAAAAGACCAGAACTTACATCCTCAGATATAGCATTAGAATACTTTGAAAATAGATTTTTAAACTCACTTGTATCTACATTATTACCTTTTGCAAAATCCCAACATCTAACTTGTTCAGCTGTTATTTCTTTTCGATTTGGCAACCCCATTTTCTCTAATAACCCAATATGCTGAAAAAGCTGTTCAACAACATCATCTTTGGGATAGTCGATTGTGATCTTATTTGAATATTCGTTGGTGATTTTCTCAAACTCAGAGATAAATAACAATGTTCCACTAGGAGCAAGTAGGTTAGTATTTTTAAATGATATATGCACCCTCTTATTTTCTAATAAGGATTGTTTTATTTTACTTATGAATCTAAGTAACTTGTTTCTTGATTCTGCACGTAGAGAATCTTTTTCAGAGATGTGTAGCGTAAAATGCTCTGGCGCAAAAATCTTAACGATTGTACTTTTCTGTTCATTAATCTTTCTTTTTATTTCATTTAATTTTCTTCTATTTTGAAGCCTTTTACTCTTTAGGTGCGTTCGTAAAGATTGCTTAGATTTTATTAATAAAGAAGTTTTGTATTTTATACTAAGTTTTTTCATATCACTTTATTCTGCTTGTTTGGATTATAGTAGAGCGAGGTACCAATTGCCCAATCTGGCACTTGAGCAATAGCTTCAGGGCGCAAGACTCGAACTAGTGGAATGATGTTGTCAGGTTTAGAGGGTTGACGAATCGCAATATCGATTCCTTGTTTTAACAGCTCAGAACGGTATCGGTAAAAACTAGCTTTAGGGTACATTGCTCGCAAGTCCTCACCGTCTTTCCATAGCTTATAAACAGCAACTAAGCGCGCTGGAAGCCCCTCTAAATTCACTGGTGTAATGCTGAACTGTTCAGACATATTTAGGCTTTCTATGTATGTTATCAGCTGTTCTAAAGGTGTGTTGATAGCCCATTTATTAGCCTCAGACAAACCTTTTTCTTTTAGCTGAATGCTTCTAAGCGTTAATTCACCTCTGAGCATATTATCAGCCCATTCTAAAAGTTTGTCACGATGTTCTAAATCATCAGAAAGTTTATGTCCTCTAGCTTCAATTTCATCACCTTTAGCGTAAAACTTAACAGACCATCGTCTTGAGTTTTTACCAAAGTAGAGTGTGCCACCAGTGGTGACAGGGCGACCATGACGGCTTTTAGATTGCATTTCAGCGGCTCTTAGCCATGCTCTTACATCTGCTATACGTGGTAAATCCCACATGGCAGTACAATCAACTCGCTTAAGTATGTATAAACCATTTTGCCATGCAAATAAATCTACAACTGTAGGAGTTAAATTTAATAATGGTATGAGTTTTTGCATTACAGCATTAACCAAACCTATTAAATCGTCTGAACCAAATATATTATGACCTTGAAGCCACTTTGCTGGGTTTCCATCTAAGAGAATATGATATGGGTCTAAGGATTTAATATTAATGCTTGATTCGTTTGATCCACGAACTTGTTGTTTTTTCTCGACACGCCATTCAATCTCACCATCTAAATTGACGGAGGCAACAGAACCACCATATATTTTTTCACCATGGTGACAAGGGATAATTGCGGTGACCCAATCAATCATTTTGGCCACCAAAATCTTGTGACCAAATTGTGACCAAATTGTGGCTAAACACAGACAAAAAAAGACCACCCCAGACGGAGTGGTCAATTTTTACAATATTAAAAAAACCAATTAAATCAATGGTTTTAAGTAGTCTAGAGTGGTCTAGACAATATTGCGATTTGGTGGAGCTGGCGGGAATCGAACCCGCGTCCGCAAATCCTCTACAGACAGTTCTACATACTTAGCCTTGTTGTTTAATTTAATCTGCACCACACCAACAGACAAGCGGTGTACAGACGAGTCACCTAAAGGTTAATTCTACGCTAAGTAACCCAACGTAAAACGTATCCCGTGTATATGACGCTGCGATGGTTTTAAGGCCACCCACCCCACGGGAGAGATGGTGCAGCGTCTAGCAGGATTAAGCTGCTAGAGCGTAAGTTTCGTCGTTTGCGACTATACTTGTTCAGCTGTATTTACGAGGGAACTGAGCCTCGGTATGCCCTGCACTGCTTTGTAACCCACGTCGAAACCTGGTCAGCCCCAAAACAGGTATTGCTATGACGGTGAAACGCAATTTTAGTTTCATCGAGCGCGTATTATACGCTTAATTTTATGGCTTAGCTTTGCGCATTTTTAGGCAGTTTTTTGCACAATAAAATTGCTTAATTTTTAATCAATTTATCGCCGAGAGATTTTTATGCCTCTGGAAGCCGCATGCAGACTGGCTTGCAGAGGTGGTGAAATGATGTTGTATTAAAAATAGGCTAAAATCAATGCGTTTTTTTAGACTTCGATTGGCTTATTCACCAGCCAATTTCTGCGCACAAAATACCAAAACACGCCTTTAAATTTCCACAGGGGAATAGTTTTCACATATTCGGCTTGTTGCCCAAGTGCGTTTTCCAACTCTTGCACCACATCGGTTTTGTTTCTTTGTATGGCCAAGCCCACTTTGGCATTAAACTGCGCCTGCGTGGCAAGGTGCTTTTGCAATAATTCATCCAGCGAAAGTTGCGGAAAAGCTTGAATGCGGTTTTTGCCTGCGGGCGGTAAAGTCAGGCCATCTTTGCCAGAAACGGTGCTGATAATGCCGTTGTTGGCTAATTTACTCACAAAGTCGTAAAAATATTTACCTTTGTAGTAATACAACAAAACCCAAGTCGCTTGTGTTTGGCTCCACCACACACTGCATTGTAGCGCGCTACCATCTATCAAAGTGTGCGCGAGCACATAACTATCATGTTCAAAATCATGTTGTTTTGCCCAAGTTGCCAATGTGTTGGCTTGCGCAGTAAACCCTGCGTCATCAATATGTTGCACGTGTTTTATCAAGCCTTGCGGATGGGCGATTTTTTCAACTGATGCGACTAAAGTTTTATTGATGAGATACACAAAAAACAGCAACAACGCAGCCACAATGCAAGCAAAAATGAACATGTTGAGTCCTTAAGTTGAGGAGATATGCGTATTTAACAATAAACTTTTAGCTGCTTCAACAATCCGCGCTTTACACTGCATTATTTGAGCATCATGATTGGCGCCAGAATCTTGCGCATTAAATACATAGTCTTCAATGGCGCTAGCGTTTGATTTAAACGGCCAAAGCGCATCTGGAATACGCCCATCTAAGTGATTCAACACCTCTTTCCAAATACGCATCGCGCCATCAAAAGCATCTATTTCTTCGCTCGCTATTTGCTTGGCAATCAAGCGAGATTTTTCTATGGCTTCAGCTTGCGAAATCATCAAATTCATTTAACTTCACTTCGTAGCAATACACATCTACGCCACAGGCTGGGGAAATTAACGTTGCAGGAATCGCCACACCTTTGCGCCAGTTATCCACGGCTTCTTGTTTGCCGTGACCTGACACGATAAAAATGACTTCACGCGTATGATTTAAGCGACTTTGGCTAAGCGTAATACGCTCAGACGGCGGCTTTGGCGAGTTAAATACCGGCACGGCATCTGCGCTGTTATCCACCGCATGATTAGGGAAAAGCGAAGCTGTATGGCCATCTTCACCCAACCCTAACAGCACCATATCAAACTTTGGCGCATTTGCAACGGTTTTTGCATAGGCTTGCGCACCCGCTACAGGGCCCAACTCAGCTGGAATATCATGAATCTGGTTTTTAGGAATCGGCACATAATGCGTCCACACTTGCTCAACCATTAAGCTGTTGCGGTCTTCATGCTGTGGTGGCAAGCAGCGCTCATCACCATGATAAAGATGCCATTTTGACCAATCCATTTCTACATCGCGCAGTAAACGGTAAACTGCGCGCGGCGTGTTGCCACCCGCTAGTACAATATCAAATCGTCCACGTTGCGCAATAGCCTCTTGCGCGCTTTTCACAATGGCATCACACACACCGTGCCTTAAGCATTCGATGCTATTAAAAAGCTGCCATCTGGGTTTTATTATTTGTTCCACACTGCGTTTTCCTAGCTAAAATGAGTTGCGGCATTCAACACGAAAATGCTTCAAATGTCATGCGTTTTTTGGTTTTTTTCTATCAAAACACTATATGAAAGCCGCGCCATGCTTTATTATACAAGCTTATTACTCAACGTTATCTCATAGGACTTTTTACATGCTCATCAAAGACAGCGAAGTTGTTGACCTGCAAACCCCAACCGGCGAAATGCGCGCACATATTTTTCGCCCTGCCGCACCTGGCAAATACCCAGCAATTTTAATGTTTTCTGAAATTTTTCAGGTCACCGCACCTATTCGCCGCACTGCGGCTATGCTTGCTGGGCACGGTTTTATTGTGGCTTGCCCTGAAATTTATCATGAATTTGAACCACTAGGCACTGTGCTGGCTTATGATGAAGCAGGTACAACACGCGGCAATGAGCTTAAAGTCACTAAACCAGTTGATGCTTATGATTCTGACGCACGTACGGTGCTAGATTATTTAAAATCACGTAGCGATTGCACTGGCCGTTTAGGCGTGATGGGTATTTGCGTGGGCGGCCACTTGGCTTTCCGTGCTGCGATGAACCCTGATGTGCTAGCCACCGTGTGTTTTTACGCAACGGACATCCACAAAAAGGCTTTAGGTTTGGGTAAAAATGATAATTCATTAGTTCGTGCCAACGAAATTAAAGGTGAGCTTTTACATATTTGGGGTCGCCAAGACCCGCACGTGCCGCTAGAAGGCCGTAATTTGGTGAAAGCACGTTTGGATGAAGTCGGCACGCGCTATACATGGCATGAATTTAACGGTCAACACGCTTTTATGCGCGATGAGGGCCATCGCTACGACCCTGCGCTTTCACGTTTGAGCTGGGATTTATTATTAGAACTATTTAACCGCCGCTTAGGCTGGGGCGACTTAGATATGGAAGAATCAGGCGCTGCTGAAGCACGTCACTAATCCCGCACATTGAATCAATAAAGGTTAAGACAATATGGCAAAAACTATGGACCCTTGTACCCTTGTGCTGTTTGGCGCGAGTGGTAATTTATCTCGCATCAAATTGATGCCCGGTTTGTTTAAGCTACACAAATTGGGTCGTTTACACAACGACATGAAAATTCTATCCGTTGGGCGCGGTGAAATGACGCGCGAAGCTTGGCATGCTGAAATCAAAAGCATGATGGATGCAAAATTTAAAGATGGTTACGATGAAAAAGTGTTTGCCCAATTCTTAGAACGCAATCACTACCACGCCAACCCACCCGCTGACCCAGATGCGTTTAAGAAAATGGCCGCAGCGCTGGGCAATGAAAAAACATTCCCACAAAATTTGGCATATTTTTTAAGCGTACGCCCTAGCGATTTTGCAGATGTTGTAGAGCGGCTATCTGGCGTAGGGCTTCTGGATGAAAGCAAATACTGGCGCCGTGTATTGATTGAAAAACCATTTGGTACCGATTTACCAAGCGCACAAGATTTGCAAGCAAAACTCACTAAACACTTGAAAGAAAGCCAAATCTACCGTATTGACCACTATCAAGGCAAAGCTGCGGTACAAAATGCCATGCTGTTCCGCTTTACCAACAGTATTTTTGAAGCATTCTGGAATAAAGACTACATTGACCACGTGCAAATCACCAATAATGAAATTTTGGGCGTGGGGGAGCGCACCACTTTCTATGATGCGACTGGGGCTTTACGCGATATGTTCCAAAGCCATTTGTTGCAAACTATGGCGATGGTGGCGATGGAAAAACCTGCCGATTTGAAACCTGAAAGTGTGCGCGCTGCGAAAATTAAATTGTTGCAATCTATTCGCCCGATTGACGTAAAAAACATCAACAAGCAAGCATTCCGCGCGCAATATACTGCTGGCCGAGTTTGTGTGGGCGATGGTCACGGTGAAAACGTCTCTGGCTACTTAGAAGAGTTAAAACGTGATGGCATGCCTGCAAGCAATACTGAGACCTACGCAGCGGTAAAACTTTGGGTGGATAACGAACGCTGGAAAGGCGTGCCGTTCTATGTGCGCACTGCAAAACGCATGCACGAAGGCAACACTGCCATTTCCATTCGCTTCAAAAAAGCGCCAATGATGCTGACTGATGACCAGCACCAAAATTGGTTGATTGTGAATATTCAACCACGTGAATGTCTAAAACTGGAGATTGAATCCAAAGTGCCTAGCTTGGACATTAAGACACGCACAATGAGCATGGATTTAGCGCAACGCATCAGTGGTGATGACAGCGTGGACTCATACGAAACCTTGTTGCTGAATCTGATGGAAGGCGACCCATCGCAGTTCTTACATATTGACGAAGTGGAAGCGCAATGGAAACTGGTTGACCCGATTGTTAAAGCTTGGGCAGAAGACAAAGGCGCGGTGCATCAATACCGCGCTGGCAACCGCGATCCTGAAGAATCTAGCGTGATTTTTGAAGCGAAAGACCAGTTCTGGCGTTACAGCATTGAATTGGGTGGCGATAAGCACTAATAAAGCCAAAAAAATCACACAAAAATTCCACGCACTTTATAATGCCCAACTCAGCGTTGGGCATTGTTTTTTAGGCAGATAAAATGAGCATAAAATCAGATAAATGGATTCGTAAAATGGCGCAAGAACACGGCATGATAGAGCCGTTTGAGCCTAATCAAGTCAAAATGAACGCGGCTGGTGAGCGCATGGTGTCTTACGGCACTTCAAGCTACGGTTATGACATTCGCTGCTCGAAAGAATTTAAGCTATTCACCAACTTAAACTCCACCATTGTTGACCCTAAGAACTTTGACCCTAATTCATTTGTTGAGGTGAATGCCGATTACTGCATCATTCCACCCAACTCTTTTGCGTTGGCTCGCACAGTGGAGTATTTCCGCATTCCGCGCAACGTGTTGACGGTTTGCTTGGGTAAGTCCACCTATGCCCGTTGCGGCATTATCGTGAATGTGACGCCATTTGAACCAGAATGGGAAGGCTATGTGACATTAGAGTTTAGTAATACTACACCGCTACCCGCCAAAATTTACGCCAACGAAGGCTGCGCGCAAGTACTGTTTTTTGAGGCGGATGAAGATGATGTTTGCGAAACCAGCTATAAAGACCGTGGCGGTAAATATCAAGGGCAGGTTGGCGTAACACTACCAAAAATTTAATTTAACCTAACTAACTCGCTGATACTGTGTTGACTTCAATCGCAACATCCTCGCCGTATAACAACATACTGCCTCGTTGTTGCTCAATTGTCGCCTTGTCTCAGCTTCCCTCGTTACGGTTTAATAGCATAAAATAACCGTCAAATGCCTTTAAGAAATTTGATTTTGCGGGATGAAGTGCTAGGAGCCGCGGAGTGAAAGACGAGACAGTATGTTTTATTACGGCGAGGATTGAGCGAGCGCGCGACAACGCAATTCGCTCGAAAAATAAATTTATAAAGGTATTTAAATGAAATTCAGATTCCCCGTAGTTATCATTGACGAAGATTTCCGCTCTGAAAACTCTTCAGGTTTAGGTATTCGCGTGCTTGCCAAGGCGATTGAAGAAGAAGGCGTTGAAGTGCTAGGCGTTACTAGCTATGGAGACCTTACTTCTTTTGCGCAGCAGCAAAGCCGCGCTTCAGCCTTTATTTTATCCATTGACGATGAAGAAATCGTCGAAGAAAAGCCTGAAGCCATAGAGCAATTACGCAAGTTTGTGACGGAAATTCGTTACCGCAATGAAGAAATTCCTATCTTTTTGCATGGTGAAACACGCACTTCGCGCCATATTCCGAACGATGTGTTGCGTGAGTTGCATGGCTTTATACACATGAATGAAGACACGCCAGAATTCGTCGCTCGTTTAATCATTCGTGAGGCGCGCACTTATTTAGATAGCTTACCACCGCCATTTTTTAAAGCACTCACTGGTTATGCTGCCGACGGCTCCTATTCTTGGCATTGCCCAGGGCACTCTGGCGGTGTGGCGTTTTTAAAATCCCCCGTGGGGCAAATGTTTCACCAGTTTTTTGGGGAAAACATGCTTCGTGCGGACGTATGTAACGCGGTAGATGAGTTAGGCCAGTTGCTTGACCACACCGGGCCAGTAGCGGCTTCAGAGCGTAATGCAGCGCGCATTTATAATTGTGATCACCTTTATTTTGTGACTAACGGCACCTCCACCAGTAACAAAATCGTGTGGAACTCCACCGTTGCGCCGGGCGACGTTGTGGTGGTGGATCGTAACTGTCACAAATCAGTGCTGCATTCTATTATTATGACAGGTGCGATTCCGGTATTTTTAATGCCAACACGTAACCATTTTGGCATTATCGGGCCGATTCCAAAATCTGAATTTGCTTGGGAAAATATTCAAAAGAAAATTGCCCGCAACCCGTTTGCTACCGATAAAAAAGCCAAGCCGCGCGTGCTGACCATTACGCAATCCACCTATGATGGTGTGTTATATAACGTGGAAGAAATCAAAGAAATGCTCGATGGCAAAATCGACACCTTGCATTTTGATGAAGCATGGCTACCTCATGCGACTTTCCATGACTTTTATGGCGATTACCATGCCATTGGTGCAGACCGCCCGCGCTGTAAAGAAAGCATGGTGTTTTCAACACAATCTACCCACAAATTATTAGCGGGCTTAAGCCAAGCCTCACAAATTTTGGTGCAAGATGCCGAAGGTATTCAATTAGACCGCGACGTGTTTAACGAAGCTTACTTAATGCACACTTCAACTAGCCCGCAATATTCCATTATTGCAAGCTGTGATGTAGCTGCCGCCATGATGGAAGCACCGGGCGGCACCGTGCTGGTAGAAGAAAGCCTGATGGAAGCTTTGGACTTCCGCCGCGCAATGCGCAAGGTGGATGAAGAATGGGGCGCAGACTGGTGGTTTAAAGTGTGGGGGCCGAATGATTTATCAGAAGAAGGCCTAGAAGAGCGCGATGCGTGGATGCTCAAAGCCAATGAATCATGGCACGGCTTTGGCAACTTGGCCGAAGGCTTTAACATGCTGGACCCGATTAAAGCCACCATTATTACCCCTGGCTTAGATATTCACGGCGACTTTTCAGAGAACAACGGCATTCCCGCTGCAATCGTCACCAAATATTTGGCTGAGCATGGCGTGATTGTTGAAAAAACCGGCTTGTATTCATTTTTTATTATGTTCACCATTGGTATTACCAAAGGCCGCTGGAACACCATGGTGGCGGCCTTGCAACAATTTAAAGATGATTACGACAAAAACCAACCTTTGTGGAAAGTGTTGCCTGAGTTTGTGCAAAAACACCCGCGCTATGAACGCGTGGGCTTAAAAGATTTAAGCACGCAAATTCATGCGGTGTATAAAGCTAATGATGTAGCGCGCCTCACCACAGAAATGTATTTATCAGACATGGTGCCAGCCATGAAGCCGACTGATGCCTTTGCCAAAATGGCGCACCGAGAAATTGACCGCGTGCCGATTGACGATTTGGAAGGCCGTATTACGGCTGTGTTACTCACGCCCTACCCGCCAGGCATTCCATTGTTGATTCCTGGTGAGCAATTTAACAAAGTGATTGTCAATTACCTTAAATTCGCCCGTGAATTTAATGAAAAATTCCCAGGTTTTGAAACAGATAATCACGGCTTAGTGAAAGAAATGGTCGATGGAAAAGCCGTATATTATGTGGATTGTGTCGCAAAGTAAAACCTGCAAAATTCACCCATCTTCATTTTAGCACCTCTGCATGCCAGTATCCATGCGGCTTACAGAGGTGCTAATTTCTCTCGTAGTATTTTTGAGCTAAAAAAACTAAAATTTTCGGCTGTAGATGAGGTCGCTATATTGCAAGCCATTTGCTGAAATATGGTCAGCTTTTTCAAGTAATTGCCATTGTGAAAAGTCAATGTCGGGGAAAAAAGCATCGCCATTTACCTCAAGCGCTACTTGGGTGATGTAAAGCTTCGTTGCCAACGCTATTCCATGTTGATACAACTCCGCCCCGCCAATTAAAAAAGGCTCATTATCGTGTTGGCACAATTTCAAAGCGGCTTCTAAGGAGTTTGCTATCAAAGCCCCTTCTACTTTATATTGCGGGTTGCGCGTCACAATCACAGTGGTACGATTAGGCAATAAACGGCCTAGCGACTCGTAAGTTTTGCGCCCCATGATAATATGATGACCGGTGGTGAGCGCTTTAAAACGCTTTAAATCTTCTGGCAAATGCCAAGGTAGCGTATTATTAATGCCAATGACGCGCTGATTAGCGCAGGCTACAATGAGTGAAAGTGCTTTCATACTTGGCATTATACTAGTTTAAACTCGGCTAATTTTTCTAAACTGTGCAAATTTCTTACCCAAAATCGTTTTTAAAATTGCTGCTCATCGGCTTTGCGTTGGTGATGTTGCCCTTGATTGCGGCTTTTATCAACGCCAATATTCAGTTTAACAAGCTCACCAAACAAAGCTTGTTTAATATGTCGCAAGCAGTGGAAAGCACGCGCAGTAGCCAAATTTTGCTCGAAGAACTCGCCATTATGGAGCGCAGCGCACGGCAGTACTTTGTGCTGCATGATCAACTGTTACTGACCAATTTTAGCAAGGCGCACGAGCGACTAAGCAATGCGCTCAATACACTATCGCAACAGCCTATTGCCAAGCCACAGCAAGCGCAACTCATCACATTTTCAAACCAAGAAAGTATTTTATACGCCACCGTAAGCAACGCCACTACGCTAACAGAGTTTGATGAAAACATGGCGCAAACATTTGGCACGCTGACCAACCAAGCCAATGAAATTGTGACTATCAATAATCAACTTATCGACAAAGAGGCTGCGCTTTTTAAAGCAAAAGTGTCTCAAGTTAAAAAATCACTCTTTTGGCAAATGCTGACGATTTTTCCTTTTGTGCTGATTATTGCAGGCTTAATTACTTGGATGATTGTGCGCCCTATCAGGCGTATGGATGCCGCCATAAGCCAACTGGGAAAAGGCGATTACGAGCATGTGATTGAAATTAATGGGCCGGGAGATTTGCGTCAACTCGGGCTACGGCTTGACTGGCTTCGGATTGCGCTAAAAGATTTGCAACAGCAAAAACAACGCTTTTTACAACAAGCTTCGCATGAACTCAAAACGCCACTGACGGCGATTCGCGAGGCTGGTGAACTACTTAATGATGGTGTTGCAGGCGCATTAACACCGCAACAAAACAAAATTGTGTCGATATTGCGCGATAACAGCCTACGTTTGCAAAAAATGATTGAAAATCTGTTGAAATATACCGAAATTCAATTTAATGCTACGCATGTTAAGCCATCACAACAGGCACTACCCGAAATGATAGGTAAAATTTTGCAAGCGTACGCGCTCACCATTGCACATAAAAAAATTAAAGTAAAAACACAAATTGAGCCAATTATTATGTTGGTTGAGAGCGAAAAATTACACACCATTTTAGATAATTTAATTTCTAATGCGGTGAAATATACGCCTGAAAATGGCGAAATTATTGTGCAGGCAAGTGTGACAAAATCTATCATCGCCAAGCCAATGGTCACAATTGAAGTAAAAGACACTGGGCCAGGTATTAGTGATGCGATTCAAAATGGTCTGTTTACGCCTTTTTATCATGGCGAGCAAGCACAGAGTAGCTTGGTGGGCAGTAGCGGTTTGGGTTTATTTATAGCCAAAGAAGCTGCTGAAGCACTGCATGGTGAGCTAAGCTTAGCTGAAAATAAAAAAAATATCACCAATGCCGCGGGCGCTAAAACAATGGGTGCCCATTTTATTTTACGCCTGCCACTAAGCGCTAATTAAATCGGCACAAACACATTATAAAAACGTTAATATTTGTTATCATCTTATGCTTATGAAAACACGCAAATCCCTCATTTTGTTATTGGCAAGTCTGCTCATTACTGCATGTTCCAGCCCTGCAAACAAGCCAAATAGTAAGCCTACGGAACTTAAACAAGCAAGTGAAAGCAGAACCATTTTTTCAACCAAATCAGCTGATGTCAATGATTACTTAGCATTTGCCGAAGAGTATGCCAATTTATCGCCCGAAGCACAAAAACAAACGCTCAATGCCACCAATCAGCAGCTAGCAACAAACGCAAATGATTTATTACAGCGCTTTAAGCTTGCCATGATATATGCATTACCAAGCAGTACCTTGCAAGATGGACAAAAAGCACAAAATTTACTGCTATCTATTTTGCAAGAAAATCAACTTACCAACACGCAAAATGCCTATGCGCATGTATTGTTTGATTATGTAATGGCATTAAATAAAGCAAGTAAATCAGGCCGAGAAGATGAAAAACGCATTGATACAATTTTGCAAAAAAATGACAATTTGCAAAACAAATTAGACAGCACGCAACAAAAATTAGCGAGTACACAGCAAAAGCTTGAAGCCACGCAACAAAAATTAGAGGCTGCGCAGCAAAAAATTGATGAGCTCAAAAATATTGAAAAGTCGATGGGGCAACGCGAAGTTTCACCTAAAAAGTAGGCTATCAAACGAATGAAACAAACCATATTAGTTGTTGATGATGATGCGGACATTCTTAATTTATTAGAGATGCGCTTAAGCGCAAGCGGCTACCATGTAGTCGCTGCAAGTTCTGGGCAACAAGCACTTTCACTGTTTAACATGCAAGCTATCGGGCTGGTGATTAGTGATTTACGCATGCCTGAAATGGATGGTTTTGCTTTATACACGGCTATTCACCAACTCAATGCTACCGTACCGTTTATTTTGCTCACCGCCCATGGCTCGATTCCTGAAGCTGTGCACGCCACGCAACAAGGGGTGTTTAGCTTTTTAACCAAGCCCTTTGATAGCAAAGTATTGTTAGAGTTGGTTGCCAATGCTTTCAAAATCACACCGCAATACGCAATCAGTAATCATGATGATGAGGCTTGGCGTTCTAGCATTATCAGTGGTAGCCAGCAAATGCAAAGCCTGCTTGCCCAAGCCAAACTGGTGGCGGCATCCGATGCCAGCGTGCTGATTCAAGGGGAAAGTGGCACGGGTAAAGAATTGCTTGCGCAATCTATCCACAATGCCAGTCCACGCCATGCCGACCCTTTTGTGGCGATTAACTGCGCGGCGATTCCTGAAGCGTTATTGGAGTCAGAGTTATTTGGTCATAAAAAAGGCGCATTTACGGGTGCTACGCGTGACCACCAAGGCTTATTTCAAACGGCCAATGGTGGCACCTTGTTTTTAGATGAAATTGGCGATATGCCCATGAGCATACAAGCCAAGCTGCTGCGTGCATTGCAAGAGCGGCTGATTCGACCAGTGGGTGGCACGAATCAAATCCCCATCAATGTGCGCGTGCTTTGCGCTACGCATAAAAATTTGCTAGAAGAAATGCAAGAAAAGCGTTTTAGAGAAGATTTATATTACCGCATCAACGTCGTGAATTTATCCATTCCATCGCTGGCTGCGCGACGTGAAGACATTCCATTGTTAGCCAATTACTTTTTAGCTAACCTCAATAAAAAATACCATAAAAAACTCAATGGGTTTGCACCTGATGCGCTTGAACTCATGATTGCCGCGCCTTGGCCTGGCAATATTCGTCAATTACAAAATATTATTGAGCAAGTGGTGGTGCTATCTACCACACCGATTGTCACTAGCGCTCTGGTACAAAAAGCCTTGCAAGATAATATTTCAAGCATGATTTCGTTTGATACCGCACGAAAAAACTTTGAGCAGCAATACCTCATTAACTTGATGAAAGCCACGCAGGGTAATGTCACGCAAGCCGCTCGCATTGCTGACCGTAATCGTACCGAATTTTATAAAATCTTGGAACGTCACCAAATTAATCCCGCCCTTTTTAAGGCAACCGTCGCTAACGATTAAAATCCCCTACTTTTTGTCTCAAAAGAGAGACAAGTTTTCCTAGCTATTTTTCAATCAGTTAGCGTTTTACCTCAATATTTTGTCGCTATTCAGAGACAGAACTCAACTAGCCAATTTTAGCCTTTTATAAATAACATATTGTTTTTAAACAATATTTAAAGTTGGCACGCGCATTGCTATATATCTAGTGCAGTACTTTTTAATTATTTAGGATATACAGTTATGTTGACATTAAATACTACTAACACATTAAAAACTTTGGCCGTTGCCGCTTTATTTGCGTGCGGTGTAACAGCTCAAACTGCTATGGCCGCTGATGCAGCCAAAGTTGACCCAGATTTCGCAAAATTGGATGCGAATGCCGATGGCAAGATTTCACTGAAAGAAGCAGCAAAAGACAAAGGTTTATCAGCCAGTTTTGATGCTGTGGATGCAAACAAAGATGGTAGCGTGACAGGTGATGAGCACGCAGCATTTAAAACCGCTTCTACTGGCGTTAGCACAGCCCCAGCTGAACCAGCTCCTGCGGCTAAGTAATTTGTTGTAGATGTAACCGTTTTACCCCTGCAATTACCTCCCCCTGATGATTGTAGGACCTCCACCCCGCTGCGCGATGTAGCGGGGTATTTTTTGCCTAACATTTCAACTAAAATAGATTAAAAAATATGCGCTAAAAACGCCCGAGAGTTTTTTGATGCCATGCAAGCCGCATGCAGACTGGCTTAGCGGGGAGGTAAAATGATTTGATAGAAAAAGCCTGTTAAAAAACGCGCTTTTAAAGCGCGTTTTTTATACGGCAACCACACCTTTAATGGTCGGGTGCGGGTCGTAGTTTTCCAGCGTAAAATCTTCAAACTTAAAGCTAAAAATATCGCGCACTTCGGGGTTGATTTTCATTTGTGGCAATGGACGCAAATCACGCGCGAGTTGTTCTTGCACTTGTTCCATGTGGTTGCTGTAAATGTGTGCATCGCCCAGTGTGTGGACAAAATCACCCAACTTCAAATCACACACTTGCGCCACCATCATGGTCAGCAGCGCGTAACTGGCAATATTAAACGGCACACCTAGAAAAATATCGGCGCTGCGTTGGTAAAGCTGGCAGCTTAATTTGCCATCGGCGACATAAAACTGAAAAAACGCATGACATGGTGGCAATTTCATTTGGTCCACATCGGCGACGTTCCAAGCAGAAACAATCAAACGACGTGAGTCCGGCGTTTTCTTAATCGCATTCACCACTTGGCTAATTTGGTCAATATGCGTGCCATCTGGCTTTGGCCAATTACGCCATTGGTAGCCATACACAGGCCCGAGATTACCGTTTTCATCCGCCCATTCATCCCAAATGCGCACGCCATTTTCTTTGAGATACTGGATATTGGTGCTGCCTTGCAAAAACCAAAGCAACTCATGAATAATCGACTTTAAATGCACCTTTTTAGTGGTCAGTATCGGAAAACCATCCGCCAAATTAAAGCGCATCTGGTAGCCGAAAACAGAAGTCGTGCCCGTGCCGGTTCGGTCAGTTTTTTTGTTGCCGTGTGCCAGCACATGGCGCAATAAGTCGGTATATTGTTGCATTTTTAGACTGTTATCCTAACGTTTTAATTTATTAAATAACCACAAAAAAGCATATTTCAAAATGCCAAGAAAAAGTCCATTTACAAAAGCAAATCCTAAAAACAAAAACCAGAATCGCCCCGCATCTTGTTCTAAATAAATCTTTACTCCAAATCTCGCCGTTACATAATGTTCAGAAACTCCCTTGAACAAAGATATGTAAGACCCCAATACGAACAAAAACAACACCACAATAAATACCCACTTACAAGCAGGTATAACATAGGCATCAGCAATCTTTTTGGGCGTTAATACCACCAAGCAAGGAAGAGCAAGAATTGGCATGTAAAATATTAAAGCCTGATCTTTCGGTTTTGATTCAGACCAATGGCTAATAACGGAGAAAAAAACCGTTAAACTTACCACTAGTAAGAATGTAGCCAAAACCCTTATAGTGTACGAATAGTTATGCTCTGCAGGGAATATCGGTTTGTTGTATTTGTCTGTCCATTCACCCCACGAATCATCTAATTTTGTGAATAGAGGAACCGCCACCGAAGCCAGCAAAATCAGTAGCATAATGACTGAATAAATCATATTTTCTGAGCTATTCAATAGTGTCAGGTACTTAAGATATTAGGTATTTTTCGCAATAAAATCTTTAATCGCGCCAGCATCGGCCTTCATCAAAGTAAACCGTTGTGGCAATGCCTCAATGCCATTCAAGCTCACAGGGCGTTCCGGCGCGTGGCCCAAGGCTTCTGCAATGGCATCCTCAAATTTGGCTGGCAAGGCGGTTTCTAACACCAACATTGGCGTATTTTTATCCGCATATTCCAAAGCCACTTTTAAGCCATCCGCCGTGTGCGTATCAATGACCACGCCATATTTTTGTTGTGCTTCTCGGATAGTGCGCATACGGTTTGCATGATTGCTGCTGCCAGATACAAAGCCAAAACTAGCAACTTTGTCAAAGTAGCCTTGTTCCGTCAAATTAAAGCTGCCTCCGCTATCAACGCTCGTCCACAATTCACGCACTTTTGCGCTGTCTTTGCCCACCAAGTCATAGACAAAACGCTCAAAGTTGGATGCTTTGCTAATATCCATCGATGGGCTGCTAGTATGGTAAGTATTGGCTGAACCGCGAGGGCGATACAGTCCGGTTTTGAAAAACTCGTCTAGCACATCATTTTCGTTAGTCGCCACCACGAGTTTATCAATTGGCAAGCCCATCATGCGCGCGATATGGCCTGCGCACACATTGCCGAAATTGCCACTTGGCACACTAAAGCTGACTTTTTGGCTGTTATTGTTGGTGACTGCCAAATAACCTTTAAAGTAATACACCACTTGCGCGACGATGCGACCCCAGTTGATGGAGTTGACCGCGCCAATTTTGTAGTCCGCTTTAAATGCAGCATCATTGCTCACGGCTTTCACCATATCTTGGCAATCGTCAAACACGCCTTCCACGGCAATGTTGTAAATATTCTCATCTTGTAAGCTGAACATTTGCGCGGTTTGAAAGCGGCTCATTTTTTTGTGGGGCGAAAGCATAAATACGCGGATGCCTTGTTTGCCGCGCATGGCGTATTCTGCCGCACTGCCAGTATCGCCCGAAGTGGCGCCTAGAATGTTGGTGGTTTTGCCAGTTTTAGCGAGCACATATTCAAACAAATTGCCCAATAACTGCATCGCCATATCTTTAAAAGCGAGCGTTGGGCCATTTGAAAGGCTTAACAGATATAAATTCTCATCAAGTTTGAGTGTAGGCGTAATATCTGCAGGATTTTGCCCTTGGCGGGTAAAGCCATATACTTCTGCAGTGTAGGTTTTATCAATAATCGTTTTTAAATCGCTCGCTGGAATATCATCCACAAAACGCGACAAAATGGCAAAAGCCAACTCGGCGTAAGACATGCCACGCATTGCCGTTAAATCGGCATCGCTTATTTGTGGGTAGCTTTCAGGTAAATACAAGCCACCATCGGGCGCGAGTCCGCCCAGTAAAATTTCGCTAAAAGTTAAAGCGGGTGATTGGCCGCGTGTACTGATGTATTTCATTTACTTTAACTATCTTTCTATTTTGCCAGCTCTTCCATGCGGATTTTGGTGACTTTGCCCACGGTGGCAGACAACGCCTCAATTTCCGCAATCGCCGCATCCATATTTTTTTCGAGCGTGATATGGGTCAAAATCACAATATTCGCCTCGGTTTCATGATCACTAGGCTCTTTTTGCAGCATGGCATCAATCGAGATATTACGGTCTGCCAAAATTTTGGTCACACCCGCTAACACACCAGGCTTATCAGAAGCGCGCAAGCGCAAATAATAGGCACTTTCTACTTCACTAATTGGCAATATAGGCAAATCGGCCACGCTGTTAGGCTGAAACGCCAAGTAAGGTACACGTTGCTCTACGTTTGCATTTGCCAAACGTGCCACATCCATTAAATCAGCCACCACAGCACTCGCGGTGGGCTCTGCACCTGCGCCTGCGCCGTAATACAACGTTGGGCCAACCGCATCACCTTTAACCACCACGGCATTCATTGCGCCGTTTACATTGGCTACTAAGCGCTTTTCGGGGATTAAAGTCGGGTGTACGCGCAATTCCACACCGTTAACAGTGCGTTTTGTAATGCCCAATAATTTAATGCGGTAGCCTAACTCTTCAGCATATTGAATGTCCGCCTGTGCCAGCTTGGTAATACCTTCGGTGTAGGCTTGGTCAAACTTCATTGGCATGCCAAATGCAATGGCAGACAAAATTGTAAGTTTATGCGCAGCATCAATGCCTTCTACATCAAAAGTAGGATCAGCTTCGGCATAGCCCAATCGCTGCGCTTCACCTATGACATCTTGATAGGTTAGGCCTTTTTCACGCATTTCGGTAAGAATAAAATTAGTGGTGCCGTTGATGATGCCAGCCACCCATTCGATTTTATTCGCCCCTAAGCCTTCGCGTAGGGCTTTGATAATAGGAATACCACCTGCTACCGCCGCTTCAAACGCCACAATCACGCCTGCTTTTTGCGCGGCAGAGAAAATTTCATTGCCATGTAATGCCAGTAACGCCTTGTTTGCAGTCACCACATGCTTGCCATTAGCTATCGCTTTTAACACTAATTCTTTGCTCAAGGTGTAGCCACCTATCAGTTCAACCACCACATCGACATTTGGATTATTGACAACTTCCAGTGCATCGCCCGTAACAGCAACACCACCGCCCGTCATGGTTTTGGCATGTTCTATATTTCTATCGGCTACCATCACCACATTAATTTGCACGCCTGTGCGGCGGCTAATCTCAGACGCGTTACGCGTTAACACCGTGTAGGTACCGCCACCAACTGTCCCTAAACCCATGATACCTACATTTAACGTTTTCAAACTGTGACTCCAGTATCTTTCTTAATTTTTGCGTGTTTGTTTCTATAATTCTCTAAAAAGCGTGCGATGCGTTTAATCGCTTCCGTCAAATCATCCACATTAGGTAAAAACACCACGCGGAAGTGATCTGGCGAATGCCAATTAAAACCAGTCCCTTGTACTAGCAAGACTTTTTCCTCTAGCAATAAATCTAAGATAAATTGCTGGTCATCTTTTATTGGGTACATTTTTGGATCTAACTTGGGAAATAGATACATCGCAGCCTTTGGCTTCACACAAGTGACACCAGGAATCGCCGTCAACATTTCGTAAGCTAAATCACGTTGCTTGCATAATCTGCCCGTGGGCGATACTAAATCATCAATACTTTGATAACCGCCCAATGCTGTTTGAATGGCGAGTTGACCCGGCACGTTAGCGCACAAGCGCATAGAAGCCAACATGTTGAGGCCTTCAATAAAATCTGAAGCATGTTTTTTCTCGCCGCTGACAATGAGCCAGCCAGCACGGTAACCGCACGCACGGTAATTTTTGGACAAGCCGTTAAAGGTCACGAACAACACATCGTCTGCCAAAGATGCAATGGAAGTATGCTCATTACCATCAAACAAGACTTTGTCGTAAATTTCATCCGCAAAAATCACCAACTTATGATGACGCGCGATTTCGATAATGCCTTCTAAAATTTCTTTTGGATAAAGCGCACCTGTCGGGTTATTTGGGTTAATCACCACAATACCACGCGTGTTTGCAGTAATTTTGGCTTCCATATCTTTTAAATCTGGCAGCCAGCCAGTATTTTCATCACATAAATAATGCCGTGCCGTGCCGCCAGCCAATGTGACCGCAGCCGTCCACAATGGATAATCTGGCATTGGCACTAGCACTTGGTCGCCGTTATTGAGCAAGCCTTGCATCGCCATCACGATGAGCTCTGAAACACCATTGCCAATGATAATGTCATCTGTGGTTACGCCCACAATATGCTTGCTCTGTGTGTAATGCATAATCGCTTTACGCGGCTCAAACAGGCCTTTGCTGTCAGTATAAACACCCGCCTTGCTCATGTTGTGCATCACATCTTGCATCATTTCTTCGGGCACATCTAAGCCAAACACGCCCGGGTTGCCAATATTGAGCTTAATAATACGTTGCCCGTCTTCTTCCATCTGCCGCGCGCGCTGCAACACAGGGCCACGAATATCGTAGCAAACGTTAGCAAGCTTATTGGATTTTTTGAGCGGCTGCATATAGGGTAACTTTTTGCTTTAAAAGCGTCATGGTGAAAGGCGATAGTTTACATTAGAATAGGCATTTCTATCAACGAAACGGGTTGAGATAAACAATGAAACTCCACCTTACCACTGCCGAAAATCATTACTTAATTACTGCTTATGATGAAAACTTTATTGAGGTGAATAAACAGCGTTATACGCAAAGCCTGATTGTGACGCCAAAACAACTGATTACTGATTGGCAACTGGATGAATTTGAGCTTCTTACTGAGGAGTCTTTTACAAAAATTGCAGCCCTAAATGCTGAAGTTGTTTTATTGGGTACAGGTAAAACGCACCGATTCTTGCACCCAAAAGTTTACCAAGCTTTAACGCATAATGGCATTCCACTTGAATGCATGACAACCGTGGCCGCCTGTAGAACTTACAACATATTGATGAGTGAAGGCCGCAATGTGCTGGCGGCATTGTTGATTTAACAGGTCAAAATTTTCCCAAAAACATCCGTAAAATCTAGGCAGCAAATTGTTTAAAATTTGTATAATTTAAATTGCAAATCATTTCACCTCCCCGCTCAGCCAGTCTGCATGCGGCTTCCAGAGGCATAAAAATCTCTCGGGGAATTTTAACTCTATTTTAACTGCTTTTTTGTGCGCTTTTGGTAGCTGAAGATACCCAAAGCAAAAACACCGCCATTACAACGGCAACCGCAATAAGCAAAACCGAAAGTCCGCGATGTGCATTTTCTGCATCAAAAAGCCGCGCACCTAAACTTGGGCCCCAATCACAAAACACGCCTTTGTTTCTTCCTGTGCAGTGGTTTTGCATACCATTTACCCACACGTCGTAGGCAAAATAAAGTGGGTAGCCAACCATGATGGGCCATGCAAGATAGAGCAAGTTGCGGTTATCTTTTTTGATGCGCTACCTTTGTGGTGAAAGCGTAATTTGCAGGCCTTGGTCAGTTACTTGCATATCTTTTGGTGCGTAAGTTGCGCCGCCAAATTTTAAATCTTCAGGCTTCACAGTATAAAGTGCCATGCCGTTGAGCATTTGCCCACCCACTGTTTTAGCTAGGGAATTAAAAATTTCATTATATTTATCGCCTGCGCCATCTAAATTAAATTGCTCTACAGCTGGTTCATCTAGCACAATTGACTGGCTTGCCGCATCAAAGCGCAATTTACCTGAAATGCCTAATTTACCGGTAATACTTTTGCCAAATAGTTGGCTATCTAGCACAGTATCTAATGTGGTTTGCATGCGACCAGTTTGTTTATCAAACTTCACTATTGAATTACTTAAGCTCACGTCAAATATTTTTAATAGTTGAATAGGCACGGCTAATTTTTTATTAAGCATGTTTTGTACGTCAGTTTCGCTTACATTGACAGTACGGTCACCCAAACTTGCACAAGCGGATAAAAACAGAGCTAATAAAACAACAAAATATTTAATTTTCATTAAAAGTTTTCCTAAGTAAACAGTCAATAGCAGACTTAACGTGTTTATAGATTTTTTGTTGACAATAACAAAGTGGCATTCGTACCGCCAAAGCCAAAGCTATTCGATAATGCAGTTTCAACTTTTACGTTTTCAATGGTTTTGCGCACAATATTGAGGCCTTCTGCGGCTGGGTCTAGCGTTTCAATATTGGCTGAAGCCGCAATAAAATTATTTTCCATCATCAATAGGGTGTAAATCGCTTCATTCACGCCCGCAGCACCTAAGGCATGCCCACTTAATGATTTTGTCGAGGCAATCGCCACTGGGTTATTTGTGCCAAATACTTCGCGAATCGCCTCTAACTCTTTGGAGTCACCTACTGGCGTGCTGGTGCCATGCGTATTGATGTAATCCACTTTTTCAATTTTTTTGCCCTCATGCCCTTGCAAAGCCAACTGCATACAGCGCACTGCACCCTCGCCGCTTGGGGCGACCATGTCATAGCCATCAGACGTAGCGCCATAACCCACCACTTCTGCGTAAATTTTTGCGCCGCGCGCTTTGGCGTGCTCATACTCTTCTAGCACCACAATACCGCCGCCACCAGAAATCACAAATCCATCGCGGTTTGCATCATAAGTGCGGCTGGCTTTTTCGGGCGTTTCGTTATATTTACTGCTCAGCGCACCCATGCCATCAAACATAAAAGATAAAGTCCAATGCTCCTCTTCAGCCCCACCAGCAAAAATAATATCTTGCTTGCCGAGCTGAATTTGCTCCACGCCCGCACCTATACAATGCGCGCTGGTTGAGCACGCAGAAGTAATGGCGTAATTAACGCCTTTAATTTTTGCACCAGTCGCCAAGCAAGCAGACACGCCACTTGCCATGGCCTTGGTCACCATGTATGGGCCGACGCGGCGAATGCCTTTTTCGCGCAAGGTATCAATACCTTCTAAAATACTTTCGTGCGACGCACCACCCGCGCCAACAATCAAACCTGTGCGAATATTTGAAACTTGCTCTTCGGCTAATTGTGCATCGGCAATCGCCTCTTGCATCGCCAACCACGCATAAGCATGACCTTTAGCCATAAAACGCATTAATTTACGGTCAATCAACTCTTCAACATTCAAGTTTTTGATAGAACCCGCCACATGCGAACGCAAGCCCATCTGTGCATATTCTGGCTGATAAGTGATGCCCGATTTTCCAGCTTTTAGGCTGGCTAATACTTCTGCTTTATTGTTTCCAAGGCTAGAAACAATACCAAACCCTGTAATCACAACACGACGCATTTCGTGCTCCTCAAAAAACTATTTTTATTATACTATTCAATAAGTTAAAAATTATCAGTGCGGGTAAACAAGCCCACGCGCAAATCATTGGCTACATAAATTTCGCGCCCATCAATTTGCATGGTCGCATCCGCAATGCCCATCACTAATTTACGCATAATCACGCGTTTTAAATCAATAGTGTAAGTGGCTAACTTAGCCGTTGGCAACACTTGGCCGGTAAACTTCACCTCGCCCGCTCCTAACGCGCGACCACGCCCAGGGCCGCCAGCCCAGCCCAAATAAAAGCCTACCAATTGCCACATCGCATCTAAGCCCAAACAGCCCGGCATCACAGGGTCACCCGTAAAATGGCAGCCAAAAAACCATAAATCAGGCTTAATATCTAACTCGGCCACAATTTGCCCGTTGCCATATTTTCCGCCTGTATCACTAATCGAAACAATACGGTCAAACATCAACATGGGCGGTAATGGTAATTGCGCATTGCCCTCGCCAAACATGCCGCCTTCGCCACATTTAATTAACTCTTCTTTGGTATAGCTACTTTGTCTTGTCATAAAAAAAGGCTGCTTAAAAATTAGTTATAGGAATGTGTGCTATTTTCGCTGGAAAATCAATTTAACGAAAGCCCTATCTGTTAAGTATTATGCAAATAGATGCGATATATCAAAATCGCGCCACAAAATCAGACTGAACATCTTGGCAAATTTACCTATTGTGCAGAGTGTAATTTTATGCTTTTTAAATGCCAAAAACCGCCCGAGAAATTTTTATGCCTTTGCGAGCCTTATTCTATGCGGCTTACAGAGGTGCTAAAAAGAAGATGTGCCATTTTGATTAATCATTGTCCTATTTTTTACGCACAGTAAACAGTTTATCTAAACACCTATTTAATAATGGTGCGATGATTAAAATCATCAAAAACACGACAGGCCAAACATTGATAAAAGCCTTAAACCAAGCATGAACAAACGACACATTAGGTTTTGCGTGGGTATAAACCACAAACCCAGTGGTCATTAAAGCCGTGTTTGCAGACATTAAAAATGCAAATAGCAATGTACGGGTTCGCTGCGTAATACTGATTGCCACCACTAGCCCTCCAGTAAGAGTTGACTCATTTTTTCAGGATTATCTACAAATGTAAAATGCCCAGTTTCTGGCACGGTTATAAAGGTTGTATTAAGAAGCTTGGCAGTGCGCTCACGCTCGGCCTGTTTTGACCAATCATATTGTGCATAAATAAGCTTTAGGGGCACTTTAACATCCAAATAATCATTGCGCGCTTTGGCCCAAGTGCGCCAGCCCGCTAAGGTTTTTCGCTCTACATAACGATAGCCTTTTCTAAAGCCAACTTTGTTAAATTCCGTTAATAAATCATTGGGCATTTTTTTGATGTTGCGCAGGCCACCACGCATCACTAAACCCAGCAAGAATTTGTTTTCAAGCGCGGCAAAAATAGCTCCCAGAATCGGAATGCCAAAGTGACCAATGATAAAATTGGCCACAAAGTTACCACGCCGTAAGCCATCACCATAGCGCGTTTCGTAATCATAGGGATTTACGGTGGTGACTTTTTTAATCCGATTTGGCAAGCGTGCGCTCACCGTGAGCGCAATGACCCCGCCGATAGATTCACCCACCAAAGTGACGTTATTTAAATCAAGTTTTTCAATAAAGGCCACAATAGCCGCACGAAAATACGGCTCATCATAGCTGGCTTTGGTGTCAATAGACGAATAGCCATGCCCAGGTAAATCTACCGCGTAAACCGTGTAATGCCGGGCAAGCGTGGGGATGACAGCCTGAAAATAATCCAGCTGAGTGCGTATGGTGTGCAGCAAAATCATCGGCGCACCGCTACCTGCTTTTAAATAGCGCAAACTGCTACCATTATTCAGTGTGAGCTCGGCGACTTGCCCGATATTGCTTAAGTTTCGCATGATATATCCTTTAAAAATAATCGTATTGCATCTAATTGAGTAATGAGCGCAATACTTGAATATTCATTCAAGTATTGCAAACTATAGCTGTACTTGAACGATTATTCAAGTACAATTTATAAAAAATGTAAAAAAAGGAAAAAACAATGGCAAGACCCGCAGAATTTGAACGCGAAACGGTACTGCGCGAGGCAATGGATGTGTTTTGGCGCAAAGGTTACAACACCACATCTATTAAAGATATTGTGGATGCCACCAATATCCAGCCTGGCAGCTTATATTGGGCATTTGGCAACAAACAAAAGCTATTTTTAGCGGCAGTAGATTGCTATCAACAAGACATGCAACGCATCATTAACGCCACCTTAAAAGCCGATTTGCCGCCGCTTACACGTATTGAGCAGTTTTTTCACGGCCTTGTGGCGCACACCAGCAATAACGGCAGCAACAATGGCTGCCTGCTCATTAACACCATGCTAGAAGCAGCCGAAGATGACCAAGAAATCAGCACAGTGATTAGCCAAACTTTTAGCCAACTTGAAGCAGGCTTTGCGCAAGTACTCAAGCAAGCGCAGATGCAAGGTGAAATATCCGCCAACAAAAACACTGAAAACCTAGCCAAATTACTCATTGTTGGCATGTTTGGGCTACGCGTTTACAGCAAAAACAATACTAATCAGCAAACTGCCAATATCATTATTGAAACCTTGATGTCAGCACTAAAATAAGCACCAAATTTGCCCGAGAGAAAAAAATACCGCTGCAAGCCGCATAGTGACTGGCTTACAGCGGCGCTAAAATGATTTGTGTGCAATTGCGTGCTTTTTAGAAGGTTATTTCACGCTTAAATATTTATTTAAATAATTATACTAATCTGTATATTTTTTATAAATTCTGGTTTATATTATGGCTTGTGTTATTTAAGTAAAATCCAATTATAAAAATGCTAGCGCTACTTTTAGCGCTATTTGGGTGATAGCTAATCATTTACAATTACTTTATTCTGTTACAAAATATTAACAAATCAATTTTAAAAACTTTTTGACTTTGGGGAACACTATAAATGAGCGATATACAATTAGCCGATTGGCGTAACCATGCCCTTAAACTAGAAACTGAAGTCAATAAGGTGGTGGTGGGGCAACAAAAACCCATCCGTTTGGTGACGACTTCTATTTTTGCGCGTGGCCATGTGTTGCTTGAGGGCGATGTGGGCGTGGGTAAAACCACGCTGCTACGTGCTTTTACGCGCGGTATCGGCGGCGGTTATCAGCGTATTGAGGGCACCATTGACTTAATGCCGAATGATTTGGTTTATCACACGTATTTGGGTGAAGATGGCAAGCCACACGTCAGTGCTGGGCCTTTGCTGATGTCGGGCGAAAATTTATCGATTTTCTTTTTTAACGAAATCAATCGTGCGCGCCCACAAGTGCACTCGCTACTTTTGCGTGTGATGGCGGAGCGCACACTGACCGCGTTTAATAAAGAGCATCACTTTCCGCACATGATTGTGTTTGCTGACCGCAACCAAGTAGAAAAAGAAGAAACATTTGATATTCCATCGGCTGCGCGTGACCGTTTTATGATGGAAATCCCCATTATTGTGCCAAACGATGACCATATTATGGAGTCACTCGTGTTTGATACGCGCTACCATGATGTGGACACTTTAGTGTCTAACGTGCCAGAAAATATATTGCAGTTTGATCAGCTCAATAGCTTTGGTGCAATGTTGCAAAACAGTATTTCAGCTAGCCCAACACTGCGCAGCTACACACTTAATCTCTGGCGTGCCACCAAAAATCCGCTCGATTTTGGCGTAAAAGTGTCAGGAGTTGATATGAAACGCTTGGTGTTATCAGGCGCTAGCCCACGCGGTATGGGTATGTTATTACGTGCCGCACGCGTGAATGCTTGGCTGAATGACCGCAATGCGGTGTTGCCAGAAGATATTCATGATGTGTTTCACTCTACTATCGCACACCGTTTGGTGTTTAGCCCTGTGTATGAAATGCGCCGCACGGAAATTGCACGCGACATGTTAAGTGGCATTATTAGTGCGATTGCAGCGCCTTAATTACCTGCGCGGCTAGCCATGCAAGAACATATTAAAGAATTTACCTATCATATCGGCTGGCGCTCGCGCTCGCGCAGGCCTGGCAGACATAAAAGTAACCAGCGCGGCATGGGCATGGAGTTTCGTGGCCACACCACCTTGCTATCATATCCAGACCCACGCCGCATAGATATTCGCCAAACCATCCGCGATCCGATGGAACAAGTCTATGTGCGCATTTTTAACCAAAAAAGTGTGACGCCTGTATTTGTGCTGTGTGATATGTCTGGTTCTATGCAATATGGCAGTGCGCAAAAGAAAATTGAAATCGCCGCCGATATTGCGCAATCAGTTGCCCAATCGGCCACGCGCAACCGCGACCTAGTCGGGTTTATCGGCTTTGATGATGTGGTACGTGAAGATTGGCTTTGCACGCTTTCCGCAAGACCTCACACCACGCAAGAAATGGCAGAAAATCTACGCTCTTACCAGCCACCAGAAGTGAGTAGCAAAGGCGTGACTGAGTGCGTGCGTTTATTGCCGCGCGAGCGCTCGCTCATTTTTATGGTGTCCGACTTTCACATGCCGATGGCAGATTTAGAAGAATCTTTAGTGCTGATGCAGCGTCACCATATTGTGCCAATGGTGCTGTGGGACACCGCAGAATATAGCGATTTGCCTGAGTTTGGCATCACCAGCGTTACAGACCCCGAAACGGGCGCAAAACGCACACTATTTTTGCGAAAGGCTTACCGTGAGCGCATTTTGCAAGCGTTTAAAGACAGACGAAAAGCCATTGAAGACCTTTTTTTGCGCTATGACATGCAGCCTTTTTTTATTGAAAACCGCTTTGATGCAGACCAACTCTCAGAATACTTTCACCAATATGTGGCGGCTTAATATGATGAATATTGCTATGAACAGTTTTTTTTCTTATGCACGCAAAAATATACGGCAAGTTTTTTTAAACGCTTTGCTTTTAGTGCTAACTTTCACGGTTTTTCAGGTTAAAGCAGATGTTGTGCCTCTACCTGATTTAGATCCTAAATTTTATAGTATTCAAGAAACCAATCCCACACGCGATGCTGGCTATGTAGTGGGCGATACGCTAGATAGAACGCTGGTTATCAGCATCAAAAAACCTTATGAACTGATTAAAGAATCTCTGCCGATTGTCGGTTATGAACACCGTTGGAAAGGGCAAATTTCAGGGATTGAGTTAGTCAAAATTGAGGCAAATGAAAAATCAAAAAACGACACTGTGACTCATACCCTTCAATTACGCTATCAAGTGTTTACAACCGCTAAAACGGTTAAGCACGGCTCGTTGCAATCTGAAATTTTACGCATTCGCAACACGAAAACCAAAGAAGTGGTGCAATTACGTGTGCCATTTTTTGATTTTCGCATTTCCCCGCTGTCACTGTTTGGGCAAATTAAGCTCAACGAAGATATGAGTCCGTTTTTACCGCCATTGACGCTTGACCCTAGCCCAGAAAAACGTAATGTTAAATTATTGATTGGTTTGCTAGTAGCCGCATTATTAGGTTTACTTTATATGTTTGGCGCTTACACGTGGCTTCCTAAAATGGGCGGCCCATTTGCAAAAGCTTATCGAGATATTCGCAAGTTGCCAGATACCGCAGATGGCTTACAACAAGCTGTGGCACGCGTACATCAATCGCTCAACACGACAGCAGGCGCTAGTTTGTTTGGTAATAATGTGGCTGACTTGATAAAAAACAAACCCGCTTTTGCACCTATGCAAAATAAAATTGAGCAGTTTTTTGGGCTTTCACGCCAAGTATTTTTTGAGCCATCAGCCACAACGCAATTGAATGAATCGCCTAAAACATGGCTGCTTAAATTTTGCCGCCAATTGCGCGATTGCGAGCGTGGGCTGCCTGTTGAAAGCAACACAAAATGAGTTTTAACCATCCACTTGTGCTGTGGCTATTGCCGCTAGCGTTGCTACCGATTTTGCTAGAGCGCTCGCATACGCGCACCTATTCATCGCTTTCAATGTTGCCGTCAGATCCACTTTCAAATCTGATTGGCTTGTTGCTTAAAATTTTAGCCGCAATAGCACTTGCTTGCATTATTTTGGGGTTGGCTGGCCCGCACAGCTTAGAACAAAAAATTGAACGTATTGGCGTGGGCGCGCAAATTGGCATGGTGATTGACCGTAGCGCCAGCATGGACGACCCATTTTCTGGTGGCACCGCCGAAGGGCGCGTAGGCGAAACAAAATCAGTAGCTGCAGCAAGATTGATGACCGACTTTGTGAATAAACGTGAAAATGACATGATAGGCGTGATCACATTCAGTAACTCTGCCATGTATGTGCTGCCGCTTACTGAAAGCCGTGAGGCTATTTTAGCGGCCATTAAGGCTACTGCTGGCAATTCGCTTTTTCAAACCAATATTGGGGGCGGCCTCACCAGCGCTGTGGGCTTATTTGAGCACGTGCCAGATTCTGGTTCACGGGCGATTATTCTTATTTCAGATGGTGCAGGTCGGGTAAGTGCTGAAGTGCAGCAGCGATTAGTGGATTGGCTGCAACGTTTTAATATTTCACTCTATTGGATTGTGTTGAGACAGCCAGGTGGCGTTTCGATTTTTGACCCAAAATATGAAAGTAATTATGAAGAAGCCCTGCCCACTGAGGTAGAACTTTACTATTACTTTAAAACGTTACGCACGCCATTTAGTGCGTATGAAGCTGAAAACCCGAAGGCTTTAGAGGCGGCGATGGCGGATATTAACCAAAAAGAAAAAAAACCGATTAAATATATGGAAAAAATCCCCGGCAGAGACTTTACCCAACTGTGTTATTGGCTTGCCACCTTGATGATTGCCTTATTGTTAGGCGTTAAATTTTTAGAAGCAAAAACATGGAGTGCGAAAGCATGAAATTGACAGCCTGGTTTAAATGGTTAACCGTTAAAAAACTTTCTATTTTGTTAACGCTGGTTGCCCTAGCCGCCGCCGCAGGTTTGGCCTACGAGCTTAATCGTATTCGCCAAATTGATGCCTTTAACAAAGCAGTCACCACTGGTAAAAACCCACAAACCGATAAACAAAGTTATGAAGCAAAATACGCAACTGCCTACTGGTTGGCAAAAAATGAGCGTTATAAAGAGTCCACCCTACTCTACTCACAACTAACGCAAAAAGGCACACCAGCGCAAAGGGCGGCAGTACAACACAATATTGGCAACATGTTTTTTTTAAAAGCTTTGCAAGTAAGTGGCGGTAACGATTCTAAAATCCGCGATGAAGTAGAGTATTTACTCATGCAAGCGCATAGCTCTTATAAGCAATCTTTAAAACAAGACAACTCGCACTGGGGTACGCGTCGTAATTTAGACCGTGTGATTAGTTTGTTACCAGAAAATCCAACGCCAGGCGTGGGTGATTCGGACTCTCCAGGGTTGATTATGGGGAATATTCCCAATGGCTTACCTTAGTATTAAGTTTTGGCTATTGCTGCTTAACTGCAAAACCTAAAGCTTTTCTTATCAATGATTTTTATTTTAGTGCATCCTAGGCCCTAAAGAACTCGATGAAAAAACTATTCAACTATTTGACTCACCACCGAGATACCATGTTGTTAAGTGGGGTTTTAGTGTTTTTAATTGCAGCACTTTTCAAACCAACCATTCCAATTAAGCATAATATTTACACTTATTTGCTGATTGCTGACATTTCTCAAAGCATGAACGCAAGCGACATGATGTCAAATGGCAAGCCAATCACTCGCATAGCCCATACACAAAATATAATGCATGATACGATTTCGTCACTTCCTTGTGGAACAAAGGTAAGCATTGGCCTCTTTGCGGGCAATAGTGTGGCTGCACTCTATAATCCCATAGAGGTATGCGCAAATTTTGCGGCCATTCAAGATACCATCGATCATCTTGATTGGCGCACTGCATGGTCTGGCAATAGCCGTGTGCGTGAGAGCATGTATGGCATTTCAAGAATTATTCGTAGCTTTCCCGAACCTGCTCAGGTAGTGCTATTCACTGATGGTGAAGAGGCGCCGAAACTACACGCGTTCAACACGAAAGATTTAACTAACTTTCAAGGTGCTGATGGCTGGCTACTGGTTGGTGTAGGGTCAGAAAAAGGTGTGGCCATTCCAAAATTAAGTGATAAAAATCAAGTGATTGGCTATTGGTCTAACGAGAGTTTTGCTATGCAGCCAGGCATTGCGCAAATTTCAGAGTCCACCCTAGGTATTAGAGATGACAATGTTGCCGGTGGCGAGCATGACCGCTATATTTCCAAACATAATCCTGAATATTTAAAATCGGTTGCTAAAGAAATAGGCGCAACATATATTTATGGTGATAATGTACACACCTTACTAAGTGCAATGCAACTGCAAAAGCCTGCCCGTCATGACGTTGCACCGTTTGATTTAAGTTGGATATTATCTTCAATTGCTGGACTATTATTGCTTGCCGCTTACTTTACTAAGCACCCGATTCGTCAGATTGGTGAAGCATTACGCTTTTATAAAAAAGAGTTTAAACGCACACAAAGTCAAAACGAAGCTGCCATCGCGCATGACAACCATTTTTAACTAATGGAGCAAGATGTTTAAACGCCTTTATCGTCAGTTTGGAAAGCACCGTGATTTATACACCTTAACGGCAGTATTTAGTTTACTAGTGGCTGCATTATTGCAGCCTAGCATCCCCGTTAAACACAATATCTACAGCTACTTTTTTGTGCTGGATATTACGCAAAGTATGAATGCAGCTGACATGATGGCTAATGGAAAACCTGCCACACGTCTTGCGCATACCAAACAATTATTGCGTGAAACTTTATCATCGTTACCCTGCGGAACTAAAGTGGGTTTAGGCATGTTTTCTGGTGTGAATGTAGTATCGCTGTATTTACCTGTCGATGTATGTGAAAATTTTAACTCTATTCAAGATACGCTGGATCACATTGATTGGCGTAGCGCGTGGACTGCCGACAGCCGTGTGCGCGAAAGCATGTTATCCACAGCTCGTGTGGTAGCTAACTTTCCAGAGCCCGCTCAAGTGGTATTTTTCACAGATGGTGAAGAAGCTCCAAAACTGCACCAATTCAACACGCGCGATTTAAGCACTTTGCAAAGTGCAGATGGTTGGCTATTAGTGGGTGTGGGTACTGAAACGGGTGCCCCCGTGCCAAAATACACTGAAAAAAATCAGCTGATTGGGTATTGGTCGCACGATAGTATGCAACTTGCGCCGGGCGCTGCCCCTATTGCGGCAGCGGGTTTGCTTAAGCGCACCAAAGATATTGCAGAAAGCCCGCAAGACCGCTTTATTTCAAAATTGTCTGAAACAACTCTACAAGCCATGGCAAAAGAAATAGGGGCGAGCTATGTACGAGGTGACACCTTTCAAAAACTAAAGGCCGCGATGAGCAAACAAAGACCCGCGCGCCGTGAATGGACGCCGTTTAGCCTATCTTCTGTGTTTTCAGGCTTAGCTGGGCTGCTGTTGATTGCTGCATACATGCCTTGGCAATGGCTTAACAAAAACCGCAAACACCCACGCAAAACCACAGTTAGCCATCAAACTATTTTATCTTCGGCGGAATCTAACGCAGCAGTTTGAGGCAAAATGCCTTTTGCCCAGCGTAACCAAACGCGTAACTGCCGATACGACTCTCTATCAACAGCATCTGGCAAAATAATCACGTGTTGCGCAAATAGTTTTTGCCAAAAAGTAGCCGATAACAATCGGCAATTGAGCACTGTTATATGCGCTGTCACCACGGTATTTTCCAGCACTTGCACTACGAGTTGCTGGCCATCATTACGCACTAATGTAAGTTGATTTTTTTGGTTGATATGCATGGCAACAATTGAACTTGGCAGCTTTAGAAAGGCATCTTTTAGGCAAAAATATGTAACCATCATCAACACCGACAACGCCAACAATAAACGCACCCAAGTTGGCAGCGGTATAAAATAAATCATGCTCACAAACAATAGCCCTCCAGCCAGCATTAAGCCGCATAAATACTTAGAAACTTGCAATGTGAGATGGATAGGCTTCACGCTATAATAGTTGTAATCAAAATGAAGAGAGTACCACATGACAAACAACGACTGGCAAGAGTTTTTATTTATTAAAGGTGGCGTGTTTAACAACGGCACTATTAGCTCATTTGGCAATACCGAAAAAGAGCTGAGCTACACGCAAAATGAAGACATTATCTGTGATTTATCGCACTTAGATATTTTGGAAATCAGCGGTGATGACGCGCTCACTTTTTTGCAAGGGCAAGTCACTAATGATGTCAAATTACTGCGTGGCAATAATGCGCATTACACGGGCTATTGCAGCCCCAAAGGGCGGCTACTGGCACTGTTTTTTGCCTTTACTTTTAACAACAATTTGCATTTACAACTTAACCACAAACTGGCTGAGCCCATAGCTAAACGCTTGAAAATGTATGTGATGCGCTCAAAAGTGGCTATCAACAATGTATCTGACAGCACCGTAAAAATCGGCTTAAGCGGCCACAATATTGCCAAATTTATGGCACCCATTTTTGGCGGCGTTCCGTCAGCAGTTTATGAAAGTATTCAGCATGAAAACGCCACGCTGATTTGCCTACCCAATGCAGGCGTACCTCGCTATGAAATCATCGCAGAAACCGAGCGTGCAAAAACAATTTGGCAAAGTTTAAAAACCAACTGCAAACCTGTAGGAAAACCCTGCTGGGATTGGCTAGAAACGCAAGCGGGCATCCCAGATATTTACGTGAATACCCAAGAAGAATTTGTACCGCAAATGGTCAACTTAGATAGTTTAAACGCAATCAACTTTAAAAAAGGGTGCTACACTGGCCAAGAGATTGTCGCCCGCACGCATTATTTAGGCAAAGTAAAACGCCGCACGCAACTCGCACACATTGCCACCAGCACACCACCCATCGCGGGCGAAGACGTGACGCAAAACAACGAAATTGTCGGCAAAATTGTGCGCAGTGCACCTGCGCCTTTAGGCGGTTTTGATGTGCTTGCAGAAACACGTTTAGAAGCTTTAGAAATTGGCAATATTTATTGGCGAGAATTTGTACTCAACATTAAACCGCTGCCATACCCACTTGCTGAAACTAGCAAAAATTAAGCGCTAAAATCACGCCGATTTAAGCGCTTTTTTACAACACTTCATTTCACCTCCTCTGCAAGCCAGTATCTATGCGGGTCACAGAGGCATAAAAATCTCTCGGGGTGGAATTTAAATCAAAATAGCTTTAGTTTTACCCACTTGGGTCATGTTGTTACCCGCATTTGATGTTGTCTTTCGTTTATAATTTGCGCCTGTTTAATTATGAAAAGTAGTGATGAAAAAATTAGTGAATATTAGTTTAGTGGTGTGTGTGTTGCTTGGCTTAAGCGCGTGCGCAACGCTACATGGTGACCCGGTTGACCGCGCCGATAGAAAAGCTGAGAAACTAGCGCCCCGAACGCCTAAAACTGTTTTTGATGAGGAATTGGCGAAAAACGCGCTTAAAGCTGGCAACGTTGAAATTAAATCAGTGTTGGTAAACTGTTATGGGCGTGGTATTGGCTGTATTGAAGGCAGCCTTCCTGTTAGCAATACACAGGTATTTTTATATCCTTACACGCCCTATTTGCAAGAATATCTTGAAATGACGAAAAAACTCAAGGCAGATAGAGCAAGGCATAAAGATTATTATGCTGTAGAAATATTAGTAGATCCTAAATTAAAACAATACGGTTTAGCCACCAAAACAGACCAATATGGCCGCTATAGCTTTAAAAATATTAAACCGGGCAAATATTATATTGAAACCGAAAACGCGGTTGGCCACAGAACGGTGGTTAGACATGTGTATGATGCCTATGGTAATGACATTTCTAGCACAGAAGATTCGCCAGCAGATTTAGGCTATAGCAATATCTTTGAAATTACTCAAAATTCTGGTGTTTATAAATTTGAATCTAAAATGAAAATTTTACAAATCAATGGCTTACGTTGAGCTTAATTTGATTTAATGAATGCGTTAAAATCATATTTTAAAGAAAATTTTATGTGTTTAAAAACAATAAGCAACAGCGTTTTGATGGTGATTTTACTAGGTTTAATCGGCTGCGCAGAAACTGGTGTACAAACTGCCGAAAAACAGGCCAATTCCGCCAGCAAAAGCAAGCCCATCATCGTTCCAATTACAACGCCTTTTGACGCCGCGCAAGCGAAAGCGGCTTTGGCTCAAGGTGATTATCATGTTTCTGGGGTGATGTATCATCGGCTCACGGTAAGTGGCAGAGAAGATAAGAGTTGGCCAAAAGATCCCAACATCAAAAATGTACCGCTCAGAAATATGGACGTTTATTTGTACCCTGAAACCGCGCATTTGGCTGACTTTGACAAGCAAATTAAGCAACAGCAAAAAATCATGGAAAATTGGTACACCAACACGCGAAATGTGTTTAACAAACAACCACAAACCAAACTATTTCCTTTATCGGCAGAGGCCATCAAATTATCACTAAAAACCACCACAGATGAATTTGGCCGCTATCGCTTTGAGCACTTAAAACCTGGGCGTTATTATTTAACCGCCAGTGCTTGGCAAGCTGGCACTTATAATCAATCTGTTTACGCGGGCAGCTCAGAAGTAACCGATGGCACGGGCATTTATGGTGAGCGCGCTACGGTTGACCACACAAAGTTAGTGCCTGTTAATTACAATACGTACCTTATTTACGTTGAGCCTGTAAACGCCAGCAAAAATAACAGCCTCATCGACTCAAGAATGCGTGTTGACTACAATGAAATGAGCATTCAGTACGATTAGTAAATTGCGCAAAAAATTTAATTGGCAATTGCTTTAAATGCGCATTTTATTTCAACACATCATTTCACCTCCTCTGTAAGCCAGTCTGGATGCGGCTTCCAGAGGCATGAAAATCTCTCGGGCGTTTTTAAGCGCATTTTAATGCAATTTTTAGTGTCGCCAATCAAAGCGTTTAGCTTTAAAAAAGTGGTTCCAAATGGGGATGGTAAAACTCCACATAAATAAAGCCACGATTAAACCTTGCGATTTAAATAAGCCAAATTGCCAAATAAAAGCTGTGCCAGCTACGCACGCTGCATAGCACATGCGGGCAATGCGATGTTGTGGCGTGGTCATCGGGTCAGAAATCATAAAAAATGCAAATAAAATGGTTGCGCCATTCATGGCTTGGTGCAGCCACATTTCAATGGCTAAATCGGCGGCATAATCTAGCCAAATCAACCGCCCTGCAAATAGCCCTAACCACACAAAAATAAAGGCAAAACTCACATCCCAGCGTGCTACGCGGCCTGCTACGGTGGCGCCTAATATCAACATCCAAAAAGCCGCTAGCGTTTCTTGCCCCCATTGGCCTGGCGATAGCCAAGCATGCGGCATCCACGCATAAGCTGTAAATGCGGCCAAGTTAGCTGGGTTTAAAATGTGGCCTCTTGCCTCTCCTTGACCAAAGCGAAATACAAATTTGCTGCTCATCGCCAAGCAAGCTAGCAGTGGATGCACCCAAATCACATCTGCGCGCACTAAAATGCTGATGCCGCAAGTGGTGACAAATGCGCTCAAATAGCCTTGCATGTTTTTGCGATGTGGTAACTTCAGCCAAAACTGCCAAAATGCCTGCGTGCCTACCGCGCTGGCAAAGGTAAAAAACACTTGCCAGCCGGTGAGAGAAAAATCCCGCGCCAAGGCGCCAAACGCCAACAAGCTGATGAGAAAAATGAGCTGAAAATAGCGTGCGTCCATCATAGCTAGCCATGATGTCAGCCGGCTAAAGCTCGGCCATTTGAGCGGCTTTACAGCAAAAATTAATGACTGCGTCGTCATATTACTCACCTTTACCAAATAAGGATTCCCACCATTTATCTTTGCTTTGCGGTTTTGATGGTGCGTAAACTTGGCTATTATCGAGCACGAGCTCTCCACCCAAAAATCGCTGAGCATCGCGCTTGTTCCAGCCGGTGTAGCGCATGAGCGTTTGCATTTCAGTTTGTTGGCGTTGAGGCAAATCGGTTTCGTAATAACGGCGTGCAAGTTCTACTGCGCTGCTGTTACTGGCTTTGCAGCTTTGCATGCATGAACGTGCATAGCCTTTGCGCTCAAGCGGGCTCCAACCATCATCTTCATTGCGGCATTGTTGCGTGCAGCTATAATTGGCGGCTTTTTCACGGCAGGCTTGCACACTACTTTCAAATGGGTTTTGCACCACATAGCGTGTTTGCCAGTTTTCGCGGTCGCTGGTTTGGGTAAACATCAAATCTTCAGGAAAAGTGTTTGGCGTATAGCGCACATGCAAACGTGTGAGCAAGGCGTTTTGTGCGCCACCGTTATCATCAAACCCATTGTTGAGCCAGAACACGCCTGTTTGACGCAATTCTTCGCGGCTTAATGGCTGGTCTGCACATGGGTCGCACCAGCCCATATCCCAAAAATACTCTGTAAAAACCACACGATGATGTTCTTTTTTGGCCTGATAATCAAACATGGCCTTATAAAAAGCGTTAAAGTTATTTTTAATCGCAGGCGGCAAATTTTCATTGGCGGGTAACTTTACGGTGCGGTAATTGGCACTTTCAACGCGGCCTTTTTTGGTCAGTACGTAGGCAATTAAATCTTGTGGTTTGTTTGGGTCAGCGTTAATCATGCCTAAACGAATCGGCAACATGAATTTTTCGCTGTCAAAGGCAAATTGTAGCGGACGCAAATACTGCACGCCGGTGGCAGCCTGCTCTTTTAAATTCACCTTGGCGACAAAAAACTTCATGTTTTGCGCAATGTAAGGTTTAAGCGCGGCTGAAGCACCTTTGGGCATTTTGTAGCCATTCGTTACCAGCCACGTTTCTAAGCCATCTGACTGCTTAGCTGATAACATCACAATATCGTATTCGCCCACGGTGTAGCTATCTTCCACCGTCACGCCCAAGGCTTTATCGCTTTCTTTTTTTTCAGCCATATTCGCGGAGGCAGGTGCTGCCGCATCCATCGCGCGCATTTTTCTTAATTCACCTAAATACTGCTGGCCGACTGGACAAGGGTCAGGATCAAAATATTCTGCCACACGTGGCGCAGAATAAGCATCTAGCCGATCAAACAAACGTTTATCGCCAATGCGCACTTGGCCTTTTTCTAGCACTTGCGGCACAGGCACTACCAGCGCAAAATCATTCAACGGGCCTTTGTAATCATTCAGCATCGAAATCACGCTCCGTGTGCCATCGCGCACCAAAATTACTTGACTGGCCTCGTTAAATAAATGGGCATCTGCCTTACCCGCAAAAAAGCCGCAAAATGCAGAAGCGCTGCTAGAGATGAGTGATAAAAATAGCGTGCAAACTAATAATAAATAGGATTGAAATCGGCTTTGTTGCATGGCGTGCTCCTTGTTAATAATGTTAAAAATTGGCTAACAAGGTGTTACACGTTTGAAATTTGTATATGGGGTTAATCCAAAATTAAAAATATTTTTAACCCTATTCAGATGTGTTGACCGTTTAACACACTAATGCCACACTTGCGACATGCAAGATTTACTCACCGATGAAAGCTTGATGCGGCAATTTTGTGCAGGCAAAGCCCATGCTTTTGAACTGCTTTATGCGCGACATGAAAAACCACTATACCGCTATGTGCGGCGTGTGTTGGGTAGCAGCATGCAAGCGCAAGTGGATGAAGTGTTTCAGGATACTTGGATGAAGCTGGTCGATGCGCGCGAGCGCTGGCAAGCAAGTGAAACGGCGAGTTTTAAAACATGGCTTTTCACGCTAGCACATCATCGTGCAGTCGATATTATGCGTAAAAATGGGCGGGAAGTATCAGCAGATGAAGGTTGGTTAGACGATGACAGTGCAGAAGCGTGGCAGCTTTGGCCAGCCCCAATTGCCGAGCAACCTGAGCAGCAAGCTTTTTGGCGCAAGGCTGGACAACAATTACTAAACTGCTTAGAAGGGTTGCCGGCGTTGCAACGTGCCGCTTTTTTGCTGCACCATGAGGATAATTTAAGTTTAGATGAAATGGCTGAATTGTTAAACGCAGAATTTGAAACCGTGAAAAGCCGCTTGCGTTATGCTTTGAGCAAGTTACGCACCTGCATGGGGGCTTATTTGCATCCACTCACAGAAAAGGATGCGGGATGACCAATAAACCCATACAAGATGCACATCTTAAAAAAGCCTTAGAACATGCGCCAGATACCGATGTGCAAGTACGCCAGCAAGTGCGTAATACTGTATTAGATTATGCAAAAAAAGCCACGCAACCGCAAAATCATTGGCTAGCAAGTGTTAAAAACTGGCTACTTAAAGATCATTTTGCCAATGCCCAATGGGCCGGTTTAACAGGCTTAGCCACGGTTATTTTAGTCACAGTATTACTTTTACGTGATCATCCTGAAGAAACCATTTGGACAGCAGATACCCCAGCAACTATTTCAGAAAACAGCCCTGCTAGCGCTGTAGTTAATTCGCAAACTGAAGGCGCAATACTACATGAGCCTCCAGCAAACGTTAGCAGTCAAGTTGCACCTGCCTCTGAAGAAGTTGTATCAGCAAATGCAGACAGTTTGACGACCTCTCAGAGCGCGCCTCTGTCTGATAAAAATATAACTACAATTCACGCAGAGCCTGAAACTAAAAAGCTTGAGCGTATAGTCAGTAAAGACGCGCAATTAAAAGAAACTACAGCGTCTGACCAAGTTAGCAAAGCGGATGCGCTTGATTTGGCAAAATCAGCCAGTAAACCGCTAGCAAGCGCAACAACTGAAAGAAAAGCAACTGAAAATGATGTTGCTAAACAAGTAGCCATTGCGGAAACGCCCACTGCAATAACGCCAGCAACGCCTGCCGCAGCACCCATCGTTGCCGAGCAAAATTTACCCGCAGCTGAGGCCGCTGATCAATCTGCTTCCAAACCAATAAGCAAACCCAAAGCCACATTGCGCGAGCTGACGGATAACAAAGCTGAAGCGGGTGCAACAATCACGCAGCAAGGCAGCGTTAATGCAGCTGATGCAGATTTCAATAGCCCATTACATGCCGAGAAGCGCCGCCAAAAACTGAAGGGCAATCTTGAGATTAACAGTGATTTTGCCGAAATTATTTTACTAAAAGGCGGACAAGCCATGGCTAAATCAGACACTGAAGCAGGAAATTACCGGCTATTTAAAGTGATAACGCATAGTGAAAATTATGCAAAAAAAGAGGACTGCATTGCTACAAAAACGCCAAATGAAAAAATCGATGAACGATCCGGTTTCCCTATAATAAATATTGACGTTTGCACTGCTTCAGCGCAACTGCTCAAAGAAGTAGAAATCTACAACAAAACGATGATAGATTGGTATTTTCAATACCAAACTGAATGAAGTTTCTATTTATTTACACGCTTAAATTATCCCGAGGAATTTTCACTGCCCTGCAAGCCAGTATCCATGCGGATTCCAGAGCATCAAAAACGATATAGTGGCTAAACTATGATATTTGATGAGTCTAAGTTAACCACAAAATCTACATTTTTAAGGCTTGCTAGCAGACTCCTCAACTTGCAACACCTGATAAAACACTTCATCTTGTTTCACCATGCCAAGTTCACTTCTCGCGCGCTCTTCTATGGCAGCTTTGCCACTTTTGAGATCGCGCACTTCGGCATCAAGGGCATCGTTACGAATTTTATCGCGATTATTTTTTTCTTCTTGCTTTGCAATTTGGCTTTTTAAGTCCCACACGCGCAACCAGCTCCCTTTGCCCAGCCACAATGGATATTGTAGTAAGGCGATGAGGATGACAAATATTAGCGTCAGGGCTTTCAAAACAACTCCTTGAGCGCATTACGGCGTTGTTGCGGTGCTCGCAACCTCGCTGTATCCAAACATACTATCTCGGCTTCTGTGCGCCGCACGCCTTGTACTGCATCCCAATTCATTGTTTTGATAGTCTAATTTACTTGAAAAGTTGGTAAAACGCGCCCTTACCCGCATAACTCGACGCATCGCCCAATTCTTCTTCAATACGAAGCAATTGGTTGTACTTGGCGATACGCTCAGAACGGCAGAGTGAACCCGTTTTGATTTGCAGCGCGTTGGTCGCCACTGAAATATCAGCAATCGTGGTGTCTTCAGTTTCACCAGAGCGATGTGAAACCACAGCGGTATAGCCCGCGCGTTTTGCCATCTCGATGGTTTGGAAAGTCTCAGTGAGCGTACCGATTTGGTTCACTTTAATCAAGCATGAGTTTGCCACGCCACGTTGAATACCTTCACGCAAGATTTTTGCGTTGGTCACAAATAAATCGTCACCCACTAATTGCGTGGTTTTACCCAAGCGGTCAGTCAAGATTTTCCAGCCGTCCCAGTCAAATTCGCCCATACCATCTTCAATGGTGATGATGGGGTATTTGTCGCACCATGTGGCTAAATAATCGGTAAATTGAGCAGAACTCAAAGCCAAACCTTCTGATTCTAAATGATATTTACCATCTTTATAAAATTCGGTACTGGCGCAATCCAAGCCCAAATATACATCACGGCCTGGCTCATAGCCTGCATCAGCAATGGATTCCATAATCAATTGAATCGCGGCTTCATTACTTGGCAAATTCGGTGCGAAACCACCTTCATCACCTACAGTAGTCGCCAAGCCTTTTTTGTGGAGTGTTTTTTTCAATTGATGAAAAATTTCTGCGCCGCAACGAATCGCTTCGCGGAAACTTGGCAAACCCGCAGGAATAATCATGAACTCTTGCATATCGACTGAGTTATCAGCGTGCGCACCACCGTTGATGATGTTCATCATCGGCGTTGGTAATTGCATCGCGCCTGAACCGCCTAAGTAGCGGTAAAGCGGTAAACCAGACTCTTCAGCCGCAGCACGTGCGCACGCCATTGAAACGCCCAAAATCGCATTTGCACCTAAACGGTCTTTATTTTCGGTCCCGTCAAGCTCAATCAAGGTTTTGTCAATAAAGCTTTGTTCTTCGGCGTCTAAGCCAATAATCGCTTCGGTGATTTCGGTATTCACGTTTTCTACCGCATTGAGCACGCCTTTACCTAGATAGCGACTTTTATCGCCATCACGTAATTCCATCGCTTCTTTCGCGCCAGTAGATGCGCCTGAAGGCACTGCTGCACGGCCAATAATGCCGCTTTCCAGTAACACATCTACTTCTACAGTTGGATTTCCGCGTGAATCTAAAATCTCGCGGGCGATAATATCTACAATAGCACTCATGATACTCTCCTAATTTTCATCATTATTTTTCACAACAATTTTTATAGCGTACTCTCAATAAAACCAGCTTTTTTTACTAATGTATCTAAATCCACTAACACTGCCAATAGCTCTTTCATCCTATCAAGCGGCCATGCGTTAGGGCCATCTGACAAAGCTTTTGATGGGTCTGGGTGCGTTTCCATAAACACACCCGCAATTCCACTTGCCACCGCAGCCCGTGCTAACACAGGTACGTGTTCACGTTGCCCACCGCTTTTATCCCCTTGCCCACCAGGTTGTTGTACTGAGTGCGTGGCATCAAATACCACGGGGCATTTGGTTTCGCGCATAATCGCCAAACCGCGCATATCCGAAACCAAGGTGTTGTAGCCAAATGAAGCACCGCGTTCACAGACCATGATATTATCCACACCGCCGTTGGCTTCATAAGCTTTTTGCACCACGTTTTTCATATCGCCAGGTGCCATGAATTGGCCTTTTTTGATATTCACCGGCTTGCCGGATTTTGCACAAGCAGTAATAAAATCCGTTTGGCGACACAAAAAGGCTGGCGTTTGCAACACATCTACCACCGCCGCCACATGTGGCACCTGCTCTTCTGTATGCACGTCAGTTAAAATAGGCACGCCGATTTGCGCTCGCACATCATCTAAAATACGTAAGCCTTCTTCCATACCAAAGCCACGAAAGGTTTTGTTTGAGCTTCGGTTGGCTTTATCGTAGCTGGATTTATAAATAAACGGGATATTAAGCGATGCAGCAATTTCTTTTAACGCTCCAGCGGTATCTATCGCCATTTGTTTTGACTCAATCACGCATGGCCCCGCAATTAAAAATAGTGGATGCTCAAGGCCAACATCAAAGTTACATAGTTTCATGATTTAAGCCTTTTTGTTTGCTAACGCCGCTTTTACATAAGCAATAAACAGCGGGTGCCCTGCGCGTGGATTAGAAGTAAATTCCGGATGAAACTGCACCGCCATAAACCATGGATGCACATCTTTTGGTAACTCAATAATCTCACATAAATTTTCTGTTGGTGTTCTGGCAGAAATTACTAAGCCAGCCGATTTGAGTTGGTCCACATAATGATTATTTACCTCATAACGATGTCGGTGGCGCTCATTCACTTGCGCGCCATAAATGCTAGCGGCCATCGTATTGGGCACTATTGGGCAAGCTTGCGCACCAAGCCTCATCGTACCGCCAAGGTCTGAGTTTTCATCACGTTTTTCAACTTTACCCGTTGCGTCTTGCCATTCCTCAATTAGTCCAATCAGCTTATACGGCGCATCTACATTAAACTCCGTACTGTTTGCGCCTTTTAAGCCAGCCACATTGCGTGCAAACTCAATTACCGCCAGTTGCATGCCTAAACATATCCCTAAGTAGGGTACTTTATGTTCCCGTGCATATTGAATCGCTAAAATTTTACCTTCGGTACCGCGCACACCAAAGCCACCAGGAATCAAAATCGCATCCATTGCTTTTAGGCTATCTGTGCCTGATTTTTCAATTTCTTCACTATCTATATAGTTAATTTTAACTTTAGATTCTGTGTGTATGCCCGCATGAATTAAGGCTTCGGTGAGCGATTTATAACTTTCAGTTAAATCAACGTATTTGCCAACAAAAGCAATGTTGACGGTATTTTTTGGGTTTTCGAGACGGTTAACAATGTTTTTCCAAGCGGTTAAATCAGCCGCTTTGGCTAAAATGTTGAGCTTATGGCAAACAATTTCATCCATCATTTGGTCATGCAACAGACCTGGAATTTTATAAATAGAATCCGAATCAATCGCGCTAATCACTGCTTCAAACGCTACGTTTGTAAACAAAGCAATTTTGCGCTTTTCATCTTCCGGTATCTCACGTTCTGCACGACACAGCAAAATATCTGGCTGAATACCAATTTGCCGCAACTCTTTTACACTGTGTTGCGTGGGTTTGGTTTTAAGTTCACCCGCAGTTGGAATCCACGGTAATAAAGTTAAATGCACATAGCAAGCGTTATTGCGCCCTTCTTCAAAGCCCATTTGGCGAATGGCTTCTAAAAATGGTAGCGATTCAATATCTCCCACTGTGCCACCTACTTCAACAATCGCCACATCCGAACCTGCGGCGCCGCGTTTAATGTGATTTTTAATTTCGTCCGTGATATGCGGAATGACTTGCACAGTTTTGCCGAGGTATTCACCACGGCGTTCTTTTTTAATCACGGTTTCGTAAATTTGGCCTGTTGTAAAACTATTGCGCTTGGCCATACGCTGCGAAATAAAGCGTTCGTAATGGCCTAAATCGAGGTCGGTTTCTGCGCCATCATCGGTCACAAACACTTCACCATGCTGAAAAGGCGACATGGTACCAGGGTCAACGTTAATGTAGGGGTCGAGCTTGAGCATGGTCACTTTAATGCCACGCGATTCGAGAATTGCACCTAGGCTAGCGGCAGCAATACCTTTGCCAAGAGAAGAAACAACACCGCCGGTTACGAATACATATTTGGTCATGGAAAGGCTTTATAAGATTTGTTGCAGACGGGAGGAAATTTTACCTTAAAGGCAGTACAATCACCAGTAAAATCACAAGTCAAAACAGCATTATCTGTACTTTAAATTTAAGTGAAATTGAGAGTAACCATTTTGAAAAATACTAATATTCATTGGGAAGCCGTTGAAGCGGATCCAAGATTTCAGCAGCTACATCGAGATAAAAATAAATTTTTGTGGCGCATGATGTTGTTTGCGTTGGTTTTTTACTTTCTACTTCCAATCAGCACCGCTTATTTTCAAGATATTTCTAGAGTAAAAGTGTGGGGTGTCATTAACTTGGGTTTGGTTTTTGCACTTTCACAATTTGTTGTTGCTTGGCTAATCGCGATTATTTATGCCAAGCGCGCCAATGCTGAGTTTGATGCGCGTGCGCAAGCCTTAGTCAAAGATGCACACAATATTAAAGGCGTATTATGAAAAAAATAATAGCCGCGTTAACTTTGCTGCAAGCCTCACCAGCGCTTGCTGCGGGCGCAGTTGCAAGTGAATACCGCTGGCTCACTTTTATCATTTTTAGCAGTATTATTGCACTCACCATGTTAATTACTTGGTGGGCAAGCAAACGGGTGAAATCGACCAAAGACTTTTACGCGGCTGGGAACAGCATTAGCGGTTTGCAAAACGGCTGGGCGATTGCGGGCGATTATCTATCTGCCGCGTCTTTTTTGGGCATTGCTGGTTTAATTTCGCTCTATGGTTACGATGGCTTTATGTATTCCGTTGGTTTTCTGATGGGGTATATTGCAGTGTTATTGGTCATTGCCGAACCTTGCCGAAACATCGGCAAATATACCCTTGGCGATATTTTAGCATTTCGCAACGACCCTAAAAAAGCGCGCATGATTGCCGCGCTTTCTACCATTACCGTCTCCATTTTTTACCTCACCGCGCAAATGGTGGGTGGTGGTGTGTTAGTAAAAACACTGATTGGCATTGATTATGAAGTGAGTGTGATTGCTGTTGGCACGCTGATGTTGGCTTATGTGGTATTTGGCGGCATGGTTGCTACCACTTATGTACAAATCGTCAAAGCAGTTTTATTGGTGATTGCTTCACTGGTCTTGGTGACTTTGGTGTGGCTACCTTACGGCTTTAGCTTACCTGCATTTTTGCAAGCGGTGGTTGATGACCCCAAAGTGCAAGCGCAAGTGGCTAAATTATTGGGCAATACGGCCAGCAGCATGAGTACCCAAGAACTCGGCCAACGCTTTTTAGAACCCGGTTTATTTTTAAAAGACCCTATCGACCAAATCAGCCTCGGCATGGCGCTGGTGTTTGGCACTGCAGGCTTGCCGCATATTTTAATGCGCTTTTTTACCGTGCCCAATGCGCAAGAAGCGCGAAAATCTGTGGTGTGGGCAATGGCGATTATTGGCGGTTTTTATGTGCTCACGCTGTTTTTAGGCTTTGGCGCGGCCATGCACGTTGGCCCAGAGACGATTGGCAGCATTGATAAAGGTGGCAACATGGCGGCACCGTTGCTGGCGCAGCATTTGGGTGGCGGTGAAAACTCACTCATGGGCAATTTTATGCTGGCTTTTGTGGCGGCAGTGGCCTTTGCCACTATTGTTGCGGTGGTGGCAGGGTTGGTGCTAGCCTCAGCAAGTGCCATTGCGCATGATTTATACGTGAATGTGCTTAAAGATGGCAAAGCTAGCCAAGCGCAACAAATGAAAGCGGCAAAAATTGCCAGCATTTGCGTTGGTTTGGTGGCGATTTTTATTGGCATTTTAGCTAAAGGCCAAAATGTTGCCCACTTAGTTGGAATGGCGTTTGCCGTTGCGGCCAGCAGCAACTTACCCGCAATTTTTCTCACGCTATATTGGCGCAAATGTAACACCACAGGCGTGGTGATGGGCATGCTGATAGGTGCTGGAAGTGCCATTTTATTAGTGCTAGTTTCACCCAATATGACATATCCGCTAAAAGTATTAGCTGATGCTAACGCCGTGATAGCGAGCGCTCCTGCCGATTTAAGCCAAGCAGATGATGCAGCACTAAAAAAAATCACTAAAGCCAAACAGGATATTGCTAAATACCAAGGCACTTCTAATAATCAACCCTTGACCAGCATGATGGGCTTAGAAAAACCGTTATTTCCACTCAAAAACCCTGGCATTATCTCGATTCCTCTTGGTTTTTTGATGGTGATTTTGTTTAGCCTACTCACGCGCGATAAACGCGCTGAATACTTGTGGGAAGAACTGTATGTGCGGCAAAACACAGGGTTGCATGTAGAAGATGTTTCGCACTAGGCAACAAAAAAGCACCCTTACGGATGCTTTTTTATTAACCAACGCCAACTGAAAAGTAAGCTTGCTTGCGTCTTGCTGTAAAGCCCACTAGCGCCAAACCAGCTAACATTAAAGCGTAGGTTTCTGGCTCAGGAACTGCTGCGATGTTGCCATCAGAAAATTGAATGTTCAATACTGAGTTTGAGCTATTCACACTAGACGTATTGCTAGTAAAAATACTTGGAAATAAATTAACTTTTAATTGGTACTCATGGCCTGCCACAATACTAAATTGTTTATCATCTACCAATGAGAAAGGAATAGTTTCGTCAGCTGCGCTAACTACTTGATTATTGAGTGGGCCAGAATTATTTTGACGATGTAGTGCTTCAAAATCTTGGAATGTGACAGAGGAACTTGTAGTTAAATCATACAATCCGAACGAAACAACCAAATCTTGATAGGACACGCCAGCAGTTGATGCGCTATATTGAATCAGCCCACTAAAATCATAAGCAACATTTAAAACTGAAGTGTTTGCAACAAATGTGTTAGTTAAACTTGCACCTGGATATACCCCCACACTATTGGTAGCATCATCAGGTGTAACAACTACATTAGCTTTAAATTCGTACTCACTTGCATTCGCGTTTGCAAATTCTTGCATGGATACTTGATTAGTAATATTGGCAGCTGCAGCGCTGACAGTATCCTCACCTACTAGCGGATTCGCTAGTATATTTGAGCTTGGTACGACAGACCCACCACTTATTAAATATCCAGATGCAGTATCAATTTCGTAAAATTCAGAACTCCAAACAATGGGGGCTGCATGACCCACAGCAGGCACCAGCATTGCAAGCACAGTGGCTGCAACAAACTTACTTTTCATAGTATCTTCCTTATAGTTACCGAAATGTATAGGTTCGCATGCTACCTTAACTTATTAAATTTAGAACACATTTTTTTACAATCTCCTGCCTTCGCGCCTAAATATGTTGTATTTATCGCAAGATTCTCGCTCAAAATCACTGCGCCCAGCGGCCATATCCTTTAAATTGCTGAAAAACCTCACGCATTTCAGCCTCAGATAAAATATGCGGCTCACCAAGCTGTAACGTCCGCCAATATTGCTCGCACAGGTTTTCAACTTCTTGCGCCACCGCCAGTGCTTCGTCGCAATCGCGCCCAAGTGCAATCATGCCGTGATTTGCTAACAGGCAGGCTTTGCGCTCTTGCAGGGCTAAAAGTGCAACATCAGACAACGCTTGCGAGCCAAATAGAGCATACGGCGCGCAACGAATGGTGTCGCCACCCGCCACGGCTATCATGTAATGAAACGGCGGAATATCTTTGTGTAGGCACGCTAGCGTGGTGGCAAACATGCTGTGGGTGTGAATCACCGCGTTAATTTCGGGCCGATTTGCCAAAATATCGCGATGAAAGCGCCATTCTGAGGATGGTTTTTTGCCTGCATCTGAATCTGCAATCGTGCCATCTAAATGCATATTCACCATATCGCTGGCTGACATTTGTTCAACCGACAAGCCTGAAGGTGTGATTAAAAATCCCCCGTCAACACGCACGCTGGCGTTGCCCGAGGTGCCTTTATTTAAGCCTAAGTTTGCTAATTTTTGGCTGGTATTTAATAGTTTTTCTGCATCAATTTGCATGATGAATTTACTCCATTGTTAAGCCGTTTTAAACATATGTAAAACACATCAAAATCACACATCTTCTTTTACGATGCTCTGGAAGCCTTATGCAGACTGGCTTGCAGAGGTGCTGTTTTGCTCTCGGGCGAATTTTAGGGCAATTTTTAGTGCAATTTTGCGCATTTTTTCTGCAGTTATTTTTCGCTATAAATACGCTTTAACTCAGCGGGCGAAAACACTCCGCGCTCTGTAATAATGCCTGTGACTAAATTTGCGGGGGTGACATCAAACGCAGGGTTGAGCGTTAGCGCATCTGCAGGCAAAATGCGCACATGTTGCAACTCACCCGCAGCGTTCACACCTTGCATTATGGCAAGTTCATCGCCATGCCGATGTTCAATTTCAATTTGCGCGGCATGGCTGATGGTCCAATCAATGGTTGGCGTGGGCACGGCGACATAAAACGGAATGTGATTATCATGCGCGGCCAATGCGCGTAAATAGGTGCCAATTTTGTTGCAGACATCGCCAAGTGCTGTCACACGGTCTGCGCCCACAATCACCATATCCACCAAACCTTGCTGCATTAAATAACCCACTGCATTATCGGCCACTACCGTGTGCGGCACACCATGCGCGCTAAGTTCCCATGCGGTTAAACTCGCGCCTTGGTTGCGCGGGCGCGTTTCGCCCACCCACACATGTACATCTAAGCCAGCATCATGCGCGGCGTAAATGGGCGCAAGTGCGGTGCCATAATCCACCGTTGCCAGCCAGCCAGCGTTACAGTGCGTTAATATTTGAAAAGTTTTTTTGCGATAGCGCGATTGAATTAAACTTAAGCCGTGCTGACCAATGTGCAAGTTTTGTTCGGCATCTTCATCGGCCATATTTTGCACTGCAGTCCAAGCCCATTTTGCACGGTCTTCCAGCGGCATGCTCTGCAAGCCAGCAACCATGCGGCTGACAGCCCATTGTAAATTTACCGCTGTGGGGCGACTGGCTTTTAACTTTTGTGCAGCATCATGCAAATGCGCATCACTCGCATCAGCATGCATCGCCAAGGCAATGCCATAAGCTGCCGCAACGCCAATTAAAGGCGCACCTCGCACTTGCATGACTTTAATGGCATGCACCATGGCGGGCAAGCTCGAAACTTGCACAATTTCAAACGCATGCGGTAACTTTGTTTGGTCGATAATGTGAACAATTGCTTGGTTCTCATCAGACCAAATGGTGCGATAATTTTTATCTTTAATTTTCACTTGACATGTCTCAAATTTTTATTCAACTTTTAGCCTAAAATCACCCAAAAGGGCTATTCACAATATCTGTGGATAACTCTGTGAATAACTGTGACTTACAACTGTAACTTACCAGTTTTAAAGGCTTTTTTTAAATCGCTTATTTTTTGAACTTTTTATTTTATATATATAAATCAATAAGTTATAGAATTTTACGCAGTTTAGCAACGCTTAGCACGCATACTTAAAGTAGCACTTGAGGTGGTGTGAATAAGTAAGCCAATTTTGGCAAAATTTGTAGCGCATTGGCACTAGTAATATCAATGACTTGCGACACATTTACTTGACGCAAATCGGCCAAAAATTGCGCTATTTTAACCGTCTGGGCAGGTGTATTTCTACCTTGTTTTCCCACCCATTCGGGTGGAATATCTGGCGCATCAGTTTCTAACACTATCGCTTCAAGGGGCAGTTTTTTGGCGAGTTCTCGAATATGTAAAGCACGACTGTAGGTCATGGCACCACCAAAACCCAATTTAAAGCCAAGCGCAATCAACTGCTCGGCCTGCTGAAAGCTGCCATTAAACGCATGCGCAATGCCACCAACCACTTGCGTACGCCGCAAATGCTTTAGCACATCATCAATCGCATTACGCACATGCAATATCACGGGCAAATGATACTGTTGAGCAAGCTTAAGCTGCGCAGTAAAAAAATAGGTTTGCTTTTCGATATTATTTTTGGTGACAAAATAATCCAAACCAATTTCGCCAATCGCCACAGGCTGATGGATTTGCAGGTAATTTTCGAGCACCTTTAAATCGTCTTGTTGTGCATCATCTACATACATAGGGTGTATGCCAAGCGCATAAGCGCAATGTTTGTGTAGGTTTGATAGCGCGATAACGTCATCAAAGTTGTAACGCGCTACTGACGGCACAACAATGCCCGCAACATTTTGCTGGCGGGCATCAAGCGCAATAGCATCTCTATCCGCATCAAATTCTGCAGCATCAAGGTGACAGTGCGTGTCAATGAGCATCATTTAAGTAGATTTTACTGGCCTAGCACGCAAGCGAATATCCACACCCACTTGCCGAATATCCAGAATGTTCAACTGAACGGCTTGCTGCATCTGTGTAAAAGCAGTCATTGCAAACATCCCTTGCGCCTCGGTGCCCATCAGCTTTGGCGCATAATATAGCAAGAGCTCATCTATTAAATCTTCCTGCAAACATGCGCCATTCAACCCTTGCCCAGCCTCTAACAGCACCTCGTTCACACCGCGTTGCGCAAGATTAATTAACAAAGCTTTTATATCTACCCGCCCATTTTGATTGGAAAGCGCTAACAACTCGACCCCAGCAGCTTGTAATGCTTTAGCACGGTTGTGAGGGTCGCTGGCAAAGGCTATCAAGACCTGCCCATGTTGCAAAATGTGGGCATCTGAAGGCGTTTTGAGGTGACTATCTACAATCACTTTTAGTGGCTGACGTGAAATATTAGGCAAACGCACCGTCATGCTTGGGTTATCCGCTAACACCGTGCCAACCCCTGTCAGGATTGCGCAACTTTGCGCGCGCCAATGTTGCACATCTAAGCGCGCCGCCTCGCCTGTAATCCACTGGCTTTTGCCATTATTTAACGCTGTTTTACCATCTAAACTTGCTGCCACTTTGCTGCGTACAAAAGGTAAACCGCGCGTCATGCGTGACACAAAACCAATATTGAGCGCATTCGCTTCTTTTTCCATCACGCCAACGTTCACTTCAATGCCTGCATTGCGCATGGCTGCGATACCTTGCCCAGCGACTAGTGGATTAGGGTCTTGCATCGCGACTATCACGCGTTTTGGTTGTGCTGCTATTACTGCATGTACACAAGGCGGGGTTTTTCCGGTGTGGCTGCAAGGCTCCAACGTCACATAAATATCCGCACCTTTTGCTAGTGCGCCTGCTTGGCGTAAGGCAAATACTTCTGCATGTGGCTCACCCGCTTTTAGGTGCGCGCCCTCACCCACTATTTTTTGATTATTAACAATCACACAGCCTACGCGCGGGTTTGGCGTGGTGGTATATAGACCCTGCTCGGCTAAACGCAAAGCTTGTGCCATAAAAGTGCAATCTAATGTTGAAACCATGCGTTACATTCTAGGCTAATTAGTCTTTCATTCCGCTTTTAATGCGATGAAATTCGGCTATTAATCAACCGGTTATCCGCATCAAAATACACGAGCAACCCATGGTAAACATGCATACATTTACCTAAGTCGTAACTCATCGCATTACCTTCTTCATAAGCGGGTCTGCCTAACATTGATGTTACCGCTTCACGCTTTAGCCCTCGAACGAGGATATTTTTTTGCAAGTCATACGCCATATCACCGCGTTTACATTCATTTTGTAAATTTGGCGCATGCTGCATCCATTTCACTTGATCAAACTTTTCGCTACCAAATACCAAACTATCTTTAAACATCCACCAGCCAAAAAAAACAACGGTGATGATTAAAGTTAACACCGCAAAAATGATAGACGACCATTTAATCAGTTTCATGAGAGTTCCTATTTAATGTCAGTGCTGCGGCGTTTAGCATTTGATAGTGGCACTAAATCACGAATCGCCACGTTAAAATCGTCCACATCCGAAAAACTTCTGTAAACCGAGGCAAACCGTATATAAGCCACTTTATCCATGAGCTTAAGTTCATGCATCACACTTTCACCCAAATCGCGCGCCGGAATCTCCCTCACCCCTAAACTCAGCAGTTTTTGTGAAATTCTATCAAGGGCATGATCGACATATTCAGTGGGCACTGGGCGTTTATGCAAAGCGCGGGTGAAAGATAACCGCAGTTTTTCGAGATTAAATTCTTCACGCGTACCGTTGGTTTTTACCACCTGTGGCATGTGCAGTTCTGCGGTTTCATAGGTAGTAAAGCGTTTGTCACAAGCCCCGCATTTACGGCGGCGGCGAATGGAGTCACCTTCGTCGTTAACTCTAGAATCAATGACTTGGGTATCGCCGGCTCCGCAAAATGGGCACTTCATACTTATTTATCGTAAACAGGAAAGCGCGCCGTTAAAGCGTGTACTTTAGCTTTAGTTGCAGCAATCACTGCCTCATTAGCTGGGTTATCTAACACATCAGCAATCAAGTTTGCCACTTGGCGTGCTTCATCTTCTTTAAAGCCACGCGTGGTAATGGCTGGTGCGCCAATACGAATACCAGAAGTCACAAATGGGCTTTCTGGGTCATTAGGAATCGAATTTTTATTCACAGTAATGTGCGCTAAGCCTAATGCGGCATCTGCAGCTTTACCTGTTAAGCCTTTCGGGCGCAAATCCACCAAAAACATGTGCGACTCGGTGCGACCAGAAATAATGCGCAGACCACGAGCCGTTAAGGTTTCAGCCATGGCTTGCGCATTTTTAATGACCTGGGTTTGATATTCTTTAAATGCGGGTTGAGATGCCTCTAAAAATGCTGTCGCTTTTCCTGCTATCACATGCATGAGCGGACCACCTTGCAAGGCAGGGAAAACGCTTGAGTTCAATGATTTTTCAAACTCCGCTTTTGCCATAATCACTCCACCACGCGGGCCGCGCAGGGTTTTATGCGTAGTTGAAGTCACAAAGTCAGCGTGAGGCACGGGGTTTGGATAAACGCCCGCAGCAATCAAGCCAGAGTAATGCGCCATATCCACCATAAAATAAGCGCCTACTTTTTTGGCGATTTCTGCCATGCGTGCCCAGTCAAATCGCAAAGCATAAGCCGATGCGCCACCAATTAACAATTTTGGTTTGCACTCAACGGCAATGCGCTCCATCTCGTCATAGTCAATTTCTTCTTTATCATTCAGGCCATAAGGCACGATGTTAAAAAGTTTGCCTGATAAGTTCGCTGGTGAGCCATGCGTTAAGTGCCCGCCGTGGCCTAAATTCATGCCCATTACGGTATCACCCGGTTTTAAAATAGAGAAGTAAACAGCCTGATTAGCCTGTGAACCTGAATGCGGCTGTACATTGGCATATTCTGCTCCGTAAAGCGCTTTTAAACGGTCAATCGCCAACTGCTCAACTTGGTCAACAAACTCACAACCGCCATAAAAACGTTTACTAGGATAGCCTTCAGCATATTTATTGGTCAACTGAGAACCTTGCGCTTGCATCACGGCTGGACTAGTGTAGTTTTCTGAAGCAATCAGTTCAATATGCTCATGCTGACGCACTACTTCAGCGTTAATCATGGCATCCAATGCTGGGTCGACTTTGTTTAAAGTGTTGTTGTAGTTAAATGGGGCGGTTGACATCTGACAGTTTTCCTAAATACTTGAATAATTTAATGCGGTATTTTAACACGCACTCCCCTCAATATTCAAAACGGGATAAAAACAAGGCTTGAATTGATAATCGCCCACAAAAATATCTACACAACTTTTGCCTCTAGGCTACGCATTGCTACTTAACCAACTTAACTTTGTAAAAGGTTCAAGCATAGCAAAATATCACCGAGAGGTTTTTATGCCTCTGCAACCCGCAAGGATACTGGCTTGCAGAGGTGCTTGAATGATATTCATGAATATCCAAGCAAAAATTAGCGACTTTTAGCTATTATTTCTGAATGGATTTTACTCAGTATTTGCCATTACTTTGCGCTTAAAAAGCATGCCCTCGCTTTTTTGCAATCAGCCCATCAAACTGATTGCTCACAACCAATAACTAGCCCAATTCACCCAAAATATGGCTGATTACAACCATGTAATATCTATAAAAACGCTATCTGATTGATTTAAATATATTTTATTTGTTGGCAAAATTCTTGCTATTAGCACATCAGCAAACGCAATTAATTTGAGATTTTGCATCATTTCTTACAAAAATACTCTTCTTTAATCAACCATATAATCGATTAAATCTATGCGTTATTTTATATGTAAGCCTATTGTTTTAGCATTAACGGCAATATTTGCAACGCATGTATATGCAGATGACAGCCAAGTTGTTGAAGAAAACATCGGCACTGAGAACAACAAGACGCCCGCTAATGTTAACTTAGAAAAAATACAAATTCGCGCCAAACGTTTTCATCAAATTGGCCCCATGCCAGGATTAGGACTTGTTAAAGAAGAAATTCCGGGTAACGTACAAAGTATCACGGCAAAAGATATTAAAAACTCGCATGCGCTGAGTCTCACCGACTTGATGAACAGTAAATTGCAATCCGTCAATGTCAATGATTATCAAGGCAATCCATTTCAGATGGATATTACCTATCGCGGTTTTACTGCATCTCCGCAAGTAGGTACTGCGCAAGGCTTAAGTGTGTTTTTTGATGGCATTCGCGTGAACGAGCCTTTTGGTGATGTAGTGAATTGGGACATGATTCCACTCAACGCTTTGGCTGGTTTAGATGTATTTCCGGGATCTAACCCAATATTTGGTCTAGGCACTTTGGGTGGCGCGCTTACCATGCGCACTAAAAATGGCTTTGAACATACAGGCATAGATGCAGAAGTGTTAGCCGGTTCATTCGGACGGAAACAATTTCAATTTTCCGTGGGTGGCAACAATGGCGTGGTTGCTGGGTTTGGCGCATTAAGCATATTTGATGAAAATGGTTGGCGAGATAATTCGCCCAGCAAGGTTAATCAAGGTTTTGGCAAGCTAACGTATCGTAATGAAAATTTAAATCTCAATTTCAGCACCTTATTGGCTGGTAATGATTTAATAGGCAACGGCATGATACCAAGTGATTTGTACAAACAACGCCACGACAGTGTATTTACCTCACCCGATGAAACCAAAAACAGATTAAAGCAGTTTCAACTCTCTGGCGAGTTTTTTGTTAATGATAGTTTTAGCATTACTGGACAAGTGTATCGACGCGATAGCGTACGCAAATCCATGAACGGCGATGTTTTTACCGATTTTGGTCCTAATGACATCGCTAGCCGCCGATTAAAACCGGGTGAAAATGCGGCATGTGGCTTACAGGACACTAACAGCGATGGTATTCCAGATTATTACGAAGACGTACTGGAGCCAGACCTAGCAAACCCTGGCAATTATTTGAATAGTGCATTTTTAGATGATTACTTTAACAATGGGACACCTAATTTTGCACTGCTTGACTCTACTCCGGGTGGAGAAAATGATGCGTTTAATCGAGAATTGCCCCTCGATTACAAACAACGTGTTTTACAACAAATAGCTCTGGATCATAATCCAGACTATCAATTCACTACATCTCGTAACAACTCTATTCCTTCAGTTGATTGGCCGAGTATAGATGACGGTTTTGGCGGGCAAATATTGTCCCAGTATTTTGAATTAGAAGATGTTACACAATTTACTGCATTTCCTAATTCTGGCTTTATTGATGATGCCGGAAGAAAACATAACTTATATATCGTTCCAACCATTACGCCATCTTGCAGTAGCTATTTAATTGGTGAATTAAATAAAGGTATTGTCAGAAACAATTATGGAACCGAAACAGATGAATTCGGAAATGTATTTGCCACTACCAAACCGCGTGATGGCGCATTTGAAAATACAGCGTCACAATTCACTGGCATAGGCACAGGCGTCGTTGAAGGTACGCCAACAGCCATTATCACTAACACAACAATTGATCAAATTACTGATGGCGCTTCAGTACAACTTAACTGGAACACAGATCATCATAAATTCATGGTGGGAGCGTCTATTGATAAATCGGATGTAGATTACCAAAGTGGGCAACGATTGGGGTTATTGGATGCCAAGCGTAATGCTTATTTGGCTCCAGATTTAATAGGCAGGGAATATGTCGCTGCTAACCAAGAAATTCGCGCGAATGATTTTGATGGCACATCCATGACTAAAAGTTTGTATTTTAGTGAAACGTGGTCTCCGGTAGAAACTTGGCACTTTACAGGCTCAGCCCGCTACAACGAAACAAAAGTAAAAAATAACTTGGCTGTTCGGGCATATAACTTTGAACTGGGGGAGTTTACCACTGGGTTGTTGCCTTATGTGTTGTGCTCATCGTCAGATCCTAGCTCATGCCCATCTGGTGAAAGTGGCAGTTATTACAATGTTGATTATTCTAAATTTTTGCGCGAAAAAGAAGGCGAAAAGTTTAGTTACTACTCTCTAAACCCTTCACTAGGTGCCAGTTGGGAGCCTAACAAAAACCTGAACCTTTACGCCAACTGGAACCAAGGCACTCGTACGCCCTCTGTGATTGAGTTGGGTTGCGCCTATGATGCTACGCCAGTCAATATTCAGCAGGATCCAAACTTACCGCCGATATATAAGCCCCGAAGTATTGCCGAAAACCGATTTTGTAGCTTACCAAGCACGCTATCAGGAGACCCATATTTACCGCAAGTGAAGGCAGAAACCTTTGAGATTGGCGCACGTGGTAGATTAACTGAATCCTTGGAGTGGAACTTGGGCGCGTATCACACAGGGTTAAAAGATGACATATATTTTGTGTCATTTCCGGGTGGTCGAAGCTTTTTCCAAAGCATTGGTGAAACAGTGCGCAAGGGCATTGAGGCTGGCTTATCCGGCAGTGCTGGCAAAGCCAAGTTCAGCGTTAACTATGCGTTAACAAGTGCGACATTTGAAGATAGTTTCAAAATGTTGAGCCCACACAATAGCACCGCCGGCAAAGTTGGGTATGGCACGGTTGCAGAAACTGCCGATTTCGAACAGATTAAAGTGACGCCTAGTAGCCGCATGCCTGGCATTCCTCTGCATAATCTAAATGCCTCCGTGAGCTACGACGTGACGAATAAATGGACTATCGGGCTGACGGCTGTTGCGCACTCTTGGTCTTATCTGCGCGGTAATGAAAACAACAAGCATCAGGTAGGAGCACCAAACGTACAAACGCTCTATGACGGACAAGGCGGCGCAATACAACTTACCCGCCAACCCTTTAATAACCCAGGGAAAATAGCTGGATACACAGTGTTTAATTTTCAGACCAGTTATAAGTTAGATAAAGATTTAACGCTGGGCTTGCAAGTGAATAATTTGTTTAATCGCGAGTATTTTTCAGCAGGGCGCTTGGGACAAAATCCATTCTCGCCCACAATCAATGGCGCTATTGGTCCAAGCGGTTATAACCACAACTCAAATGATTGGCTAAATGCCAACTTTATAGCCCCAGGTGCCCCTCGCGGAATTTGGGCAACACTAAATTATGAATTTAGTGGATTCTAATCTTAGATTTATTGTTTGATAAAAGGGGCTTAACGGCCCCTTTTCTTTTTTGCTTGCAGCCAACTGTCAAGCTATAATCCATTTAACCAACTCGAGATTGCTCCCATGAAATGGACCGACACCCAAACCATCGCAGAAATGCTTTATGACACGCATCCTAATATTGACCCAAAAACCATCCGTTTTACTGATTTAATGGCGTGGGTAATGGCGCTGGATGGTTTTAACGATGATCCACACCACTGTGGTGAGAAAATTTTAGAAGCTATTCAATTAGCTTGGATAGACGAAGCAGAATAAACAATGGAAGTGTTTTACCCGCTTTTATGGCTATTCATTAAGCATTTTATATGCGATTTCCCGCTTCAGGCTTTTTCGTGGCTTTATCTCAATAAAGGCACTTACGGCCATGCGGGTGGGTTGGTGCATTCGGCTATTCACGGGGTGGGCACATTTATCGTGCTGGTGTTTTGGCTTGGTACAGACGCTTGGGTGTATGCATTGGCTGATGCGGTAATTCATTACCACATTGACTGGGCTAAAATGAATACTAACAAAAGGCTCAATCTCAAGCCTGACAGCAGTGAGTGGTTTTGGATTTTACTTGGCTTTGACCAGCTATTGCACCACCTTACCTATTTTGCAATTGTAGCGATTGCTTTTAAAGACCATAACCTTTAGCCGATGACAAGGCATAACATTATTATTATTGCACTGTGGCTCGCACTGACAGGAGTCATTTATTATTTGGTGGATGGCATACAAAACCCTAATAAAATTAATAAATTAGGCAGTGGTAGCGCAGTAGTTTTAAAACGTGGCTTAGATGGCCACTACCGTACCGAAGCGCTAATAAATGGTGTAAAAGTTGATGTGCTGGTGGACACTGGCGCCACGGGGGTGGCCATTTCACAAAATGTAGCGGATAAGCTTAAATTAAAAAGCATTGATGCCATTCGCACAAATACAGCCAATGGTGATAGTGTGGGTTATCTAGTACGCCTTCAATCCGTACAAATTGGTGGTGTTAGGGCTGAAAATGTCTCCGCCATGATTGCGCCCACTTTAGATGGCGACGTTCTACTCGGCATGTCATTTTTAGGACGTATGGATGTGCGGCTTTACAAAGGTGAAATGACGATTAAGCAAGGCTACGACTAGCTTCGCTCACAAGCCGACTACTTTAACCGTTTGGTTGCGGCCTAATCTTTTCGCCTGATACATCGCTTGGTCTGCCATTTGCAGCAAGCCATCTAATTGGCCTAGATTCTTTCCAGTAAATGCTGCCAAACCAATGCTCACGGTAAAATGTATGGTCAAGCCTTTATAATCTACCGAGGCTTGTCTGACAGCTGCGTGTAAGCGATTAGCAAATACTTCGCCTTCTTCAGCGGTTGTACTGGGCAAGAAAAAACTAAATTCTTCTCCACCCGTTCGCCCTGACACATCGCTGGCACGAGAGATTTGCTTAGTGATCTGACCAAACAACGCTAAAACGGCATCTCCTGTCGCATGGCCATATTGATCATTAACCAATTTAAACAAGTCTAAATCAGTCATCAGCACACAAAAATGCTGGTTTTCACGCTTGGCTAGCTGCAAGGCAAATTCAGCTTTTTCTAAAAAGGCGCGACGATTATGCAGCTTGGTAAGCTCGTCAAAAGTGGCCAATTCACGCATTTTTGTTTCTAAGGCGTGTAACTGAAACACCAAGCCTGTAAATGGCACGGCTATTAATGGCGTAACTATCAACGGCGTCAAAAAAGCCATCATCATTGACGTGCTCGCTTTGATAGTGGGAATAAGCAAAGTAGTAACATAAGCAATTGATACCGAAGAAATCACGCTCACTACTGTGAGCAATATCACCGTTTTGCTTTGTCCCAACTTTAAAACAAGCTGTTTAAACTTTTCCATCATGTGAGATAGCGCTTTGTCTATGTAATCACCGTAGGTGCCGTGCGTCCTGTTTTTTCTACCAATTGCGAAATTTGCAGGGCGATTTTAATCATTTCCGCCAACGCCACTTGCGCATCTAAATGATGATTTTTAGTGTCTGGCTCAAACGCTTCCAAGTAGATACGAATCGTTGCGCCCTCTGTGCCAGTGCCCGACAATCTAAATACGATGCGCGAGCCATCAGTAAACAAAATGCGAATGCCTTGATTATTGCTGATTGAGCCGTCAATCGGGTCGTGATAACTAAAGTCATCACATGTTTTAACGGTATAAGTTCCAAAAACTTGATTCGGCAAGCTGCTAAATTGCGCTTTAATATGCGCGATGACGCTATTCGCTGCCTCAGTGGGGATAGATTCATAATCGTGGCGCGAGTACACATTGCGGCCAAATTCTGCCCAGTGCGCCATTAAAATTTGTTCTACACTCATTTTTTTAGCGGCCAATATATTCAGCCAAAACAGCACCGCCCACAAACCATCTTTTTCACGCACATGGCTAGAGCTAGTACCAAAGCTCTCTTCACCACACAGCGTCACCTTACCGGCATCCATCAAGTTGCCAAAAAATTTCCAGCCCGTTGGCGTTTCATAACTGGGGATATTTAATTTGGCTGCCACTCTATCCGCGGCACCGCTGGTGGGCATCGAGCGCGCCACGCCGGCAATGCCATTTTTGTATGCTGGCACTAGTGTTGCATTGGCCGCCAGCACCGCCAGACTATCTGAAGGTGTCACAAAAAAGTTTTTACCTAAAATCATATTGCGGTCACCATCGCCATCAGATGCCGCGCCAAAATCGGGCGACTTCTCACCGGCAAACAGCATTTTCACCAAATCTTCCGCATAAGTGAGGTTGGGGTCAGGGTGACCACCGCCAAAATCTTCTGACGGTTCACAGTTCATCAAACTGCTTTTGTTTGCACCCAAGCGATTAATAAAAATCTCTTTGGCATAAGGGCCGGTGACGGCGTGCATAGCATCAAACTGCATGGTAAAACCGCTAGCGAGTAGCTTTTTGATGGCTGCAAAATCAAAAATTTCTTGCATTAAATCGGCATAATCTTGCACCGCATCAAACACTTGCACGCTAAAGCCATCTGCATACTTTGTTTCACCGATTTGGTTGATATTCACTTGTGGTAAATCGGCAATTTTGTAAGTGCAAATGGTTTTGCTTTTTTCAAAAATGCTATCGGTAATTTTCTCTGGCGCAGGACCGCCGTTGCTGATATTGTATTTAATGCCAAAATCGCCATCCACTCCGCCTTGGTTGTGGCTGGCAGACAGCACCAAGCCGCCAAAGGTTTGATATTTGCGAATCACATGCGAAGCGGCCGGCGTTGATAAAATGCCAGCCTGCCCCACCATGACTTTAGCAAAGCCATTGGCCGCCGCCATTTGAATAATGGTTTGAATCGCTTGGCGATTATGGTAGCGCCCGTCACCGCCCAGTGCCAACACTGCACCTGTTGGAATGCCTTCTTTTTCACGCAGCGTATCAAAAATACTCTGAACGAAATTTTCTAGATAATGCGGTTGCTGAAAGATTTTGACCTTTTTACGCAGGCCCGAAGTCCCTGGTTTTTGGTCATTAAATGGCTGCGTGCTGATGGTTTTGACTTGCATTTGACTTGCTCCAAAAAGTGCATTTTAGTTGGGCTTATTATACCGCCCCAATCGCCTTTTTGGACACATCTTCTTTTGACCTGCCCGCTAAGCCAGTCTGGATGCGGTTCTCAGAGGCATGAAAATATCTCGCATTAAAAATACCAACATCAAACAGTCATTTCAGCGTAGGTTTTAACTTGCAACGGTGAAATTTTCACGGGTTTTCATCCCCTTTTGCGGATCACAATTTTCCTACCACTTTAGTGGCTTAGAAAAATTGGGGATGCCAATTACTGGTACCAAGATTTTTAGTTTGGTTGGGGAATTTCGGCAAGTCGCAGTTTAAAGCCAACTGCTTTTGTTAGTCAGTTTACACTTGCCGCCCAGGTTAAATTAATAATCGTGGAAATAAGCTGTAGCGGGGTGTCTTTTTGTTCCCTCACTTTATTTTGGACAAGAGAAATAAAGTAAGTCGCTGTGGAGCGAAATGGTATTTTCAAATTTGATGTAGCTCAGCATGAGCGGGTACCACGTTAAACGCAACTTTCTGATTGAAAAAAAGCATGGATACCATGCCTTTTCAGATAAAAATATTTTAATTAAATTTACGCCTTGCACTAAATCCTACTAATCCCAACCCAGCCAACATCATTGCGTAAGTTTCTGGTTCTGGCACTGCCAAGATGGAACTCGCAATAATTTTACCATCCAATCCAAAAGCAATCATATTTGAAGCAGGTTCACCGAATTCCCAGAAAAAATCACCTAGAGCCTGCCCATTCTCCAAAGGAACTGTACCTGGATAACCATATAGCCAATTCCAATAAAGATTTACTTTATTTTCCGTAGTGCCAAAAAGACTTTCAAATGAACCAAGACTACTCATACTTAGTGAACGACTAACACTAGGTGATTCATAAAAAATCATCGCTCTTCCCGGCTCATCCCAGTCTTCCTTTGTTAACACCATACCAATCCAATTTGGTTGAAAAGTGTAAGCACTTAGTGTGTCTGAATTTGAAACGGCAAAACCATAAATTCTTTGAGCACCATTATTAGTAATTTCATATACGCCACCAGAGCCGGTATCGGTTTCTGTTACGCAAACATCAGGATTATTGCTGGTTAAACAGGCACTAGGTAAAACTAAGGCATGTGCATTCACATGTGTAAAAAGCAAGAAAGAAAATACCAAGCCAATTTTTTTATACATATTCATTTCGCCTCCCGATAAAATGTAAATTATCGTTAATTCTGAGATTTTTAACGAAACATCGTCAATAGCCCAATCGGGTGAATTCTGTTGACTTAATTGTTTTTAGCTCCATTTCAATTTTATATCTTATCATTTCACCTCCCCGCCAAGCCAGTCTGCATGCGGCTTCCAGCGGCATAAAAATCTCTCGGGGGATTTTTTACCCTAAATTTAACTAATAAACAAAGCTTTTTACCAGCGTTAATTCACCCGCTTTTCGCAGTGGCACAATAAAGTTTTGCTGTTTTTCATTGGGCGTATTTTCGTCGCTGATAATGGCGATTTTGCAGCGCGTAATCACTTGTGCGTCACTATTGCCGCCATAATAATTAGCATATATTTGATATGCGCCGTGTTGTGCGTTAGGCGTGGCAAAAATCTCCGGGCCATAGCCATCGGTGGCATCAATATCTATCGAGCCGCCACTGGGAATCGTTTGTTCGCCATACCATGCGTGCTCGCCATTTGGCGTGATCACGTGTAAGTCCACATCGGTGTGGTCACTATCCCAAGCCAGTACAATGCGCAATTTGGCTGGGGCTTTGCCTGCGTTGGCTTCATAAAATTGGCGTTTAACCACGCTTTGTCCGTTAGGGCTTTTAATTTCAATGCTGTTACTGCCTGCGCCAAACGCATACGGGCGCGCGTAGTGGCCGCCTTCATCCACTGCCAGTGGCATATTCGCGCCGTTTACCACCAGTTGGTGCGGTGTGCTTTTGTCTTTAGGTGCATTTTTAATATCGCCCATAATCAGTGCGCTTAAAGCGTGGCCGCCCGTGTTAGTGCGGCTGGCTGGGTAGTTGGTGGTTTGCTTAAAGTTTGCGCGGTCTGAAGGGCTATAACGCCAACCGCCCATTGGCCTGCTCGGTTCAGTATTGTTTTCCGCAACGGCATTAAAGCACAATGCGCTTAAAATGATGGCGAGTGTTAAATGCTTTAATTTCATATTCAACCTTAAATTTACCCTTTTAATTATTGCGCATGGCGTATTTTTTTACGCGTTTCTTTAGCCAAATTTTGCGCTAATTCTCGCGCTATTGGCTCAATCAAATCTTCATTGCCACCGTTCGGGTGAAAACGCAGCGCCAAATGCAGATACTCATGCCAAAGCGTGACTCTGTCATTTTCACTGCGCCAATCGCGCACAAACATGCTTAAAGTTTGCTGGTCTGCATACGGGTTGCCGTAATCTAACTGACAAATTTTTAAACCTTGCACCGGCTCAAAACCCGCAATATTTCTCATCTTGCGCTGTATTTCTGCACTATTTTGTTGCACGTACTGCTCTGCTTGCGGCAAGCGTTGGCATTGCTGCGCTTGTTGATTTAAGCGCCAACTCGCATTAGGGTAAGCATCATGCAATATTGCCAAATAATTATCCCCCAATGCTCCACGCTTTACCGCTGCTTGCCAGTTTAAAGTGTTCACCGCCGATTTATTTTGGTGATAGTAAATTGGACTGCCAGTTAATATTAAACCCTCAGTCATGGCAGACACCGACTTTGCCATCGAACTCGCTGCGTTAGGCGAAACACGCTGCGTGCGGCTATCATCATCTATTTGCCAACAGCCTTGGTGAAACTGCGCATTTTGAAAAACATAGCTGCGCGCTGCGATACTTAAGGCTTTAGCGGCTTCAGTTTTGCTCGCATCTGCTTCTCTATCCACCACACGCGCCACATACTCTTGCAAGCCCAGTTTCCCCCAAATTTGCGGCTTACCTTGAAAATTTATCAACGTTAATTCGCCACTGCTATGTAATTGCAACGCATTGCCGTTGCTAAACTTTACCGCGTATGGCCCACGCAATGTGCCGCCACTCACTTTTATGTTTGGCTGCCCAATTAATGCAATTTTTTCAATTGGGTAGCGCTTAAAATAATGCACAGCTACGCACGCCTCATCAAACTTTTGCTGCGCGTGCGCGCTCACGGGCAATTTTTCTGCCAACATCGGCGCAGTTTTTAGCATCACCTCACGGCTGCTACTGGTACCACCCAGCCAAAACACGGTGCCATCTGTCAACCAACCTGCCCCACCACCAAAATAAGCCCCCGCATATTGCGGATGCTCCCAAGTGAACGTTTTAAAGCGATACGCGCCACCTAAATGTGGCAACAGTTCACTCCACTGTGGCTGTAATAATCGCCCTAATAAAGCCTGACGACTTTGCGCTACACCACTTGGTGACAAGCCCTGTAGCGCCAATAAAATGTCTTGTACGCTACTTTGCGTTTGCGCTTGCATATTATTTAAACTGTGCAGCCACGCCACTTCAGGCACTTGTTTTTGCCAATATTGTTGCCAGCTTTTTGCATCAATCTGCAAACGCTTTGGTGCAAAATACGCCCCACAAGAGCGTGCTAAAGCAACATCGCGCGTAATCGTTTCATCTTGGCTACAGCAGTATTCGTCACCCACCGCCGCATTTTTACCCGCATGGCATTGATAAGGCTGGTCTGGTAAACCGTTATCGACGCTGTAGTTATAAACAAATAGTTTCCATAAACTCCCTAGCGGCACTTTTTTTGGGGCAATTTTCACATCCCCCGCCAACCATACTAGCGTCTGCTGTTGCGAACTTTGGCTAGCTAGCCACCAAGTTTTTCGCCAGTCTGAGTTAGTTTGCTCGGCGTAAACAAGCGAGCCATAAGCTAGCAAGCAAACACCAAGCAAACACCTTAAGCGCATTTATTTAACCGCAATGTTTTTTCGCGCGTCACTTTCAAGCACAATCGCATCTGGACTATACATATTGTAGGCACGCGCAGGTGGCAATATGTATTTGCCTGGCTGGCTAAAGCGAATCAAATGTCTCACCACAACCTCTTTATCCACATCGCCTACAGGCACGGCGTAACGGCCAACCAAATCTTGAAAATTTGCCTTTGGCATATCTTGATTGCCAACTTTAATGCCCCATGTGCCTGATTCTACTTGTGCACCTGCTGGCAATGCAGCTTCAATCACCACATAGCGCATTGGTTTTGTAGGCGTAAATACTAAGGTTTCAACATACAAAGCATCAGTCAAAACTGGGTCATCATCGCTGATAGCGCTTTCAGTAAATGTGCCATCTTCTTGGCGTTCAATTTTCATTAATCCGCGCACTAAATTGCCTGAAAGCGTGCTTTTGCTTGCTACCGTACTGCTATCATAGCTCACCACCGCATTGCTGGTAGTGGCAGTAGGCTCAGCCAATGCTTTATCAGTAGCTGTTGATGACCAATGGTAAATTTTTTCGCCTGAAGTGCTTTGTTTGGCTATCCAAGGTTTTGCTAAGGGTGCGCCTAGTACGTTCTCCACGCGGTCAGTACCTTTAGTTAAATCCACCCAAGTCAGCATTAATGAGCGATCTATAGTTGCAGCATCCGCGCTGGCAAGTGACAGTAAAATATCGACATCTGCAGGCGCATGCCCAGTATGGTGCAATAAGGCTTTAGCCACCAAGCTATCCTGCATTTTCACGCGCTCGACAGCATCATTCACCTGCTCATTAAAACCAGCCACACTCGATTTCAGCAGCTTGCTGGTCAACAAAATGGCTAAATCACGTGTTTGCGCAGTTTCATCGCTCAACACCCAGCTATCATGCTTGCTATATTTGCGCTCGCTTGCAGCCACTTCTTTTGCTAAATCACTTGCCAAATTAGTGACCATCGACTGCGTTGGCAAACCAATTTGGGTCATCCAGTCTAGCATCAGCGCACGCTGCCACACAGGCTGCTCAAAACCGCTTTCACTGTACAACTTGCTTAATCTATCCCAATGCTCAGTGGGTAAATTCAGCTTGAGTGCTTGCGCAGTTCGCCAATCAGCATAGTAGGCATAAGTGGTAATAAATGGGTCAACCGCCATATCTTGCCCCCACCAGCCAAAGTGCGCATCTGGCCCCGCCATGCTCGCTAAACGCAAGCGATTGGTATAAAGCTGACGCATCATGTTTGCTCTGCGCGGGTCATCTTCAGCCAAAGCTTGGTATGCTAAAGCCAGCGGAATTAGGCGACTGGATGTTTGCTCTACGCAACCATAAGGATACTCAATCAAGTCATCTACTACGCGATAAAAACTAGCCTGAGAGCTATCCATCCAGCGTAACTGAATATTGCTTGCATCTGCGGGCAAGCCCATGGTTAGCTTGCCTTCACTAGGTGCTAGCAGCTTGTTATACCGCATCAACCAGCCATTAGATTTGCTCGTTAAGTTGACCGCTAAGCGATCTTTCACTTGGTCATCTTGCGCAAGCGTCATTACCAACTCACCAGTTTGCGCTCCTTTGCGCGGCACTTCTATAAAGTTAATGCCAGGATTAAGCGTAATTTTTTCTTCTTGTGTGAGCGCTCCTTTAAGTGACACTTTCACTTTTTGCGCTTGGTTGGTTTGGTTGAAAATCGCCACATTGCCCGTTGCACTATCGCTCTCACGTAACCAAGTGGGGCTGGTCCATTTAAAGTAAAAGTCTTGATGACTTAAAATATCGCTGGTGCTTTGCCCAACAACACCGTCGGCAGTCATGGCACGCGCCGTCATCCGCCAACGCGTGAGCGAGTCTGGCATTTTAAATGTTACTTCAGCATGACCTTTAGCATCTGTGGTGATTTTGGGTGCCCATAAAGCAGTGTCCACATCGTCACGGCGCGGACGTTCTAACACTTTAGTGGCGCGCTCATGTGTACTGTGCGTATTGGGTGCTTTGCCTAGCTGATTGGTCGATAAATCATAGCCAATGAACGATTGGCTATATTGTGTGCGCACGTTATTGCGCCGTGGGTGATAAAAAAAGTCGTGGATATTGGGCGCAATTTCGGGTTGCAACACGTAAATCATTTCATCCACCACGCCTAAAGTCACTTGGGCTGGAGTAGCCTTGTTCACTTTGCCATCGGCTGATAACACCGAAGTATCAATAGCTAACTTTACAGTATCCCCAGGCGCGTATTGTTTTTTATCCGCAGTTATTTTTACGTTCACTTTTGGACTACTTACCAAAATACCTGCGTTTTCAAACACAAATTCATTGTTTTTTACATAAGCCACCGAGAAAGTAATATTAGGGGCAAAAGTATCTGTTACTGGCATACTCACTCGCCATTGTTGCGGTGCGACTTTAGCCGTTTTTAGCCAACTATCTGCTGTGTTTAATAAACTTGTTTTGTCAATATTATCCCGCTCTAATGTTAATAATGCATGATCAATAGGTTCAGAAAAACTCACTAAAGCGCTGGCAATTTCACCAACTTGATAGCTAGGCTTATCCCATACCACTTCTATATGACCAACTGGCACTTTCAAGTCGGCTCCACTTATCCAATGGCTGGTTGCACCTAATAGGGTGCCATCGTCAGCTAAAACACTCACTGTATATGAGCCTGATTTTTCAAAATTAATATTAAAACCACCCGCAATATCAGAAGTAAAATTTCCTTCATCACGACTTTGGTCTTCTAATCGCACCCACTTCCATCGAGTTGGCTTTGTTACAGCATCGGCTGTCAAACCAGAAGACACGTTAAAATGTACTACGGTATTTACCGCTGTAAAACGACTAGATGTACTGACTTTCCATACACTTATTGCACGTTCAATCAACAACTCTTGCGTATGACGCACGCGATATGCCGCACCATCCGTAGCCAAGGTTGATAAAATATAGCGGCTTGGCTCTTTCACTTCAGGCAAACTGATTTTGACATTGCCACTATCATCCGTTTGGTATTTTTGGCTAGTGAGTTTAATCGGAAACTGACCGCTATAGCCCAAGTCACCCTCAACCATGCTTAAGGCTTGGGCTTTTAAGTCAATATCCACCTCAGCATTTTTAACAGGCTTGCCATCTGGATAGCGTAACTGCACTTCTAAGGGAATGGCTTGATTGGTTTTCAAATCATCCTTATCTGTAATTAAATTGATTTCAAAATGTGGCTTTTGAAATTCCGCTACACGAAACGCCGCGCTATATACTTCACCCAAATACGTCATTTGAATGTCGTAGCCACCAGCCACACTACCTATTGGCAGCTTAATTTGTGTATCGCCACCTGTGCTCCCACTAAACTGCAGGGTTTGGTTAGCAACGGGCAAACCGTTAGGGTCTAGCACTGTTACTTGTATTGGCGCATCTGCCAATGGCTTAGACTCTCGCGCGTTAATAAACTCTCGACCCACCACTTTGATATTGACCGTGTCACCCGGGCGATACAAGGGATGGTCTGTAGTAGCGTATAACTTAGTATTATAAATTTCACTGTTGTAATAATAATTTTCTGAAATCAGCACTCCGCCTTGTGCATCTTGCGCAAACAAATAGGTTTGTTCAGGCGCGGCATGATTAAGTTGCACCCAACCTTGCGCATTAGTAACCCCTTTAGCCAACTCACCCACACCGTCAGTCCAATGACTTTCAACATTTGCCACAGGTGCTCCCGTGGTGCGGTTCACCGCCCAAACAAACAACCCAGCTGATGAAGTTTTAGTGACAGCAACTGTATCGCCAATAAATAGCATAGTCACGGCTCGTTGATCCCCAAGCATGGCTTCTACAATATATAAGCCAGGTTGCAACTTACCGACTGGAATATACACATTGCCGTTACTAAAAGGCGCGGGTGGAGTTTCTTCTTTTGGCGCACCCGTTTCGGTTGAAAACCCTTCAATCGAGCCTTCTACATTGGCACCGCTTAATATTGCGTCGGCGGGCTTCAAATCTTTGCCATATTGCAATGGGTAGCGAAAGCGTGTGGTCATTTCATAGCCAGCTAAAGGCTTATAGGCGGCAGGGTGCATTGTGGGGTGGTCAATTTTTGCCACATGTAACTCAGGCGCAGCTTCTACAGTAGTTTGGCGCACGTCTTCTGAAAAGAATTTTCTAGCTAGTTGGCGAGCGCTGTTGGCAACGTAATCCCAAATCGCAACAATAGAATTCCACACGCCTTCTTGAGCTGGTAATGCTTGCGTATTAATGCGGTGTAAGTTTTTTTGATTTTGCAAAAATGCAATGGGTTTAGGCACTTTATAAACAGCAATATCAACACCTGCATTTTGGTGTACAGCATCGACACTTTGCACTTCAAGCCTGACTTGGGCTTGTTCTTGGCTGCTGTAACTTCTATCAGAGAGAATAAAAAATCCCGCATTATCATCGGCATGCACAATGCTAAACATTGACAACATCCATAGCATAGCGAGGCTTTTTAATAGGCGATTTGTTTTAAAAAAATAGTGTGTCATGGTTAGCTCAAATACTGCTCAAAAAATACAATCTAAAAATACCAACAAAATTGGGGTTGTTTGCATGCGGTTGCCAACGCGTGTCTTGCCATGACATCAATTTACTTAAGGGGTAAGCGCGCAAACCGTTGTCTGCCGTCGTCACCGTCCCAGTGTGATATGCCATGTATTGCCCCATCCAAATCATCAAATGTTGTGCCTGACCTTGGTCAAATAACAACACATCACCCACTTGTGCCTGCGCCATATCACGCCCTACAGGCTGCGTGTTGTTTTGCACCAACTCCAACGCGCTCACAAAAGCCCCCTGTGTGCCATCCGCTCGCACCCAAGCATGTCGTAATTCTGCTAACTGCTGCGCAGATAAATCAAGTTCCGGCGGCAGCTTTTTACCTAAAAAGCCGTTGGCCTTTAACCACGCTATATCGTGCACACGCAATGCTTCTGCGCTTGCAAAACGCACTAACCCTGCGCAATCGCGCTGCTGCCAGCGCGGCGTTGGTCCACGGTTCAGTTGCTGCTGTACAATCAATTGCAACCATTGGCGAAAAGCAAGCGCTTGCGCAACAGTTAAGCGTGCGTTGTTGGCTAAGCTATTTTTTGACAACCCGTTTTCAGTCGGCATCAACGCATTGGCATTACTAGTTTTAACGGCCAAAAAAACCATCGCTAATTGACCGATAAAATGTCGCCTATGCTGCACTGTCAACTATCCTCACAATTTGCTTACTGTGCCGTTTTCCAATTTAACAATAGCCATTGCTCGGCACTGCCTGAAGCTGGTTTGTCTAACATGAGGCTAAAAGCAGGCTGTTTTTCTAAGGCTTGTAACCTTGCTGGCATATGAAAATCATAAGCAGCACGTAATTTTTGGCGCCCTTCTTGTGGCAAAGCCTCTTCAGCAGTGCTTTGCAACAACGTTGCCAGTTTTTTGGGTGACACATATAAAAACTGCTGTGCCGTAGGGCTAATTTCTTTGGCAGACTCTGCAAGATTTGGGTAATGCTTTTGTGCTGTTGCAATAGCCCGCTTGACTAAGGCTTGATTAGTTGAAAAATATACCACCTGCTCGCCAAATGCGAGCTTAGGGTTGTTGTCAGAATCAGTTTCGATAGCTAACTTTCGAGACAACACAGTTAGCGCGCCATTTTTCTCTGTCAGCATTTCTTTAGCCGCTTTTGCTGGCTCAGCCACTTCTTCCAACGCGGCACTAATTTGTGGTTCAATATCCTTCAAAGCAGTTTCAACTTTTTCAATCGCTGCTTGAGCTGCAGTTTTACGCTCTGCCATCCAAGTTTCTTCCGAAGCTTTTTGCTCAGCATTCAGCTGTGGATTCAATTTTTCTTGATTGATTTCATCTAAACTGGCTTTATTATTCGCTAGCTCTTTTATTAACTGCTGCTTTTGCCTGCGCAGGGCACGCACATCTTTCATGTGTTCTTGATTACTTGCCACTGCCCAATCAAACAAAGCATTAAGTGGCTCCGCTGACGTTTTGCCAGATTGGCGTAGCGCCACAAAAAGTGGCTGCACTATATTGTCATCTTTTTCTGCATACCAACACACCGCGCCAGTGGGTGAAAACTCTTCAGCTAGCTTTGGCTTAACGGCTAAATTGTTAGCAGTGTCCACTGCTTTTTGTACTTGCGCCCAATCAATGGGCGCGCTGGCACAAAATGCTGCATTGGCAGGCAAGTGCGTCCAAATTTTAGGGTCAAACGCAGCGGGAATAATATTGGCTTGGCTAGCCCAAGTTTTACCATCAAAATCAAAACGTATTGCGCGCAAACTTGGCACAAATGCGCCATAGCCCTGCGCAAATAATCGGTTTGAAACCATGATGGTTTGTTTAGCATCTGCAATCGATTGCGCTTTGGTTTTAGATTGAGTGGTGCTGACTTGCCATTCAGAAACGACTTCAGCGCGAACGTTTGCATCATCGGCTAATAAACGCTGAATCAGCGTTTGCGCTTGGTCATCTAACTCTCCGCCAGCGTAGTTCGCCATTACAGCATCAGACAACAGCACCATGCGCTTGCCATGTGCGGCAAACACCATTTGGCGACTAGCTGAAAGCGACACTTGCAAGACAGGTACATCATCGCCACCAATGCTCACACGGCCGATTTCATGCACTTGTTTATCTGCCGCCAGCTTAAGTTTTGCTAAACTCTGGGCAACGGTGGAAAATGCATCGCGCTCTAAACTGAGCGCCCAATAACGCAATGCACGGCTGTCATCGTGCCACATGTAAAGGTCAGCAGGCGCATCAGCAATATTTTTCAATAGCGTGTCTGACCAATTGAGCTCGTGCTCAAAGCTAATTCGGCGCATTGCACCTTGTAAACTCAGCCAATCTTCATCTTGTGCATAAAAATAAACAAAATCTTCCGTTAACAAAGCTTTCAGCATGGGCACTTGCAACAAATCATGTGGTAGCAAAGCAAAGTTTTGGCTATGCACCCATACATCTGGTTGCGAAAGTTTAATTTCGTTTTGGTTGGATTCAAGCAAAGTGGGAACGCGCAACTTATAAAAAGCATAAACACCCGCAATCAAGACTAATGGCAGCAATATCCACCATTTTTTTTGCTGAAAGAAAGAGGGTTTGCTATTGACCGAGCCTGAGGCGGAAGCAGAATTATCTTGAGAAGTAGTCATCTTTGATGGGCTTTGTGCGCGATTTTTTGTGCTTTTAAAAGTGATAAAACTAAGCTTATATTACTGGAAATTGCACGCCCGTGCATGACTTTAGCAATAAATATTCATGGCAATAAAAATGCGATTTTGAATACTTAAAAATTAGCTTAAATGAGCAAAATTAAGCACATCTTCATTTGCATGCCTCTGCAAGCCAGTATCCATGCGGCTTCCAGAGGCATAAAATTCTCTCGGGGGAATTTTTAGCTTATTTAATGCTTAAAAATAGTGGTGACTTTAGTGCTTAATTTGTGCTGAGTGCGACATTAATTTATCAATGTAGGCAATCGCCACCGCTGAAACGACAAAGGTCACGTGAATCCAAGTTTGCCAATACAACGTTTTTTCATCCAGATTTTCAGCATTGATAAATGTTTTAAGCAAGTGTATTGAAGAAATGCCAATAATGGCGGTGGCTAATTTTACTTTGAGCAAATTAGCGTTAACGTGAGAAAGCCAATCTGGCTCATCAGGGTGGCCCTGCAAGTTTAGGCGAGAAACAAAGGTTTCATAGCCACCCACTATGACCATAATAAGCAGGTTTGAAATCATCACCACATCAATTAAACCTAACACAATCAACATAATGTCAGCTTCTTTAATTTTATGTGCGGTAGAAACTAAATGCACCAATTCCACACCAAAAAAGAATACATACACTGCTTGCGCAACGATTAAGCCCAAATAAAGCGGTAATTGTAGCCAGCGGCTACCAAATAAAATATTGGTCATGATATTGCTTTGTCTATATTCGTTTTGAGTTGGTTTCTGTTGTGCCATGCTGTTTGCCTTTTGCTATTGTTAATTCTGCTGATGCTACTTTAAAAAGTGGTTTATCTCAAATTTATGGGCCAGTTGGCTTTTCATTTGCCATTGCTTGCGCTTTTTCTAATGCAGCGCTTAATTCAGGTAGTATTGGCGAATCTTTTGGGAGTATTTCCTTTAAGCGACCCCAAAATAGCGCTACTTTTGCATAATCTTGGCGCTCATAAGCCGCTGCACCTGCTAATTTAAGAGATTTTTCATGCTTAGGATTTATCTCAAGCGCGCGCTCAAGCAAAGCTTCAGGCTTACCCGCCAATTTGTAACCATTAGCAATGGCCAACACATCGGCATAATCTGCAAATAAATCTGCATCATTGGGCGCTAAGACACTGGCTTTTTCAAATGCAGGTAAGGCTTCTTCAAAGTTACCTAAACTTGCGTTTGATCTAGCGAGTAAAAGCCAACCTTCAACATCATTAGGATTTTGCGCTAGTTTTGCTTTAATTTTTCCCAACAAAGCATCTATTTGCGCCTGTGCCATCGCAGGCGTTTCACCCGCAGAGATTATTTCTGGATTAAGAATAACCGCAGGCATGCCGATTTTATGATAAACGCCCAACGCAGCAAGTGGAATCAACAATGCCAACACATAAGCTAGGCGCTTATCTGGTGCGCTAACAATGCGTTGTGCACCAAGGTCTGTGCCAATTTCATTGAGCATGCGTCGTTCTAGCTCGGTTTTGGCAATTTGATATTGCTCATCATT
>JAKQIT010000075.1 GCA_029556915.1 Pseudomonadota bacterium
ATACACCGCAGCCATTGACTGAACCGGTATTAGTGACGCGAACAACAACGCCAACCCCATTAGTTTATTTGTCATTTTTTATCCCTCAAATTTAAAATTACGTCCAATATTGCACTTACTTTAACCCACCATCCTATTAAATCACTCCGCAAATAAACTCTCAATAGCCTAAATGGGTGAATTAAACTTCCGATGATTACGACCTGCCATAGCTATCTTCAAATCTAACAATATCATCTTCACCAAGATAACTGCCAGATTGCACTTCAATTAAATGCAGTGGCTCCGACCCCGGGTTCTCAAGCCGGTGTTGTACACCAATTGGAATGTACGTTGATTGGTTTTCGGTAAGCACTTCAACTTTATGGTTGCGTGTGACCAGGGCAGAACCTCTCACCACCACCCAATGCTCAGCGCGCTGTTTGTGAAGTTGCAATGACAATTTTCCACCCGGCTTCACCATGATGCGCTTCACTTGAAAACGCTCACCCAAATCAATACTTTCGTACCAGCCCCACGGGCGGTAAACGCGCGTATGGGTTTGATGTTCGCTACGTTCATGACGTTTTAGGTAATCCACCACTTTTTTTACATCTTGTGAAGAATCTTTATGCGCTACCAAAACAGCATCTGATGTTTCCACTATGATTAAATCTTTTACACCAATTGCTGCCACTACTCGGCTTTCTGCACGTATTAGGGAATTCTGCACCTGATCAACAATGACATCACCTCTTAAAGCGTTCCCATTTTGATCTTTACTTTGCACATCCCATAAGGCGGTCCATGAACCAACGTCGTTCCAACCCATGTCAACGGGCACAACTGCAGCCAATTCAGTTTGCTCCATGACCGCATAATCTATCGAATCTGAGGGTGACTCAGAAAACGCCTCTTCATCCAAGCGACAAAAATCTAAATCTTGATAACTATTTTCAAATGCAAGTGTTGCATGCTTAAGAATTCTTGGTTCATACTTTTTCAACTCTGCTAAATAAACACTTGGTTTGAATAAAAACATGCCGCTATTCCAGAAAAAATCACCACTTTCAAGGTAACTCTCAGCAGTTTTTAAATCAGGCTTTTCAACGAAACGGCTTACTGAAAAACAACCCGCAGCATTTTCAGTTTCTGCACCAGATTGAATATAGCCATATCCGGTTTCCGGATGATTCGGCAAAATGCCGAAAGTGACTAATTGACCTGCTTCTGCGGCAACTGACGCTTGTGTAACAGCATTTTCAAATGCCACTAAATTACTAATCACATGATCTGAAGGCAACACCAACATCAACGCATCATGCTCTGCCGCCAATGCTAAGGCCGCAACCGCAATTGCAGGTGCCGTATTTCTACCTATTGGCTCTAAAATAATTGACTTAGGGGTGATGTTGAGTTCACGCAACTGCTCTGCCACCAAAAAGCGATGTTCATTTCCGCATACCACGACTGGTGAATCAATGGTTGCCCAGCCAGATAGACGTTTTAACGTTTCTTGCAACATTGAGTTTGAGGAAACTAACGGCAGAAATTGCTTTGGAAAAGCCGCACGTGATAATGGCCACAGGCGGGTGCCAGAACCCCCAGACAGAATAACAGGAATGATTTTCAACAGT
>JAKQIT010000111.1 GCA_029556915.1 Pseudomonadota bacterium
CCACAAGCACCCACACTTATCAGTTGTTATTTTGTTAAAGAACAGTGCCAAAAACCCTCAGGTCTCAGCTTCTCGATTACGCCTTGCGTTAACGAGGTGCGCATTATACAGGGCTTTATTCACCCGTCAAGGGGATTTGAAGAAAATCACCGACTGTATTTTGCAAAACACTTGGTTGCGGGAACAGGATTTGAACCTGTGACCTTCGGGTTATGAGCCCGACGAGCTGCCAGACTGCTCCATCCCGCGTCCGATTCGACAACATGTATCGCCGAGAGGTGAAACTATAGCAAACCTAGCAATCTTATGCAAGGTTAATTGGGAATTTTATTGTAAGTAAACAAGAAGCTCGCTATATAAAGCCGCCTTAAAGCTTTAGATTGCACATAGCCTGTCGAATATAATCCAAGTCTTCTTGAGTATCCACACCGCTGAATGGAGCATTTTCAGAAATAGTGACGGAAATTTTAAATCCATGATGCAACACACGTAACTGCTCTAGGGATTCAACCTGCTCGGTTGAACTTGACGATAATTCTGCATATTTTTTTAGAAAGCCAACCCGGTAAGCGTAAATCCCAATGTGTCTATATGCATGCACATCTATTGACAGCTCATTGTTGACAAAGGTATCTCGTGGATAAGGAATTGGTGCTCGACTAAAATACTGCGCGTTGGACTGCGCATCCAATACAACTTTAACAATATTTGGATTTATAAAATCAGCTTTTTTATAAATGCGATGACAAGCCGTAGCCATCACAGCTAACTCGTTGCGTCTTAATGCTTCTGCAACTTCAGCAATAAGTGCGGATTCAATCAGTGGCTCGTCACCCTGTACATTCACAACAATCGCATCGTCTGTCCAGACTTGATTATTGGCAACCTCGGCAATACGATCTGTGCCGCTTACATGGTCAGACCGTGTCATAACCGCCAGATGCTCATACGACGCAACTGCCTCCACAATACGCACGTCATCTGTAGCAACCACCACTTGTTTTGCGCCACTTTGTTTGGCACGCTCGGCCACCCATGCAACCATAGGCTTGCCAGCAATATCTAACAGCGGCTTACCTGGCAGCCTTGTGCTGGCGTAGCGCGCAGGAATTACAACATAAAATTCAGCCAATTTAATATTATTCAATTTCTTCATTATCCGCTAAATGACGCGCTTCATCTTCCAACAAAACAGGGATTCCATCTTTGATGGGGTATGCTAAGCGGGCAGATTTAGAAATAAGCTCATTGCTGACTTTATTATAAACAAGCGCACCTTTTGTGACAGGACATACTAATATTTGTAAAAGTTTAGCATCCATTGGCAACCTCACTATTAATTTCTCAATTTTTGTAATATCAAAGCAACAAGCGATTGATTTGTTTGACTTGTTAACTTCGCTTCTACGGGTAAAAACCATGCATTTCCATTGTCGAATGCTGAGCATTTTACGGCATCTTTCTCAGTCATCAATAATGTTTTATCACGAAATCTGGCTAACTCATGTGCACTGTAAGCATGATGGTCAGGAAAAGCATGTTGTTCAAAAACTAGACCGAGCGCACTTAGCTGTCTAAAAAATCGTGCCGGCTTACCTACACCCGCAATTGCCACCAAGTTTTCACCTTCAAAAAAACTCGCTTGTTGCTGCTCTGAACCAGAAATACGATGAAAATAGCTTCCTAGCAATTGCATATTAAAGATTGGAGGCATCTTAACTTGATTAAGTTCATCAACACCACTATCCACGATTGCATCCACATATTGCAATCTCGTTTTTTTTTCGCGTAACGGCCCAGCGGGTAATAATTGTCCATTACCAAATGCATCAGTTGAATTGATTAATGCAATTTCAATATCTCGCTGCAGACGGTAGTGCTGCAAACCATCATCACTCAATATGACGTTACATTGCGGGTGGATTCTTAACAAAAGCCGCCCCGCCGCCACTCGGTCAGCTCCGACGAAAACAGGGCACTGCGTACGCTTGGCTATGAGAACAGGCTCATCACCCACTTCTGATGAATTGCTATGCGAAAACACCTCTAAAACTTGATTGACTGTGCCGCCATAACCCCGACAAATAATCCCAGGACGATAACCTTGTTGCTTTAGTTGTTCAGCCAACCAAATGACTAATGGCGTTTTACCCGTCCCACCTACAGTAATATTACCCACAACAATTACAGGCGCAGAGAGGCGATAACTTTCAAGCCAGCCTAACTGATAAAGCGATTTTCTTAGCCATACAACAGCACCAAACAGCCAAGAGACAGGTACCAGAAGAATATGCCACAGCGTTAAACTTTCCCACTGTTTTTGAAGCCAATTAGCCATATTTAATTATTAGCAGTGTCAAAATCTTTTCGATACAGCTTAGCATAATGTCCATTACGCTCTATTAACTCAGCATGTGAGCCTGTTTCTACAATTTGTCCTTTTTCCATCACCATAATGCGGTCGGCATTTTCAATTGTACTCAATCGGTGAGCAATCACAATGCTGGTGCGGTTTTGCATAAGTGTATCAAGTGCTGCTTGCACATGCTGTTCAGACTCAGTATCTAGCGCCGATGTTGCCTCGTCTAGTAACAAAATAGGGGCATTCTTTAGAATTGCGCGCGCAATTGCTAAGCGCTGACGCTGCCCTCCAGACAAGCGTACACCTCTATCGCCAATCTCATTTTGCAGACCTAATGGTAACTGCTGAATAAATTCCCAAGCATGCGCAGCTTTGGCGGCCGCAATCACTTCCGCTTCGCTCGCATCGCGCAACACGCCATACGCAATATTGTTAAACACCGTGTCGTTAAACAACACAATATCTTGACTAACCAGTGAAAATTGCTCACGCAAACTTCTTAGTGTAAGCGCACGTATATCTACTCCATCAAGTAGCACTATGCCTTGCTGCAGTTCATAAAAGCGCGGCAATAAGTTAACTAAGGTTGTTTTTCCACCTCCCGAGCGCCCCACAAGTGCGATTTTCTCACCCGCTTTGATATTAAAACTTAAGTTATCGAGCGCCACGCCGCTTGCACTTTCATAACGTAGTGTGACATTGCGGAACTCTATTTCACCTTTTGCACGGTCAATTTCAATGATGCCTTCATCTTGCTCTGGTTTAGCATCCATGACTTCAAAAATACTTTGTGCCGCAGCAAGGCCAATTTGTACATCTTCGTTGGCGGCAGCAATATGTTTAATAGGCGAAATTAACATCAGCAAAGCGCCAACGAATGCAGCAAACTCACCCGTTGAAAAGTGTCCAAGTGCGTAGTACACAATCGTTGCTAAAGCCAATGCAGCAAACATTTCAACGGCAAAACTGCTTAATCCCGCAATGCGAGTGAGACGAAGTTCTATGCGCCGATTATTGCTGACAATTTCAGAAAATCTTTTAAACTCAAAATCTTGCGCACCAAATATTTTAACGATACGCTGGCCTGCAATTGCCTCTTCAGCGGTTTTGGTCATATCCCCTACGCTATTTTGAACCGTTTTAGCATTACTTTTAATTTTTGGTGTAATTTTACGTAAATATAAGGCGATAAAAGGCAGTACAGCGGCAAAAATCAAAGTCAAACGCCAATCCAAATACAGCATATAACCAATTAAACCCACTACCGTTAATATATCGCGTAATACGTTTAACCAAGAGCGCGTGGTTGCAGTAGATAACCTTTCGACATCGTAACCAAATTTTGCCACCAAAGAGCCTGATGATCTGGCATCAAAATAATTAACTGGCAATAGCATCAATTTACTGAACATTTCCTTGCGAAAATCTTCCACAACGCGCCTTGCCACTACCCGCATCGCATATATGGATGCAAAGCCTGTTAATCCTCTTACCACCATTAAGCCAAAAATTAAGGCAGGATAAAGCAATGGTTGTTCTTGGGCCTTTGCAACAAACCCTTTATCAACCACTTCTTTCATCAGTGCCAAAAATGCAGTATTACTGGCCGAAAGGATTGCCAATGCCAATATACTAATGACAAATACAAGTTTGTAACGCCATGCGTAACTAAACAAACGCTTAAACAAACCTTTTGCGTTGGTAATATCTGGGATTTTTTCTTTTGAACGTCTAGATTTTGCCATGTTAAAAATGGTCTTTAAATGAGATGACAGCCTGCTACGCCTATTAGCAGGCGTAGCATCGATGCTTTATTTTTCAGCATTAGATTGTGTTGCAAAAGTGATATGCGTATAGCCCGCTGTGCGAGACGCTTCCATCACGTCCACCACTGATTGATGGGTACTTTTTGCGTCAGCACTAATAATAATAGTCGGCTCTTTGCCGTCTTTAGCAGCCTCTTTTAGTGCCGCACCAATGCCAGCAACAGAGGTGTCTGATAAGCTTTTGCCATTAACCACATACTTGCCATTTGCATCTACACCCACTTCAATCGTCAGTGGTTTTTCCTGCGGAGCATTCGCCTCGGCCGTTGGCAAGTTAATTTGCAGTTCGCTGGTGCGTGAAAAAGTGGCGCTCACCACCAAGAAAATAATAATGACCAACAGCACATCAATGAGCGGCACGAGATTCATCTCAAGCTCTTCATGGCGCTTTCCACGTTGAAAGTTCATATTAACTTACTCTTTCAAATAACGAATCAACTTAACCACGCTCACCGTGAATAGTTTCAACCAACTTAATCGCTTGTTGTTCCATCCCCACCAATAAATCGTCCACTTTTGAACGGAAATAGCGATAAGCAATCATTGCGGGCACGGCCACCACAATACCTGCTGCAGTGTTGTAAAGCGCTACAGAAATACCGCGCGCAAACTGCGCGACATCGTGACCGCTATTGGTAAATGAACCGAAAAGTTCCACCATACCAATCACCGTGCCCAACAAGCCAAGCAAGGGAGCAACAGTAGCAATGGTGCCTAAAGTTGAGAGGTATTTTTCTAGCTTATGTGCTACCGCACGGCCAGACTCTTCAATGGCTTCTTTAGTAACTTCGCGCGAATTGTTGCTATTCGCAAGCGCGCTGGCAAACACCTGCCCTAATGGCGAATGTTGCTCAAGCTTGGCAATGGTGTCTTTGGTCACGCCGCCTGAAGAAAGCCAACCTTGCACTTCAGTTAACAAGCCCTGCGGGGCAACTGTTGCCTCGCGCAAAGCCAAAGCGCGCTCGAAAATAATTGCCAATGCCACAACAGACGCAAAAATCAACGGCCAAATCGGCCAGCCTGCTGCTAAAATAATTTGCCACATAGCCCAACTCCAAAAAAATTTTAATCATTATAAAACAGATGAGATTTTTATCTTGCATTACTTTAGCTTGTCAGGTGTTTTTCAGCAAGCTTACGCACGGAAGTTTTATAAAGCACGTGTTACAAAATCACTCAAAATCATCGCACAAAATGGCTCCTTAAAATAGCTATTTTGTGCTAAAAATTCGCCCGAGAGATTTTTATGCCTCTGCAAGCCGCATGGATACTGGCTTACAGGGCATGTGTTAGGAAGATGTACTAAAAATGCTATTCTTCACGCGTCCAAATTTGTGAACGTCCAAATAACGAAACGCCGATAAATCCGCGCACTTCCAGCTTGTTTCCAGTTGCATCTAATTTCATTTTACATTTATAAGTTTTGCCGTTTTCAGGGTCTAAAATTTCGCCGCCTTCAAAATTGTCGCCTTTTTTCTTAATGCCTTTCACAATTGTCATACCAACAATCTTTTGACCTTTGCGCTCATCGGTGCATTTATCGCACACCGCTTCTCCCGTATCGGTTGCCAGCAAGCCTTTTTCTACTACGGCACTGTACTCGCCGTTATTTTCTGTAATTCTGATTAAAGAGCGCGGCTTGCCTGATTTATCATCAACGCTTTTCCACAAACCTGCTGGTGTGGCGTCTGCAAAAGCTAAGTGACTCAAGCCCAAAGAAACCAAACACAGCAAAGTGACCCATATTTTTTTCATGTTACGCTCCTTAATTTAAAGTAAATAGCACCTTCAGCCACGCCAATATACGCCATATTGCCTGTAACATTCAAGTTTTGCGTCAAAAATTTCATCGAGATTATTATGCAGCTTGATCGTGCCAGTAGCGCTGATAAGTTTGTCGCCAAGGCTTGATATGAATACTGTTTTTATCGTTAAACTGCAAAATAAGCGCGCCTTGTTTATCTGTGCGATAAAGCACGCTGTTGCTTGCTTGATAACGGGCAAGGACTTCAGGTGTAGGGTGTTTGTACCGATTTAAATAGCCAGGCGTAAAAATACTTGCGCTAGGCGAAACGGCATCAATAAAGGCGGAAGTTGATGAAGTTTTACTGCCGTGGTGTGGCACAATCAACACATCACTTTTAAGCATGTCTGGCTGATTTTCCACCAAATCCAGTTCGTTGTTTTTTTCAATATCACCCGTCAGTAGCACGCTGCCAAACGCACTGGTAATTTTAAGCACGCAACTGCGCTCGTTATCCTTCAATGTAGCATCGTCATAGCTTTCTAAATTTGGATGCAATACCTCAAAATCTACGCCATCCCAAGCCCAGCTTTGGCCTGCGTAGCATTGCATGGTTTCTAATGCAGCATTTTCTGCGTTTTTGGGGAGCTCAAAAGTTTCTGGCAAGCCGCTATCTAACCATCCTACAGACATCAACGTTAGCACTGAAGCCATACCACCACTGTGGTCAATATCGTTATGACTCACCATAAAGCCATCTAGCTTATGCATGCCCGCACCACGCAAATAGGGCACCACAATGCGGCTACCCGCATCACTTTGCGCATTAAATTTTGGGCCAGTATCATATAAAAAAGTATGTTTGGCAGTTTGCACCACAACACTTAGCCCTTGCCCAACATCCAGCACGGTCACTTGCATTTCGCCTAGCTGGGCGCGCGCCGGCAAAATAAATAGCATGGGCGCAAAACCCAAAAAACCAAGCCAGCGCAATGGAAAGCCGCGTGGTAACAATAACCAAACTACACCTAACATGGCGGGCAGTAGCGTCCAGCTAGGTGGCGCATGCTGCTGCCAAGTGGCAATCGGTAAGTTATTGAGTTGATGCAACGCCCACATGCCAAGTTCTAACACTTGATACGCCCAATGTAGCGGCGCATCAAAAGGCAAAAAACTACCTATTAACGCTAATGGTGTGACCACAAAGCTAATCAGTGGAATAGCAAATGCGTTGGCAACAGGCGAAATGATGGAAGCCTGATTAAACAACACCAGCAATAAAGGTAACATGCCGATAGTCACCGCCCACTGTGACTTTATTACGGCTATTAACCAGTGCGAGCCGCCAATGCGCGCACCAAAAACATAGGCCAGCACCCCTACCGCGCCAAACGACAGCCAAAAACCCGGCGCACTGACTGCCCACGGCTCTACGAGCACCACTACCAACAAGGCGATGGCAAGCACCTGCGCAATCGCCACTTTTCGACCAGACCACAATGCAGCGGCAAATACCAACAACATATAAAAAGTACGTTGCGTAGGCACAGAAAACCCCGCCATGAGCGCGTAAATTAAAGCCACTAACACACCCACAACAGTAGCGGCCTTACGGGTTGGAATTGCTAGGGCAAGCTTCGGGCTACGCCGCCAGAAAATGCTCACCAGCGCAAAGGCCAAACTGGACAACATGGTGATATGTAAACCAGAAATGCTCATCAAATGCGTGGTGCCAGTACGCAAAAACACTTGCCAGTCTTTTGCGCTTATTTGGTTATCATCGCCGATAACCAACGCTTGTATCACGCCGCTGTATGGCTTATTTGCAAGCGTTTTGGCTATTCGTCGCTTCACATTTTCGCGTAAATGCGCAACAACATAGCTTGGTCGCCACACGAAATCATCCAGCTTTTTTATTCCCGCTTTTGTTTTGATGCTGCCTGTGGCACGAATATTTTCGCTCAATGCCCACGCTTCAAAATCAAAGCCATGCGGATTTTGCGTGCCATGTGGGCGCTTTAAACGAACGTTTAACAACCAACGTTCGCCGGCATGAAAAGCATTGAATTGGGTTTCTTCGTCAGGTTCAGCCGCTCCATTTTCTTTGCTATTGGGCGACTCTGCATATTGATTTAGGCTGATGTGTTTGGGTACAACTGCATTTTTCGTCAATATTTTTTCCACATCAAAGCGAAAACGCACCCCGCGCTCTGTTTGCTCTGGCACGCTTGCCACCACCCCTTCAATGGCGATGGTTTTTTGTTCCCAAGCATGCGGCAGTGCATCGCTCATGCGCCACAAAGCAAAAGTGCTTGCCCACACGATGCCCAAAAGCAAAAAAGCGACACCCAATAAACTACTTTTAAAAATGCGCTTTGTTTGAAAGTAACGTTGAAAGCCTGAATAAGCTTGTGAAATTAAAATAATAATTGCTAAAATCAGCGCGCAAACTAGCCAAGTAACACTAGGCAACTGCGGCATTTGTTGCACCAGCCATGCGCCCAACACAAAGCTCAGCGCGGCAAAAATCATGTGCTAATTACTTGCACTTTGACCATAACCAGTATTTTGAACATAATCTGTGGCATTGATAGTCTCAATCAACTTGGTGTTATGTTTGTATTTTTTCATCAGTTGTTTGTATTGGCGGTCAGCCGCGTTGCAAGGTTTGCGCATATTTTGCTGAACTTCTTTATCACGCTTAGAATTGTCGCCCGAAATTTCACCTGCAAAATGGTAACAAGTATCTGCATTTTGTATAAACAGGTTGACATCATGTGGTAGCGTTTGCTCGGCGTTGGCTTGTTGAGAAAAGCAAGTGAATATGACGAAGATTAAATATTTCAATTTATTAGCTCCCAGTCACTTTATTAATTGCTTTGCACCAATTTTCCATCTATCAGCCGATATTGCCGTTGCATTTTTGCCGCCAACTCTAAATCGTGCGTCACCACCACCAAAGCCACGCCTCGTGTTTGGCTAATGTCTAACAACATGTCAAACACATGATTGGCGGTAGTTCTATCTAAATTGCCAGTAGGCTCATCGGCAATCAGGCATTTTGGGTTGGTCACCAGCGCACGGGCAACAGCTGCGCGCTGCCGCTCACCCCCAGATAATTCCCCTGGCATGTGCTGCAAACGATGTGCTAAGCCAACTTTTGTCAGCATTTCAGTGGCTTGCTGGTAAGCTTGGTCCTGCCCATTATTACGAATCAGCAAAGGCAAAGCCACATTTTCAAGCGCGGTGAATTCTGGCATCAAATGATGAAATTGATAGACAAAGCCCAGCGCTTGATTGCGTAATGTGCCGATATAAGCATCTACATATTGCGCAATATTACGATTTAAAATGCGCACTTCACCGCTACTGGGCGTATCTAAGCCCGCTAACAAGTGTAGCAAGGTACTTTTGCCAGAGCCTGAAGCCCCAACAATCGCCACTTGCTCACCTGCTTTAACCGCAAAATCTATATTGTTAAGTACCGCAACCTCTAGCCCATGATAGGTTTTGCATAAATTTTGGCAGGCAACAATATTATCTGAATGGTCAAAATTATTCATAACGTAGCGCCTCTGCAGGGTTAATTTTAGAGGCTTTCCAGCTGGGGTAAAGTGTGGCAAATAAGCTTAAAATAAAGGCGGTAATGGTAATTACCCACACATCTGACCATAATAATTGTGAGGGAACAACAGAAATTTGATAAACGTTTTTATCTAAAAATTGCACGCCAAATAAATGCTCAATAAACGGCACAATCACATCAATATTAAGCGCAATCGTGACCCCAAAAAGCACACCCAGCACCGTCCCTATCACGCCAATTAAAGCGCCTTGCACCACAAAAATCTGCATAATGCTGGCGGGGCTCGCGCCTAGCGTGCGCATTATGGCAATGTCGGCACGTTTATCGGTAACCGCCATAATCAGCGTGGACACAATATTAAACGCCGCCACTGCTACCACTAAGGTCATGATAATAAACATCACGCGCTTTTCCATTTTAATGGCAGCAAATAAATTCGGGTTTTCGTCTTTCCAATCACTGATATAAAATCCGCCTTCGTTTTGTAAGGCAAGTGCTAATTTTGGGGCAACATTCACCGTATTCATCGGGTCATCAAGCTTAAGCCGCACGCCCGTAATATCCTCTCCCATGCGATAAAGTTTTGCCGCATCTTCAAGGTTAATCAACGCTAAGCCTGCATCATATTGCTGCATACCCATCTCAAAAATACCCACGAGATTAAATTGCTTCATACGCGGCATCACGCCTGCTGGTGTAGCGCTGCCATTAGGCGTCATCAGCATGATTTTATCGCCAATGCCTGCCCCCAGCGCACGTGCTAAATCTGCCCCTAGCACAATATTAAATTCACCTGCGCGTAAATCTTCCAAGCTACCCGCCTTCATTTTATCGCCCAGCTCAGCCACTTTAATTTCGTCTGCTGGCGTAACGCCGCGCACCAGTGTGCCCTGCGCATATTGCCCAAACGACAACATGCCCTGCCCCATAATATAAGGCGCTACCGCCTGCACTTGCGGCACGGCTTTGGCTTGACTCACCACCGTTTGCCAATTTGCCAAATTGCCGTTGCCTCCTGTTACCTGCATGTGTGATGCCACGCTTAAAATATTGTTACGCAGCGCGTTACCAAAACCATTCATCACCGATAGCACCACAATCAGCACCGCCACGCCCAACGCAATGCCCGCCATACTGGTGATAGAAATAAACGAAGTGAAATGATTTTTGCGCTTAGCAAGCGTATAACGCAAGCCGACAAATAACTCAAAAGGAAGTGATTTCATGTGCGCCATTTTATCAGGCTTTTATTAAATGCCTGCATTAAAAAATATGCACAAGAAAACATGCTTTACAACACATCAAAACACCCCGAGAAAAAATAAATGGTCTGCAAGCCTTATTCCATGAGGCTTCCAGAGCACCTAAAATGATGTACCTCTAAAAATAAAGGTTGAGTTGGATAACATTGTGTTTGATTTTATGCGCATATCGCAAGGCTTTTTCTGCTAAAATTGCCGCATGTTTACAGGCATCATACAATCCGTTGGTCAAATCAGCAAAGTTACCCCCATAGGCGAAGATGTGCGGTTGCAGATTGCGACCCACACCTTAGAAATGGGCGATGTGCAATTAGGCGATAGCATCGCCGTGAATGGTGTTTGCCTCACCGTCATCCACCTAAATACCACCCACTTTGACGCGCATGTTTCAAAAGAAACGCTTTCTGTCACAGTAGGGCTAAATCAAACACAGCAGGTTAATTTAGAAAAAGCATTGCGCTTGAGTGACCGATTAGGCGGGCACTTGGTTAGCGGCCATGTGGATGGCGTGGGCGAAGTCATCAAGTTTGTTGCACTGGGCGATTGCTGGCAGTTAGAGATTCGCGCACCGCATGCCATTTCTAAATATATTGCCATTAAAGGCTCTATTGCTGTGAACGGTGTCAGCCTTACGGTGAATACCGTTATTGGCAATGCGTTTAGCATTAATTTGATTCCACATACGCTTGAAAACACCACGCTAAAATCATTAAACGCTGGTAGCAAAGTAAATTTAGAGGTTGACCAAATCGCACGTTATGTGGAGCGCATGACGCAATGGAATGAAGAAAATGCAGCAACCAATTAGCACCGCAGCTGAAATCATCGAAGAAATCAAACAAGGTCGTATGGTAGTGCTGGTGGATGATGAACACCGTGAAAACGAAGGGGATTTAGTCTTAGCAGCTGAGTTCGCTACACCTGAACACATCAACTTTATGGCCAAGTTTGGTCGTGGCCTAATTTGCTTAACGCTTACCGAAGCGCGCTGTAATCAGCTCAATCTCACGCAAATGGTGCAAAAAAATGGCGCACGCATGGGCACTAATTTTACTATTTCGATTGAGGCCGCTGAGGGCGTCACTACAGGTATATCAGCGGCAGACCGCGCCCGCACGGTGCAAGCGGCAGTAGCTAAACAGGCTAAGCCTCAAGATATAGTCAGCCCTGGTCATATTTTTCCGCTGGCTGCGCAAAATGGTGGCGTGTTAGTGCGCGCAGGCCACACCGAAGCAGGCTGCGATTTAGCGCAATTAGCAGGCTTAGAACCTGCTTCAGTGATTTGCGAAATTTTAAAAGACGATGGCAACATGGCACGCCTGCCAGACTTAATGACCTTTGCCGCCGAGCATGGCTTAAAAATTGGCACTATCGCTGATTTAATTCATCATCGCGCAGAGACAGAACGCCTGATTGAACGCGCAGCTGAGCGCATGGTGCAAACGCCTTATGGCGAAATGAAGCTAATCGCCTACCGCGATAAAATCGCCAAGGCCACACATTTAGCCCTCATCAAAGGCTCGCCAAACCCTGCGCAGGAAACCCTCGTGCGCGTACATGAGCCGCTTTCGGTGTTTGACTTATTAGACAGCAGCAGTTGCACACATAGCTGGAACACCCTCAAAGCCATGCAAACGATTGCACAGGCAGAAGCTGGCGTGATGGTGCTATTGCATCAACCTGAAACTGGCGAAATGATTGTAGAGCGAATTCAAGGCGCTGATGAACCGATTCGCTTTAATCAAGAGTTACGCACTTACGGAATCGGCTCGCAAATTTTACTTGATTGTGGCGTGGGTAAAATGAGACTACTCGCCAACCCAAGAAAAATGCCAAGCATGGCGGGTTTTGGCTTAGAGGTGACGGGATATTTGGAGTCAAATAACAATTCTCAATAAAACCGAAAAGAAATGCTAAAATAAATCCATTGGAAAACGTCAATCTAACAGGTCACTTTCTCATCGCGATGCCCGCCATGACTGACCCTTTCTTTTCAAAATCCGTTACTTTTATTTGCACACACAACCAAGATGGTGCAATGGGCATGGTGATTAATCGCCCAACTGATATTACGTTCAGCACCTTGTTTGAAAAAATCAATCTTGAGTTGCACAATAACAATATTGCTGACCAAGCTGTACTTTATGGTGGTCCAGTACAACCTGAGCGAGGCTTTGTGCTGCACGCCCCCGGTGGCGAATGGGATAGCACCGTGAACATTCTTGAAAGTAACGCACTCACCACTTCAAAAGATATTTTAGAATCTGTTGCTACTGGCAGTGGCCCTGCAAAAATGTTGTTATCCCTTGGTTATGCAGGCTGGGCGGCAGGTCAACTCGAAGATGAGATTAAGCAAAATGCATGGTTATCTGTACAAGCAAAAGACACTGACACTTTGCATAAAATTTTGTATGAAACGCATTATGAAGACAAACTAAATGCCACATTAAGCCTATTAGGTATTAATTTAGCCATGCTATCAGATGTAGCAGGTCACGCTTAATGACCAGCACATTGCATGGCCATGTGATAGACAATGAAAATATCTATGATGCACAAGTTGTGCATAAAGGTAGTGTGCTGTGTTTTGACTTTGGTGAGCAGCGCATTGGTGTTGCTATTGGTGAGCATCTATTAGGCACGGCCAACCCACTCACCACTATAGACAATGAGAGTAATACAATACGCTTTGAAGCAATTACCCGCTTGATTGATACTTGGCAACCGAAATTACTGATTGTTGGCCTGCCATTAAGTTTAGAGGGAGCAGAAACTGAAATAACACTGCTTTGTAAAAAATTTGCGCGCCGTCTTAATGGTCGCTTTAACTTACCCGTTATGCTCATTGACGAACGCTATAGCTCTATTGAAGCGAGTGATAAATTAAATCAAAATGGCATTAAAGGGCGGGCGCAAAAAAAAATGCTCGATCAAGTCGCCGCGCAAACTATTTTGCAGAGTTATTTTGACAGCCTATTAACATGAATACACAGCGAATAAAAATGTCGGGTAAAATAGCAGTATGACCTCTAAAAACAACCCGCTTCCGAATGCAGAAGATTTGCTAAAAAGCATCGCCTCGCAACTAGCGCCATCACTAAAAGCAAATACTGCCTTGGTCGGCATAGAAAGCGGTGGGGTTTGGCTCATGCAGCGCTTGCTCAATTTACTGGCAAAACCGATTGCCCAATATGGTGTTGAACACGGCACACTTGATGTGTCGTTTTACCGTGATGACTACGCTAAGCGTGGATTAAAATCTGAAAACCGCCCTAGTCAAATCGGCTTTGATGTTGAAGGCAAACACATTATTTTAATTGACGATGTGTTCTACACTGGCCGCACTACCCGTGCCGCCATGAATGAACTGTTTGATTATGGTCGCCCTGCAAGTATCAGCTTGGTAGCCCTTATTAATCGCGGTGGGCGCGAGCTACCGATTACCCCACAAATTTCTGGAGCTAGCATCAGTTTAGACGCTAACCAGCATTTGCAGTTAGTGCAAAATCCAGACAACACCTTAAGTTTAATGCTCAACGTAAGTGAAACATAAGCCATGAATAATCCCCAACTTGATGCTGACGGAAGCCTGCGACACCTGCTCTCGATTGACGGATTGCCCAAAAAAATTCTCAATCAAATTTTAGATACAGCAGAATCATTTGTTGGTGTGGCCGAACGTGATGTTAAAAAAGTGCCTTTGTTACGCGGCAAAACAGTTTGTAACTTATTTTTTGAAAATAGCACCCGCACCCGCACAACCTTTGAAATTGCAGCCAAACGTCTTTCTGCGGATGTCATTAGCTTAAATGTTGGTGCTTCATCACAATCTAAAGGCGAAACAATTTTAGACACAGTGAATAATCTGATTGCTATGCAGGCCGATATGTTTGTAGTGCGTCACGCACAGTCTGGCGCTGCACATTTTATTGCCAAACATGTACCAGCGCATATTCATGTAATCAATGCAGGTGACGGTCGCCACTCTCACCCAACCCAAGGTTTATTGGATATGTTCACTATCCGCAAATATAAACCTGAGCTGCACAATTTGCGTGTGGCGATTGTGGGCGATGTATTGCACTCTCGCGTAGCACGTTCTGAAATTCACGCGCTAACCACATTGGGCGTACCTGAAATCCGCGTGATTGCGCCAAAAACATTATTACCGACCCAAGTCGAGAAACTTGGCGTGCATGTATTTCATAACATGGACGCAGGCTTAAAGGATGTAGATGTAGTGATGATGCTACGCCTGCAAAACGAACGTATGAATGGCGCAATGTTGCCAAGCACACAAGAGTATTTCAAAACCTACGGCCTAACACAAGCCAGACTTGCGCTTGCAAAACCAGATGCGATTGTTATGCACCCTGGCCCAATGAACCGCGGTGTGGAAATTGACTCTAGCGTAGCGGATGGCAAGCAATCGGTAATTTTGCCACAAGTGACTTATGGCATTGCCATTAGGATGGCGGTCATGGCGATGCTTGCAGGCGGGCAAAATGGAGGGCAAACATCATGAACATTCATATTAAAAATGGACGTGTCATTGACCCTAAAAATGCGATTGATAGCCAACAAGATGTATTTATCAGTGCTGGAAAAATTACTGGCATAGGCACAGCCCCAGTTGGTTTTAAAGCTGAAACCACCATTGATGCTAGCAACTTAGTTGTCTGCCCTGGTTTAGTTGATTTATCTGCAAGGTTACGGGAGCCTGGTGATGAATACAAAGCTACGCTTATAAGCGAGCTTCAAGCAGCGGTTGCAGGCGGTGTGACCAGTTTAGCCTGCCCCCCAGACACCGACCCCGTTCTTGATGAACCCGGTTTGGTAGAAATGCTCAAGTATCGCGCAATACAACAAGGTCTTGCCCATGTTTACCCACTTGGGGCAATTACCAGACAACTGCAAGGCAAAGCGCTCTCCGAAATGAGCGAACTACAAACTGCTGGTTGTGTCGGTTTTTCACAAGCGAATGTTGCTATTGCGGACACGCAAGTGTTGTGGCGCGCAATGGAATATGCCGCCACATTTGGCTACACTTTGTTTTTACATGCTGAAGAACCATTTTTAGCTCAAAATGGTGTAGCTCATGACGGTGAAGTCGCAACAAGACTAGGCTTAAAAGGTATTCCCAGTGCGGCTGAAGCGTTAGCGCTCGCCAGCATCCTGCGTATCGCACAAGAAACTGGCGCAAAAGTGCATATTAGCCGTTTATCTACCGCTGAAGGTGTGACAATGATACGCGCGGCTAAAGCGCAAAATGTTAAAGTAAGCTGTGATGTAAGCATTAATCAATTACATCTCACCGAACACGACATCGCTTACTTTAACGCCCATTGCCACCTCAAGCCGCCTGTCCGCACGCAGCGTGATAAAGAAGCGCTCACTTTAGGCCTAAAAGACGGCACGATAGACGCTATTTGTTCAGACCACACACCTGTTGATGATGATGCAAAGCTTGCCCCATTTGCTGAGGCTGAAATCGGGGCGACTGGTCTGGAATTATTACTCGTATTAGTCTTGAAATGGGCACAACAAGAAAAAATTGCGTTACACAAAGCACTCGCTTTAATTAGCAATCATCCCGCCAATATACTTGGTATTCCAGCCGGTGACTTGGCAACGCTCAAACCCGCTGATATTTGCATTTTTGATTTAAATGAATATTGGCAAATCAACCCGAACAACTTAAAAAGCCAAGGTAAAAACTCACCGTTTAACGGCTTAGAAATATTAGGCAAAGTCAAAATCACGCTCGTAAATGGTCAAATTGTCTATCAAACATAGTGTTACTGAACAAATGTAAAGTATCGTATCTAAGTATTGCCTCAAAACACTGTAGCGTGCAAAATTGTAGCTGTAGTAAATTGTAGTTTTAACCAACTCAATAACATGGGCGTTAAGCCTTTTTTTGTGCAATAGGGAGATTAAAGATGAGTGGATTTACTTGCTGTTTCTGGTGGTTTTTACTAGGTTTTATATTAGGCTGGCTACTAAATTGGTTGCTAAAACGTTGTTGCGGCGGTAGTTGCAAAACGCAACATGACCACACACCACACACGCCTCAAGTGAATACTGTAGCTGCGCCAGTTGCTGCACCCGTTGCCCCAACCCCTGCTGCTAAAGTCTACACATTCGACCAAGCTGCTGCCAAAGCCGCTGGCTTTGATATTAGAAAAGCTGACGACTTAACTGTTGTTGAAGGGATTGGCCCAAAAATCAACGAATTACTGAATGCGGATGGCATTAAAACTTTTGCACAATTAGCTGCGACGGCCGTGCCAGTCATTCAAACTATTTTAGATAAGGCTGGCCCACGTTTTGCCTTGGCAAAACCAGGCACTTGGCCTCAACAAGCAGCACTTGCCGCTGAAAATCGTTGGGTTGAACTGAAGAAATTACAGGATGAACTCAAAGGTGGCGTTTAATCGTTCATTCTTTAACGATTAAACAAGTCAACGATAATAACGATTTGAAGGAGAGTTTCTGTGAGTAACTCAAAATATACTTTTTGGACATGGCTAATCGCCATTATTTTAGCCATTTATCTGTTTTGGCAATGGCAAAATGGCCATGGCATGGGCGCGTGTTGTAACGCACCTGTTGAAGCAGCCCCTGCGCCAGTGGCTGAAGTAGCGGCACCAGTAGCTGTTGAAGGCTTCAAATGTACGGCAACTGCCGATAAATTTGAATCTTCAGGAGACGCTTCAGCGGTAACATGGTTAAGCAAAAATGTTGATTTGTCCGCTTGGTTAAAAACAGGTGGTGCAGATTGGCAAGTCACATGTGATGGCGCATCAGTAACGCTAACCGGCACAGTGGACAGTGAAGAAGCTAAAACCAAAGCTGGTGCAGATGCGCAGGCATTTTTTGGCGATAAAGTCACTGTAAATAACCAATTAACGGTTAAAGCTACCGAACCAGTGGTTGCAGTTGCACCGCCACCAGCGGCTAACTTGTACTTTGATACAGGCAAAACCAATTTAGCTAACGATGCAGATACAACACTGGCACCGATAGTTGAGTGGTTAAAAGCCAACGCAAATGCAAAAGCAGTCATTTCAGGTTACCACGATCCACGTGGCAACCAAGCAAGAAATGAGGAGCTAGCAAAAAGTCGTGCTAAAGCAGTACGTGAAGCCTTAAAAGCAGCAGGTATTGATGAAGGTCGCATTGAAATGCGCAAACCTACTAGTACCGAAGGTAGCGGCGACTTAGCAGAAGCCAGACGTGTGGAAGTCACCGTAGAGTAACACGCTAAGCGTCATTGAAAGGCCGATGAGAAATCATCGGCCTTTTTTATTGTCCATAGATTAAGTTTTCTTTCATAAAAATGTCATCAAATCGTCATGATGGGTGGTTAAGATTACCCCTATAAAATTTGAATTAAGGTGCTGACTTTAGTGCGTCATACAGGCATGATTTGTTAATAAAAATGACCATCAACAGCACAAAAACCGCTACGAGCAAAAATTACTGCCCTGCAAGCCGCATAGAATAAGGCTTGCAGAGGTGCAGCAATGAAGACACCTTTAAAACACTTAAAAATATTGATGCGTTCAACTACCCAAAAATTCGCTTTGCTCAATCGTGATGCCAGTATTTTGGCATTCAATGAACGCGTTCTTCACCTTGCTCAAAATCATCACTACCCTTTGTTGGAACGCCTGCGTTTTCTTTGTATTGTTTCTTCAAACTTGGATGAATTTTTTGAAGTTCGCGCGGCACCACTTGTAGATGCCATGCGTGACAATTTAAATAAAAGTGCAGCCAGCATCAATAGCTATGAAACCATTGCTGAAAATGCGCACATGCTGGTGGAAAAACAATATCAAATTTTTAATGCTGAGCTTATGCCTGCCCTTGCCAAGCAAGGCGTGCATTTGGTTTCTCATGGTGAGCGTAATGCCGCGCAACGGCGCTGGGTAGCGCAGTATTTTGAGTCAGATGTCCGCCCATTATTGGTCCCTATAGCGCTTGATCCAGCACATCCTTTTCCTCAAGTAGCGAATAAATCGCTCAATTTTATTGTTTTGCTCAACGGCAAGGATGCTTTTGGCAAAAGCAATAATATCGCGATTGTGCGCGTACCCCGTGCGTTACCCCGCTTGATTAAACTCCCTAAAAATTTAAGTGACAATCAACAGAAATTTGTATCCCTATCAAGTGTGATTCGTGCACACCTAGCAAGCTTATTCGTTGGTCGGGAAGTGCAAAGCTTTTCGCAATTTAGGGTCACCCGACATTCAGATTTAGCAGTAGATGAAGAGGATGTTAAAAATCTGCGCACTGCCCTAAGAAAAGAATTGGTTCAGCGCAATTTTGGTGAGGCCGTTAGGTTGGAGGTCTCACATAGTTGTGATGAGAAATTAGCCAAATTTTTACTCCAACAGTTTAACTTACCAAAACAATCTTTATACCGTGTAAATGGATTGGTGAACCTCGCAAGACTGATGCAGTTGGCTGATTTAGCTGAGGGAGCTGATTTAAAATTTAAGCCTTTTGAACCTCAAATTAGCCAGCAACTTACGCCTAATCAATCTTTTTTCACGCAGCTTAATCAGCAAGACATCATTATTCACCAGCCCTATCAAAGCTTTGAATCGGTGATTGATTTTTTAAAAGAGGCTGTATACGACCCTGATGTTGTATCAATACAGCAAACCATATACCGCACAGGATCTGATGCTCGCATGTTAAAGCTCTTGCAAGAAGCGGTGAGACGCGGTAAAGAAGTCATGGCAGTGGTTGAACTAAAAGCACGTTTTGATGAAGAAGCGAATATCAATTGGGCCGAGGCGTTGGAATCTGTGGGGGCACAGGTGGTTTATGGCATTGTAGGGCTCAAAACACACGCCAAAATGCTTTTAGTATTGCGTAGAGAAGGCGCAAACCTAAAGCACTATGGACATTTATCTACCGGCAACTACAACCCCAGAACTGCGCGACTTTATACCGATGTTAGCATGCTTACCGCTGACCCAAAAATCACGCGCGATATGGAACATCTTTTTAGACACATTGCGAGCCAAATTAAACTGCCGCGTTTACAAAAACTATTAGTAGCGCCTTTTAACTTGCATAGACAAATGCTTGCCAAAATGAAAAATGCTGAGCTAGCAGCTAGGGCTGGTAAACCAGCAAAAATGATTATAAAAATGAACGCACTTACCGATGGAGCCTTAGTGCTGGCGCTCATTAAAGCTGGCAGAGCAGGCGTTGAGATTGATTTAATCGTGCGTGGTGCGTGTATTTTGCCTGTCGATGCACCCGGTCTCGATGGCCGCATTCGAGTACGCTCAGTGATTGGTCAGTTATTAGAACATTCACGCGTATTTTATTTTAATATTGATGGCGTTGAACACATGTGGTTATCCAGCGCAGACTGGATGAATCGCAACATGATGCGACGTGTTGAAATCGCTTGGCCGATTACCGATGCCACTCATCAAGCGCGCATTTTATATGAGTGTTGTCAATTAAGTTTGGATGACACGCAAGATGCGTGGCAACTCATGCCTAATGGCGAATATGTTGCTGTTGCAAGTTTACATAAAGCTCATCAGCAAACTGTAAAAATGAGTGCGCAATTAAAATTGTTAGATATTTATTCGGATACTCAGTGAGATAACACATGGCAAACTTAATTTTGTGGCGACATGCCGAAGCAGAAGACCTCACTGAAAATGGTGACGATTTAAACCGTGCACTCACTAAGCAGGGGCGCAAAGATGCCAATAAAATGGCCAAGTGGCTTCATCAGCACCTGCCAAAAGATGTGCAAATTATGTGTAGTCCTGCTAAGCGCTGCGTTCAAACAGCTAAGGCGCTAAAAAAACTCAATCAGCAGGCTTTTAAAGTGGTAGATTTTTTGGGTATAGATAGCAATGTTGAAAATATTGCCAGAGAAGTATTAAGTGAAGACAACTGCAGAACATTGTTGTTAATTGGTCACCAACCGCATTTGGGCTTGCTTATTGCCCGCTTGCAAGGTTTAAACGATGCACACTGCATCGTTAAAAAAGGCGCTGTGTGGTGGTTACGTCAGCGCACCATCGAAGGCGCACTGCAAACTTATTTATTTACAGTGCAACACCCCGATTACTTATAAAGGAAACACTTCATGCCCGGCTGCGAGGGCGAATTGCATCGTTGCGCGGTTTTTTGGTTACGGCATAACCTAAAGGTTAGCCTACACCGCAACTTCGTTGTCGCAACCTCGCTGTACACCTCGTACTATCTTGGTTTCTGCGTTCCGTGCGCCTCGCACTTCATCCCACTCGCTCACGCATGAAGTGTTTCCTAAAGCTTATTTCTTTTTTGGTCTGCCAGTTTTGATGGTCGGCACTTTACTCATTGCTGCCTTCAAAGCCGCGTCAGTCATCGCACTCAGTTGCATAATACCTGCGCGTAACAACTCACTTTTTTTAGCGGGAGCTCCAAGTTTAGCAAGCCGGTCTTTTAAAACATAAAACTGGGCATATTCCGCCTTAGGCATGGTAAAGCTGTCACGCTCCATTTTTAATTTAGGTATCTTTTCTTTTACAGGTTTAGCCGCCTTTGCCTCTTTTTTTGGCGTTACTTTTTCAGTCATTTTTTTTGCAACTGCTGGTACCGCTACTTTTGCAACAGTCGGTTTTGCTGTGGTGATGGTTTTAGTTTCAGGCTTAGTCACTGCCACCTTATTTGCAGCTGGTTTTGCGGTTGATATTGATGTAACAGGCTCCTTTAGTGCGGCGGCCTGAATTGGATTGATTTTTGGCATAGCAAACTCCTTTAAAATAAGTAAAAACAGTTTATACCGTTTATTTTGGTTTGCCTACCTTGCAATATGAATTTTTTGTGAAGTTTTTATGACAACCTTAGCTTATTTTTAATTCAAATCGCCAGTTATTTTTTTGCCATGCAATCGCTTCTTCTTCAAGCAAATAAAGGGATTGCGGATATTTTTCACCCCATGTTTGCGGCAATATAAGTTTAAAGGTTTGATTCGAAAACTGTAATTGTATGGCTCGCATGTTCGGCGTAGTTCTGGCATGACATAAAATAACTGCAATACGCAAGCAGATGAGTTGCATCACAAAAATACGATCAGAAAAATCCGTTTCTAACCGTTTTAACTTGCCTTTGTGACCCAATATGAGCAAGCTTAAACAATGTAACTCTTTCTGTGAAAACCCTGCCGGCTCGGTGTGATCTAGAATATAAGCGCCGTGCAAATGGGCATCTACTGGCGAAATCATGCGGCCAATTTCATGCAATTGCCCAGCCCAGCGCAATTTATCGGCGTGTATTTGCTGCTCATTCGGGGCAAAATGAATGTCCGTTGAAGCTTGTTTAAACAGTTTTTCAGCAACGCTTGCCACATTGCTCGCGTGCGCGGCATCTACATCAAATTTGCGCACTAATCGCTGCACCGAGTTATTGCGTAAATCCACCATTTCATGCGCATTGGCGAGCATGTCATACAACAAACCATGACGCAACGCGCCAGTGGCAACATGCAACGACGCTATGTTGAAATATTGAAATATCGCAATTAAAATCGACAAACCTCCAGCAATTACTGGTTTACGGTCTTCTTTTAACCCAAGCAAACGCAATTTATCCACATGTTTGGCGCGCAAGAGTTCATCTCGCAGCCAGTGCAAATCTTGTTGCTTAATCAGTTCTGGCGGCCTGCCGTATTGCGATAAAACATCAGCCACCGCGCCCACCGTGCCAGAAGCTCCGTAAGCAACTTCCCACTGGTTACGGCTAAAATGCTCGCCTAAGGTTTCAAAAATAGATTCCGCCGCAATTTCGGCACGGGTAAACGCTTTTTCTGTATAGTCGCCACTCGCAAAGTGCTTTAAAGACCACGCCACCGAGCCGACATGCAATGAGGCGGTATGTTGGGCAACAAAGCCTTGCCCTAAAATAAATTCTGTTGAGCGCCCGCCGATGTCCATCACTAAGCGTTTTTCGTCCGACTGCGGTAAAAATCGGCTTACACCTTGATAAATCAGGCGCGCTTCTTCAACCCCTGAAATCACCTCAACATCAAATCCTAACGCTTTTTTTGCCAACTTAATAAACGCTTCGCGATTATTGGCCTCGCGCAAGGTTTGCGTGGCAACTGCACGCACATGCTGAGCGTCAAAGCCTTTTAGCCGCTCGCCAAAACGTGCTAAACAACGCACGCCACGCTCAATAGAATCAGCTGTTAAATTGCGATTTTCATCCAAACCGCCCCCTTGCCGCACCGCTTCTTTTAAATACTCCACACGCTCAATATGGCCGCCATCTAATCGGCCAATTTCTAACCTAAAGCTATTTGAACCTAGGTCGATTGCGGCAAGTAGCGTTTTGTCAACAAGGGGGTTGTTTGTATTATTTTGAACATTATCCATAGCGCATAGTATGCCATTGATGAAATCGTTTTTGATGACAAAAGTCAAAAAAGCGGCAAGATTGCACTCTTATTTGCAAATATTATTGAGATGAATTATGCATAAAAAAAGCCCCTAAATTGGGGCATCTTCTTTTTGATGCTCTGGAAGCCGCATGGATACTGGCTTACAGAGCATTTAATTTTTTCTCGGGCGAATTTTCGCTGATTTAAACGATTCCTAAACCTTCTAATCCAGCGCCAATATCTTTACCATGTGCGGCTTTACCTTCGAGCTTAATTTTCAGGCGAATATCGTTTACTGAGTCTGCATTGCGTAGCGCATCTTCATAAGAAATAATGTCTTCTTCATGCAAATCAAAAAGTGATTGGTCAAAAGTTTGCATGCCTAGCTCGCGTGATTTTGCAATGATTTCTTTAATTTCATGCACATCGCCTTTGAAAATCAAATCTGAAATGAGCGGTGAATTCAGCATCACTTCCATTGCTGCCACGCGCCCTTTGCCTTCTTTTTTCGGAATCAAGCGTTGTGAAACAAAAGCGCGTGTATTGAGTGATAAATCCATCAATAATTGTTGGCGACGTTCTTCTGGGAAGAAGTTGATAATGCGATCTAACGCTTGGTTGGTGCTGTTGGCGTGCAATGTTGCCATACACAAGTGACCTGTTTCAGCAAATGCAATGGCGTAATCCATGGTTTCGCGGTCACGAATCTCACCAATTAAAATCACGTCCGGCGCTTGGCGCAAGGTGTTTTTAAGTGCAATTTGCCAATTATCAGTGTCCACACCGACTTCACGCTGCGTTACCACACAATTTTTGTGCTCATGCACAAACTCAATCGGGTCTTCAATGGTAATAATATGACCATAACTATGTTGATTACGGTAACCTAACATCGCCGCCATCGAGGTAGATTTACCTGAACCCGTTGCGCCGACAAAAATCACCAATCCACGTTTTGTCATGGCCACATCTTTAAGAATTTGCGGTAAACCTAGGTCATCAAATTCTGGAATTTTGGTGGTGATGGTTCTAAATACCAGCCCAACTGCGCCGCGCTGGATGAACGCATTCACCCGAAACCGCGCTACGCCTGGCAAACCAATGGCAAAGTTACATTCATTCGTAGCATCAAACTCTGTCGTTTGCCTGTCATTCATAATTGCGCGGGCAATTTCGCGAGATTGCAGCATCGTCAATACTTGGCTACTGACTGGCGTTACCTTTCCATCAATTTTCATGGCGGGAGGAAAATCAGCCGTAATAAATAAATCTGATGATTTTTTTGCAATCATCAAACGTAATAAATCAAATATATACTTTTCTGCCTGACCTTTTTCCATTTTTTGCCTTTTTCTCTATCTTTTAGCGACTCAACTTTTAATTTCTAGGTTAGCCCATAATGCTATCTTTATTCGCAGCTTTACTGCGTGCTTCGTTAGCAGAAACAATATTGCGTTTCACTAAATCTTGTAAGTTTTGGTCGAGCGTCTGCATACCCACATTTTGTCCTGTTTGAATAGCTGAATACATTTGAGGAATTTTAGCTTCACGAATCAAGTTACGAATCGCAGGTGTACCAATCATAATTTCATGCGCAGCTACACGGCCTTGCTCATCTTTGGTTTTTAACAATGTTTGTGAAATTACCGCACGTAATGACTCAGATAGCATTGAACGCACCATTTCTTTTTCAGCCGCTGGAAACACGTCAATAATACGGTCGATGGTTTTTGCTGCCGAGCTGGTATGCAGCGTACCAAACACCATGTGGCCAGTTTCTGCCGCAGAAAGCGCCAAACGTATCGTTTCCAAGTCACGCATTTCACCCACTAAAATAACGTCCGGGTCTTCACGCAACGCCGCGCGTAGGGCATTATTAAATGACAACGTGTGCGGGCCGACTTCACGTTGGTTGATTAAGCATTTTTTAGATTGATGCACAAACTCAATTGGGTCTTCTACCGTCAATATATGCCCAAAATGGTTATCGTTAATATAATCAACCATCGCCGCTAAGGTGGTAGATTTACCTGAACCAGTTGGCCCCGTGACCAAACACAAGCCACGTGGAGTATCTGCAATTTCTTTAAATATCGCAGGGCAGTTTAACGCTTCGAGCGATAATATTTTGGATGGAATGGTACGAAATACACCACCTGCGCCACGATTATGATTAAAGGCGTTGACCCGAAAACGCGCCAAATTGGGGATTTCAAAAGAAAAATCGCATTCTAGGGTTTCTTCATACACCTTACGTTGACCGTCGCCCATAATGTCATACATCATGTCGTGTACTTGTGTGTGATCCATCGCAGGCACGTTGATACGACGAATATCGCCATGCACGCGAATCATAGGAGGCAGACCTGCTGACAGATGTAAATCTGACGCTTTATTTTTCACTGAAAACGCAAGTAAATCTGAAATATCCACAACGGACTCCTGTTATCGTTAAGTGTAGCCAAAAGGCGATGTTGCATAATATACTGAGTAATGTAAACTAATCAATAAGTTATTTCAAGTTCTTAAATAATGATGTTAGAATTTACACGTTAACTTTGTGTATAAACAACAATGCAGTCCATTTTTAATAACTTACAAGCAATACGCAGCAAAATTGATGCTATTGCGCTTACTAAAAATAACTTATTTTCTGCTGAACAATTAAATAAATTGCAGTTATTGGCCGTTAGTAAAGCACAGCCAGTAGCAGCAATACGAGAGGCCTACCAAGAGGGTGTCCGCCTATTTGGCGAAAACTATTTGCAGGAAGCTTTAGATAAACAAGGGCAGTTAAGCGACTTAGCTATTGAATGGCATTTTATTGGTCCGATTCAAAGCAATAAAACGCAGTTAATTGCGCAACATTTTGCTTGGGTGCAAAGCGTAGACAGAATAAAAATTGCGCAACGTTTGAACGATGCAAGACCAGATAATCTGCCTGCATTACAAATATGTTTGCAGGTCAATATTAGCGGTGAAGCAAGTAAAAGTGGCGTAGCCCAGGCTGATTTGGCAGAACTTGCAGCTGCGGTAGCAAAATTACCGCGTTTGCAATTACGCGGGCTAATGGCAATTCCAGCGCCCACGCAAGATGTGCAATTGCAAAGCAAGCAGTTTAGCCAAGTTAGGCAATGCTACGAGCAGTTGCAAGAAAAAGGCTTTAACCTAGATACGCTATCAATGGGCATGTCTGAAGACTTTGAAAGCGCTATTTTGCAAGGGGCAACCATGGTGCGTATAGGCGCAGGTTTATTTGGCGTGCGACAGCACCCTGCAAAGCATTAATAATTATTTTTGGGAGTTTTATTGAGTATGCAAATCAGCTTTATAGGCGGCGGAAATATGGCAAAAGCCATTATTGGTGGCTTAAAAACCAATGGGTTTGCCATGCAAGCGATGACCGTTATTGAGCCTGAAACTGACAAACGTGCACAATTATCAGCGCAGTTTGGTGTACAAAATGCCGACACTTATGTCGAGAAAATGGACAGTAAAACTGCGGGTGAAATCATTTTACTCGCCGTTAAGCCGCAACAATTGCGCGCTGTTTGCCAACAACTTGCGCCAAAACTTTCATCGCAGTTGGTCATATCCATCGCTGCGGGCATTAGAACGACCGATATTTCACGTTGGTTAAATGGCCATGCTGCGATTGTGCGGGTGATGCCAAATACACCTGCACAAATACAAGCAGGGGTTTCTGCGCTATACGCAATGCCAAACGTCACGGCCGAGCAACGTGCGCAGGCCAACCAAGTTTTATCTGCAGTGGGTCTTACCCTTTGGCTAGATGATGAAGCTAAAATGGATGTGATTACAGCAATTTCTGGCAGTGGCCCAGCCTATGTTTTTTATTTTATGGAAGCGCTGGCTGAAGCCGCGGTTGCACTAGGCTTGCAACCTGAAGAAGCAAACCAATTAGCGCTCGAAACCTTTGCTGGTGCGAGTTTGCTGGCTAAGAATAGTGCAGAAAATGTCAAAACTTTACGCGCTCAAGTCACCTCCAAAGGAGGTACGACGGAACAAGGCATTTTGGCACTTGAAGCAGGCAATATTAAAAATATAGTACTGCAGGCAGCCACGGCGGCGGCAGAAAAATCACGCGCATTAGGAGACACACTTGCTGAGTAACGCACTCATCTTTTTGTTGCAAACACTGTTAAATTTTTTAACCGTGTTGTTTTTGCTACGCCTATATTTTCAGCTCATTAGAATCTCATTTCAAAGCCCTTTTGGCCAGTTAGTGGTGTCGCTCACTAACTTTGCCGTCAAGCCCGCAAGGCGCATTTTACCTAGCATTGGCAAGTGGGATGTTGCGACATTGCTACTGGCATTTACTACACAATGGCTGCTAGCTGCGGCTGTGCTATGGCTAAAATTATCCCCATTACTTTCGATTGGAAGCAGTAGCGCTTTGCTGGCGATTACGGGCAGCGCCATAATAGGATTATGCACGTTGATTATTTTTGGCTTTGTTGCTGCTGTGCTGTTACATAGTATTTTAAGTTGGGTGCATCCCTACTCCCCCGCCATGCCTTTTTTAGCTCAATTCACCAACCCTATCATGCGGCACTTTAGAAAATGGGTACCGCTCGTGGGCAACGTGGATTTAAGCCCACTTGTATTTATTGTTGTGGCACAATTTTTGCTGTATTTACTCAACGCCCTTGAACAAACTTTGCACGCAAATTTAGTGTGGCATTAAAACTAAAGATAAGAAACCTAGATTATCATGACAATGAAAACCACTAAAGACCAACCCACTGCAGCGCAGACCGAAGCCAACGAAGCAAGCTTGAGCGGAAAGCTATCTGAATATTCGTTATGGCGCGATAATTTGGTTGCTACTATAGACAGCTATATTGATTGGTTAGCCTATGAGTCAAAAATTGACTCCATTCAAGAACTCAGGTTGTATGACATTAAAGAAACCTTGAGAAAAGATCAGTTGGTATTAGCGTTTTTAGCAGAGTTTTCAACAGGTAAAACTGAACTCATTAACGCCCTGTTCTTTTCTGATTTCAATCAACGCTTATTGCCTAGTGCGCCTGGGCGCACGACGATGTGCCCCACTGAAATATTTTGGGATGACGCAGACGAGCCATGCATTAGATTGCTACCGATTGAAACGAGGCGTAAAGACGACTCTCTGGCATTTTTAAAAACCACGCCTGATATTTGGCACAAAATGCGATTAGATTCGTCTTCTACTGAATCAATGAAAGAAACTTTAACGGTTCTGGCTAAAACTAAAAATGTTGATTTAGAGACCGCAAAAAAACTGGGCTTTTGGAACGAAAACGACCACAGTATGGCTAGATCGTTGGCTGAAACTGGCACGATTGAAATCCCCGCTTGGCGACATGCCTTAATTAACTTTCCACATCCGTTATTAAAAAACGGATTGGTGGTGATTGACACCCCTGGCCTAAATACAATGGGTGCAGAGCCGGAACTCACTTTGAGTGTGATTCCTAGTGCACACGCGGTATTATTTTTAACAGCCACAGATACCGGCATTACTAAATCAGACATGCAAATTTGGACTGATTATGTGCAAAGACGGGCTGCGCATAAATTAGTGGTGCTTAACAAAGTTGATACCCTGTGGGACGGTTTAGAAACACCTGTTGAGCTTGAAAATATTATTTATAAACAAAAACAAAATACCGCTTATGAATTAGGAATTGATACCCGTAACGTGTATGCCATCTCCGCGCAAAAAGCGCTGCTCGCAAAAATCAGAAAAGATGATGCCTTGCTAAAACGCAGTGGTATTGGCATTTTAGAAAACGCCCTTGCCACACAACTAATTGATGCTAAACATGATATTTTGGGTCGCGCGGTAGTGATGGAATGCGCCAACATGATACGCGCTTCGCGCAAGGTCGCTTTGATGCGCTTAGAAGGGACTAAAAAACAACTCGACGAACTACGCACGCTACATGCACAAAGTCGTGAGTCATCTAAAGCATTGCTTGCTAATGTTGTGGCAGAGCGCAAGCGCTACGAAGCTTCACTGCAATCATTTAATCAAGGTACAGAAAAAATTAAGCGCTTAGGTGAAAAATTGCTGCGTCACTTAAGTTTAGGCTATTTAGATACCACGCTGGCGCGTACGCGCCAAGACATGGGCGATAGTTGGACAACTGCTGGGCTTAACCGTAGCATGAAAGAGTTGACCGCTTTAGCTAACAACTTGGCCAATGAAATTTTGCTTGAAAGTAAAACCATTAAATTTCAAGCCGATGAACTCTATCAACTATTTTGGAGCAAGCACGGCTTTGAAAAAACGGAAGCTAATGCGTTGGATATGTCAAAATTCACCAACACCATGCTCACGCTAGAAAAAATTACGGCTGATTTTTGCGCAGACCCCATCAACCTGCTAACAGAAAAACACTTTTTAATTCGCCGTTATTACCTCAGTCTTGGCGCACAAATTCAAGCTACTTTTGAGGAAGCGCACCACGATTGCACCATTTGGCTTAATTTTGTGGTGGAAGAGTTGAGAAGACAAGTAAATGCACACAAAGATTCGCTCGACGCACGCGCCGCAGCGCTCATGGAAGCGCATCACAGCGCAGACCAACTCACCGAGCAGCTCAGTAAAAGTGAAAGTGCGCATTTAAAATCGCAACAAGAATCTAACGAGCTGGATGGCATTTTACTTAAATTGATGCGCTGCGCAAAATTTAATACGCGTAAAGCACCTATGCAAGAAATGTCTGCACCAGAAATTAAATTTCAGCCGTTTTCGAATGCTACACAAACCACCAACGGCAATATTAATGCACCTGGTTCAGACACCTTAAATTAAGCATCTTCCTAGTCACTGCCCTGCAAGCCAATATCCATGCGGCTTTCACATTCGACTTAGTGCGTACGCACTTAGCGAGAATGGGGATGCCAAGTACTGGTACAGAGGCACAAAAACCTCTCGGGGGATTTTAACGCTGTTTTCGAGTGTTTTTTGTGGCGTTTAACAGCAGGTCTTTTACATTAAAATAATATCAAAACCTTCTTGGCTGTAGTTAGCTTCCACCTGCAACGAAATGGGCTTGCCGATAAAGTCTGACAAATTCGCCAAGCTTTGCGATTCTTCTTCAAGCAACATATCAATCACTTTTGGCGCTGCTAATACCCGCAATTCTCGCGCTTTAAATTGACGCGCTTCGCGCAATAGCTCACGCAAAATTTCATAGCAAATCGTTTGGGCAGTTTTTACTTCGCCACGACCTTGGCAAGCGGCGCAGGGTTCGCATAAAGTATGTGCTAAGCTCTCTCGCGTGCGCTTGCGGGTCATCTCTACCAGCCCGAGCGCACTAAAACCGCTAATACTGATGCGCGAGCGATCGCGCGCCACTTCTTTATGCAGCTCTGCCAGCACCTCTTCACGTTGCGCATCTTCATCCATATCGATAAAGTCGATAATAATAATGCCGCCCAAATTGCGTAAACGCAGCTGGCGGGCGATGGTTTGCGCTGCTTCAAGGTTGGTTTTAAAAATGGTATCGGATAAATTTTTACCACTCACAAAACTGCCTGTGTTGACATCCACCGTCGTGAGCGCTTCGGTTTGATCAAAAATCAAATAGCCGCCTGACTTAAGCTCAACCTTGCGCGACATAGCATTTTCAATTTCTTGCTCAATGTTGTATAAATCAAACAATGGGCGGTCGCCATGATAATGGGCAAGTTTGTTCAACGTCATAATCGCGTACAAATTGGCAAAATCGACTAATTTTTGATACGTTTCGTTGGAGTCAATACGCACGATTTCTGTATCTGCGCACACCACATCGCGCAACACGCGCATGGGTAAATTTAAATCTTGAAAAATCAGTGCTCGCTCAGGGACTTCTGTACTTTTTGCTTGTATATGCGCCCAAGTTTTGTTCAAGTAGTCAATATCTGCCAGCAGTTCAGCATCTGTTGCCGTTTCGCACATGGTGCGAATAATATAACCACCTTGAAAACTTTCAGGTAACACGCTCAGCAAACGCGACTTGAGCGCTTCGCGCTCAGTTTCGTCTTCAATGCGCTGAGATACGCCTATATGTGTTTGCTGTGGCAAAAACACTAAAAACCGCCCAGCAATACTGATTTGTGTTGTCAATCGTGCGCCTTTAGTGCCTATCGGCTCTTTAATCACCTGCACCATAAGCGACTGGCTTTCATGTAGCACATTTTGTATTGGCAGGGGCGTTTCAGCTTGCTCACAATCAAAAATATCACGTGCATGCAAAAATGCCGCGCGCTGTAGGCCGATTTCTACAAAGGCCGATTGCATGCCAGGCAGCACGCGACACACCACACCGCGATAGACATTTCCCACCAAGCCAAGCGAAGTGCTGCGCTCAATGTGCAATTCTTGCACTACACCCAGTTCCATCACAGCCACACGCGTTTCTTGCGGTGTGACGTTAATTAAAATTTCTTGATTCATACTATCAATTTCATATTATTAAAAGTCCAATTTTTCTTAGTAATGCCGCTGTTTCAAATACTGGCAAACCCATTACACCCGTGTAGCTACCTTCAATGCGACAAATCCACGCACCTGCGACACCTTGAATGCCATAACTGCCTGCTTTGTCGCGATGTTCACCTGTGGCAATATAAGCTTCAATCTGTGCATTTGAAAGCGGCATCATGCTCACTATCGTACTAGAAAGGGCAACTTCTATTTTACCAGCATACGCCACCGCCACTGCGGTATAAACTTGGTGCTCACTCGCAGAAAGCATTTGCAACATCGCGCGAGCATCATCGTCATTATCAGGTTTACCTAATATTTTATCCGCCAGTGCCACCGTGGTATCTGCCGCTAACACGACATGCTGGCGCTGCGCTGGCGTTAAATTGCTTAAACAAGCTTGTGCTTTTTCTTGCGCTAATCTGCGAACATATTGCGCAGGTAACTCGTTTGCAAGTGGTGACTCATCAATATCGGCGGGCATAATTAAGCAATCTACGCCCATTTGTTTGAGTAGTTCCACCCTGCGCGGACTACGTGAAGCTAGATAAATCAAGGGCAATGTCACCATATTATTTCGCAATTTTATTTTTACAAGTGAGCACTTTAATTTACTATGCATGAAATGACAAAGTGTAATCACTTTTTTTGCAATCTAGGCTGTTTAAATATGAGGTTTATATGACCGATTGGCCCGCACTTTTTAAAATCTCCATTGCATTATTTGCCATCGTCAACCCAATTGGTAGCGTGCCTATTTTTATCAGTGCCACCCACAACTGGAGCAATGCAGACCGGGCAAAAACAGCCAAAACAGTCGCATTAACAGTGTTTATTGTGCTTTCAGTGTCGGCATTTCTGGGGGACTCCATTCTTGATTTCTTCGGTGTGACCATCCCCTCTTTCCAAGTAGGCGGTGGTATTTTGCTGATGCTCATTGCCATTTCCATGATGCACGGAAAACAAAGCGGCACGCGACAAACGCCCGAAGAAGCGCAAACACTGGCAGAACGTGAAGTCATCGCGATTGTGCCACTTAGCATTCCACTACTCGCGGGGCCAGGGGCAATTAGCCATATGATTATCGCCGCACAACAAAATAGTAGCTTTGCTGGCCACCTTTCATTAATTGCCCCTATTTTCATCATCAGCATCATCATTTGGCTGGTGTTAAAATTAGCTGTCGCCATTTCAAATAAGCTGGGGACTATCGGTATTAACATCGTCACTCGCTTGATGGGCCTAATATTAGCCGCGATGGCGGTAGAGTTTATCGCACATGGTCTAAATGGTTTGTTTCCAAAACTTTTAATCATGAACGCTTAGCTTCACGTTAAAATACACAACAATTCACAAAAAGACCAACGTTTATGCAATGGATGCCCCACACCACCGTTGCCGCCATTGTAGAACATGACGGCAAATTTTTATTAGTCGAAGAAGAAACTGACCGCGGCAACCGCTTTAACCAACCTGCCGGGCACTTAGAGGACAACGAAACGCTCGTTGAAGCAGTGATACGCGAAACATTAGAAGAATCGGCCTACGACTTTAGCCCCACAGCACTGCTCGGCATTTATCACTGGAAACACCAACACAACGATACCACCTATTTACGCTTTGCCTTTATTGGCAAAGTAGGCACACACTACCCTCAACAAGCCCTAGATGAGGGGATTATCCGCACCGTGTGGATGAGCATAGACGAAATTCGCCATCAAGCGCACCTGATGCGTAGCCCGCAAGTGCTCACCTGCTTTGAAGATTATTTAGCTGGCAGACAGTTTCCCTTAACATTGCTAAAGCATTTATAACGCTTAATAAAAGTCACGCTAAAAAGCTGTTTTAAAGCCCGAGAAAATTTCACCCCTCTGCGAGCCGCATGCAGACTGGCTTAGCGGGCAGGTGAAATGATGTTTGCTTAAATTACGCTTAAAAATTTGCGTTTCGACTTACCTGCATCAGTGATAAAATCGTAGCTTGTTGGCGTATGCGCCATACGCGTTGCGGAGCAAAAAAATGAGTAAGAAAAAAATTGTCGTAGGTCTTTCTGGCGGCGTGGATTCATCGGTCACTGCTTTACTATTAAAGCAACAAGGCTATGAAGTCACTGGCCTATTTATGAAAAACTGGGAGGACGACGACACCGATGAATATTGCTCCAGCAAGCAGGATTTAATTGATGCGGTTTCAGTAGCGGATAAAATTGGCATTGATATAGAAGCAGTGAACTTTAGCAAAGAATATAAGGACCGCGTATTTGCCAATTTTTTAAGTGAATATCAAGCTGGGCGCACGCCAAACCCCGATATTTTATGTAATGCCGAAATTAAATTTCGCGCCTTTTTAGACCACGCCATGGGCATGGGAGCTGATTTAATCGCTACAGGCCATTATGCGCAAGTGCGTGAAAATCCGCTCAAACCTGGCTTGTTCCAATTGATGAAAGCGGACGATGGCAGCAAAGACCAAAGCTATTTTTTATACCGTTTAAATCAGTCACAACTGTCTAAAACACTATTTCCACTCGGCAAATATTTAAAACGCGAAGTGCGCGAAATCGCACGTGCAGCGGGCTTAATCAATGCCGAGAAAAAAGATTCCACTGGGATTTGTTTTATCGGCGAACGCCCTTTTCAAGAGTTTTTGAGCAAGTATTTACCGCGCGAGCCAGGCGATATTAAAACGCCGGAAGGTAAAGTAGTTGGCAAGCACGAAGGTTTAATGTATTACACGCTCGGCCAGCGCCAAGGCTTAAAAATTGGCGGCAGCCGCGAAAGTAATGGCGAACCTTGGTTTGTGGCGGCGAAAGATATGGCAAAGAACGAGCTGATTGTGGTGCAAGGCCATGAGCATCCGCTATTGCTTTCTGATGGCTTAACAGCAGGCCAGTTGACTTGGATAGATAACGAAGAACCCATCACCAATTGGGTGTATGCCGCAAAAACGCGTTATCGTCAGCCCGATGCGCCGTGTGAAATTGACCAAATTAGCGCTGTGGAAGTCACTATTAAGTTTGGCCAAAAACAATGGGCTGTCACCGCTGGCCAAAGCGCGGTGGTATATGAGAGTAATGTGTGTTTAGGCGGCGGTATTATCACTAGCGCAATTTAAAATTAAAGGACGACAGAAATGGCTGAACTTTACACCCTGCTAGAAACCCGCGTGCTGGGCGCTTTAATTGAAAAATCAATTACAGTGCCAGACTCTTACCCGTTGACGCTTAACTCACTACTCGCGGCATGCAACCAAAAAACTAGCCGCGACCCTGTGATTGAAACTAATATCGCCGATATTCAAACCACATTGGATAGTTTAAGACGCCGCTCGCTGATTTTAGAAACCCACACTGGCCGCACTGCGCATTATGCGCACAATGCTGGCCGCGTGTTTAGGGTAGATGACGCAGGCGTGGCTTTGCTGGCAGTGCTGATGTTGCGCGGCCCGCAAACATTGGGAGAGCTGCGCATCAATACCGAACGTTTATACAAATTTGCCGATACCGCTGAAGTTGAAGCCAGATTGGTTAACTTAAGTGAGCGTGACGAAAGCGCTGGACGCATCGAACGATTTACACGGTTGCTGCCAAAAGCGGCTGGCGCGCGTGAAGCACGCTGGTGTCATTTACTCAGTGGTGAGCCCAGCGAAACTGCGCAAGAAATTAGCAGCACGCAAGAAAATAATGATGCTGTTAGTGCTAGCGAAATAGACATCCTCAAAAAGCGTATCAGCATGTTAGAGCAAAAATTAGCACAAGTTGAATCATGGGCAGCACAGCTCAGTGCAGAGTTAGGCATTAAAACAACTCTTTAAACGATGCAACAAACCACCATAACCATTCAACCATAAGGTCAACAACATGCCCTATATTTTAGGAAGTCTGCATATTTTAGTCGCGCTATTTTTTGCCGTGCATGCCATTCGCACGGGCAGACAAATGTACTGGTTACTTATTTTATTTTCGTTTCCGCTGTTGGGTAGCGTGGTGTATTTTTTTGCAGAATACTTACCTAGCTCTAAAATGGAGCGCGGCGTAAAAAAAGTGTCAAATGTTGCCTTGCAACTACTTGATCCAAGCCGAGAATTGCGCGAAGCGCGCCAAGCTTTTGAATTAACACCAACTGTGCAAAACAGAATGCGCTTAGCCGCCGCGCTAGATGGCGCGGGTGAATACGCTGAAGCAGTTGAGCAATTTGATGCTTGCTTGAACGGCCCATTTGCGGGCGACCCCGAAGTCTGTTTTGGCGCGGCCAAGGCCAAATTTCATAATCAACAGCCACATTTGGCGATTCCTCTATTGCAAGATATTCGCAGCAAAAATAATAGCTTCAGGCCAGAAGAACTCAGCGTTTTACTTGCGCAAAGCCATGCCGCCAGTGGCGACCAAGCTAACGCACAAGCCGAATTTAACCACGCAACCGAGACCCATGGCTCTGCCGAAATACGCTTGCATTTCGCATTGTGGGCGGTAAGTGTTGGCGATATTGCCAAAGCTCAAAGTTTACGCGTAGGCCTAGAAAAAGATTGGCAACATTGGAGCAAACATACGCGTGGTTTGCATAAAGCTTTATTTAACCAACTGGATGCGGCCATTGCCGCCGCTAAATAAGCAATAAAAAACAGCATTAGAAATGCCAGCTTTACGCCCGAATAACCGTTAAGGTCATGCCCGTAGAATATATGCGCTAAAGCGCATTATTCATACGTCAAAAAATAAATGCTCTGCAAGCCGCATAGATACTGGCTTTCGCATTCGACTTAGTGCGCTAGCACTTAGCGAGAATGGTGATGCCAAGCACTGGTACAGAGCATCAAAAAGATAATATATCAAAATATTAGGTTTTTTCTGTTTTTAATAAAGCCGGTAACTCAATCACAAAAATCAAAAAACCTACCGCTTGCAAGAGTGAGCCAACGCCACCTATTAGGCTTAGTTTTTGAATATTTTCATACATTGGAGTTGCCGAATCACCCAAGTGAAAGGTAATCATGGTCGTCATGGTAAACGACATGGCTACAGACAGTAGCAACCCCGCAAAAAACAGTGCTGTTGCGACAGATTTTATGCGATAGAGCAAAATCCCCGCTGCCGTCAAGAATATTAAGCTAATGATAAAGTGGCCATAAGCTGCCACCACTTGAATCATTGATGCAATCACGTTGCCTGTTTCAAGCATAGCGTATCCTAGAGTTTGTTTGGCAAAATGTCGAAAAGCTCTTAGGCAATTGGCATGGTATCTTTAAAAGAGTCAAGTTTAAGCAATGCTGTGTTGAGCTTGGTTAAATTGGGTAGGTCCGCAAGTAAATTTAAATCTTTAAAACGCAAATCCAAATAGCCTAGCATGCAGCCCACGGCAACATCGGCAAGGCCAAACGCCTCATTTACGCACCATTTTTTCTTGGTTAAATCTAAATTCAACACCGCTAGACCGCGTTTGACTTTATCTAGTTGCTTAATAATAAAAGCAGGGTCTTGTTGCTCTAAAGTTTTGCGTTGCTCTAGCATCACCGCCACAGCTGCATCACAAATACCATCTGCTAATGCCTCCCAGCGAAAAACCGTTATTTTTGAGCTATTATCCTGCGGAATCAAATGTGCCAACGGTGTGCGGTTATCGAGGTACTTTACAATCACGCGAGAGTCGTACAAGCTATCGCCATCATCCAAAATCAACACCGGCACTTTTCCCAGCGGGTTGTAATTTTTTACAATGCACGCTGGGTCAGACAAATTGACCAACTCTAGGTCAATATCCACGTGTTTTTCTATCGCCACTATGCGCACTTTACGTGCATACGGGCTATTTGCTGTATATAAAAGTTTCATATTTATCTTCCACCCTGAACTATTTTGTTTTGTTAATCTTTTTGTTGTAATGGCATTATAATTCAAACCTTTACTTAATAAATCACACCATGTCGCTATTTAATCAACAATATCCGCAAAATTCCAGCGCATTTCACGCATTAGTCAATCAACAGGTACAAACTGCGCTGCAAGAAGACATCGGCACGGGCGACCTTACTGCGCAATTAGTGCCTGCCACGCAGCATGTAAACGCCACGATTATTGCGCGCGAAACGGCCATTATTTGCGGCATAGATTGGGTGAATGCTTGTTTTCAGCAAGTAGATATGGCTATTAAATTAGATTGGAAAATCAAAGAAGGTGATCGAGTGCAGGCCAACCAAGTATTGTGTGAGATTTCAGGATTCGCGCGTGGCCTTTTAACGGCTGAACGTTGCGTGCTCAATTTTTTGCAAACACTCTCTGCCACCGCAACACAAACACGGCTGTATGTTGATGCCATTGCTGGCACGCAAGCCAATATTTTAGATACGCGCAAAACAATCCCCCATCTACGCTTAGCGCAAAAATACGCGGTGACAGTTGGTGGCGGACAAAACCAACGCCTTGCTTTATATGATGGTATTTTAATTAAAGAAAACCACATTGCCGCCGCAGGTAGCATTAGCGCCGTGATGCAACAAGCCCTTGCCCTAGGTGCAAACAAAAGCATTCAAATTGAAGTGGAAAATTTAGTCCAACTGCAAGAAGCACTGAGCGCTGGCGCAACGTCCATTTTGCTCGACAACTTTAGCCCAGCACTCTTATGTGAGGCGGTCAGTATCAATAAAAAACAACCCAAACCCGCCATTTTGGAAGCCTCTGGCGGCATCACTTTAGCCAATGTGCGTGAAATCGCACTAACAGGCGTGGATAGAATTTCAATCGGGGCGATTACCAAAAATGTGCAGGCAATAGATTTGTCTATGCGGATTAAATCTAGCTAAGACAATAAATTATTGATGTTAATCAATTAGGTTAGCGAAATTTCTTAACACCTTTTATCATGATGTCGTGTTAAGATAATTATTCTGCTCAGTTTTAGTAAGGCAATACGCATGAATAAACCTGTCACTCTAACCAACCCTACTGGCCGTCTTGTACTGGGCGATGTGTTGCGCATGCTGGTGAATGATGGCTTGGTTGATAAGGAACTCGCAGAAAAACTCTATAAAGATCGCAAGCTCGATAGCTCTAAACTGCACCCACTGGTGGTGATTGGCGAGCAAAAATGGAAAAGCCTAAAACCACCGCACAAACAATTTAGTGTTGAAGGTTTATCTCATTGGTTAGCACTCCGCGCAGGGTTAGAGTTTTATCATATCGACCCGCTTAAGCTCGATTTTGGCTCTGCCGCTAAACTCTTTTCACAAGGCTATGCTGAACGGCTAAAAATTATGCCGATTTCAAGCAAAAATGGCGAAGCCATTGTTGCCACTACCGAACCATTTAGCATTGAGTGGATTCCAGACCTCGAACGCTTAATTAAAATGAAAGTGAAGCTGGTGGTGGCTAACCCGCTTGAAGTTAGCCGTTACCTGCCTGAAATCTATAATTTAGCCAATTCGATGAGTGCAGCCGAAACTGCCAAAGCAGGGCAAGTCGTTGGCGTACAAAATTTTGAGCAGTTGGTTGAACTTGGCAAAGATAAAAATCTTGATGCCAACGAGCAACATGTAGTGAATATTGTCGATTGGCTGTTTAAATATGCTTTTGAGCAACGCGCCAGTGATATTCACCTTGAACCGCGCCGCAATATGGGCTTTATGCGCTTTCGTATTGATGGTGTATTGCATCAAGTGTATCAGCTGCCACCCAATATTATGAACGCGATTACCAGCCGCATTAAGCTGCTGGGGCGTATGGATATGGTTGAAAAACGCCGCCCACAAGACGGACGCATTAAAACACTCGCTGCGAATGGGCAGGAAATCGAGCTACGTTTATCGACCATGCCAACTGCTTTTGGCGAAAAACTGGTGATGCGGATTTTTACGCCAGAGGTTTCTGCCAGTGACTTTTTAACACTTGGCTTTTCGCCCGCACAAGCCAAAACTTGGCACCAATGGACAAAGTCGCCGAATGGCATTATTTTAGTAACAGGTCCTACGGGCTCGGGCAAAACCACCACACTTTATGCGACCTTGCGCCAGCTTGCTACGCCTGAAGTAAACGTGTGTACCGTTGAAGAGCCGATTGAAATGGTCGAGCCAGCCTTTAACCAAATGCAAGTGCAAACCAACATTGGGCTTAATTTTGCCGATTGTATTCGCACGCTTATGCGGCAAGACCCAGACATTATCATGGTGGGTGAAATTCGTGATTTAGAAACTGCCGATATGGCCATTCAAGCAGCACTCACAGGCCATTTAGTGCTCTCTACCTTGCACACCAATGACGCACCTTCCGCCGCTACACGCCTGCTTGATTTAGGCGTACCGTCTTACCTGATTCACTCTACCGTGTTGGGCATTATGGCGCAGCGCTTGGTGCGCACACTCTGCCCAAGCTGCAAAGAACCAACATCCATAGAACAAGCCGAATGGGATAAGCTAGTAGGCGATTTTAAACTCACCAAGCCAGCGCATATTTACAAACCCGTTGGTTGTTTAGAATGTCGCAACACCGGCTTTAGAGGCCGTAGCGGCATTTATGAAATGCTCACCATGACCCCTACTTTGCGTAAGTTGATTACACCAGACACCAATTTGGCCGAACTCACCAAACTCGCCCAGCGCGAAGGCATGCAGCCACTGATTGTGAACGGTGCAGAAAAAATTGCCGCCGGTTTAACGACTGTGGAAGAACTGCTCAAAGTAGCACCGCCGCTTGAAGGCTAACCTGTGCGGCGCGCTGTAAACGAGTGCGCCCGACTCAGCCGCCAACAAACATTTACCAGCAGAAAAATGTATGTAAAAAATTAGGTTTTTTAGCCTAAAATCAGCCATCTTCTTTTCACCTCCTCTGCAAGCCAGTATCCATGCGGCTTCCAGAGGCATGATTTTCTCTCGGGTAAATTTTGTTGGCAATTTTTAGCAAAATAATGCTTACAAATACGCCGCCTTTAGCAGATTTTTATCAAGCATTTACGCGCCCATTAAAACCGTAAATCGCACATGCATTTGTTACACAAATCCTTGACCAATCACGCTCAAACCGTTATCGTGTAGGGTTGGTATATCAAGTTAGTAAAAACCACTCAAATCCACCAAAAACAAACGTTTTTTACTCCATAAAACGCGATTTTGAGACAAAAAATAGGCACGGAACACAAAGCATGGCACATAGTTCTAAAGAAATGACAGGGGCAGATATTCTTGTTCGCTGCTTGCATGAAGAAAACGTTGAATTTGTATTTGGCTACCCAGGTGGCGCAGTGTTACACATTTACGACGCAATCTATCATCAAGATAAATTTAAGCACATTTTAGTGCGTCACGAGCAAGCCGCTTTACACGCGGCAGATGCTTACTCACGCTCAACGGGTAAAGTGGGCGTGGCATTAGTCACATCTGGTCCAGGCGCTACCAACGCTATCACTGGCATTGCCACTGCTTACATGGATTCCATCCCCATGGTGATTATTAGTGGCCAAGTGCCCACTTTTGCCATTGGTGAAGATGCTTTTCAAGAGTGCGACACTGTTGGCATTACGCGCCCCTGCGTAAAACATAATTTTTTGGTGAAAGATGTCAAAGACATTGCTGCCACCATGAAAAAGGCTTTTTATGTGGCCGCAAGTGGTCGCCCAGGGCCTGTGCTGGTTGATATTCCTAAAGATATTACGGCCAACAAATGCTTGTTTGACTACCCAAAAACGGTCGCTTTGCGCTCGTACAACCCTGTGACTAAAGGCCACTTAGGGCAAATCAAAAAAGCCATTAAATTATTAGCCGATGCTAAACGCCCAATGATTTATACTGGTGGAGGTGTGGTGTTGGGCGATGCATCTGTACACATTATTAAATTGGCCGAGTCGTTAGGAATACCCGTTACCAGCACCTTAATGGGCTTGGGTGGTTTTCCTGCATCTAGCAAAAACTTTTTAGGCATGCTCGGCATGCACGGCACTTATGAAGCCAATATGGCGATGCAAGAGTGCGATGTGCTCTTGGCTGTTGGCGCACGCTTTGATGACCGCGTGATTGGTAATATCAAGCATTTTATGTCGCATCCAAAAACGATTATTCACATCGATATTGACCCATCATCTATCTCAAAACGGGTAAAAATTGATGTGCCAATTGTGGGCGATGTAAAATCAGTACTAGCTGATATGAATGAGTTGATTGCGACTGAAAAACCTGCGCAAAACACATCGGCACTAGCTAATTGGTTTAAGCAAATTGATGCTTGGCGCAGTAAATTATGTTTAAATTTTGCGCAAAGCGATGAGTTCATTAAACCACAATATGTGATTCAAAAATTGCATGAAGTGACCAAAGGCGAAGCTTTTGTGACTTCTGATGTAGGCCAACATCAAATGTGGGCGGCGCAATATTACAAATTTAACGACCCGCGTCGTTGGATTAACTCTGGCGGGTTAGGCACCATGGGCGTGGGCTTACCTTATGCCATGGGTGTACAGTTTGCGCACCCCAACGCGCAAGTGGCATGCGTAACGGGTGAAGGTAGCATTCAGATGAATATTCAAGAGCTTTCAACTTGTGCGCAATATCATTTACCGATTAAAGTGATTTTGCTCAACAACCGCTATTTAGGCATGGTGCGCCAATGGCAAGAGTTCTTTTACGAGAACCGCTATTCAGAATCGTACATGGATAGCTTGCCAGACTTTGTTAAATTAGCAGAGGCGTATGGTCATGTGGGCATGCAAATTACCAAACCGGGTGATGTTGAAGGTGCGCTCAAAGAAGCGTTTGCCATGAAATCGCGCTTTGTATTTATGGACTTTATTACTGACCAAAAAGAAAACGTATTCCCCATGGTACCTAACGGCAAAGGTTTGTCTGAGATGATATTGGCAAATCAAATTGGTGCGGAGGATTTATAATGCGCCATATTATTTCATTATTGATGGAAAACGAATCTGGCGCATTATCACGCGTGGCCGGTTTATTTTCTGCGCGCGGCTATAACATTGAGTCGCTCACTGTTGCGGCAACAGAAGACCCAACACTATCACGTATGACCATCGTCACAACAGGATCTGATGAGGTGATTGAGCAAATTATCAAACAGCTTAACAAACTGATTGATGTGGTTAAAGTGCTTGATTTAAACGATGGCAAGTTTATTGAGCGCGAATTGATGTTGGTAAAAGTTAAAGCCACCGGCACATTTAGAGAAGAAATGAAACGTATGTGCGATATATTCCGCGGCCGCATTATCGATGTGGCTGACGGTAGCTATACCATTGAGCTTACCGGCTCAGGTAACAAATTAGATGCTTTTATTGAAAGCTTAGACAAAACCGCCATTCTCGAAACCGTTCGCACAGGTGCATCAGGCATCGGACGTGGCGATAGAATTTTAAAAGTTTAGTAGTAATTTATTATATTGATACGGAGCAATGATGAAAGTTTATTACGATAAAGACGCAGACCTCAATTTAATCAAAGGCAAAAAAGTAACCATTGTTGGTTATGGCTCACAAGGTCACGCGCACGCGGCTAACCTTAAAGATAGCGGCGCAACTGTCACTATCGGCCTTCGTAAAGGCGGTAGCTCTTGGGCTAAAGCGGTTGCTGCGGGTCACAACACGTTGGAAATTGCCGACGCAGTTAAACAAGCTGACGTGGTGATGGTGTTGTTACCAGATGAAACGATGGCTGGCATTTTTGATGCTGAAATTGCACCGAACTTGCAAAAAGGTGCGGCACTCGCTTTTGCGCACGGCTTTAATATTCACTACAACCAAATCGTGCCACGTGCGGATTTAGACGTGATTATGATTGCACCAAAAGGCCCAGGCCACACCGTGCGTTCAGAATACTTAAAAGGCGGCGGCGTTCCATCGCTCATCGCGGTTTACCAAGATAAATCAGGTAAAGCAAAAGACATCGCACTCTCTTATGCGGCTGCCAACGGCGGCACTAAAGGCGGCGTCATTGAAACTAACTTCCGTGAAGAAACTGAAACTGATTTGTTCGGCGAACAAGCTGTATTATGTGGTGGCGCTGTTGAGTTAGTAAAAGCAGGCTTTGAAACATTGACTGAAGCAGGTTATGCGCCTGAAATGGCTTACTTTGAGTGTTTGCACGAATTGAAATTGATTGTAGATTTAATGTACGAAGGCGGCATTGCCAACATGAACTACTCCATCTCAAACAACGCTGAATACGGTGAATACGTGACTGGCGAACAAGTCATTAACACCCAAGCACGTGCTGCAATGAAAGAATGCTTAACTAACATTCAAAACGGTAGCTACGCAAAACGCTTCATTTTAGAAGGTCGCACAAACTACCCTGAAATGACTGCACGTCGTCGTTTGAATGCACAACATCCAATCGAGCAAGTGGGTGGCCAATTGCGCGCTATGATGCCTTGGATTGCTAAAAACAAATTAGTTGATCAATCTAAAAACTAATCAAATGTAATAAAGATAAATTGGGCGGGATGCTACTTCAGCACCCCGCTTTTTTATTAGGTCAGATTTTATAAGGAAAGCCGCATGAAATTTGCTGTTTTATTACAATACTTATTACCTAAACAAGCTATCACAGCGCTTGCTGGCAAGCTTGCGCACTTAGAAGGCGGCAACACCACTACGGCTGTAATACAATGGTTTGTGAAACGCTACAATGTCAATATGGCTGAAGCAGCTAACCCAGATATTACTAGCTACAAAACATTTAATGCGTTCTTTACCCGTCCGCTTAAAGTTGGTGCAAGACCGCTTGCACAAGCCAATTTCATTTGCCCGGTAGATGGTGCCATTAGTCAGTTTGGCAATATTGAAAAAGATCAAATTTTTCAAGCCAAGGGACATCATTACTCTACCCTAGCATTGGTAGGCGGCGATCAACCTTTAGCCGATAAATTTGAAAATGGCCACTTTGCGTGCCTATATTTAAGCCCTAAAGATTACCATCGCATTCATATGCCGTGTGACGGAAAGCTCATTTCAATGACCTATGTTCCGGGTGATTTGTTTTCAGTAAACCCCACCACTGCACAAGGCATACCGGGTTTATTTGCAAGAAATGAGCGCGTGGTGTGCGAGTTTTCTTCTGAAAAGCATGGTCACTTTGTGATAGTTTTAGTTGGTGCAACCATAGTCGGCAGCATGGCCACCGTGTGGCACGAAGCCAACGCGGGTGCAAAAGATGGCATTATCAACCCGCCACGCACAGCACAACCACGCACTTGGCACTATGCCGACAAAAATATCACCTTAACACAAGGTGAAGAAATGGGCCGCTTTTTACTTGGCTCAACTGTGGTGATGTTATTTGAAAAAAATACGCTGAATTTTAACGCTGATTGGCAACCAACTCGTGCCATTAAATTGGGCGAGTTAATGGGGTAAATAAATCGTCTAAATAAGCCTAAATCACTGCGAGGATTTTTAACACCTCTGGAAGCCGCATAGATACTGGCTTACAGAGGTGTATAAATGATAAGTATTAAAATTAAGGCGTGTCTATTTCAATAATATCTATAAAATTAGCTGTTTTAGCATCTAATACCGCAGTCATAGCATCGGGCGTATGCACAATTGGTAAATACATGAAGTCTGAAACTGGCCGACCTGAATCATCGACAAATGTATCTACTATAGCTGCACTTTCTGCTGAAAGTTTTCTTAAATCTGCCAACGGTTTCGCGTGTTTAAAGGCTTCTTGCTTACGGCTATCGTAATCAACATAGAGCTTAGGAAAAAAACTCCAGTCTAGAAAAATCATCGCATTTCTATCTTCAGCAGTAGTTGGTCCTGTTGCCGCAACTAATACTGGCCCAAAAATAGAAAGTTTTTGCCAGTCTGTTTTTTTTGCTTGCGCTAAATTTTTAGCGTCCATCTCAGAGGCTAATGTCACTTTAAAAACATCATCTTCAAATACGTTAAACACTGGACGTGCAATAAAAACCACATAAGCACCGTACAGCAATGCCCCTAACTGAACTATCGCAATCACCACTAAATCAAATTTTAAGCCTCTTTTTCCTTGTTTATAAACGGCCAAGGTGAGCAATGGCCCCAAACAAACATCTACGCCCATCAGAACAAAGTAGATAGTATCTACTCTTAATAATTTGTAGTATCCACCTGGATACCAAACCCAAAACACCAACACTAACATTATTAACGCGATTAAAACACTTAAAACTAAATGAATACCCGCCGCCTTAAATCTACTCATTTCCCTTTCAACCTCTAAATGTTAACAAGCCGTCTAAGCTATTTAAATATCAAGCTTTGTGTTGACGCACACTATGGTGCAAGTGTTGCGCGAGCTCATTAAGTGCAGATTCATATACGGCACGCTTAAATTCAATGACATCCTCTAGCGGCACCCAATAATCGTTCCAGCGCCAAGCATCAAACTCTGGCTGGCTTGTAGCGCGCAGTGACACATCGGTATCGCGCCCAATTAAACGCAGCAAATACCAAATTTGCTTTTGCCCTTTGTAGCTTCCGCGATACTCTCTTTTCACCCAAGTGGTCGGCACTTCATAACGCAACCAGTCTTTAGTGCGTCCTAAAATTTTGACGTGTTCGGGACGTAAACCGACTTCTTCCATCAATTCGCGGTACATGGCCTGCTCAGGGCTTTCCCCATGGTTAATGCCACCTTGAGGAAACTGCCAAGCATGCTCACGTATGCGCTTACCCCAAAACACTTGGTTGTTGGCGTTACAAATAATAATACCAACATTGGGGCGAAAACCGTCTCTATCTAACATAGCTAGTACTACCAAAAATATTTAAGCTATTTTTTCATATTTTAACTATTTTTGAAAGCAACCATTTAGTTATAATGGCTAACATCATGAAAAATATCATAAAACTTTTTTGCAGCATTTTAGTTATTGCAAATACCGCTTGCAACACTGTCAACAGTGCGCCTATGGCCTATATTACTAATCAGGGCGATAACTCCGTTTCGGTAATTAACACAAAAAATAATCAAGTAACGCAGACCATCAAAGTAGGCGTTGCACCTGTTGGCGTTGCTGTTTCGCCTAAATTAAAGCGTATTTATATTTCAAATGTGGAAAGCCGGGACATATCGGTGATTGACACAAAAACCAATGCAGTAATTGACACGATTAAAATGCAAGGTTCACCCGTAGGTCTAGCTTTATCGCCTGATAACCACACGTTGTACGTGGCCGATTGGTTTGAAAATCGTGTTTATGCAATTAACACGGAAAAGAACAGCGAAATGCGGGTGCTAAAAGTAGGTGTAGCCCCTGCGGGCTTAATAGTTAGCCCTGATGGCAAGTTACTCTATATTGCTAATAGGGACAGCAACGATATTGCCATTGTAGATACTGGCACGCTTACCATTATAAAACGCATCACTGTTGGCAAACATCCCTTCGGACTCACTTTGAGCCAAAGCGGATTATGGCTCATAAGCGTTAACGTGATGGATGACACAGTAAGCGTCATTAACACAAAAAATAGCACGCAAGAAATCATTAAAGTGAGTTATCACCCCTATTGTGCCGCACTCAGTTTAGACGAAAAAACGCTCTACGTAACCAATACGCAAGATGATAGTGTGAGCGTGATTAACTTACCAAGCAAAAAGTTAATCGCAAAAATTGATGTAGGCAGCACCCCAGAAGGCATCAGCATTGACCACCAAAATCGGCGCGCTTATGTCGCCAACTGGGGAAGTGATGACGTTACAGTGATAGACACCTCAACAAATAAAGTGATATCCAGTATAAAAACGGGAAACAAAAGCCGCGCATTTGGGCAATTTATATTGCAGTAAGTTAAGACTAATGTTGTCAACCAAGCGTAAACCTTAACGTTAAGTTGCAAGCAGTCTGCTGAAATGACTTGTTTTTCAAAAACACGGTTTCATTTATAATGACCGCTGTAGTAATCGTTTTTTTAATAATGCCTCTCACTGATGAGAGTTATGGAGAAAAGTAAACATGAAAAAGATTTTAGCCTTAGTCACCCTTGGCCTAAGCATTAGCTTATTGCCATTTACCGCATCGGCGCATGGCCCATCGCCACAAAAAGTTGAAAAAACTGTGACTATCAAAGCCGATCCAGCAAAAGTGTGGGCAATCGTTAAAGATTTCGGTAATATTCACGGCTGGCATCCAGGCGTAGCCAGCACTAAAGTAGAGAAAAAAGGTGAAGATACATTTAGAACGCTCACATTTAAAGACGGCGGTCATGTTTACGAAAAACTGCGTAGCAATGACGATGCCAGCATGAAAATTAAATACGAAATCGTTGAGGGCACACTACCGCTAACCGATTACAACGCGACAATGACTGTAGAAAAAGGTGACAAACCTGGTGAGTCAAAAGTCACATGGATGGGACGTTTTTATCGTTTATACAAATTAAACCCACCTATTCCTGAAGGTCAAGATGACGCTACTGCAGTAAAAGCCATTGAAGGCATTTTTGATTCAGGCTTAGCAAACTTACAAAAGGTAGCCGAAGGCTCAAAGTAATGAGCCAGGCAACTGGCACAACTTCGACAAATAGCAAAAATGCACCAGTAAAAGAAGCTAAACCTTGGTGGAAATTTTGGTAGCTTAAAATGACATTAACTGTTCGGGATTGCTATGGCAGTCCCGAACTTTTTTGCGGACAGAAACTGTGGTTAACTTTAGCCAATCATATTCCGAGAATTTTATGAAATTTGATATTGACTACTTTAACTCACAAAAACAGACTTAAGTTACATGACAAGGAGCTATCACATCGCATTTGCAGCGTTAAAAAATAATAAAAATATTACAATAGCAATTATCATTTCTCTAATTCTCCACTTACTTATTGCTAGCAAATTTGCTTTTAACAGTAAAACGCCTAATACAGTTGTAAAAGTTTTAAGCATACGCTTAGTCAATAACACAAAGCCTGAGTTAAACAGCGCTTCTGAAATTGAAAAAGAAATACTATTGCATCCGCACACAACTAAAACTTCTAACGCGTCTAAAGATAGAGAACGTAGCGAATCCGCAATTACCACTGAAAACCAAATAAATAAGCTAGCGGAAGAAGCAGTACCTAAGTTAGATTCTGCAAGTGTAAAAAGTTTGACCCAAGCAGCCAAAATAGATACTGAGGAACCTAATACAGAGAAGCCCAACCTAACTTTGGATACTCATGAGAGCGCTGAGGTAGTCGCCTCAAAAAACTATATTGCTCCTATATACCGCTATATTGAGGCCGTGTACGAAGTGCGTAATAGCAATACATCTGGTAGTTCTCGAGTTATGTTCAATTTAGATAAAAATAATACATACACAATTAATGAATTTACCTCCTGGCCAAATAATGCTGGTTCAAACCTTACAACCATTCAAAAGAGTGATGGATCGATAACGAATGTTGGTTTAGTTTCTAGTCGCTACTCATACCAAGATAATACAGAAAATAATAGTAAAAATATTCTTTTTGATTGGGCTGAAAATTCTGTCATTTTTCAAGACGGCGATCAACAGAGTAGTGCCGAATTACCGGTAAATACATATGATCCTCTAAATTATTTATACCAGTTTATGTTTTATGACCCTAATAGGGAAAATGTTTTTATAACAGCTAAAATTGAAGGGCTGCAAACTTCCGCTTGCCAAATAGTTGGAGAGGAAACTTTAGTTACAATGATTGAAGATGAACTAAAAACGATTCATTTACAATGTAATGAAAATGAAAAAAAACTAGAAATATGGCTCGCGAAAGATATTCAAAACTTTCCAGTTAAGTTACTAAAGGTTGACAAAACTGGTAACATTATTCAGCAACTTAATTTAAAAACCATAGCAACTGCAAAGCGAGAATAAAGTTATAGAAAAAGCCACAGTTATACAATTAACTGTGGCTTTTTCTATTGTAGTCAAACCTACTCCACCAACTCCCTCCAAATGGCTCTTTTATTTTGGAAACCTCCTGGAGCATTAATTGCAAAGTCACACTCTGCACCTACACATGGTGGTGGGCAACTGCCATCTGCTAAGCATGTTAATGGTCCGTGGATGACTACCGTACCATCGGGTTTGGTTTCAGCAACTATCGTGATACCAGCGATAGGTGAAAGTGTCAAACGAGAAACCAAGGTATGCCCTGGGACAACACTGCCAGAGCTGACATCAAAGGCATTCAACCAACCCCGTCCATTAACATCGCAGGTACCAGTAGATGGCACAATCGTAGGCACAAACAAAATACCACTCACTAGAGTTGATCTAATATTTTGGCGCTCGCCAGAACCCAAATCTATGTACCAACCCAATTTAGTGCCCCAATTCACAATATGATTTGTGATAGTCCTTGACTGCCCATCTAAAGATGTTGTCAGAGTTTGCTCAACCATGGAATCTCTTGGGTTTCCAGTAACAGTTGTTGTTAAGTCATCATCTTTAAATGCGTAGATTGACTGTGTTTGGAATGGCGCAACCAGATCCGATGACTCTATGTATTTACCAGTACCAATCACCACAATTCGCTTATTATCTATTGTAGTCAAAGTAGGCGTAATCATAATTGGTTGAGACTGTGGAGTTGAAGCATCATCTTTAAAAGTAGCAAGTTTTAATGGTGATGTTCCACTGGCAGCATTAATATCAAAACGCCATAGGTTACCTAGCAAATCTCCACCATAAACTTTTAGCGAAGTAAAATTAGCGGTCGGCTCGGTAGCAAAACTAGCTACCTGAGCAAGGCCACTCGGGGTGGTTGTATTTCCAGCGCCAGTATCAAAAGTTTTCAACAAACTACCAGTATTTGCATCTACAACGAATAAGTGTCCCTCTCCATCTCCAGGTGAAGTATTATTGTAACCTGAAGTTAATAACACAACCCAAGTGCCAGCAGAGTCTGCTAATTTAGTGACAACAGGCTTACCGTAACTGTAACCCAAGTCACTTATTGTTGAGGAGTTAATTTCCCACAATAAACTTGGTTTACTCGGATCTGTAACGTCCAGTGCGAAGTAACCTCGACCACCTTGACCAAGACCACTAACCAAAATAGTCTTCCAAGTTGCTGTGGGTAAATTACAGTTTGCTGTGCAGATATCTGTCACTTCCAAAGGACCATTCACATAATTGGTATGTTTGTTTTTATAGTCTTTGTCAGCTAATTTCCACATATTGGGTAATACTGTATCTGGCACAAAGGCCCAGCGTTCAGTACCATCATTAGCATTAAAAGCATGCAACATACCATCATTTGCACCGACATAAATCGTTCGACCTGAGGTTGATCTATTAGCTCCGGTCGTGTCTGTGGCAGTTCCACTGATAGTTTTAGTTACAAACGCAGAGTAGCCAGGGTCAGTGTAAACCAGTTCTGCCTTTCCTACAAAAATCGTTGGCGAGTCAACAATGTCTCCTAATACTTTAGTACGTTGACGGAAAAGACGGTCGTCTATTGCATGCCCCTCGTCATCATCAAATTCAGATTGACCTCGCAAGTAGTCAACCAAACTGTCGCCTGTAACTTGCGATTTTTGGGCTGTTGTAAACGTGCCCCATTGACTTAAGCTACTAAACTCTGTGTTATCGAAATAACTCTTTTGAGTGGTATCTAAATTCGAATACTCAAATGATTTAAGTGTTCCGCCAACATTAGTGTATATTTTTCTGGTATCTGAGCTAGGTGATACCTTACTTTTTAGCGAGCCAATACAAGCTGGCGTAACGCTGTCCTCGTTTTCAACACACCACGCAGCACTAGCACTTAAGTTACCGCTATTATCTACAGTTCTTGCGTATAGGTTACCAGTCCAATCACCAGTAATAAAGTTTGCGTTATAAGCATATTCAGTATAACCAGTTACAGGCAACCTATTGCTAACTGCCGCAGCTGAACCTGCACCCGTTGTTTTACCAATACTCTCAAGCATATTGATAACCCCATTTTTAACATCGTCAGGATTTTTTGCGTTAATATATTGCCCTCTACCGTTCACCGCAGCATGCCATAAATCATCAACTGTTGCTAACTCAGACGTAGTCAACGGTGCTGTGCCATTGTCTGCAACTGGTTTTGGCCAAAATTTACCTGTCACTCCTGCTTTAATGTCTGCAAAATCGCCTGAAGTGTCAGTTTCATAAGTACGAGAGTAATTTAGATTACCATCCACTCCCAAACCTAAAGTATAGGTTTTCATATACTGATCATGCTTACTACCGCCAGTTGCATCTTTTGCGTCATTTAAACATACATCATTCCCCAAATTACCTGTGCAGTTACTAAAACCTGTGTCTCTAAGGTCTGTTTTATAGTAGTACATTGCCACATCAGACAGCGAATCTGGTGCATCATTTGGGCTTGCAGCTTCTCGCTGAGGTGGGAATACAGTAGTTACATCTGAGTCTTGATTGCCAACATAACTTCCTCCATCAACAGTTAGACCTTCTGAGCCATTCCAATAACCATCAGTAGTTAGCAATGTGTAATTTAATTGACAACTGTATTGCATAGGGTCATCACTTGTTGCTAGCCCTAGCGGGTTTTTACCTGCAAAAACCCTACCTACGGTCGCAAGTGCTTCTCGCAGTGGTGTACCGCCAGATGGAACTCTATCGTACATAGTTTGAAACCATTTTTGCTTTTGTAAACCCGCGCCAGAATCAAAATCTTTTATTGGTAGATAAAAGTTTTGGTCAACTGTCATTAAGCCAACTCGGAACTTACCATCATCTACGAAGTTAAAAGCACGTCCTGATGCTGTTTTCATCAATTGCATACGGGTACGGTAATAAGAATACCAGTTGGCATAGTTTGTCATCTCTTCAGAAAAGCTACACCCACTTGCGCCAACGGATCCCGAGCAGTCTGTCCGATCAGCAGTTTTTGGGTAAGTATTACCAGTTTTAAGTTCAACTTTAGTCATTAGACCATAACGCGCAAATTTGAAATCTGTACCGTCTATATTACCTGTATTAGTTGCTTGACAATTACCAGATTGAGCCCCTGTTAAATCCGTTGCTTGAGTGCGCGTTTTACAATAACGAACATAGGAAGGAAATGGGTATGTTGCATCCTCGCTACTCTGTATATTACATGTTTTCAGGTCGCCTTTAGCGCAATATTCTATAGGTGTAATTTTGTAGTAATATGGATTTGCATCATAGTAAGTTCTACCAAAAGCGTAGAAATCATTTCCCCCAAAATCAAATATTGGGTTCTTAGTACCTACTGACTGACCATTTTGATGCTCAGCCTTAGATGAAAGCCAGTTGGTTTGATTAGGTGTGTTAGCCAAGCCAGAAGTGATTTCTGGGTATTTGTATGGCCATGTGGGTGACGACAAAGCTGTATTGCTGGCAGTAGTATTGTGTTGACAGCGAGAAGACTCATACCATGCCTTATCCGAGCTAAACGAAGCCGGACGTGCTGGCGTATCGCAGAATACCAATTCTTTCATTTTCGTGAAATCCACCGTTGCACTTACTTGATTACCCGAACTGTCTAATTTGGTACCGTCAACTCTTACACTATTCCAGTTTGTCATACTAGGTAACAAGTTATGTGACGAGCTGTTGCCATTCAGATTCGTTAAATGTGCAGGTAATGGTGCGGGTTTGCCTTGTCCAACCTTAATTGGCGATGGCGGCGGCTGGTAACTCACTGCAGGATCATAAGCCAAAGAGTTCACTTGAACAGAGCGTAATGGTGGCTCATCAACACAAGTTGAAGTTTCTAATTGACTAGTAAGGTAAGCATCCGTAGCTTCCGAATCAGAACCTAATGTGTAGGTACCAGCGGACTCCCCAGCAATAGCCACCTCAATACTTGCATTTGTGAGAATACCTGTACCACCAGTACACACTGAACCTGGCGCATCATCATGTGGGTCTTTCCAGTAACAACTTGCTGAAGTAGTGGAAGTAACCACATTATTACCATCCACAACATAGCCACCCCCTTTATTGACGTCCGTTGTGAAATTTGTAGCATCATTTGCTGGTTGTGATGTCGTAACTTTACACCCATAAGTGTCTGCCCAATCTTTCCAATAGCATGAAGTATCGGTTAAACCTGTTTTGGTATTAGTGCCATAGGTATAACTTGTCGTATTGCTACCACTGTTACCAGGTGAAGACCCCAAAGTACAACCCGCTGTGTCTGGGTGATCTAGGTAATAGCATCTGGTATCTGTGAGTCCAGTACTATTGTTCGTGCCATAGTGATATGTATTAGTCGTAATTGTAGTACTGTGAGTTGGTGCAGCACCTAATGAGCATCCAGGAATCCCTGGCGTTGGGGCTGTATCAGAAGTGTCTTGATAACGACAACGGCTATCGCTAGCACCAGTACCATTATTAGTGCCATTAATGTAAATGGTGCTACCTGAGCTATTGCTATGCGTAGGTATTGCCCCCAGAGTACAACCTGGAGTACCAGCTACATTCGGTGTATCTTTATAACGGCAACGACTATCGCTCGCACCTGTTCCGTTATTTGTACCATTGGTATAAGTGATAGAAGTAATCGTATTGCTATGTGCTGGTGTCGCTCCCAAGGTACAGCCAGGGGTGTCTTTAGCGTCTTGCCAATAACATGCACTATTGGACACACTTGGCACTGGGCCAAACTTGCCTACACGAACACCGCCACCTAGATTTAAGTCTGTTGTAGTGTTTCCACTATTTGCTGGTTGCGATGTAATAACCGCACAGCCAAAGGTTTCAGGGGTAGTACCATCGCCAGAACCAGGAATATAAGGTGTTTCCCCAACCTTGGTCACGGCACCAGTCACATTTGCAACATTCGCTTTATCAATACTCACCACTCCAGTAGTGCCAGCTACGTCTGCAACATTAGCCCTATTAACAGTTACAACTCCAGTAGTTCCAGCTACGTTTGCAACATTAGCTCTATTAACACTCACCACGCCAGTGGTACCTGGAGAGCCCGTAGTATCAGCAATCGGACCTACTTTTGAGACTGTACCCGTAACGGCCGATGTAGCGCCATGTGATGTTGGGTTAACCTTCACTGGAGCGATATCTCCACTCGATGGAACTTTAACAAGGTCATGAACGATTGGCGAACTGTTTGTTCCAAGACAGCCAGAAACCGCATTATTTACTGCGGTAACTTTATAGACGCCAGATAATGTGGGCTTTCCAGGGATGGCTAGATAAATATTATCGCCAACATTTTTTCCGTTACCCGGCGCGTAAATGGTTAAAACGTTATTTGAGTTAGCCGGTTTAGTAAGAGTTGATCCTATCGTAAACCTGTTTATTGCAACACTGGCGATATTTTTAACCGCCGCTTTACACTGACCATAATCATTTAAAGTTTCATTAGGCAATTCACTGGCCATACTGCCTGAAGAGTCTAGTATAAACATCAAATTTGGCTTCACCGACCCAGCTGTAGCTCCTAGGGGAGTAGTGGATAGCACAGGTTGTGCTGCATATGCTAGATTTGACATTAGTAAACTAGCTACTGTAAGGAGCACAGTGCATTGTTTTGCGATATATTTATATGAAGTGTTCATGATGTCATCTCAATCAATAAGAAAGTATTTGGTTTTAAATTCAAAATTTAGTAAACAAAAGTTTGCACATAACTTACGGTATTCTTAGGGCCAGTAACACGTGCTGTAATACGATAAATAATAGTTGGCTGCGGTGAGCCAAGTGTTTGAGTAGCAAGGCCATTATCATTTTGCATAGTTGATACCGGTCCTCTCAAGCAAGTCACAACAGGTGGGTTTGGTGCCCCTGCTGCGTTACACATACGATTAACTACATAGCGAATTGTATTGCCCTGTGAATCAGTAGTATCACCCACGCCATTAGCGTCAACAAAGGCCTGTGCTGTACTAGGGATGGCAGAACTAGCAAAATAACCATTTGCTGCCGAATTGTTATTTAGCAAAGTTGGGTTAGCATTTAACCAAGTCATTGCCGTATTAATCCCAGCATCTGAAGAGTACATTGTGGATTGTTTAAATCCCAAATTGCCTGAAATCATACTATTGGTATCAACTGAGCGAATTAGAGCTACTGCCGCCAAAGACATTGCAACTAAAGCAATGAGCGAAAAAAATAACACCACACCTTTTTGACGATTTTTAATCATAATTGCTCTCTGGCCCACACAATATTGCGTAAGGGAATGACTGATTCATACACCTTGTACCTATAATGATCCCAGTCTGTAATATTAGTTAGGTTGATAGTTGGGCCTCCTGCCCAAGAAGTAGGTGCTGCGGAAGTAACTACTTCTTTTTCATACAATCCATTTCGTGCCACCACTGCTACACGAACAGCCTTTATGCAGTTAATATTAGCGTTTGTTGCATTGCATGTAGCACTACTGTTGCCTGGTGTAGCCCAATTACCCGTAGCATTTACCCATGATGCAATTTGATTTGCATTTGGACTTGCTGAAATGCCGTATTGTGCTTGTATATTGACAATGCCATCGACTATCGGCGTGCCATTTTTGTTTAAGCTATAAGTTGGTGATGATGCCATTTGATAAGCAACTTGATTCCATCTACCAACACAAGAAAGCTGTGACGACTCTCCGGGCGTATCACCAACTGTTACATCAACTGCTGGTAATACTTTAACTTCCCCATCCCCATCCCAACCACGTAACCGTGTTGCTTTACAATCATTTCCTCTGACCACAAAAACGATATCTCCATCTTGGCAGGTTTTACCCGTTACATCAGATGTATCAGGTACGGTGCATTTACAGCCAATATTTGTCATTGCAGAGATACTCGTTAGAGTACCAGCTGGCGCAATTACATTGGTTGGCACCCCTGCAGATGATGATGTTCCATATCTCACAGTGATTACATCGCTAGCACCTGCAGTAGTACCGCCATCAGTAATCGTAATCGGCGTCAAATTTACTGATACTGCTGGCAAAGTAGGAGTTGTAGTTGCCGGCAGTGTAAATGAAGATGTTGTACAACTTAAGGGCTGATTCTGAGTATCGATTAAAGGCAAACCAAAACCAGCTAACTGAATGTCCCGCTGTAAACTAAACAGAGCGACGCTACCACTGGTTTGGGCATCCGCAGTACCGGTGGTGCTTCGCTTTTGCCCTTCAAACACCGAAAATACCTGCATAATTACCAAAGTGGTCAGCAAGCCAATCACCAACCCCACCATCAGTTCAATTAAGCTAAACCCAGTTTGGGTCAAACTCTGTAATCTATTACTCTGTATCTTTTGTTTTTTCATGGTGTTAATAAAATCGATTTTATATGCAACTAGCTGATGGATTATTACCGTTGTTACATGGCGATATGTTAGCCTGAGCACTATATTGGTGCTGTGGCTCTCCAGGTAATGTCCATGACACCGTAACAACTACATTAACGTCATTTGACCCAGCTACAGAAGTCACCGTTGTTGTTCTAAGCCCTGAAGGTAATTCAGATATTGAAGTAGGTGATGCAGCTGGTTCATCATAAGTAGCTGCATTTAAATTGACTGGGTCTGCCCACATTTCGGCAATTCTGCGTTGCGCAATGAAACTTGCATCAGTGCGAACCTTGGCCTGTGTTGTGCCTTTTATCATTGAACTTTGTAAGCCTACAATTCCCAAAACCCCAAATGAGAAAATTAGCAATGCAATTAATGCTTCAAGCAAAGCGATGCCGTTCTGAAATTTTGTGGCCACCGGAAATGCTAGTTTGCTAATACTTCTCGTGCGATGAGAGTTGTCTTTGCTAAGGTACTTTAAACTCATAACTCTGCTTTCTTTAAATTAACATTTGCGTGGGTCAGTGCTTACTGCATTAGGGTCACACAGCCTTACGCTACCCCCTACAGATAAAGTAACACGCAAGTCTCTACTATCTGCTGCAGGCAACACGGTGGTAGAAGTGTCAACATTTAGGTGTGTAAACGGTGTAGTAATAACTGGTGGGCCTGAAGTTGCTGGGACAATAGAACCTAGCCCATCAAAAACAACTGTTCTTAAGGCGTTGTTAGAAGTTGCGCCATTAAATGGACTGACAAATACAGCATCTGAGGAACCTTCACTATATTTGCGCTCCGCAATCACTGAAGGGCATGTGGCAGAAACTACCAAACAACCAACTGTCCAAGAGGTTCCTGTAGCAGCAGGAATTGTAAATTTGACACGCGCATTGCGCTTAATTGCTTCATTACGTGCTTGCTGAAGACCATTTTGTATTGATTCTGCTGCAGTGCGAATTTTTGAGTTTTCTACCCATATCTTATAATTTGGTAATGATAATGTTGCCAAAATGCCGATAATTGCCACTGCAATCATAAGTTCAATTAAACTAAAGCCCATATGCTTAAAGTTTAAATTGGCCTTATTTTTTTTCAAAATTAACATTGGCCACCTTTACTTGTAATCCAGCAAGTATTTGATGTGGGCGTTGTTCCATCAAACGTTGATGTTTTTGCATTATTTTGATTAATAGTAAATGAGAAGTTACTCATCCCTTGCGCGGTGACGCCCGTTGCAGTAATCGTATATTCATCGTCATCTCTAGTTCCTGTACATGAATAGCTAAAATATTTAGCTCCATTCGTTGGTGCACAAGGGGCCGCTAAAGTAGAAGGTGAAACACCATCGGCATAAGTACGGTTGTCTTGATAATATTGCTCCATTTTAACTCTAAGATCAGCCAAGGTTGAAGTAGCCTCCGCTGCCTTTCCACGTTTTACGTAAGCCGTGTAACTTGGCATCGCAATGGCCGCCAAAATACCAATAATAGCCACCACTATCATTACCTCAATCAAGGTAAATCCTAATTGAATGCTGTTCGGCTTTGAAAACTGCTTACTGAATTCATTTTTAACAATACTTTTCATTCTTCCACCTCTTTTTTGGTTGATTGAATCATGCGCTTAGTTTAACGTCTATGTATAGTGCTAGCTGACATTCGGTTTATTTGGACAGATAAGCGGTTAGTTTGCTTAATTTACTAAATTAAAAATACACTTTTATTGTTAGCTAAATCACTTGGAATATTTCGACGATTGCGTAATTTCAGTTAAAATGCACTTCTTGATATTGAATTTGGTGGCAGGTAATGCACTCATTTATGCGCTTTTTTTTGTTGGCTGTAGCCTTTTGCTTATGTTTAAGTGCGTGCGGCACTAAAGGGCCTCTGTACATTCCTGAGCAACAATATCCTCAGCCAGCCGACACAAGCAAGTAACCCTCAAAAACCTCTTTTTAAGCCACAACAGTGAACGCATTTACTTTTAAAAATAACAGCTTACATGCTGAAAACACAGCCTTAACATCTATTGCCAACACTTTTGACACGCCTTGTTATGTGTACTCAAAATCTGCCCTAACACATGCTTTTCAAAATTTTAGTGCTGGGCTACAAGGTTGTGATGCGCTGGTATGTTTTGCGGTGAAATCTAACCCCAATCTGGCGATTCTAAATTTGTTTGCCAAACTAGGCGCTGGGTTTGATATTGTTTCTGGTGGTGAATTAGCGCGCGTACTCGCTGCAGGTGGTGATGCCAAAAAAGTGGTGTTTTCAGGCGTTGGCAAAACAGAGGCTGAGATGCAATCTGCAGTCGAAGCTGGTATTTTTTGCTTTAATGTCGAGTCGCGTAGTGAGCTTATTCGTCTAAACGATGTGGCCAGCTTTATGGGTAAAGTTGCGCCTATCTCTTTACGTATTAACCCAAATGTTGACGCTAAAACCCACCCTTATATTTCAACTGGCTTAAAAAACAATAAGTTTGGTGTAGCGTATGAAGACGCTTTGGATGTTTATCTACAGGCCGCAGCGATGCCCAACATCGCGGTGCATGGGGTAGATTGCCATATTGGCTCGCAAATTACCGAGTTATCGCCATTTTTAGATGCTTTTGACCGCGTGCTGGCACTTGTTGATGCCCTAGAAAAAAATAATATTCACATTCAGCATATTGATTTGGGCGGCGGCATTGGCATTTGCTATAGCGATGAAACGCCCCCAGAATTTAGCACTTATGCCACTGCCATGCGCGAAAAATTAGGCAACCGCAATATTAAACTCGTATTTGAACCTGGCCGTGCCTTGGTGGGCAATGCCGGCGTTTTGCTCACAAAAGTCGAATATCTTAAACCCACTGAAAGTAAAAACTTCGCGATTGTGGACGCCGCGATGAACGACCTGATGCGCCCAGCTTTATATGATGCGTTTCACGATATTAAACCTGTGCAGCCGCGCGAAGGCACACCCAACACTTATGAAATTGTCGGCCCCGTGTGTGAAAGTGGCGATTTTTTAGGCCACGACAGAAACTTGGTGTTAAGTGAGGGTGATTTACTTGCCATCATGTCTGCTGGCGCATACGGCATGAGCATGAGCTCCAACTACAACACGCGCCCACGTGCGGCAGAAATTATGGTCGATGGTGACCAATGTCACGTGATTCGTGCGCGCGAGCAGATTAAAGATTTGTATCTCTTAGAGAAAATTCTGCCCTAGTTTTCAGTTAAATGCAGGGCGTTTTTTATTTCGCATTTCATCCGTACAAAAGACGTATTTTTAGTAAAAAATCCTCCCGAGAAAAAATCACTCCTCTGCAAGCCGCATAGAATAAGGCTTACAGAGGAGGTGAAATGATGTTGATATAAATGAGCGCATTTAAGCCAAATTTTAGAGGCGCTATATTTACAAATTTTGTGCGCAATTTAGCCAAAAAAAGTTGCCAAAGAAATGACTTAAGCGTAAATTGTGACTAAGAGTTTAACTCTTGAAAAATACTATAACAACGATATAAATCAATCATCAACTTTGGAGGTAATATGATGCGTAATTGGATCTTTGCTTTATTGGCTGCATTCGCTTTAATCACTTCAGGCTGTGCCTCATCGGGCGGCGCTTCAAGCACCACTGCCGCAGTCGCTGATAGCGGTGACTTACCAGAAATTGCTGCTTATGATGATGAAGCTTTTGAGGCGTTACCAGATATGGTTCCAGCAGGGGAATAAACTAAACTAAAGCAAAAAAGCGAAGCTAAGCTTCGCTTTTTTTATTGTTAAAACAAACAGTTAATCAAATATCACCGTTTTGTTTGCGTATAGCAAAATACGGTTTTCAATATGCCAGCTCACCGCTTTAGATAGCACCACCCGCTCTAAATCGCGGCCTTTTTGAATGAGGTCTTCAACTTGGTCGCGGTGCGAAATGCGGTCGATACCCTGCTCAATAATGGGACCTTCATCCAAAACTTCCGTCACATAATGCGCAGTAGCGCCAATCAGTTTAACACCACGCTCAAAGGCGCGATGATAGGGTTTTGCGCCGATAAAGGCTGGTAAGAAAGAGTGATGAATATTGATGATTTTTTGTGGATAACGTGCCACAAAATCAGGTGATAAAATCTGCATATAACGCGCCAGCACGATTAAATCAATATTGTATTGCGTAAATAACTTAAACTCCGCCGCTTCCACAGTTGACTTCGTTTCTTTGGTCATCGGCAAATAGTGAAAATCTATGCCATAAAACTTTACCAACGCTTCGGTATCGCGATGATTACTAATCACTAGTGGAATTTCACAGGCTAATTCACCGCTTTTGTGGCGATGCAGTAAATCTGCCAAGCAGTGGTCATATTGAGACACCATAATTGCCACACGCGCTTTTTGCTGTGATTTTTTAAGCTGCCATTGCATATTAAACTTAACGGCTATTGGCGCAAATGCGTTAGAAAATGCCGCATCATCTAAATTAAAATTGGCAATGTCCCACTCCACACGCATTAAAAACAGATTATTTTCTGCATCTTGATGCTGGTCTGCGTGTAAAATATTGGCATCGTGCTGATATAAAAAATCAGCAATAGCCGCCACAATGCCTTTTGTATCGGGGCAAGTAATCAATAAGGTTGCGGTATTTTTCATTTTTGTAATAACGTTTAAAATTTACGCAATTATACCTAAATTTAGCATCTAAATATGACGCAAACTGAGCAAACCACTACAAATGCTGACATCGTACTCGCCAACCCACGCGGCTTTTGTGCAGGCGTGGACCGCGCGATTATTATTGTTGAGCAAGCCTTAGAAAAATTTGGCGCGCCTATTTATGTGCGCAATGAAGTGGTGCACAACAAATTTGTGGTGGATCAATTGCGCAATAAAGGCGCGATTTTTGTCAATGAGCTGGATAAAATCCCCACTGGTAGTACAGTGATTTTTAGCGCACATGGCGTATCAAAAGCGGTGCGTGCTGAAGCCCAAGCGCGCGGTCTAACGGCGTATGACGCCACTTGCCCACTAGTCACCAAAGTGCATATTGAAGTTGCTAAAATGCGCAATGCAGGATTGGAAATCATCATGATAGGCCATAAAGGCCACCCAGAAGTTGAAGGCACGATGGGGCAAGTTGATGCAGACGAGCCTGAAGATACTAGTTTGGCCATGTATTTGGTTGAAACGCCTGAGGATGTTGCCGCCCTTACCGTGAGCAACCCTGATAAGCTGGCTTATGTGACGCAAACAACACTCTCGATGGATGATGCCACAGCCGTCATTAATGCGCTTAAAGCAAAATTCCCCAATATTCATGCGCCCAAAAGTGATGATATTTGCTATGCCACACAAAATCGGCAAGATGCCGTCAAAATCATGGCAAAAGATTGTGATTTGGTCATTATTGTTGGCTCGCCAAATAGCTCTAACTCTAACCGCTTGCGTGAAGTAGCTAAAAATCAGGGCATAGAAGCTTATATGGTGGACAACGCCAGCTACTTAAAGCCAGAGTGGTTAATCGGCAAGAAAAAAATTGGCGTATCAGCGGGCGCTTCTGCCCCAGAAGTTTTAGTGAAAGAAGTCATTTCAGCATTGCAATCTATGGGCGCTAACCAAGTGCAAGAAATACAAGGCGTGGTTGAAAACGTGGTATTTCAACTGCCTAAAAATTTAACCCAAGCCGCTAAGAAAAATTGAAGAACTACAAAACGCCAATCTCTGCACTGGTGCTGATTTATACAGCCGATTTACAGGTGTTGATTATGGAGCGTGCTGATAAAATTGGATTTTGGCAATCCGTCACAGGTAGCATAGAAGGCAGTGAAACACCGCGTGAGGCGGCGATTCGCGAGGTGCTTGAAGAAACCAGTTTAGATGCCAATTTGTATGACTTTCAAGATTGGCATGCCTCAAATGTTTATGAAATTTACCCGCATTGGCGGCATCGTTATGCGCCCAACGTCACTGAAAACCGCGAGCATTTATTTGGCTTGCAACTTCCCGTGCCAGTGCCTATCCAATTAGCACCTAATGAGCATGTGCAATATGAATGGGTAGATTGGCGCGAGGCAGCCAAGCGTGTTTTTTCATGGACCAATGTGGATGCACTGAAAAGATTAGGTGAAAAGCATCAATTATCGTTATAAAATAAGCAGTCATTTTTAAGGCAGTACTGAGGTCAAAAAACATGCAAGTTTCACCCATTAAATTTGAAAAATTTCAAGCAGCAGACGATGCCGATTGCCAGCGCCGCATTATTGCTGCACGCGCTAAGCTGGGTAAACGCTTGGTGATTTTAGGCCACCATTATCAAAATGAAAGCGTATATCGCCATGCGGATTACACTGGTGACTCGCTCAAGCTTTCGCGCTATTGCGAGGGTTTGGATGCTGAATTTATCGTTTTTTTGGGTGTGCATTTTATGGCTGAAGTGGCGGATATTCTAAGCCGCCCTGAGCAAGTTGTGGTGTTGCCAGATTTAGCCGCAGGTTGCTCGATGGCTGACATGGCTAACCTAGCCAAAGTTGAGCGTAGTTACCGCGAACTAAACAAAGTATTAAATTTTGACGAAACCATTACGCCTGTTACCTACATTAACTCGGCTGCTGACTTAAAAGCCTTTTGTGGCGAGCATGGCGGCATTGTGTGTACCAGCACTAATGCCCCAAAAATATTGGAGTGGAGCTTTAAACAACGCGAAAAAGTGCTGTTTTTCCCCGACCAAAACTTAGGGCGCTGGAGCGGTTATAAAATGGGCATTCCGCTTGAGCAAATGCCAGTGTGGGACCCTGACCAACCCATGGGCGGCCTGACTGAAGAGCAAATCAAAAATGCTAAAATTTTGCTGTGGAAAGGCCACTGCGCGGTGCATCAAATGTTCCGCCTACAAAATATTGAGCACTTTAGAAAACTGCACCCAGATGGCTTAGTCATTTCACATCCTGAAGCGCCGTTTGAAGTGTGCCTAAACTCAGACTATGTCGGTTCAACTGAATTTATTCTAAAAACAGTCAGCGAAGCACCAACTGGTACCAAATGGCTGGTGGGTACCGAACTTAACCTAGTCAACCGCCTTGCTGAACAAATGAAGCCGCAAGGCAAGCTGGTGCAATTTATGAGCCACGTGGTATGCGAATGCTCAACGATGGCACGCATTGATCCACAACATTTAGCTTGGTGCTTAGAAAACTTGGCGGAAGGCAATATTGTGAACCAAATTAAAGTGCCTGCGCATGAGGCGAAACTTGCAAAATTGACGCTAGACCGCATGTTACAGGCCTCTTAAATAATCGCTGCATTTCTTTCATCTTCATTTGCACTGCCCTGCAAGTCAGTATCCATGAGGCTTGCAGGGCAGCTAATTTTGCACGCAAGGAATAATCCATGTTAAGCACGACAAATTGCCCACTTTGCCAGCCCATCAACCAAGAAGTTTTATGGCAAGATGATTTTTGTCGTGTGGTGTTGTTGAATGATGCAGACTACCCAGCTTATTGCCGTGTGGAATTGTTAGCTCACGTGAAAGAAATGTCAGATTTACCGCCCCAAGAGCGGGCGCGGATGATGAAGGTCGTGTTTGCGGTTGAAACAGCGATAAGAGAAGTGATACAGCCCGATAAAATTAACCTAGCCAGTTTAGGGAATAAAACACCGCATCTTCATTGGCATGTGATTCCACGCTTTACGCACGACAAGCATTTTCCAAATTCACACTGGGGTGAGGCGGTGCGCAATAGCCAGCCAACCGCTTTAAATCACAATGTAAAACAATCGCTTACTGATAAAATCAAGACGCTGGCCGCCTGCGCTCTAGCAAGCGCTTAATGCGCTAAGTTTGCACGTAACTGCAATATTTTTTTAAAATGATTGGGGTCTTTGGCGTGCGTGAGTTCGCCCTCATGTGGAAAGATTTGATCATGCAGGCGCGACAACCAAAAGCGCAATGCGGCAATACGCAATAAACCAGTCCACGCTTTTTTTTCTGCGTTACTCAGCGGCCTTACTGTTTGATAAGCATTGAGCATGGCATTTAAACGCAAGGTATCTAAACTGCCATCGGCATGTACACACCAATCATTCACCGCAATCGCTAAATCATAGGCCAACACATCGTGGCAAGCGTAGTAAAAATCAATGATGCCACCTAGTTTATTTTCATCAAACAGCACATTATCGCGAAACAAGTCTGCATGAATCACCCCTTTGGGCAATTTAGACGTATTAAACAAAGTTTGGTAATCCATCGTTTGCTGTAGTAACTGTTGTTCATCTGCAGGCAAATGCGGCATGACCTTTTGGGCGGTACTGATGCGCCAATCTAGGCCACGCTGGTTGTAACTTTTGTGTTGTGGATATCGGGCTTCAAATGATTGCCCAGCAAGGTGCATTTTAGCCAGCACGCCACCCACTTCGCTACAGTGCGTAATCGTAGGCGTTTCCACATCTTGCCCAACCAAGCAACTCACCAAAGTCGCTGGTTTATCATTTAACAAATGCAAGCAATTGCCCTTTTTATCAGCAATCGGGCGTGGGCAAGCAATGCCATGCTCTGCTAAATGGCTCATTAAATCGATAAAATAGGGTAACTCGGCCATGCTATTTTGTTCAAAAATGGTGAGCACGTATTTCGCTTTTGTGGTGGTCACAAAATAATTAGTATTGGTAATGCCCGCAGAAATACCTTTTAAATCAACCAATTCGCCAATGGCGTAGTCTTGCAGCCAAGTTTGTAGTTGCGCAATACTAACGGGGGTAAATACAGACATAGAAAATATTTGGGTGACTATTGATAGCTAGTTAATTTTCTGCGCGTGCTTTTTGCCTAGCGTTGTGGATAGACAAAGTGCGCACGGGCAGAACGAATTAATATTGAGGCATTAAAATCTAAAAATGGTCCATTTTGGAATAATATTTGGCGGGTTTGGGCCACTGTTTAACCATGCACCGTCTTGGTCTTCTTTGTATAAATAGTACGAAACGCCATGATCTGGAGTCACTTTCATCATATAGAGTTGACCATTCACGCGATATTCTTCAATGGTTTCGCCTTTTTTCTTCACAATGGTGATTTGCGGCTCGTCAGGGTTTTCTTCAGTGCTCATCGTTGGCGGTGCAATTTCTTCTAGCGGAACAGCATCTGCAGGAGTGGGTACAGGCTGAGGATTTTTTGCATTTGCATCTTCTGCCAACACAGACAAAGGCAAACTGAGCATGGTCAGCAAACCGACAAAATGACATAAACTTTTTTTCATTTTTACACCTGCTTTCAAATCACTGAATAAGCGCTATTCTAACAAAATAAGCACTAATAATCTGTAACTATTACTAGAAACCTTTGTAAAAGTGCTCGTTGTGGATGAAGTGCAAGGCGCACGGAACACAAGAAGCGGAGTGTACACGAAGTACATGAGCATTCTGAGTACCGCGCTACGACGCAATTCGCCACAAGAAGCACATTTGCAAAGCTTGCTATAAATATAACTGAACGCGCTCTTCAGCAGGTGACAGCTTAAAGCCACGTGTTTCATAATGTTTGAATATCGCTTCAACAATTTTGGCGGGCTCATCAATCACCTGAATCAAATCGACATCTTCGGGCGAAATCATTTTCTCATTCACCAAAGTGGTTTTAATCCAATCTACCAAGCCGCGCCAAAAGTCTGTGCCCACCAAAATAATCGGCATATTCAGCGACTTACCTGTTTGAATAAGCGTAATTGCTTCCATCACTTCATCTAAGGTACCAAACCCGCCGGGCATCACCACATAAGCACTAGCATATTTGACAAACATCACTTTACGCATAAAAAAGTGCTTAAAATTCTGGCTAATATCTTGGTAAGGATTGCTAGTTTGCTCGTGCGGCAACTCAATATTTAAACCAATACTGGGCGATTTTCCTGCAAATGCGCCTTTATTGGCCGCCTCCATAATGCCAGGCCCACCGCCTGAGATCACGCTAAAGCCTGAGTTACTTAATAGGCAGGCAATTTCTTCAGTCAGTTTATAATATGGGTGATCTGGCGAGGTGCGCGCACTACCAAAAATGGAAACCGCTGGGGTAATTTCTTTCAGGCGTTCGGTAGCATCCACAAATTCTGCCATAATCTCAAATGCGTGCCATGATTCATGAATCGTTTGATGGCGTCCTTGCTCATCGGGGTCAGTTACTTTGGGAATTTTTTTTGCATTTTTCATCATTTAATTATTACCGAACAAAGGTTTCAAAAATATGAAGACACTATTATTAGTGGATGGCTCATCTTACCTGTATCGCGCATTTCACGCCATGCCAGATTTGCGTAATAGCAAAAATGAACCGACAGGGGCGATTCAAGGCGTGCTTAATATGTTGCGCCGATTACACAAAGATTACCCCAGTGATTATAGCGCGTGCGTGTTTGATGCAAAAGGCAAAACTTTTCGCGATGACATTTACCCCGAATACAAAGCCAACCGCGCCAGCATGCCAGATGATTTGCGCGTGCAAATTGAGCCGCTGTTTGAAGCGATTAAAGCCATGGGCTGGCCGCTGATAGTTGAAGATGGCGTAGAGGCCGATGACGTGATTGGTGCGCTGGCTAAGCAAGCCGAGCGTGAGGGCATTAAAACCATCATTTCGACGGGCGATAAAGACATTACCCAATTGGTGAACGAGAAAATTACCGTTGTGAACACCATGCGCGATGCGTTTCGCAAAGTAGATGACGTGCTGGATATTGCGGGTGTAGAGCGCAAATTTGGCTTGCCACCGAGCAAAATGGTGGATTATCTGATTTTGGTGGGTGACACTTCTGACAACGTACCGGGGGTGGAAAAAGTTGGGCCCAAAACTGCAGTGAAATGGCTCACTGAATTTGGCTCGTTAGAAAACATTATTGCCAATGCCGACGACATGAAAGGCGTAGTGGGTGAAAACTTACGCAAAGCGCTGCCTTGGCTGCCCACCGCACGTGAGCTAATTACCATTCGTTGCGATGTGGGCATACAAGAAAATTTGGCCGATTTAGCCCCGCAAACACAAAACACCGCCAAGTTAATTGAACTGTTTGACCGCTTTGAATTTAGGTCTTGGCGGCGCGAAATTGACCCCGAGGGCAAAACACCTGCCCCGCAAGCCAGTCTGGATGAGGCTTCCAGCGGGAGCAAAAAGATGTTGCATGAAAACAACACTGAAAATATGGTTTTTGTCAGCAATTATGCACCCAATTTATCGCGTCAATACGACACCATTTTAACTACTGAACAACTCGATGCTTGGCTGGCAAAATTGCAATCCGCCAGCCTCATTTGCTTTGATACCGAAACCACTTCTCTCGACCCAATGACCGCCAAAATTGTGGGCATGTCATTTAGTGTTGAAGCAGGAAAAGCTGCATATTTACCGCTCAAGCATGATTATTTTGATGCGCCAGAACAGCTTAATTTTGCTGAATGTTTAGCCAAAATCAAGCCAGTTTTAGAAAATGACGCAATCAAAAAAATTGGGCAAAACTTAAAGTATGACCAACACGTGCTAAAAAACCACAATATTGCGTTAAACGGCATTGCGCATGACACCATGTTGCAATCTTACGTGTTTGAAAGCCACAAAACGCACGGCATGGACGACTTGAGCGAGCGCCATTTAGGCATCACGCCCATTAGCTTTGAGAGCGTGGCGGGCAAAGGCGCCAAGCAAGTGGGCTTTAACCAAGTAACGGTGGAAACCGCAGCAGAATACGCGGCTGAAGATGCCGATATTACTCTGCAATTACATGAGGCAATGTACCCGCACATTGCCTCAAGCTCCAAGCTGGGCTTCATTTATAATCAAATTGAGATGCCCGTTTCTAACATTTTATTCACTATTGAGCGCAACGGCGTGTTGATTGATGCCAACATGCTGAACAGCCAAAGTAATGAAATCGGCCTTAAGCTGATTGCGCTTGAAAACCAAGCCTATGAGCTAGCAGGCCAGCCTTTTAACTTGGCTTCACCCAAGCAATTACAAGAAATCTTGTTTGATAAATTGGGTATTAAACCACTCAAAAAAACGCCTAGTGGTGCGCCGAGTACAGATGAAGACGTGCTGCAAGAGCTTGCGCTAGATTACCCTTTACCCAAAGTGCTGCTCGAATATCGTGGGCTGGCGAAATTAAAATCCACCTACACTGACAAACTGCCCAAAATGGTGAATCCGCAAACCGGACGCGTGCATACCAGCTATAACCAAGCGGTGGCGATTACGGGTAGGCTAGCGAGTAGCGACCCCAACTTGCAAAATATCCCCGTGCGTACGGCCGAAGGCCGCCGCATACGCGAAGCGTTTATTGCCCCCAAAGGCAGCGTGATTGTGTCTGCCGACTACTCACAAATCGAGCTACGCATTATGGCGCATTTGTCGCAAGATGCTGGCATGCTGGCGGCCTTTGCCAATAATGAAGACATTCACCGTGCCACCGCGGCGGAAGTATTTGGCGTGGAAAAAGACCAAGTAGATAGCGAACAACGCCGTTACGCAAAAGTGATTAACTTCGGGCTAATTTACGGCATGAGTGCATTTGGCTTAGCGCAAAACTTAGGCATAGAGCGCGGCGCAGCGGCCAGCTATATTGAGCGCTACTTTGCGCGCTACCCCGGCGTAAAAGCTTATATGGAAAACACACGCGCCACTGCTAAGCAACAAGGCTACGTAGAAACCTACTTTGGACGCCGATTATGGGTGCCAGAAATCAACAGCGCCAACGTACAGCGCCGCAACGGCGCTGAACGCGCCGCCATTAACGCCCCCATGCAAGGCACTGCAGCGGATTTAATTAAACTGGCGATGATTGCGGTGGATAAGTGGTTGCGAGACGAAAAACTTGCTACAAAACTGATTATGCAAGTACACGATGAACTGGTGCTGGAAGTGCCAGATAACGAGCTGGAATTGGTGAAACAAAAACTACCAGAACTGATGCAAAATGTAGCAAAATTGGACGTGCCGTTATTGGCGGAAGTGGGCGTGGGAAGCAATTGGGAAGGAGCTCATTAGCATAATTGGAGACCAGAATTGATACTTAAAGAAAAACAGCTTACTCAGCCTAATGACCCAAAAGTAACGATAGAAAAATCTTTTATACCAAAAGTAAGCGCAATTTGCCCGCAATGTGAAAAACATAAATTAATTAGAAAAAGCGTAACCAGAAGCGATGGCACTGAGACTGACTTTTTAGCTTGTGAAGCATACCCTAGTGAATGCAAAGCTATCTACGCTTTAGTTGCAGTAGAAAAATCTCTAGTCGCCCAGGATGCTAAAGAATCTGTTGAAAAATACAAAGAGGATGACCAATGTCCAAGATGTAAAGTTGGAAAGCTGGTTAAACGGAAAGCTAAAACTGAATTTCTTGGTTGTTCGGAATACCCTAAATGTAAATTTACTGACTATAAATAGCTCGTAGGGCGTACTCGCCTTGTCAAGGCAGTACACCGTATTTAATGTTTTCATGCGGCGCACCGTCAACGGGTGCGCCCTACTATGCTAAACTAATATCATGAACAAACTCCAAGCCATTCAAACCCTCACTAATAGCAAGGCCGAGCTGAGCCAACGCTTTGGCGTAAGCCGTTTGGCCTTGTTTGGTTCTACTGCTCGCGGCACGGCAACCGCCAACAGCGATGTTGATATTTTGGTAGGGTTTGATGGCATTGCAAGCTCACAGCGTTATTTTGGTGTGCAGTTTTATTTAGAAGATTTGCTCGGTTGCGCTGTAGATTTAGTGACCGAAAAAGCATTGCGCGCTGAGTTGCGCCCATATATTGAGCGCGAGGCGATTGATGTCTGAACTTCATAGAGAGTGGCGATTTTACATTGCTGACATGATTGGCTTTGCTGAGAATGTACTGAGTTATACCAATGGTTTTGATTTAGAGCGTTTTATCAATAGTGGTATTACTTATGATGCCACCTTGCGTAATCTAGAGTTAATCGGCGAGGCCGCAACCCATATTCCACCAGAAATACGTGAGCAGTACAGCCAAATTCCTTGGCGGATCATAATAGCCACGCGTAACAAACTTATCCACGGTTACTTGGGCATAGATAACGATACACTTTGGAGCATTATTCAAACCGACGTGCCCGAGCTTTTGAATCAATTACAAAAAATCAAGCAAACACAAAACTCAGAATTGGCGAAATACACAGGTTAAGCGCCCTATTTCACCCATAAATAAGTAATTAACTAACCAATTCTCAAGTCCATATCAATATCAAACACACGCACGGTATTTCGCCCAGCGCGTTTTGCTTCATACATGGCAGTGTCTGCGTGTTTTAGTAAATCGTCATGGGTTTTGCCATGTGTGGGAAAAAGGGCAATCCCTATACTGGGCGACACAAAATAGGGTTCTTGGTTGATTTGGTATGGCTTGTTAAATTCATTAAGAATTTTATTACCAACTTCTTTGGCTTGGTTGGCTGCTATTTCTGCGTTCATGCTGAGATTTTCAAGCAAAATGATAAATTCATCGCCCCCAAGGCGTGAAACCAAATCACTTTCCCGAATGACTCCTTTAAGCCTGTCTGCGACTTGTTTAAGTAACAAGTCGCCCATTTCGTGCCCTTGAGTGTCGTTCAGTTTTTTAAAGTTGTCCAAATCAATAAATATCACAGCGCCACTCATGAGGTGGCGCTTATGAATGCTGAGTGCATGGTCTAAGCTATCTTGCAACAATCGTCGGTTAGGTAGGCCGGTCAATGCATCGTAATAGGCCATTTGCCTAATTTGTTCGTCAAATTGCTCAGCCTTGATTCTAAGCATAATATTTTCAACCAAAAGATTGTTTAGCTCATGAATGCTATACACCATAAAAAACACGAAGATTGCCCCAGCAAATGCCATCACTAAGGTTTGGGGCGTGCCAATGATGACAAAATAAACAATCAACGGAATGACGGCAAAGTACATATATGCGAGCGCACTTGGTTTATCGATTGCATAAGCGATAACCGCAGCTGAAGACATACCCGCAATGATAAAAGAGCTAAAAAACAGTAGCTGTATGCTTTGGTGCTCACCCGCTAAGTAGGGGTTTGCGCCCCAACATACCCCAGTGACAATGACGCCTGCCCGCAACATATTGAGCCTAAACGTATTTTGCTCAACTGAAATGACAGGGTGTTTTTTAAAATAAAGTGAAGCCACCAGACGCGCCACGCTAATCATTAGCAGCAGAAAACTCCACAAGTAAATATTTGCTATAGGTATGTTTGTTTCGTGCGCTTGGGTAAACATTAACAGCCAACCAAGTAAAGCGCTCGACAATACAGACTTTACATTCTGAGTCTGTAGCCTTTTGAGCCTTTCATTGTCTATAATGTGCTTTACTGCTGTGTCCATAGGCTTAATTAACGGTTATAAATAACTTATCTTTATGATAAATATTGGCATTTACATCATCGGCGATGAAATTCTCTCTGGCAAACGCCAAGACGCACATTTAAGCAAAGTGATTGCCCTGCTTTCTGCGCGCGGTTTACAGTTAAGTTGGGCGCATTATTTGGGCGATATTCCTGAGCAAATTACGCAGCACCTTAAGCAAAGCATGGCGCGCGGCGATATTGTGTTTAGTTTTGGTGGTATTGGCGCTACGCCAGACGATTACACACGTCAGTGCGCGGCAGATGCGGCTGGGGTGCCCATAGCCCGCCATGCGGGCGCGGTGGCAGAAATCGTAGCGCAATATGGCGATAGCGCTTACCCCAAGCGCGTGCTGATGGCGGATTTTCCGCAAGGGTGTGCGCTAATCCCCAACCCGATTAACCGCGTGGCTGGCTTCTCAATCAACCAGCATTATTTTGTGCCGGGCTTTCCTGAAATGGCGCACCCGATGGTGGAATGGGTGCTAGAAACGTACTACCAACATTTATTTCACAGCCAAGATTATTTAGAGCAATCTATTTTGGTAACAGAAGCAGGCGAAAGTGATTTGATTGATTTAATGAATGCGATGCTCGCTAAATACCCAAACTTAAAATTATTTAGCTTGCCTAGAAGCAACCAACGTCGCACCACAGAGCTAGGCATGAAAGGCGAAAGTGGGCAGGTTAAATTGGCGATGGAATATTTGAAAACTGGTGTTTCGGCGCTAGGTTACCCTTGGGAAAATACTTAATTACCTTTACCGCCGCATTTCATGGCTGAATATTTGCAGTAAATTTCTACCCGCTTTTTTGGCCTCATACATGGCAGTATCTGCATTTTTTAACAAGCCCTCAAAGGTTGTTCCGTGCTCCCCAAACATGGCAACACCAATGCTAGATGAACATTGATACTCTTCAGTATTCAGTTTGTAAGGTAGATTTAAAGTGCTGATAATTTGCTTACAAATTTGCTCAACCTGTGTAAGGGCGATATGGTAGTCTGCATTTAAGTTTTCCAACATCACAACAAACTCATCGCCCCCTAGTCGGGCAACACTATCACTTTCACGTACACAACTTAACAACCGCTCTGATAGTTGCTTGAGTAGCAAGTCACCCATATCGTGACCGAGCGTGTCGTTTAATTTTTTAAAATCATCTACATCTAAAAACAATATGGCGCCTCGTTTGCCAGTGCGGGCACTAATTGTTAATGCGTGGCTAAGCCTATCAATCAGTAAGCGCCTATTGGGGAGGTCTGTTAACTCATCATAAAACGCCAGTTTTTTAATTGCAGCTTCTCTATCAACCGCCTCAATACTTAATTTAATTCTTTCGGTTAGGCGATTGTGCATGCTATTAATGCTTGCCGCCATAAAAATAATGTAGAGCGTCCCTGATACGCCCATCGCAATAAAAATTTCGTTGCCAGACAAATACATGCCCAATAACGCAGGAATTAAAATACAAGAAATGGAAATATACGCAGAATAACGGTCTATAGAGTAAGAAACCGCCGCACCCGCAGACAAGCCTGCAAGGCAATAGATGGCAAGCATTTTGTGCTGAAACTCTACCGAGGTAAACATCAGCAGCCCCACCAAACCCCAAAGCAAGCCACTAGCAAACACGCCAAAACGAAATTGTTTTAATCGACCAAAAACGTTAGCAGCCTCATCTTGCGTATAGCTTGCCCAATAATGCCCGGCGATTCCCCTAGCCAAATTAACCAATAAGGTTGCAAATAGCCAAGCCCATAAAATATTGTGTGAAATCGCCCCCCGCAACATATAAGCTAGCACCAAAGCAATCAGTGTATTGGCAAGTAAAGTCTTGCCATTAATTTGCAACATCTCTGCAAATTTTTCTGCTTGAATTGTTACGGTGTGTTGTGAGTCAACCATTGGTTTTTTGAGTTTTTAACCGATTAACTTCATATCGGCATTGTGAATATGTCTAGGCTACATAGTTAGCATTATGCGACAATTTGCCAGTCCTCACAACCAAATATACTTTTTAACCTATGCAATGCCGCCCTAACTGCGGTGCCTGTTGCACCGCCCCCAGCATCAATAGTGCTATCCCCGGCATGCCAAATGGCAAGCCAGCGGGGGTGCGCTGCGTTCAATTAGATAGTGAAAATCGTTGCATGATTTTTGGCAAACCCGAGCGACCAGATTTTTGTGGTGGCTTGCAACCCAATGTTGAAATGTGTGGTGAAAATCGCAGCCATGCCATGCATTTTTTAGCGCGATTAGAAGTGCTAACAAAACCCGATTTTTAGCTCATCTTCCTAACAGTACCTCTGAAAGCCAGTATCTATGCGGCTTTCAGAGGCATAAAAATCTCTCGGGCGAAAATTGCTTAAATAAAACGTGATTTAATCAGCTCAATTTTTGGCAGTTTCACGCATGCACCATACTGCAATAAAACTAATCGCCGCCATGCCTGAAACGTAATAACCCACCCAAATTAAACCACCGTCATTGACCAATAATTGCGAAACACTCGGCGCAAACGATGCCCCCAAAATACCGCCCAGTTGGTAGGCCAAGCCCGCGCCTGTGTAGCGCACTGCAACAGGAAACTGTTCTGGCAAAAACGCGCCCATCGGGGCAAAAGTTGCGCCCATTAAAAATAGTGCGAGTGATAAAAACAGCGTAATTTGCAGCAAACTTCCGCTCGCCAATAAGGGGTTTAATGCAAATCCGGCTAATACGGCGCAAAACGCACTAAACATTAACACTGGGCGGCGACCGAATTTATCGCTCAATTTTGCCGAAATTGGCGTGGAGAGTGTCATAAAAAGCACCGCCACGCATAACATCTCTAAAAATTGCGGCCGAGCGATGCCCAGCACTTTTGTGCCATAACTCAAGCAAAAAACGGTGGCGGTATAAAACAAGTTATAGCACACCACCATGGCTAATGCGCCGAGAAAAACTGGCTTAACATGTTGTTTTAATAAAGGTTTAATGGGGGTAGCATGCGTATTTTTCTGTGCCAAAACTTGTGCAAATTCTGGCGTTTCTGCCAATTTAAAACGCACATATAAACCTACACCTACCAACAGAGCGCTCAAAATAAACGGGATGCGCCAACCAAAACTTTTAAACTCAGCTTCGGTGAGCCATAAAGATAATCCTAAAAAACTCAGCGTGGCAAATAAAAACCCCACTGACGGACCCAACTGCGGAAACATGCCAAACCAGCCACGCTTACCCGCTGGCGCGTGCTCGGTAGCAAGTAAGGCCGCCCCGCCCCACTCGCCGCCTAAACCTATGCCTTGCCCAAAGCGCAAAATACACAGGGCAATTGGCGCAAGTGTACCCAGCGTATCGTAGCCGGGCAGCAAACCTATCAATAGCGTTGAAACACCCATCACCAGCAACGAAGCGGCTAACGTGGCTTTACGACCAATTTTATCGCCAAAATGCCCAAACACAATGGCGCCAAGTGGGCGCGCAATAAAGGCAATACCAAAGGTTAAAAATGCATTGAGCGACTGTGCGGCAGGATTACTGGCGGGAAAGAACACTTCGCCAATCACCAAGGCAGCCGCCATGGCATAAATATAAAAATCGTAAAATTCAATGGCCGTGCCGATAAAGCTGGCAAAAGCAATGTGGGTGGTCGAGATTTTTTGCATAAGCGTTTTGTTAAAAAGTAGCCAAAACAAATTGTATGCCCAAAAGCGAAATTCATGTTTTCTAAGCAGGCAATTGCGTATAAAATAGGCAACTTTCTCGTTACGCATTAAAAACCTGTGCAAATCGGCAATCACATTTTAAAAAATAATCTCGTAGTTGCGCCTATGGCTGGCGTTACAGACCGCCCTTTCCGCCAATTGTGCAAAAAAATGGGCGCAGGCTTGGCCGTTTCAGAGATGGTGACTTCAAACTCACTGTTATATGGCAGCGAAAAAACCAAGCGTCGCGCCAATCATGCAGGCGAAGTTGACCCGATTTCTGTGCAAATCGCCGGTGCAGACCCCAAAATGATGGCAGAAGCCGCCAAACATAATGTAGATAATGGCGCACAAATTATTGACATCAATATGGGCTGCCCGGCTAAAAAAATCTGTAATGTGATGGCAGGTAGCGCTCTCCTTAAAGATGAACCACTGGTCGCGCAAATTTTACGTGCAGTGGTAAATGCTGTAGATGTGCCTGTGACGCTAAAAATTCGCACAGGCTGGGATAAACAAAACCGTAATGCAGTGCAAATAGCCAAAATGGCTGAAGATATTGGTGTACAAGCGTTAGCGATGCACGGCCGCACTCGAGCTTGCGCGTATTTAGGTGAAGCGGAATACGACACCATTGCGCAAGTGAAGCAAGCGATTCGAATTCCACTGATTGCCAACGGCGACATCACCACGCCAGAAAAAGCCAAGTTTGTACTCGATTACACAGGCGCAGACGCAGTAATGATAGGTCGCGCAGCGCAAGGCCGGCCATGGATTTTTAGAGAAATTGCGCACTACTTAGAAACAGGCACGCATCTTTTGCCACCGACAGTAGATGAAATTCACGCTGTGATGTTAGCCCATCTGCATGATTTATATGATTTTTATGGTGACTTAACTGGCATGCGTATGGCACGTAAGCATATTTCTTGGTACACCAAAGGCTTAGCTGGTTCAGCTAGTTTTAGACACAACATGAATACATTACAAACCATTGAGCTACAACTTGGTGCGATTAACGACTTTTTTGCCGAGCAAAAAACGCGTAGCGAACGCTTAGTTTATATTGAGCAAGACATTGACGCAGGAGAAGCCCTAGCGGCTTGATTGAGATGCCAAACGAGCTTGCTGACAGCGTTAGAAAATCTTTAGATGCCTATTTTTCTCATCTGGATGGCGAAACCCCGCATGCTATTTATGACATGGTGTTGCATAGCATTGAAAAACCTATGCTGGAATATATATTAAAAAAAGTGGGTGGTAACCAAAGCAAGGCTGCCGAAATTTTGGGCTTAAATCGTAATACATTGCGCAAAAAAATGGCGCAGTACAACCTCGAATAACTTTTCATTTCTTTAAGAGAGTAACATGGCGGTCATTAAACGTGCGCTGATTAGCGTTTCTGATAAATCTGGTATTTTAGAGCTTGCTACTGCGCTCACCAAATTGAATGTAGAAATTTTATCTACTGGCGGCACGGCAAAATTATTCCGCGAAAACAATATTCCTGTCATTGAAGTGAGCGACTACACGGGGTTCCCTGAAATGTTAGATGGTCGCGTTAAAACTTTGCACCCTAAAGTGCACGGCGGCTTGTTAGGCAGACGCGATTTGCCTGAACACGTGGCCGCCATGCAGGCACAAAATATTTCCAATATTGACTTATTAGTGGTCAATTTATATCCGTTTGAAGCAACTGTTTGCAAGCCTAATTGCACGCTAGAAGATGCTATTGAAAATATTGATATTGGCGGACCGGCTATGGTGCGTTCTGCGGCAAAAAACTGGAATGATGTTGCCGTACTCACCGATGCGGCACAATACTCCGCAGTGACTGCAGAGCTACAAGCCAATAAAGGTGAGGTTTCTAAAGCTACGCGCTTCAAATTATCTGTCGCAGCGTTTAATCGCATCGCGCAGTATGATGCCGCGATTAGCAACTATTTATCTGCAATTGATTTTGATGCAACCGAGCAAGCTGGCAAGCCTGTTGCCAACCAATTCCCAGAACAAATGAACAGCAGTTTTGTCAAAATGCAAGACTTACGCTACGGTGAAAACGCACACCAACAAGCTGCGTTTTATCGTGACTTGTACCCAGCGCCAGGCAGCTTAGCTACTGCGCAACAACTACAAGGCAAAGAGTTAAGCTACAACAACATTGCCGATGCCGATGCCGCTTGGGAAGCGGTAAAGTCATTTACAGGCAATGCTTGCGTGATTGTCAAACATGCCAACCCATGCGGTGTGGCTCTCGGCGTAACTCCATTAGAAGCATATTCTAAAGCATTTAAAACTGACCCAACCTCAGCTTTTGGCGGCATTATTGCTTTTAACTGCACGCTCGATGGTGCAGGTGCTGAAGCCGTGAGCAAACAATTTGTTGAAGTATTGATTGCGCCAGACTACACCCCTGAAGCATTGGCGATTTTTAGTGCTAAAGCCAATGTACGGGTACTTAAAATTGCCTTGCCTACTGGCGGAGCAACCGCTTGGGAGCAAGGCCGCAATGCGGTAGATTCTAAGCGAGTGGGTTCTGGCATTTTGTTACAGACAGCAGATAACCACGACATACAAATGGCAGATCTCAAAATAGTGACCAAGCTAAAACCTACACCCCAACAAATGCAAGATTTGCTTTTTGCTTGGAATGTAGCGAAATATGTGAAGTCCAACGCGATTGTTTTCTGCGGCAATGGTATGACTTTGGGCGTGGGCGCAGGCCAAATGAGCCGCGTAGATAGCACCAAAATAGCCGCCATCAAGGCACAAAATGCCGGTTTAAGCTTACAAGGCTCCGTGGTCGCCTCTGATGCGTTTTTCCCATTCCGTGATGGGGTGGATGTGCTGGCTGACAACGGTGCATGCTGTGTGATTCACCCAGGTGGCAGTATGCGTGACGAAGAAGTCATTGCGGCTGCAGACGAGCGTGGCCTAGCGATGGTTGTGACTGGTATTCGCCATTTTAGGCACTAACACCATGATAAATTTACTACGCGATTCATTGGCTGTGTCGCATGCTCGCTCAATTCTCGCCTACCAACTGCGGTATGTCTCGTATTTCGCTGTGCAGCTTCTTGCCTATAAACCGCTCGCGACAATTTCTCAAGGTGTTAGATAGTTATGAAAATTCTAGTGATTGGTTCTGGCGGACGTGAGCACGCACTTGCATGGAAAGTAGCGCAAAATAAGGCTGTAAGCCGTGTCTATGTTGCGCCTGGCAACGCCGGAACAGCTACCAACCCAGATATGGTGAATGTGCCATTTACCAAAGTAGATGAGCTTGTAAAATTTGCCCAAGACGAACACATTCATCTCACCATTGTCGGTCCAGAAGCGCCGCTTAGCCAAGGCGTGGTGGATGCTTTCCGTGCGGCGGATTTGAAAATTTTTGGCCCAACAAAAGCGGCGGCACAACTAGAAAGCTCTAAAGATTTTGCCAAAGCGTTTATGGTGCGTCACGGCATTCCAACGGCTAAATATGAAACTTTTACCGACGCCAAAAAAGCACACGATTATGTGAACAGCAACGGCGCACCGATTGTGATTAAAGCCGATGGTTTGGCTGCTGGCAAGGGTGTAGTGGTGGCGATGACTGCTGATGAAGCACACGCGGCCATTGATGCCATGGTATCTGACAACAAACTCGGCGATGCTGGTGCGCGCGTGGTGATTGAAGAGTTTTTAACTGGCGAAGAAGCGAGTTTTATGGTGATGGTGGATGGTAAAAACATTTTGCCGCTCGCGACTAGTCAAGATCATAAACGCTTATTGAATGGCGATTTAGGCCCCAATACAGGCGGCATGGGCGCTTATTCACCCGCGCCTTGCGTTACGCCAGAAATTCACGCCAAGGCCTTGCGCGAGATTATTCGCCCAACTGTAGAGGGCATGGCTAAAGACGGTATTCCCTACACGGGATTTTTATATGCTGGGTTAATGATTTCACCCAATGGCGAAGTAAAAACATTAGAGTTTAACTGCCGCATGGGCGACCCCGAAACGCAGCCGATTATGATGCGCTTAAAAACTGATTTAGTCGGGCTCATGGAGCATGCCGTCAATGGTACGCTCAATCAGGCTGAAACTGAGTGGGATAGACGTTTCGCGCTTGGGGTGGTGATGGCCTCTGCCAATTATCCAGACGCGCCAAAATTAGGTGATGAAATTACTGGATTGCCAAAAGACCTAGTGGATGCGCATGTGTTTCACGCAGGGACAACGCTTAAAGACGGTAAAGTAGTCACCAGTGGTGGCCGTGTTTTATGTGTGACTGCGCTGGGTGAAACAGTCAAATTCGCGCAACAGCAAGCCTATAAAATCGCTGCGAATATCCACTTTGATGGTGCGCAATACCGCACCGATATTGGCTATCGCGCCATTAAAGGTTAGTTTGAGTCAGCAAGATGGAACTGATCATTTTACTGGTGGTCGTTCTTTTGCTGATTTTTGCTTTGCCACGTTACCTCAAAAACAAGCCCGATGACGAAGCCGATTAAAAATGACCTCGACGAAGTGATTTGTGATTGCTCTGGCACCACACGCGCGCAAATCCAAGCCCTGTTTTTGCAAGGTTTAGATCAAGATGCAATTTCAAGAAAGACTGGCGCGCTTTCTGGCTGTGCTGGTTGTGAATGGAATATTGAGCAATTTTTGCTGCAACTTTCTCAACAAACCCAAAAATAAGCTGACTTTTTTTTGTAAAAAAATCTGGTTGAATTTTACCTGCCAAACAGCGTTTTTTAACACAACATCTTTTCACCACCTCTGCAAGCCATATTCTATGCGACTTCCAGAGGCATTATTTTTTCTCGGCAGGTTTTACTGCCAAAATTTCTCATTTTTACCCCTAAAATTTTCTTTGGTTTTTGCTCAACGCCACGCGACGCGCTGATACAATCAACCTCATGCACTCAACTTTAAATACTTGGCTAAAACGTGGCGGTTTAATTGCTTATGCCACCGAGTCATGCTTTGGTTTGGGTTGCGACCCACGCAATGAAAAAGCCATCCAAAAGCTGCTCAAGCTCAAGCAGCGCGATGCCGCAAAAGGCTTAATTTTAATTGGTAGCAAAGCGCAGCAACTTACCCCGTTTATTGCGCCTTTAACGCCGCAGCAGCACCACAAAATGCGCCGTGCTTGGCCTGCCGCACACACTTGGCTAGTGCCTGCCAATAACGCTTGTTCGCCCGCGCTCACAGGTGGGCGCGACACGATTGCTGTGCGCGTACCTGCGCTTGCAGCCACACGCCAGCTTTGCCAGTTTGCTGGTATGGTGTTGATTTCGACCAGCGCCAATATCAGCGGGCAAAAAGCCATAAAAACTCATCAAGCTTGCGTGCGCAAATTTGCTGGTCGGGTACGTATTATTCACGGTAAAATTGGGCATTGGCGCAAACCGTCGCGCATACAAGATTTAATTTCTGACAAAATTATTCGCAAATAGAGAACCTAATGATTCAATCCCAGATGATTAACACCACCGCCGTTTTTGAATACTTACAAGGCTTGCAAGCCCGCATTGTAGAAGCCGTAGAGCTTGTTGATGGAAAAAACTTTTTACAAGATAGTTGGCAGCGCCCCGAAGGCGGTGGTGGCAACTCGTGCATGCTTGAAGAAGGTAACGTATTTGAGCGTGCGGGCATTGGTTTTTCACACGTCAAAGGCAGTAAAATGCCGCCCGCAGCCAGTGTGGCGCACCCAGAGGCTGCCGGCAGGCAGTGGGAGGCAATGGGTGTTTCACTGGTGTTTCATCCGCGCAACCCCTACGTGCCGACCGTGCACATGAATGTGCGTTTTTTCGTGGCTAAAGCACAAAATGCCGGTGAACAAGATATTTGGTGGTTTGGTGGCGGCATGGATTTAACCCCTTATTACGGTTTTGAAGAAGACTGTGTCCATTTCCATCGTGTATGTCGTGATGCCTTACAACCCTTTGGCGAACACTATTACCCAAAACTCAAAAAAGAATGTGATGAATATTTTTACCTGAAGCATCGCAAAGAACCGCGCGGAATCGGCGGTATTTTTTATGATGATTTCAGTGAATTGGGGTTTGAACAATGCTTTGCTTTTCATCGAGCGGTTGGCGATGCCTTTCTTAACGCGTATTTGCCTATTGTGCAACGCCGCAAAGACACCCCTTACGGCGAGCGCGAACGTGATTTTCAAGCCTACCGTCGTGGCCGTTATGTCGAATTCAACTTGATTTTTGACCGTGGCACCATTTTTGGCTTGCAGTCCAATGGCCGCACCGAATCTATTTTGCTTTCTATGCCACCGATTGTGAAATGGCGTTATGACTGGAAACCTGAGACTGGTAGCGCTGAAGCCAAACTTTATACAGATTTTTTAATTGAAAAAAATTGGTTAGGTTAAACAAAGACTTACGAAAACGTGGATATTCTCATCAAACTGTTAGCCACTATCGGCGCATTGGCCATTTTCACTGTCATTTTTGTCACATGGAAATTCCGTTCTGCAGTAAAAGCGCGCATGGCATTGGTGGATAAAGAATATGCAACTACAGAAACTGCGGATTGGTTTGGCAAAACCGGTTTAGATGAAGAAACTGAACGCGAACTGCCGCGCTATTTGCGCCGAGAATTTGGCGAAACTTTATTTGAACAAGGTGCGCTGCAAGCGAATGATTTAATTTACCTTGGTGCTTTTGATGAACCTATCGGCGTTGCACATTATTGGCGAATCACAAGTAAGCATAATGAAGATGAGCCTTATTATGCACATGTGATTGTTGAGGCCAATGGTGAAACTTGTACTGGCTGGGGTGATAGAAAACCGCCTCTAACTGCGATTGAAGAAAAACAACCATGAAAATGACTACAAATACGCACGCGTTTGCGCAAGATTTACTCCACTTTATTGATGCCAGCCCTAGCCCTTGGCATGCTGTTCACACCACTCAGCAACGCTTAATCGCAGAAGGCTTTATTGCACTGAATGAAACGGAAAGCTGGCAGCTAAAAGCGGGAAGTCGTTATTTTGTCACGCGTTGTGACGCTTCTATTATTGCTTTCACCATTGGGCAAAAACCGTTGCTTGAAACAGGTTTTCGCATGGTGGGGGCACATACGGATTCACCTAGTTTGCGCTTAAAGCCGCACGCAGCGTATAGCACTAACAATTTACTACGCATCGGTGTTGAAGTGTATGGCGGTCCCATTTTAGCCACCTTCACCGACCGCGATTTAAGCATTGCAGGCCGTGTGATGGTGCGCACAACATCAGACTTTGAGGCACGTTTAGTTAAATTCGATGATGCCATACTGCGTTTGCCCAACTTGGCAATTCACATGAACCGCGAAGTGAATGACAAAGGCTTGGTGCTAAACAAGCAAACTGAATTGCCACTGATTTTTGGCGAAAGTGATGTGGGTATTGAAGCCGAACAACAATTCTTAGCGCACATTGCCGCTGAATTAAAAGTTAAAATTGAAGATATTTTAACGTTTGAACTCAATGTGTTTGACACGCAAAAAGGCACATTTTGGGGTAAAGACCAAGCCTATATTGCCAACAGCCAACTGGATAATTTAGCCTCATGCCATGCCGCGATTGAAGCATTAGTCGCCAGCAAAAACTCTGGCTCCACAAGCCTTTGCGCACTATTTGACCACGAAGAGGTTGGTAGTGAAAGCGCCACTGGCGCAAACGGCAGTTTTTTGGCCGATACGATTCAACGCATCACCGCAAACCAAGGTTTATCTGAAGAAGAAAAATGTCGCGCACTGGCGAATAGTTTTTTTATTAGCGCAGATATGGCGCACGCTTTTCACCCAAATCACCCCAATGCTTACGAGCCGTGCCACCACGCGCAGGTCAACCACGGCGTGGTGATTAAAACCAATGTGAATCAACGCTACAGCAGCAATGCCGACACCGCCGCGCGTTTTATACAGTTGTGCGAAAGTGCAAAAGTGCCCTATCAGCAATACGCGCACCGCACTGATTTAGGCTGCGGCAGCACGATAGGCCCAATGATTGCGGCCAACTTGGGTGTGCCAAGTGTGGATGTAGGCTGCCCGATGTGGGCGATGCACAGCATCCGCGAGAGTGCTGGCGTGCTAGACCATACCTATATGTTTGAAGTGCTGAAAAGACATTTTAGCTAGCATTTTTTTGCTGAAAAATAGGTAAAAATTTAGCTATTTTTACCCGAAAATTTCACACAAATCATTTTGATGCTCTGGAAGCCGCATCCAGACTGGCTTGCAGGGCAGATATTTTTTCTCGGGCGATTTTAGCCCAATTTTAAACATTGCAAACTATCACCCTGACTGCTACTATTTAAGCAAGGGGATACCACTATGCAAGCACTAGAAAATTTAGTCAGTTCACTTTCAAACATCGTGTGGGGGCCGCCCATGCTGGTGCTACTGGTGGGCACAGGGTTGTATCTGACGGTTATTCTTAAAGGCATGCAATTTCGCGCTTTGCCACACGCATTTAAACTCATTTTTCATAAAGATCACCATCACGAGGGCGACATTAGCCATTTTGCCGCGCTGATGACGGCACTGGCTGCCACAGTAGGTATTGGTAATATTGTTGGGGTTGCGACTGCTATTACGCTCGGCGGACCAGGCGCGGTATTTTGGATGTGGATGACGGGCTTGGTTGGCATGGCGACTAAATATTCTGAAGCTGTTCTGGCCGTAAAATATCGTGAAAAAGGCGCGCATGGCATGCGTGGCGGGCCCATGTATTATCTTGCCAAGGGCGTGGGCTTGCCTTGGCTGGGCACGTTGTTTGCCATTTTTACCGCGTGTGCCGCATTTGGCATTGGCAATATGACGCAAGCCAACGCTACCGCTAAAATCTTTGAAAGCACTTTTCAAATTCCTACTGTTGCCACAGGCATTGTGCTAACACTCATGACAGGTTTGGTCATTTTGGGTGGCATACGCACCATCGGTAAATTCACCTCTTACCTTGTGCCATTGATGATAGGCTTGTATGTTGGCGCAAGCTTGTGGGTGTTGGCGCTCAATGCTAGTGAAATCCCGCACGCATTCGGCTTGATTTTTGGTAGTGCATTTTCACCAAGTGCTGCCAGTGGTGGATTTTTAGGCGCAACAGTGGCTGCTGCCATGCGTTACGGTATTGCACGCGGGGTGTTTTCAAATGAATCAGGCTTAGGCTCTGCGCCGATTGCCGCCGCCGCTGCACGCACGAATGACCCTGTTAAACAAGCGTTGGTGAGCATGACGCAAACGTTTATTGACACTTTAGTGGTTTGCACCATGACAGCACTAGTGATTTTAACAGCCAACAGTTGGACACAAGGCGTGAAAGCAGATGCGCTCACCAGCGTGAGCATGGCAGAAACACTAGGCAGCACAGGCAGCGTGATTGTAGCTGTTGCCACTGCATTATTCGCTTATTCCACCTTGATTGGCTGGAATTACTACGGTGAAAAAGCCATTGAATATTTATTTGGTGAAAAATCCATCAAAATTTATCGCGTATTTTTTACCGTGGCGGTGATGGTGGGCGCGATGATGAGCTTAGAATTTGTATGGAATTTCTCAGACTTAATGAACGGCATGATGGCGATTCCAAATTTAATTGGCTTGCTATGGCTTTCGCCCATTATCAAACAAGAAACGCAACGGTATTTTTCTAGTTTAAAAAAATAGGAACGCTTCGTTATGGCGCACAGAAGTGCATGGAAAAACCGCTGGACCTTTATGCTTGCCACCGCTGGCTCAGCCATTGGCTTGGGCAACATTTGGAAACTGCCTTATATGATAGGCGTGAATGGCGGCAGTGCGTTTGTGCTGGTGTTTATTGCTTGCATTTTTTTTGTAGGCATTCCGTTGATGATGACCGAAATTTTGTTGGGGCGACGCGCACAGAAAAACCCACTGGATGGCATGGCAACACTTGCTAATGAAGCGAAAACCTCGCTGCACTGGAAGTGGCTTGGCGGCATGGGCATGGTCACAGGTCTGCTGATTTTAGGTTTTTATAGCGTGATTGGCGGCTGGGTACTAAGCTATATTATAGAAGCAGCGCGTGGCGTATTTACTAATGTTACTGGCGCGCAATCTACCGCAAATTTTGATGCGCTATTAGCATCACCACTCACGTTGTTGTGTTGGCATACCGTTTTTATGGTCATGACCATGGGCGTTGTAGCACGCGGGGTCAACTCAGGCTTAGAAAAAGCCAATAATATATTGATTCCCGCACTATTTGCCATTTTGTTGGTGCTACTGGGCTACAGCATGTCGGTAGGCGATATGGCAGCGGCATATCAGTTTATGTTCAGTTTAGATTTTTCAAAAATCACCCCTGTAGCCGTATTATCCGCGCTGGGTCACGCATTTTTCTCACTTAGCTTGGGTATGGGCGCAGTCATGGTGTATGGCTCTTACCTCAAACGGGATATTTCCATCGCCCGCACCACCGTTTATATTGCACTGGCTGATACCATGCTTGGGCTTTTGGTTGGCTTGGCGATTTATGCCTTAGTTTTTGCTAATCATTTAGAACCCAGCGCTGGGCCAGGCTTGATTTTTCAAAGCTTACCGATTGCCTTTGGGCACATGCCTTGGGGTAATCTTATTGGTACTTTATTTTTTATGTTAGTCGCCTTTGCGGCTTGGACTTCGGCCATTTCTTTGGTAGAGCCTGCCATTGCTTGGATTACTGAAAACACCAAAATTAAGCGTGCCAGCGCTACAGTGGGCTTAGGCATTATGGTTTGGTTGCTTGGCGTCGCCGTATTACTATCTTTCAACGAATGGAAAGGCGTCAAAATCGTTTTTGGCTTGAGTATTTTTGAAACGCTAGACAAACTCACTTCTACCATTTTATTGCCGCTAGGTGGATTACTGATGGCGATTTTTGCAGGTTATTGGATGAAAAAAGACCATGTGCAAGATGAGTTAAATTTAAATGATGCCCATTTTAAATGGTGGCGCACTCTCAATAACATTGTTGCCCCGATTGCGATTTTAGCAGTATTTTTATACCTATTTGAAGTCATCAAATAAGTCATTTATTGTGGATATTTTTACACGTAAAAATAAAACACCTCTGCAAGCCAGTATCCATGCGGCTTCCAGAGCATCAAAAAGAAGTATATTAAAATTGTGGCTAAATGTTGCCTAAAATTTTGCTGTCAATAGCCAATAAAAAAGCCAGCTTTTTGAGCTGGCTTTAACATTAAAGCGTCAAGCAATTATTGTGCAAGTACCCATTTAACTAAAGTTTTGATGTCTTCATCTTTAACTTGTGTATTTGCAGGCATTGGCATAGGACCCCAAGTGCCGCTACCACCTTTTTTCACTTTTTCAACTAATTTTGCTTCAGCAGCTTTGTCGCCTTTGTATTTAGCGGCAACATCTTTGTATGATGGGCCTAATACTTTTTTATCAATGCTGTGGCAAGCTAAACAACCACTTTTTTGCGCTAAAGCTTGGTCAGCTGAAGCTGTACCCGCCATGAATAATGTGCCCACTGCTGCAACTGCTACTAATAATGCTTTCATGCTTATCTCCTAAAACCCAAATGTAAAAGTAACCAAAAAACGCTTTAAAAAAACTAAACTTACTTAAAATTATTGTGTATTGATGCAACCCACTATGATACTTAAAATTAACGCTAGTAACAAGGCTATTGCCATTCTCGGCCTATAGTTGACCAAGTAATTTTGCCAAATCATCCACACTTTGTGAGCATTCAACGCCTTTGCATATCGTTGCGTTGACAGTTTTTGTTAATTTTTTTCGAAAAATGACAGGCAAGTTCTTTTGCCATTCTTGCGCTTGCATTTTTGACGTATCCAAGTAAAAAAATAGGTGGTGCGGATAATGCAGTGTGTTGAGTTCTGCCGCCCAAGCTTGCATCGGCAAATATTCACCGCTGACCACTACCATGGCTGGCGGCATAAAATATTCTTGTAGCGCGTGCATTAAACTTGCACAAGCTGATGGGTTACGCTTAATCGTCACATCAAATGCTTGCAAGGTGCGCTCTGCACTATTTAAATAGCGAGGCTCAGCCAATATATGCCCTAAGCGCTGTAAAGCCACTGCTGCAATGCCATTGCCATTGGGCGTGGCGTTGTCGTAAGCTTGCTTTAGGCGATGAATTAACTGCTCATGTTGATGTGAGGTAAAATAAAAACCACCCTCTTCGGCTTCAAAATTTTGCAACAGTGCTTCAGCCAACTCTTGCGCAAATTGCATATCTTCTGGGCGATATTCTGCCTGCATTAAGGATATTAAGGCATCAAGCAAATAGGCATAGTCATCCAAATACGCGTTTAAATGTGCTTTTCCATCCTTACAGGTAGCCAATAAAGTTTGATTTTTCCACATATTAAGACGGATATAATCAACTGCATTTTGAGCAAGCTCCACCCAATCTGCACGATTAAAAACGCGCCCAGCATGGGCTAACCCTTTAATGGCTAACGCATTCCAGCTGGTTAAAATTTTGTCATCGCGTGCTGGGTGTGGGCGTTTATGGCGCGCTTCAAAAAGTTTAGTACGCGCATTCATTAACAATGCATATTCGTCGTCAGTAGGTGCAATCGCTAAATATGGATGCCAAGCAATCCCTTCAAAATTAGCTGCGCGGTCAAAACCAAAACATCGGCTTGCTACGATAAATTCATCTGGCGTGAGTAGCGCTTTAACTTCTTTAGGTTGCCATACATAAAACGCCCCTTCTTCTAAGCGGCCATAATCATCCACCGAATCTGCATCAAGCGATGAATAAAAAGCACCCTCAGGTGAGCGCATTTCACATATAAGCCATTCAATTGTTTCTTCAACGATCACAGCGTAGCGCGGATTTTTGCTTATCTGCCAGCCATCAGCATATAAACAAAGAAGTTGACCATTGTCGTACAGCATTTTTTCAAAGTGGGGGATGTTCCAGTGATCATCCACAGAATATCGGCAAAATCCTCCACCAAGTTGGTCGTAAATACCACCATTGGCCATTGCGGTGAGCATTTGCAAAGCCATCGCTTCAGCTTGCCTATCGCCAATGTGCGCTTGGTGCAATAACAAAGTAACATCGGCTGGATTGGGAAATTTTGGGGCGCTACCAAAGCCACCATGCTCAAAATCAAATTGACTTTGTAGCTGCTCAAATGCTGATTGAATAATATCGCTATTCGCGGTCACAATGACATTTGCCACGGGCACAGTGCGTGCAAATGCGCGCGCTAGCTGCTGGGTTTGATTGGCAATTTCTGTGGAATGTTCATAAAAATAGGCGGCAACACGCGGTAATAAATCTGCAAACCCTGGCAGCTGATAGCGCGCAGTTTTAGGAAAATAAGTACCGGTAAAATAAGGCTGTTGGTTTGGCGTTAAAAATACGGTGAGAGGCCAACCACCACTTTTTTGAGTGAATAAATTGTGCGCAGTTTGATAAATTTGGTCAAGGTCTGGCCGTTCTTCTCTATCCACTTTAATGTTAATAAAGTGGGTGTTCATCAGCGCGGCTGTTTGGGCATCTTCAAAAGATTCATGCGCCATGACATGGCACCAATGGCAGGCAGAATAGCCAATCGACAATAATATTGGCTTGTTAAGCTCACGCGCTAAAGTAAGTGCTTGCTCCCCCCAAGGATACCACTCTACTGGGTTTTGTGCATGTTGCAGAAGGTAGGGGCTGGTTTCTTCTGCTAATTTATTTGGCATTCGCTATAAAGTCTCTACGCTATATTCCACCGAAAGTACATGAGTACGACTTGGAGAAATAACCACAGCATTTTCTAATGCATTTGCAGTTTCTACGCACACCATTTTGCGCCATTCATCTGGGGCACCCATGTCACCCATTTGTTCTGATTTATCCGCCCAAGGCGTCCACACCACTGTAGATTGACTGCCTGATTTTGAAATGCGAATTTGGCGGTTTAAGCCAGTATCTTCAATGGTGCAATCAGCGGTTGTGTTTAGATAAACGCGATCAAACTCACCATTAAAGCGCACATCACTTTTTTCTACTCGGCGCTCATAGCCAAACACTTTGTCTGAATATAAAGCATCCTCTAAGCCTTTTACATGCACGTTAGAAATATCGCTTACATTAAAATAAGTATGAAAAGCCTCGCCCACCACAAACGGGTGACTGGCTTTATTGGTGGTTGCTAAATCTATTTTAAGCGTTTCACCAATGGTGATGGTCATGGACAATAAATGTGGATAAGAAAGTTGACGACGAGACTCTGCAGTTTCCATCATTTGTAAAAACAAACGTGTTGCCCCGTTTCTTAATGTGTCAGCGTCAACTAATTGCCATGGAATCACCCGTGCAAAACCATGTGGACATAAAGTGCTATCGGTTGGGTGCGCGCCAAACCAAGGCCAGCAGACAGGAATACCTCCTCGAATGGAACGGCCTTTTACATAGCGCGCATTTGATGACAGCCATAAAACAGGTTCGGCTTGTGATTTAGGTTGCCATGTCATGATATGACCGCCTTGCAAGGCTATTTTAGCTGTTGCAAGTGGATTATTAATCTCAATGTATTCCAATCCATTCTCGTCTTGACTGAATTGCAATTGCGGCTGGATCATAAAATCAATATTGCTTTCTGACATAGTGCGACCTACTTCCCCTAGAATTATGTTTATTATACTTTTTTACCACTTATGCTGACCATTTTACTTAAAGACTAGAATCTTTGCGTAAATGTTCAATTTTTATTTTTCAATTTGGCTTACATCACGTACCGCGCCACGTGCCGCACTGGTGCTCATGGCAGCATAAGCACGCAATGCAGGTGATACAGCGCGCACTCGATTAACAGGTTTCCATGCATCTTTACCTTTGTCCACCATTTTTGCACGGCGGTGCGACATTTCTTCATCGCTCACAGCCAAATGGATGGTGCGATTAGGAATATCAATTTCAATCGTATCACCCTCCTCCACCAAACCAATCGCGCCGCCTTCTGCAGCTTCTGGCGAAGCATGACCAATACTTAAACCCGATGTACCACCTGAAAAGCGCCCATCCGTCAACAATGCACATGCTTTACCTAGCCCTTTAGATTTCAAATAGCTGGTTGGATAGAGCATTTCTTGCATGCCTGGACCACCGCGTGGACCTTCATAACGAATCACCACCACATCGCCTGCTACTATTTTATCGGCAAGAATTCCTTCAACTGCAGCGTCTTGGCTCTCAAATATGCGTGCGTGGCCTGTAAATTTTAAAATACTGTCATCTACGCCTGCGGTTTTTACAATGCAGCCATCAAGCGCGATGTTGCCATATAGCACAGCCAAACCGCCATCTTGGCTATAAGCATGCGCTTTATCGCGAATGCAGCCTTCTGCGCGGTCATCATCTAGCGTTGGATAAAGCATACTTTGCGAAAACGCAATAGTGGTGACAATGCCCGCAGGTGCTGCGCGGTAGAATTTCTTCACATCTTCATCTTGTGTGACTTTAATATCCCATTGGTCTAGTGCATCGCCCAAAGTTTTGCTGTGCACGGTAGGTGTATCACGGTGAATCACGCCTGCCCTGTCCAATTCACCCAAAATCCCCATCACACCGCCGGCATGATGCACATCTTCCATGTGATATTTTTGCGTGGCGGGTGCCACCTTGCACACGCACGGCACTTTACGCGAAATATGGTCAATGTCGCTCATGGTGAAATCCACACCCGCTTCATGCGCAGCTGCTAGCAAATGCAAGACGGTGTTGGTTGAGCCACCCATGGCCACATCTAAACTCATGGCGTTTTCAAACGCTTTCATATTGGCGATGCTACGCGGTAACACGCTAGCATCATCTTGCTCGTAATAGCGTTTGGTAATATCGACAATTAAGCGACCCGCTTGTAAAAATAAGGCTTTACGTGCGCCATGCGTAGCCAGTGCCGAGCCATTGCCCGGCAAACTCAAGCCTAAAGCCTCTGTTAAGCAGTTCATCGAGTTGGCCGTAAACATGCCTGAACATGAACCACAAGTCGGGCAAGCGGAACGCTCAATTGCTTCAGTTTGGGCATCGCTGACTTTGCTATCTGCTGCTGCCACCATGGCATCCACTAAATCAAGCTTTAAGTTTTCGCCTTGCCAGTTCACCTTGCCTGCTTCCATCGGCCCGCCAGAAACAAACACCACGGGAATATTCAAGCGCAATGCCGCCATCAACATACCCGGCGTGATTTTGTCGCAATTAGAAATACACACCATCGCATCGGCGCAGTGCGCATTCACCATATATTCCACGCTATCAGCGATTAAATCACGCGAAGGCAAGCTATACAACATACCGCCGTGACCCATAGCAATACCGTCATCCACTGCGATGGTATTAAACTCTTTGGCCACGCCGCCAGCTTTTTCAATTTCACGCGCAACTAATTGGCCTAAATCTTTTAAATGCACATGCCCTGGCACAAATTGGGTGAATGAATTAACCACCGCGATAATTGGCTTATCAAAATCGCCATCTTTCATACCCGTAGCGCGCCAAAGTGCGCGTGCGCCCGCCATATTGCGACCGTGGGTGGTGGTGTGTGAACGATAAACTGGCATTGAGGAAATCCGTAGTAATTTAATCAACTATTATTTAGATAACATTTTATACCAGCTTAGGCTAATCTGCTTAAAAATCATGCAAAAAATCTACCTTGGCGCGGTGTTTTGCCGTATCCAGGCAGCAAAAGCGACTTCATCAATATCGCCAGAGGCAACTGCAAGCATGGTCAGCGTGCAATTGACATCGTCTGCAAGCAATTCATACGCGTTCAACATTAAAAATAGCTCCATCGCCACAAAAGCTGTGCGCTTGTTGCCATCCAAAAACGGATGATTTTTAGCTAAGCCCACACCATAAGCTGCGGCTAGCTCAGCATAATCAGGCGACCCATAAGCTGCTAAATTTTGTGCGCGCGACATTGCAGATAAAAACATTCCTTCGTCACGAATGCCAGAAATGCCGCCGTGCTCAGCTAGCTGCTCATCATGCACGGCCAAAATTACTGCATTATTCAGCCAAACCCAATCCGTCATTTAGCAAGCTCGCGTAACACTGCGCGGCGCGATTTCATCACCTTACGTGCAGCTATCATTTGTTGCTCAAAGTCTGCATCATGCGGCGTAATGGTGACGCTACCTGGCGCATCGGTTAAAAAAACCGTATCGCCTTTTTCAAGCTTCAGGCGTGCTAATACTTCTTTGGGCAAAATTAAGCCGACAGAATTGCCAATTTGGGTGAGTTTTAGTGCTTGCATTTTGTGCTCCACATGTGCGATTAAGTTATAACAAATGTTATAATACGCTTTAATCTTAAAAACACAATATGCGCATAATTTTTCGCCTTGGCATTTGCACTTTGCCACGCTAAAAAATAGCTGCGGTTAAACCCTAAAACAACGTCAACATTACGTTAAATTGATGTCAAAATAACGCTAAAAACAGCACAAATCAATTCACCACCCTTGTAAGCCTTATGCAGACTGGCTTGCAGAGGTATAAAAATATCTCGGACAAGATTCATTCATTATAATTAAATAGCATATAAACAACATTTGCGCTTAACGCATCGCATCTAACGGGCTGGCAGATGCTTTGTCTTGCACTGTCAAATAGCTTAAAAACTGCTCAACATGCAGAGCCGCTAAATCTTTAGGGTGCGCCTTGTCAAAATGCAAAATGTAGCGTTTAATCCATTCTAAATAAGCCTACTCTGAGCGAATACTGTAAAGCTTGGGGCGGAATTTGCCGCGCACTTGGTCTAACAAACCTTGGCGCAGATGGTGTTGAATCAACATTTGATTGTTTTATATTTTAAAATTAGGCAGCGCCAAAAATTATTAACAATATGATTTTGTTATACAATTTAATCAAATTTATCAACAAGGAATTCCGTTTGACGCAATATAAAGGGTCAAATAGGATGCCTGCTTTACGTTAGAGCTTTTACGCAATGATAGTTTATGACGATGGTCCAACTGGAATAATCGATAGAATCGTTGGTGCTTTATTGGCTTTCTTTTTTTGCTTTATCACTGTATTCCTTTTTCCGATGTTCCTAGTTCTTAAATTTGCGTTTAAGTGGCATTTAACGCATCCTTACTTTTTGTTTAAGTTGAGTGGTATAAGCTTTTCCATTTTGTTCTTTTTCTGGGCTGGTCTTATTTCAGTTCTTGCGTTAATTTACGGTGCATTAAATGGAACAACATCTACTATTCTCATGCTTAGTCATTTGTGGGGAACATCAAATGATACGGCACTAACTCAAAAAATTTGGGCTGTTATTATTTTAGGAGGTATTATTACTGCTGTTATTTATTCAAACTTAATGGCAAGCTAATGTTAAAGTTTATACCTATGTTAGCTCTAACCCCTCTCAAGCGGCATGAACTAACCCCAGCCCCTAAATTTTTATAAATTATGAGAAAAATTTTCACTAGCATTTTTCTTGCTTTTTGTTTGCTAGCTTGCACTGAGCCTGAGCATGTAACGGCTGCTGAGTTTAAGCGTGAGTATGCTGCGATTGAGCAACTTCACACCATGAAATCAGTGACCTATCTTGGGCAAAAAGATGGCCGCGCGTATATTCGCATCAGTAAAATGTCGCTTTACGATAGCAAAAAATGGGTTGACAGCATTATTTATGTTGAGCTTGCGGAGCTTGATTCTGCCTTTTTAAATGCGCTGCCTTTAGAAACTGCTGCCGGTAACCCGCCTAGCCTCTGGCAATAACACACTGGTTATTCACGCTAAAACCACAGTAATTTTCACATCACATCTTTTCACCACCCCGCCAAGCCAGTCTGCATGAGGCATGCAGAGGCATAAAATTTTCTCGGGCATTTTTTTGCTTAAAAATGTGTTTTCTGCATTTGCATGCGCAAAGGTTTTAGGTGACAATACACGCAGCGCCTAGCATGAGTTTATCGTCCGTTTTTCCATCGTTTTGAAGGTAAAAAGTCATGGGTTATCGCGAATTTTTAGGGGCAAGCAGCACGCAGTTTAGGGTCAACGATCACGTCATCGTGTGTGGTGACACCACTTGGCAAATCCAAAACATCGCCGCCACATCTATCGGCAAGCGCGAGATTCCGTTTAAGGTGCCCGAGCCGCGTTTAAGTGCCGAATCACCAAAATTCAGCTTGAGTTTTTTAACTATTATTTTCGTGGCCGCAGCAACTTGGGCAGGCGTGCATTATGGCTTGAACGAACCGATGTTTGCCATGTTGGCTGCCGCTTTAGTGGTGGCAGCTTTGGCTTTTCGTGATGTTCAGCACTATCAGAAAGCGCAAAAACTGCACCGACTTGAAACCGCAACGGTGTCAAAACACCTGAAAGTTTGGCAAGAGATTAAAAACGACCCGCCGATTTTATACAGCCTGATGCTAGAAACCAATGCCGGCAGCAAGCCCTTGTTTTACTCGTTTGACGATACGCAAATCATCAAGGCGCGCGATGCGATTAACCGCTCGATGGAGAAAAAAGACACCAGCGACATCAACTTTGAGATTGAAACAGTCAATATCGTTAACGAAGGTGCGATCAATAATTTTGCGCTGTCGTATTACAACCACGCGGTGAAGCAAGCTTAAGGAATCATGGAATAAGTGTCTATGCGAACAAATTGCCTCAAAGCGCGGTACTCGAAACCTCACTGTACCCCTTGTACTATTTCGGTTTCTGCGTTCCGTGCGCCTCGCACTTTATCTCGTTCGCCGACTTATTCCGCGCTTCCTTAACAAACTTACCACACAACTTACCGGAGGAAAAAAATGAGTGCTTTTACCGTGTTAATCACCGGGGCAAATCGTGGATTAGGGCTGGAATTTGCCAAGCAATATGCGACTGAGGGTTGGCGAGTATTGGCGTGCTGTCGCCAGCCGCAATCAGCCATTGCTTTGCAAGCGTTAGCGGCGGCGCATCACAATGTGCAGATTTTTTCGCTAGATGTGAGCGATTTTAAGCAGATTGAAACCTTGGCCAGCACTTTGCACGACACGCCGATTGATGTGCTGATTAACAATGCCGGCGTTTACCCCGAAAGCAGTTTTGGCGATAGTGATGAAACTGCTTGGGCGCATGCATTTAAGGTCAATAGCATGGCGCCGCTTAAAATGGCTGAAGCATTTGTGACGCATTTAAGCAAAAGTCAGCTCAAAAAAATCGCCACGCTCAGTAGCAAAATGGGCAGTATAGACGACACCACTAGCGGCGAAAGTTATATTTACCGCACCAGTAAATGCGCGGTGAACATGGTAATGAAAAATCTATCGATAGATTTAAAACCTTACGGCATTAGCGTGGTAACGCTGCACCCCGGCTGGGTACGCACCGAAATGGGCGGGCCAAACGGACTGATAGACGCGCCCGAAAGTGCGGCTGGGTTACGCACAGTGATTGCACTATTAAACTTAGGCAACTCAGGCAAATTTATTGCTTTTGATGGCAAAGAGATTGCTTGGTAAATCAGCGTGCTTTATAAGGCGCACGTTCTTCAAGCTCATTGGTATAAGCGATAATGCCTGCTTCTTCACGCGCTAAAAACTGGGCAATGGCTTTTGCAAAATCTGGCTGCGCAATTTTGTGATACGAGCAAGTCTGGCGAGGTTCAAAACCGCGCGCGAGTTTATGCTCGCCCTGCGCGCCACCTTCAAAATAAGTGATATTTTCAGCAATGCAAAACTGCTGCGCTTGGTAATAGCACAACTCAAAATGCAAGCCAGAAACAAACTGCATAGCGCCCCAGTAGCGGCCATACAGCGTGGTTTGGTTATAAAAATTAAGTGCGCTAGCAATGGCTTTGCCCTCTATTTCCGCCACCATTAGCACGATATTTTGTGGCATAGTTTGGCCGATTTGGCTAAAAAATGCCCGCGTTAAATAAGGCGTTGAATGATGCTCTAAATAGGTGTTGCAATAGCAACTGTAAAAAAAATCCCAATCACTTTCACTAATTTCTGTGCCTTTAATGTGCTTGCAAGTCACACCCGCTTGCGCCACTTTTTTGCGTTCTTGGTGTATTTTTTTGCGTTTATCGTGGCTAAGCGTGTTTAAAAAACCTTCAAAATCGTCATAGCCTTTATTTTGCCACCTAAATTGCACACCGTTTCTTTTTAGCCAACCAGCCTTTTGCAAAGCTGCGGCAGATTCATCATCAGGGAAAAGCACATGCGCGGATGACAAGTTGTGTTTGTGCATAGTTTCGGTCAGCGCATCTAACATCAAAGCTTGAATTTCAGCATTTTTTGCCATTAGCCTTGCACTGGTAATGGGCGAAAATGGAATGGCGGATAATAATTTTGGGTAGTAATTTAAGCCGCTACGCTCATAAGCATCTGCCCACGCCCAATCAAACACATACTCACCATAAGAGTGGTTTTTAATATACAGCGGCATGGCGCCAACCAGCTGCTTATTTTCATGCACCAACAGAGGGTAAGGTTGCCAGCCTGTGCCAGCGCCGACTGATTTTGAGTCTTCAAGCGCACTTAAAAAAGCATGGCTAAGTAAAGGCATACCGCCCGCCAGCGCATCCCAATCTACTTGCGAAACCTCATGAAAAGTATCGACTATTTCTAAAACTAAACTCATGCAAACATACTAGAGTAGCGACTGCAAAAATCAAGCAAAACTTCACACTCACTTCACACTACCGCATGACCACTTCACAGTAGTGTTTTACGCTACGAAATCTGAATTTTATCAGGCAGGAGTAGCTCAGTTGCAAAGTCAGTTAACATTTAACAGTAAAATTGCGATTAACGTATCACATCATGTCAATGCCAGCGCTGCAGATGAATATGGCCACTACAAATGGTATTATGAATACGATATTTTTGAGTTTATAGACCAACAACACGCCAGTGTATTAACCGCTAGAAGTGATTCAAGCACACCATATGAGGCTAGCTTTTTAGACTTAGACCCCACTATTATGCAAAATCCATTATTACAGTTTGCTATTAATTATTTACACTTATTTGGCAAAACCAAATTTAATTTTTTAAGTGCGTACGGCTACGCGCTAACAGCACCATGCTTATACGCCAATTAAGCTTTATTCCTCTCGCCTTTGGGCTGCTGTTTTTCCCCAGTGCGCAATATCATTTACAGCTTAAAAACGATGCGGAAATGATACTTTTCGGCTTTCCACTGCCTTGGAACGCAGATTCTCCTGCCACTTCAATGGGTAAAGACATTTATCTGCTACCATTGGCCTTGGATTTTGCATTGCTATGCTGGTTAAGTATTTGGCTGATAAAAATATTAAACCTAAACAAAACTAATGTTAGAGTCGCCTTTATTTGGGCTTGGGGCTTACTTTGCACTTTTGCCACTACGCAATATTTCGCGTCAATTATGCCAATTTTTGCACCTTTGTTTGATCGCTATCTTTTAGACTTGCCTATTGACCAAATCGAAATGATGAGCATCCGATTAGGGCTCGGATTTTAACTTTACTGCGCGTTTAAAAACCTCCGATAAAATTTTATGCCGCTGTGATCCGCATGGTTATTGGCTTATAGCGCAGTTAAAGTGATGATGGGCAATTTTTTTGCTAATTTCAGCAAAAAAATACTAAAACTTCACACTCACTTCACACAACCGCATCATCACTTCATACACACGCTTTAATCTGCTAGCACTACCAGATGGTTTCTGGGTTATTTAAGGGGTTAATCATGAATAAAGCGTTTATTTTTAAGGTGATTGGCATTTTTTTGCTGACCATCGTCATGTCTTGGGCGGTAATGTATATCAACTCGCTAATTAGCGAACGGCAAGCGCGCCAGGAACAAGTGAAGCAACAAATTGCCAGTAGCTCGGCAGGGGCGCAAACCATTGTTGGGCCTGTGTTGGCGATTCCGTATATTGAAGAATATGAAGAAACGATTACCGAGAATAAGGTGAAAAAAGTTGAAAAACGTAAAGCCGAATATGTGGTGTATGCCTTACCAGAAGACTTAGAACTAAGCGGAGGTTTTACTAATGAATACAAAAAGTTAGGCATTTACAAAGCCTTGATGTATCAGCTTGGTGGCAACATTAAAGGCACGTTTAATTTAGGTGCAGATTACAAATTAACGCCGCAACATGAGGGCGGAAAAATAACACTTTTACCCGCCTACATCAGCATTGGCATTAGCGACACGCGCGGCATTAACGGCAAACCTGAACTGACGCTGAATAGCCAAACCTATGCTTTTGAACAAGGGACCAATTTATCGGTGCTGGGGAATGGTATTCATGCAAGTTTGGGTAAATTAGATGTGGTCGCTACAAAAAACTTAACGTTTGAATTTAAGCTCAATTTACGCGGCATGGAAAACTTTAACTTCACGCCAATTGCCGATAATAACAAAATCGCGCTGCAATCAAGCTGGCAACATCCGCATTTTAACGGCAGTTTTTTACCCACACACAAAATCACCCCAGCTGGGTTTCAAGCACAATGGGCGGTTTCATCACTTTCTAGCAGCAACCAAACTGCGCTGGTAAATATGTTAGAGCAACGTTGGAATGACAATAGCGTGGCAAGTAGTGCCGCCTCGGCTGCCGCAGACGCCGCTCGCGGTGGATACCAACCAGCCGCCGCCCCTGCGGCTTCGTATAGCAACACGGCTCTAGAATCACTCTCTATTGGCTTTGTAGAGCCGATTAATGTGTATAGCCAAGCCGACCGCGCCACAAAATATGGCTTATTGTTTATCGGCTTAACTTTTGCGGGCTTCTTTATTTTTGAAATTTTAAAACGCCTACGCATTCACCCTGCGCAATACACGCTAGTGGGCTTGGCGATGGCATTATTTTACTTGTTACTCATTTCACTTTCAGAGCACATTAGCTTTGCTGCGTCTTACCTCATTGCCAGCTTGGCCTGCGTGGGCTTGCTAGGTTATTACCTAACGTACGTACTAAAAAGCAAAAGCCATGGCTTACTGTTTGCTGGCTTGCTCACCGCCTTATACGGCGCGCTGTATGGCATTTTAGCGTCAGAAGACAACGCCTTATTAATGGGTAGCTTGTTGGTGTTTGGTTTGCTTGCGGTGACAATGATTATCACCCGCAAAGTGGATTGGTACCAAATTAGTAATAGTACGGCTACAAATAAACCATCGGTTTAACAATGTACTGACTATTTCAACCTTAAAAAAGATAGTCTTGCTTTTATGGCAAGACTATCAATGATAGAAAGAAAGTCAAAATGCGTCGAACTAATATGCTAAAACAAATTTCAATCAAACTATTTATAGGCATTTTATTTCTGTGGTCAGCAATCTCTTGGTTTAATCACTTGGAAAATAAAAAAATAGTGGCAGAAATTCTGAACCTAAAAGAAGTTCCCTTAACTGTAAGTAACACTGAATGTGAATCATGGGGATTTACTGACGTATTAACTACATGTTATATCGAAATATCACCTCAAGAATTTCCACTTTTATTCAAAGGCTATACATACCAAAAATTAGATGTTTCCGAGAATAGTCATAATGTAAGTAATCGGCCAAAACTTGGGCGTGAATTTCATGTCTCGAAACAGTTTTTGGTGTACCCCAAAGAGTTTATACATGGTGGCGCAGTCAACATTTATGCTAACGCTGAAATGAGTAAAGCAATTTTAGATTTATATATTGAATAAGTTATGTTATTTTTTAAGAACAAACCAACTAGGGTAAAGATACAAATATCAAGCAAGACAATATTGCATCAATGTATCATTTTAACCGCGCTCTACTCAGTCTTTGTGCTGAGTTATGTCTGGTGGCATTGCTATACAAGCCCATTCGTCGGCGGCAAAAACGGCCCGCTAGATGCGTACCGCCACACATTGGCCAGCGCTGTGGTGGCTTATACAACCACACCAAAATTTGTGAAAATCGTTACCTTTTGCATGGAAAATGAAAATCACCCGGCCAATTTAATGGACAAGCATAACAATAAAATTGGCACAAAAATCGGTGTTCATGCGGTGTCTTTTTCAACTTTACCAAAGCTAGTGAATACGCAAATTTTGCAAGGTAAAGTAAACGCACCAAACCAAAATCAAACGACTTGGCTACCAGAAAATAAGTGGGCTGAAGGTTTTTTTTGGTAAAAACTCAATGAGTTAGGAACCCTAATGATGACTGTTATATTTATTCTTGGTAGCGCGGCATTAATTATCGTTGTGGGTTTTGTTGGTTTAATTCTAAGCGCTATCAAAAAGCCGATTGCCACCCTCGCCATACTGGCTATATTCACCGCATGCTTATATGGCATGTACAAACATGCTCTAAATCGACACCATCTAAATCTCCTTCCGGCACAATTACAGGTATCAAAAACACTTTACGTTAAAGAAGAATCTTGGGGTATTGGCATGCCCGGTGATAATGAAACCGGGCTTATTACTTACGAATTGCCAGAAGAACAAGCACAAAAAATGATGCGGCAAGGTTTGGAATACTTTGCCAATGTCCATGATAGTTTCGGCCATGAAGTCAACGGATGGGAGGAAACTCCAATAAAGCTAGGCGATGCATGGCAAGGTCCCAGATATAATAGCGAAGAACCGGTATCAAATATTGACACTTTGTCTATTGAAAATTATTTAGATAGGTATGGCTTTGGCATACCTATTGACGGAGACGTTAAAGAAATGATTGACCAAGCTATTACCAAACCTGGTAGCTACTATGCTTACGGGAATGGTGGCTTAATCGTGATAGTTATTCCAAAAGACCGCAAGGTTATTTCTGCATATGCAGGTTGATATTCATACACGCTTATGACTAACTTAACTAACGGAAAATTCACCAAAAAACACATCAAATCTTTTCACCTGTCCGTCAAGCCAGTCTGCATGGGGCTTTCAGAGGCATGGATTTTTCTCGGGGGATTTTTGACGGGTAAAATTAAGGCGTAGCGGTGATTTCGCTAACACTCATCAACGCCCACGCACCGTCGCGTTTTTCAATGTTAAGCAGAATTTTCTTTTTGTTATTTGCCCCGCTGATTTCAAACTCCGTTTCGCATTTATCTGAAAACAGGCAGCCGTCAAAACTTTTGATGTCGTGATCTTTGAGTGGCTCGCCCAAAATTTGCGGAACTTCAGGCGCGGTTTTTACCACATTGCGCGCAAATTGAAAGGCTGGTGAAAACAAAAAAGGCAACCAAATCACCATCATGATTACAATAAACCAGTTAAAAATGTAGCGACCCCAATCGGAGGTCTTATCTTCCCACCAAGCGGTTTTTTCAACCTTTTCCGGCAATGGCTTCGACATTTTTCGGGGAATTTTTAAGTTTAGTTTAAGTAACTTTTTATCGCTTTTAGCTCGGCGGTAGCATCACTAAAATCTTCATATTTTTTACCAGCGGTTCGGTTGTACCAATAATTGCTATTCCACACATCACCTTCAATTTTATGCAGCACGGCATGTATCCAATTGGCAGTTACATCTGAATACTCTTGCGCGATTTTGTGCGATTTATCCCACTCGCCTGCGAGCGCAGATTCAACTGCCAATAGTAAATCATGTTTATTCATTATGATCAAAAAAAGCTAATTTTTTGTTTCTGGGTAAGTTTTTTAATTGCGCTTCTGCCACGCTGGCGCTTGAGCGGTCTGCATAAGCTTTGCTCGCCAATATTTTTACCGGCGGGTTGGCTCTGGTGTAGCGCGCCCCTTTGCCGCTTGCGTGCGCAGCAAAACGCGCTTCTACATCATTGCTAATACCCGCGTAAAAAGTACCGTTTTTGCATTCGAGTAGATATAAAAACCAACTTTCTTGCATCTATCAAACCTTTTCAAACCTATTTATTGTGGATGAAGTTTATCCGTAAAGGGCATGTCCGTAGAATCTATGTGCTGAAGCACATGATTCATACGCCATAGGCGCACGGCACGCAAGCAGCGGAGTGTACACAAAGTACATGAGCATTCTGAGTACCGCGCAACGACGTACTTCGCCGCAAGAGATAGGTTTTCCTTAGTAAGTGCCCGCTTGAATAAATTCCACTTTATAGCCGTCTGGGTCTTCCACAAACGCTATCACCGTAGTGCCATGCATCATAGGCCCCGCTTCGCGCACCACTTTTCCACCTGCGGCTTTTACCGCTTCGCAGGCTTTGTAAGCATCGTCCACTTCAAGCGCAATATGCCCAAAAGCTTTGCCCATGTCGTAACTTTCTACGCCATAGTTATAAGTGAGCTCCAGCACGGTATGGTCACTTTCAGCCCCATAACCCACAAATGCAAGCGTGAATTTACCATCAGGAAAATCTTGCTGGCGTAACACTTTCATGCCCAAAATTTCGGTATAAAACTTGATTGAGCGCTCTAAATTGCCTACGCGGAGCATGGTGTGAAGCATACGCATAAATGAATCCTTTATTTTTTGGCCGCCGTTAAACGGTAGTATTTTTGCAGCAGTTGGTCTTTGGTTTCACGCACATTCGGGTTAAATGGAATGCAGTCAATGGGGCAAACAATTTGGCACTGCGGCTTATCGTAATGCCCGACACATTCTGTGCATTTGTTCGGGTCAATTTCGTAAATTTCTTGCCCTTGGTATATCGCATCATTGGGGCATTCTGGCTCGCAGACGTCACAATTTATACATTCATCAGTAATCATCAATGCCATAAATTTGTTTTATGAGCAAATCGCTGTGTCACGTGCTCACTCACTCCTCGTCTATACAATTCGATATGCCTGCGTCGTTCGCTCCGCGGCTCCTTGCGTTTTATCTCACAAAAGCAAATTTCCACCACATCTGCCAACATTTTTATTGCGCCTTGAGTTTCCCTTTTATCGCCGCCTCTACCGTGGGCGAAACGAATTGATGTACATCGCCGCCCAATTTTGCCACTTCACGCACCAAGCTGGATGATACGAACATATACTCTTCAGATGGTGTTAAAAACACAGTTTCAAGTTTGGGGTAGAGTTTGCGGTTCATGCCGGCTAACTGAAATTCATACTCAAAATCACTCGCCGCACGTAAGCCGCGAATCACCATTTGCGCACCTTGGTCTTGCACAAACTGCATCAGCAGCCCATCAAAGCCAAGCACTTTCACGTTACTGTATTTTGCGAACACTTCTTTTGCCAAAGCGGTGCGCTCTTCCAAACTAAATACGGTATTTTTGTTTGTGCTGCCTGCCACCGCCACAATCACTTCATCAAACAAGCGTGCAGCGCGGTGCACCAAATCTTCATGCCCCAAGGTAATGGGGTCAAAGGTGCCGGGGTAAACAACTTTAATTGGTTTGTTCATGCGCTAATTTTAGCAGATGATAATAAACATTGCCTGCTTTGCCGTGTTTTATTACTTGCCAAATAGCACTATCTTGTAAGACATATTCCGCCTCAACGTACAATACGCCATTGGCGGCAAGGTGAGCGCTGAGTAATGGCAAGAGTTTATCCAGCCAATTTTTATTGTAGGGTGGGTCACAAAAAATCACATCAAATTTTTGCGTATTGTTTGCTAAAAACTGCATCGCATCTGCATGCAAAATCTTGGCCGATGTTGCCGCCAATGCAGCTTTATTCTGTTGTAAAGCCAAAAATGTCGGCTTAAAAAACTCTACCATAGTGACTGCTTTTGCATTACGTGAAAGCGCTTCAAAGCCCATCGCCCCTGTGCCCGCAAACAAATCCAAGCAATTTTTGCCCGTTAAATCTTGCCCCAGCCAGTTAAACACGGTTTGCCGCACGCGATCTGGCGTTGGGCGCAAGCCTTCCGCATAGGGGAACTTTAAAATGCGGCTGCGCCATATGCCTGCGTTGAGGCGCACCTGATTGGTTTTGGTTTTTTGCAAAGTCTTAATAGCGAAAAATATTAGAGTAGGCCATTATAGTGAAATATCACACACGTGCGCATTCATTATTAAATGCAATGCCCTGCAAGCCAGTCTCTAAGGGGCTCGCAGGGCGATGATTTATAAAATGAAATTAAAGTGGCTTTTCAAAAATTTGGTATTGAGTGCAGTTCAAGGCGCACGGAACGCAACACCGCAGACAGTACACGAAGTACGGCGAGGATGTGAGTACCGCGCAACGCCGAAATGTGCCAATAGCAATATTTTTATTGCGCGCCAACGATAACAGTGACCATATTTTCTGGCTTAATTCGCCGGCTAAACGCATCTTTGATTTGCGCGGTAGTTACGGCAGCAATTTTTTTATTGTAATCATCCAAATACGTCAGCGGTAGTTGGTAAAAACCGATGACGCTTAAATAATCCAAAATCTTGCCATTGCTGTCTATGCGCATAGGAAAACCGCCGATAATATTATCTTTTGCGGCTTTTAGTTCTTTTTCTGTCACGCCTTTTTGAATAAATTTATCCAGCGTTTCTTGCACCAGTTTGAGCGCATCATCTGCTTGCTCTTTTTTGGTTTGCAGGCCAATTTGAAATGGGCCATTTTCTTGCAAAGGCATAAAGTAACTATACACGCTATAAACTAGGCCACGTTTTTCGCGCACTTCTTCTGTGAGGCGTGAAACAAAGCCACCACCGCCCAAGATATAGTTACCCACATACAAAGTAAAATAATCTGGGTCAATACGCTTGATGCCCGGGTAACCTAACAAAATGTGGGATTGCGAAGCAGGATGCGCGATTTTCTGCACATTGGCGGCTTGCGGATTAGTCACGGCTGGCAGCGCGACAGGTTTTGCGCCTTTAGGCAAATTGGCAGCAATATCATCAGCAATTTTGCTGGCTTGCTCGCGCGTTAAATCGCCTATCATGGCGATTACCGCACCGTTAGCACCATAATGTTGCGTATAAAATTGTTTTAAATCTTGAGTGGTAATGGTTTTTACGCTTTCTTCCGTGCCACTATCTTGCAAAGCGTAAGGGTGTTTGCCGTACAGCGCGGTAGAAAACGCTTTGTCAGCAATGGCCTCGGGCTGCGTTTGCGCCTCTTGAATACCCGCAATAATGCGGGCTTTTTCGCGGGTTAATACCGCTTCAGGAAAATCTGGTTGGTGCAAAATCTTTTTAAATGTATCCAAGGCCTGTGTTTGCTCGGCAGCGCTACTTAAAGTGCGCAGTTTCAAACTGGCGCGGTCGGCATCAAAATCGCCGCCCAATACCGCGCCCACATCGGCAAACTTGTTGGTGAGTGCTTCATCATTTAAGCCCGCCGCGCCTAAGGTCATCATGTAACGGGTGATGCTGGCTGTGCCGGATTTTTCAGGCATATCGCGTGCTGAACCAGCGGCAAAGTTGACACTTAAATCCACAATCGGTAAATCGTGGTTTTCAACAAAATACACACGAGCACCACTAGAAGTCTGCCAATGCTCAATTTTGACCGCGGCATTGGCGGTAAAACTCAATACTAAAGCGAATAAAAAAACTAAATTTTTAAACATTTTTTCTCTTTTCTTTCAACTGGATACCCTCCTACGCGGGTATGACGGGTGAATTAAATTACCTATCTGTCACATTTTAAAATTGAAAAGGCTAAGTGAGACAAGGCACACAGCCTCGACGTGTACGCATTTGTACACGAGAGGTGAAGTAACGCCGTATCACAACGCATTTTCAATTTTTATTTTAATGGCTGTGAGGTTTGCCTTGAGGCTTAGCATTCGGATCAATCGGCTGCGGGTCAAGTGTTGCCACCGTCATGTTATCTTTGACCAAATATTTTTTTGCCACCGCCTGCACTTGCTCTGATGTGACGCTACCAAGTTTTGCAGGATAGTCTTTTAGGTTTTTCCATGAAAAACCGGTCAACTCCAACTGCCCAATTTGCATGGCCTGATAAAACATCGAGTCACGTTGATACACATCAGCCGCAATCACTTGCGCTTTGACGCGCTGCAACTCTTCTTGCGTCACGCCGCTTTCTTTAATTTTTTCAATTTGTTGCAATATCGCAGTTTCTAACTCAGCCACATTTTTTCCTTCTGAAGGTGAGCCTGAAACCTCAAACAATCCTTGTCTGCCACGCGCAATCATGTCATAGCCAGCGCCAACATCTACTGCGATTTGTGACTCTCGCACCAATTTTTGATTTAAACGTGATGAGTCATTACCGCTCAGCACATTGGCCAAAATTTCCAAGGCGTATGGGTCAACATCTTTATCAAAGTCGTTTAACACCGGCACATGAAAGCCCAATTGTATCGAAGGCAATTTTGCCGGTGCTTTCACCACCAAGCGGCGCTCACCCACTTGTTGCGGCTCCACTTGCGGTTTACGCGCGGGAACCGCTTTCGGCTTAACTTTGCCAAAATGCTGCTTGGCGAGCTTGTAAACATCATCGGCTTTCACATCGCCCACCACGACCACGACAGCATTGTTGGGCGCGTACCAAAGGTGATACCACTCTTGCGCATCTTCATACGTCATGTTTTCTAAATCGCTCATCCAGCCCACCACTGGCCGGCCATACGGATGTGTGCGAAAAGCTGCAGAATTAAAATGCTCGTTTACTTGTGCTTGTGGTTTATCATCGGTGCGCCAGCGGCGCTCTTCCATCACCACCTTAATTTCTTTATCAAACTCCTCTTTGGTAAGCTGCAAGTTCGCCATGCGGTCAGCTTCTAACTCAAAAGAGAGTGGCAGTTTTGATTTTTCCAACTGCTGAAAATAGCAAGTGTAATCGGTGCTGGTAAAAGCATTTTCTTTACCACCCGCCGCTGCCACCATGCGCGAAAACTGCCCAGCCGGAATTTTCTTGGTGCCTTTAAACATCATGTGCTCAAGCACATGTGCCACGCCCGTTTTGCCATTCACCTCATCTAAGCTGCCGGCTTTGTACCACACTTGCGACACCACCACCGGCGAACGATGGTCTTCTTGCACAATCAATTTTAAGCCGTTATCCAACTTAAATTCTTGGGTGTTTGCCAATGCAACTAGCGGCGCAAAGCTCAAAAGCAGAGCCAAATTTTTAAATTTAAATAGGTTTAATTTGAGTTTCATCGCGATTTTTCTTGAAGTTAATAACAACGCAACTATTGACTGAGCAAGCTTAAGCTAAGTTCACAAAGTTGTGGCATTTTAGCGTGTTTTTAAAATCCGCAAAATCTTTGGCTTGCGGTTTTTGTGCTTAAATATAAGCTAAATTTAGCAGAAAAATCAGCTTTTTTAGCACTACATCTTTCTACCTCCCCGCTAAGCCAGTCTGCATGAGGCTTGCAGGCCTATAATTTTCTCTCGGCAATATATTTTTTAATATAACTATTTATTATATTAAGATTATCTGCATATTGCGCCAGATTTTTTGCGGCATTTTTCGTGGTTTTTAAACTGTATTTTGAGCTTGGCAAAAATATGCCGCTGCAAACGCGCACGATGACTTTTGATATAACCAAATATGCAACTTATATATGAAAATATTATTTTTGTTTATATCTCAAGTTTGTTATATTGCACGCCTCTAATCATCCATAAAAATACATCATGAAACTTTCAAACGCTTTATTTGCACTTTTAACAATGATTGCCAGCACGCAGGCCTTGGCGACCGACGGCTATTTGGCACACGGTTACGGGGTGAAAGCGCAAGGCATGGGTGGCGCGGGCATTGCGTTGCCGCAAGATGCGCTGGCCGCCGCCACGAATCCAGCTGGTATGGGCTTAATTGGCAACCGCGTGGATGCTGGGGTAACTTGGTTTCGCCCGCAGCGTGAAATTGAGTTGGTGAACACGGCTGGCGGCTCCAAGATGTTTGATGGCACGTACGATGCGAATGATAGCGAAAATTTCATCATCCCAGAATTTGGCGCAAATTATGATGTTTCACCCACTTTATCGTTAGGCATCAGCGTTTATGGCAACGGCGGCATGAATACTGACTACAGTAAGGCGATTCCACTGCTTGGTAATACGCCTGCGCGCATGGATTTAGCACAACTTTTTATTGCGCCAACAGTGGCTTGGAAAGTGACACCAAATAACGTTTTGGGTTTATCTTTAAACTTAGCTTATCAACGCTTTGAGGTGAAAGGCTTGCAAAACTTTGCCGCGCCTGTTGGCTCACCACAGCAGAGCTCATCTGCGCCTAATAATGTCACCAACAAAGGCTATGATTCTTCTACGGGCGTAGGCGTGCGCGTGGGCTGGATTGGGCAAATTAACGATGCAGTAAGCTTGGGCGCAACTTACCAAAGCAAAACCTACATGCGCAAGTTTGACAAATATAAAGGTTTGTTTGCTGAAGGCGGTGATTTTGACATCCCAGAAAATTACGGCATCGGTTTGGCCGTGAAGGCTACGCCGCAACTCACGCTGGCGGCAGATGTAGAGCGCATTAAATACAGCGATGTTGATTCAGTGGGTAACTCTATCAACAATCTGTTGCAACAAGGCCAATTACTGGGCTCAAGCAAAGGCCCTGGGTTTGCTTGGCGCGATGTGACCGCAGTAAAACTGGGCGCAAGTTATGCCTACAGCGATAACTTAACACTACGCGCAGGCTATAACCATAGTAGCCAACCAATTCGCAAATCAGAAACCTTGTTTAATGTGATTGCGCCAGGCATTGTGCAAGACCACCTGACACTGGGTGCTACTTACGTGTTGCCAAATAAAGGTGAATTGTCATTTGCATACATGCATGCGTTTGAAGAAAAAGTGAAAGGCAACGGTTCTATTCCTGCTGCGTATGGTGGCGGCGAAGCTAACCTGAAAATGTATGAAGATTCATTAGGTGTTGCTTACGGCTGGCAGTTTTAAATTCATATATAATTCGGTTATAAAGCTGCACACTACTTGTGCAGCTTTTTTACACATTAGCAGAAACGACTTTTATGACGATAGACTGGAATAATTTTACCCCTTGGGCTTCGTTATCTGGTGGCCTAGTGATTGGCTTGGCCGCCGCTATATTTATTTTATTTAACGGGCGCATTGCCGGCATTACTGGCATTGTCAGCGGTTTGATTCGCCCTAGGCTACACGATGCAGGCTGGCGCATAGCTTTTGTTTTAGGGCTTATTTTGTCCCCATTCGTTTGGGGCATGTTTTGGCCTTTGCCGAACATCCAGATTGACGCAAGCAATACTTTACTCGTGGTTGCAGGGCTGATTGTTGGCATCAGCACACGTTTTGGTTCTGGCTGCACCAGCGGGCATGGCGTATGCGGCATTGCACGTTTTTCACCTCGCTCTATCGTCGCCACGCTGGCTTTTATGGCCACTGGCTTTTTAACCGTGTACGTCGTGCGTCATATGTTGGGGGCTTAATTCATGGAAAAATCCAACAAAATGCACGTGCTATTTTCTTTGCTCACAGGTTTAATTTTTGGTCTTGGCTTAATTCTCGCCGGTATGGCAAACCCAGCAAAGGTGTTGGCATTTTTAGATTTAGCCGGCGCGTGGGACCCATCCTTAGCGCTGGTAATGGGCGGTGCGATTGCGATAAGCGTGATTCCATTTGCTATGGCTAAAAAACGTGAACGCAGTTTATTGGGCTTAACAATCCAGCTCCCAACCTCACGCGTCATAGATAAACGGCTGGTATTGGGTGGCCTTGCGTTTGGTATTGGCTGGGGCTTGGTGGGCATTTGCCCGGCACCTGCTTTTGTGCTGCTGGGCGTTGGCGGGTTAAAAGCCATTATTTTTGTAGTGGCTATGTTGGCTGGTATGGCGATTTATGAGTGGTTAGAAATGATTCGCTTAAAGCAAAAATGAGTTTATACTGAGTTTTACACCGTCATACATGGAGAGCGCAGATGTCAAACCCAAGCAACCATTATAGTCGCCTAACTATTGCTCTGCACTGGCTGATGTTATTGTTGTTTATTGGCGTTTATAGCTGTATAGAGTTACGTGAACTTTACCCAAAGGGTAGCGACCCACGCGAGGCACTAAAAGCTTGGCATTTTATGTTGGGCTTAACAGTATTGATATTTGTTTTTGTGCGCATTTACGGTCGCGTGACTTCAGCAACACCGCCAATTACGCCACCACTGCAAGCATGGCAACATCTTGCTTCTAAATTAGTGCACTTAGCACTTTATGCGTTAATGATAGGCTTGCCTTTGCTTGGCTGGGCAACTTTAAGTGCGGCTGGTAAGCCAATCCCATTTTTTGGTTTAGAGCTACCTGCACTATTGGCCGAAAATAAAGACCTCGCTAAAACGCTAAAAGAATTGCATAAAACCATCGGTGAAGTGGGTTATTATCTCATTGGCATACACGCGGCAGCGGCCTTGTTTCACCACTATGTGCAGAAAGATAACACCTTAACAAGAATGTTACCGTATCGAAAATAGTGTTGTCACTTGGGCTGTTGTGACTTGGGCTGTTGTCACTTGGGCTTATTTTTAGCAGGCACACTACAGTCAGCGTTAATTTGCGATAAAATAGCAACTCATATTTTATGTAAATTGCCATGTTCGATTTTTTCAAAAAAAAACCAGCACCTTCCCCCACTGAGCCACAAGCTGCACCCGTTGCTCAAGAAGTAGCACCCTCACCTGAACCTGAAAAAACCTTAAGCTGGACAGAACGCCTGAAACAGGGGCTAAGCAAAACGCGTAAACAACTTAGCTCACAGCTTGCTGGCCTGTTTGGTGGCGGCAAGATTGATGCTGAAGTATATGAAGAGCTAGAAACCATTTTACTCACTTCGGATGTTGGCGTGGGTGCCACACAACATTTGCTGGATGACATTAAAGGCCGCGTAAAACGGCAAAATTTAGATGACACCGTGCAACTCAAAGCCGCACTTAAAGATGCCCTCACTGATTTACTGCTACCACTTGAAAAACCACTTGAAACTGGCACCCACAAGCCATTTATTATTATGCTGGCTGGCGTCAATGGCGCGGGTAAAACCACCACCATTGGTAAACTGGCAAAATACTATCAAGCACAAGGTAAAAGTGTGTTGATTGCCGCTGGCGATACATTCCGCGCTGCTGCGCGCGAACAATTGCAAGTGTGGGGCGAACGCAATAATGTGCACGTAGTGGCACAAAGCAGTGGCGACCCCGCCGCCGTGATGTTTGATGCCATTAACTCGGCCATTGCCAAAAATATCGATATTGTGCTGGCCGATACCGCTGGGCGCTTGCCTACGCAAATGCACTTGATGGACGAAATCGCCAAAGTCAAACGCGTGATGGGCAAAGCCATGCCTGGCGCTCCGCATGAGGTTCTACTGGTGCTGGATGCCAACACGGGACAAAACGCGGTATCCCAAGTGAAAATTTTTGATGATGCCTTGGGCGTGACTGGCTTGGTGTTAAGTAAGCTCGATGGCACTGCCAAAGGTGGCGTGATTGCGGCGATTGCCCAAGCACGGCCAATTCCCATTCGCTTTATTGGCGTGGGCGAAAGCATTGATGATTTACGTCCGTTTAAAACCAATGAATTTGTCGATGCAATGTTTGAGTAATTAGCTAAATTCAGCCACGACTTTTTTCATATTAACACTTGTATTTTTATCGCATAGTTAACCCATCTTCCCAACACCACCTCTGCAAGCCAATATCCATGAGGCTTCCAGAGGTGCTAATTTTCCTCGGGTGATTTTTAGCTTGTAATTGAAGCAAAATATCTTGCCTAAAATGGGCTCAATCTAGCGATTGCGCTTTTCTTAATTCACTCTTCGTGGAGTTTCAGACTAGACTTATTCAAGCAAGCCCGAAAGTCTTTCTTAAACCCTTATCTACCGGACCAAAAGGCATGAAGCGACGCAACTTTACTAAAAGAGACGCCTCTCCTTTAGGCGTGTGGCGCATCTTCCATTTTCCCAAAGCGGCTTTAAGAATCGTGGCTGCTACTTCTGCTGGGTCAGGCGCCTTTTGATTATTGATTCGTATTGCCTCAGTAACAACGCCAATCTCTTTGTTGTAATCTGATATTTTGGTGGCGGTCTGAGGCGTGTTCTGCTCAAAGTTGGTCTTAGTGAAAGAGGGTTCGACAAGCGCCACGCGAATGCCAAATTGACGTACCTCATGATCCAAGCTTTCGGATAGTCCCTCAAGGGCGTGCTTGGAAGCCGAATAGAGCGCCATGTACGGTGCTGGCAGAAATCCCAATACCGAACTGACATTGACGATGCGACCTGAACGCTGATTGCGCATGTGCGGCAGAACAGCTTTGGTGGTGCTCAGAACTCCGAAAAAGTTGGTGTCGAATAGCGCTCTAGCTTCGGCAATCGATGTTTCTTCCATTGCGCCTAAAATTGATCCGCCCGCATTGTTGACCAATACGTCGATACGCTTGGCTTTGTCGATAATCGACTGGATTCCACGCTTCACTGAATCTTCATCGCGCACGTCCATTTCAACTAGCTCCACCCCAGCAAAAGGTTGGGTTTTGGTGAGATTGCGCACGGTGCCGAATACTCGCCAACCTTGCTTTGCAAACTTTTCTGCGGTGATACGACCAATGCCGGACGATACACCCGTAACGATAACGACTGAATTCTGAGACATAGTGGTTCCTTTTTGTAATGTTTGTAAACGGGTGACTTGTTATGGATATGCGCTTGCCAAAGGGCTGAATCTTGATAGCATTTTTGCGCTCTCCTGCATAACTATTGCATCTTGGATGAAGCATTTGATTAGTAACTTGCTAATTGCAAGTTACATCTTACATATAAAACTTGCACTTTGCAAGTGACTTAGATAAAATTTGTGCTCATGAAAAAATCTAAAGCAAACACAGTCAGCCCCGAGGGCTATCGCTCGACGTGTCCGATTGCAAACCTGCTCGACATAGTGGGAGATAAATGGACGTTACTGGTGGTGCGCGACCTACTTTTGTTAAATAAGCGCCGTTACGGAGAGTTTCAAAATTCGCCAGAGGCGATACCAACCAACATCTTGGCAGATCGCTTAAAGCGCCTTGAGGCCGCGGGTTTAGTCAAAAAACAGTTCTACCAAGACAATCCCCCACGTGCAGAATACTTCCTCACTCCTAAAGGAGCTGATCTTGGACCGATATTGAAAGCTATGGGAAAATGGGGTAAGCAATATATTCCTGGTGTAGTCTTACCTGAGAAATTTTTATCACCTGAAATCATGGAGTAGCTGACTAGGCTGTAGCTGTTTAGACCAATTAGCCAAATGCGTTGTCCTTTGTATCGAAAATGATGGCGACCTTGCCCCCAAATTTGCCGACGAACCTAATTATCTTAAATCACAATTGACTTAAGATAATTAGGTTCGTCGGGCAGCGTTTTTTAACCTATTGATTTTATTGATTTTAAAAATTAGATAAAATCACTTTAAGTCTGTCGGGGCTTTTTACAATATTTTATGATTGGCATTAAGGAATATGCTAAGTAAACTTAAGTGAAAGGCTCAAAAATCCCCAAAGCAGACCTTTAGATAACCTAATAATATACTCAAGAGTTAGTTAAAGTTAGTTCGATGTGTCTATTTTCTTAAGGCAAGTCCACAGTCCCATTTGAATGGGTTAAGCATTGGCTTTATCCTTCAAGCTGCCCTTTTCCCGAGCTGCTAAATAAAGCGGAAGAGAAATTGCTAAGCCAACGCAGAAGCACAGAACCACATACAACCACGGCAATTTTATAGCAATACGTTTTGAATCATTTAGCACCCATACTGAAAACACAAATGCAGTAAAGTAAACGTCAATTGTGATGGAGGTAGTAAGTGGATTAGCAAATGCAGCCCCAAAGAACTCGCTTGGTCCCAAGCCTCCACCATTCATGAAGTATTGTACGTTGTAGTACCAAGTGGCGAGAAGACCCACAACGGCGAGAACGTAGTAGAGAGTGGGCAAAGCGGATTTTTTACTCATGTGACCTCAAGAGACTGTTCTATTGAAATGACTAACGAATGACATAAGTTGCGAGTTTTATCCCGTCCCGCTTGGTGGATGGTTTAGGCTTACTCAAACATTACAGGCTATAAACCACTTTTTTTGCTCTTATAACAACAGTATTTGCTAACTTGTCATGCCAGCTTTGCTTCTTGCTGTCAAATGCAACCCAAATTACGCCTATACCAAGTGGTAGCAGTGATACAAAATATGCGAGATAACGACCTATTGACTGACCAACTGATAAAGTTTGCCCCGTATTTGCATCAACTACTTTTACAGATAAAGCCATTTTCCCTGGCGTTGCTTGTTTTTTTAACCAGAACAAAATGGTTGCAATTGCTGGAAGTACCCAGCTTAATAGAAAGTCTATTGGACCTGCAATAATGCCAGTTTGCGAACTGTCAAAATAAGCCCAGCCATAAATAGCAATGAGTATTGGAAAGGTGATGAGCATTATCAATACAACATCAATAATAGTAGCACCCGTTCTAATCCAAAATCCTGCATACTCGTAATCATGCTCTACCATTTTTATTTTCCTTTGTGTTTATTTAGACTCAATGTTTGTATTAAGATACAAGAGACGCCGATAGCGTCCCGCGTTAATGTGATATACACATTAAATTAAAATAAAACCATGTTCACTCTACATTTTGACCAATCCGCCAAAGAACACCAGAAGGATCCGTAAAACAGAAATCACGCATTTTCCATGGTTGATGCTCAATAGGCCAAAGTTTTACACCGTATTTTGACACAACCTCACTTTGATTTACTTTTGCCCACCATGCATCAACATCGTCAACTAGCATGTGCATCATAAAATTTTCGGCGAGACCTTCAGCGCAAAAATTCTGAAGCAAAAAACTAACTTGCTCAAAATGAAAGTAAGCTACGCCTCCACCTTCAGATGCCATAGTAAAGCCTAAATCCTTATAAAACTGCTTAGACAATTCAAAATCTTGAGCTGGAACAAATGCTTTTATTTCTGTTACGTGCAAATTTAACATAGTTTCTAACTCCTAACTTAAAACTAACTGACGCAACGTGGCTTTCTCACACAGAGTCCAGCGAACAAAGGGAACGAGGTAGATTACCATGTTAGACAGACACTTTAGACGCATACCAAATCAGAAATGACGCTAGGGTTAAGGAAATCCAGCCAGGATGGCGACCCTTAGTTCCGACTAATACGAGTACCCCCCCCAAAAAGCAAGCGATTGCGATAGAAAAAGTCAGTTCAGGAGCGCTCAAGGGAGCATTGATTCCAATCTTAAACAGAGTAAGCGCAAAAACGAGGCCGAATACGCTTGTCAGGTGCCAGCTAGCCCAAAGTATTCTAACGTTTCTCTCCTCAAGGGGAGGCGCGCTAATGTTTGGGACGATTTGACCGTTACTAAGTTTGCGAAAGATCATAATCTCGCCAATAACAGAATGTGATATTGCCGTAAGAATTAGAATGAAACTTGCTGCGATATATAAATTTTGCATCAATAATCTCCAAAGATTAGTGAAAGAAGTCTACCGTCTGAATTAACAGGTGCGACATAGTCATGTCTAAGTTAAATTTTAGTTAAGCACAACCACCCCCGCACGGCGGATTGGTTGAGCGACAGTAATAGTCTGTGACAAGACCACCAGACATCTCCACATGACAACAGTCCAGTAATTTAGCTTTGAGCATGTATCTCGCTCGACTTGCCCTGCTTTTGATTGCGGACAATGACAGACCTTGCTCGTCAGCCAAGGTTTGCATGGTTTTCCCGTTAAAGTCGGTGGCAAGTAGCGTGTCGCGATAGATTGCAGGAAGTTGCCGGGTAAGCGGCCTGAGGCAAATGGCAAGCTCCTGATGCAGAAGCTCATCACTAGCATTATCTGAATCTGGCAAATTCTCGTCCAGCTCCAAAGGTTCAGGATGTGCCGTGCGATAGTAGTCAGCTACTGTTGTGCGTGCTGCAGCATAGAGCCATCCAGTTAAATTATTTGGGGCTTGATTGGCATTGACCGCAGCTGATGCTTTGACGAATATATCTTGAACAAGGTCTTCAACCAGAAATGGATCACTCACGCGCCTGCGCAAATAATTGCGCAGCCTAGTTCGCAGATCGGCAAAGACCACGCCAATGTCTTCAGAAGTAGTTGACTCGACCAGCAACGCTTCATCTTCAGCCACAACAAGCCCCTTGAGTCGCTGACAAACCGTTCGGGATGCAACAAGAAGTAGCCTTATCTGTAGCCTTATCTGATGACATATTCTGATCAGACTCGCGAATAGGAATGCAGCATGCAATTGTCTGATTTGCGGTGTCACTGCCAAACTCAAGTGCATCAGACATGGTGTGAAAGTGCTCCCAAGCTAAACCTTGCGGATCAATCGTCCAATGTTTTTCACTATTGGAATAGCAGCAAGTGGACTTTCCCTGATCCAACACATCTTTCGGTGATGCAGCTTTAGCCAGTTTCTTCAATTCGGCGAGCTCTTCAGCTGAATCGACTTGGAAGCCTAAATGATTCACACCGACCGAGTGGCCTCTTGCTGAAATAGCAAAATTGATTCTTGGATCTTCCAGCATCCATTTCGCGTAGTCATCTTGCTTCTTGGTAGGCGGCTGACCGAACAGCTTGCTGTAAAAGTCCATGCTTGTCTCTATATTCTCTACTGCAACGTGTGCGTGAAAGCGTTTCATACATATAGCTCCTTTATAGTCGCATTAAACTTGATGCACCTGTATAGACGTAGAAATCAACTAAAGGTCGCAGGCGATTATTGTGCCAAACCTTAAAGTAAGGTGCTAGGTTAGCAAATCTAGCTTGAATCATGGGTGGGCAACATACTTAATCGCCAGCTGGAGTGCAAAGCTCAATCAATGTACCCTCTGGACAGCGCACATAAGAAACAACCTGCCCCCACGGCTTGGTTTCTGGTGGACTAACCTCAACTGCCCCAACAGAAATAGCTTTTTGGTGACTTTCTTGCACTGACTGAGTAACGAAAACTAACTCAATACCCAATGGTTTTGAATTTGAATTCACTGCAACATAACCAGTAGGAAAGTTTGACGACCCAAGTGCATGAGAAGCGAAAGCGAGTGTTGTTTCTCCAGTTTCCAGTTCGCCGTAATCTCCTGCCTCATGAAGAAAGCGACGAGAAAAACCAAACGCTTTTTCAAAAAATGCCAGCGATGAGGCAACATTTCTAACATAAACGATTGTGTAGCCAAATTTCATACTAAATCCTTTTACGTCCAACAGTTATTAAAATGAAGCTATCTATCTAACTAACTCAGATTTCAAGTGAACGTTACCTATAATAATCAAAGCCATAACCGATAAAGCCAAAATGACTCATCTTCAGCGAACCGAAGTCCGAACTCGATTGGTGTAAAACCTGTAATTCGCTTTGTTTCGCGAATGAGATGTGCTTGATCTGCAAAACCTTCTTCAAATGCAATATTCGCCCAATTAATTTCTTGTCCATTTTCAAAGAGGCTTCGTGCAGCAAAAAAAACGCCTTCAGTCTTTACCAGCGCTTGCCACTGACGCAATGAACGTCCAGTTAAAGCTTTAATGCGGCGCTCAACATGACGTTGACTGTGACTTCTGCTCCAATCTCGTGCTTGCCATGCAAGGCGTTCTACCCAATGTCGGCCAATTTGGCTGAATGTGGGCGATGCATTTTGGCGTCCATGTAATAATTGCCAGCGAGGGGCAAGATGATGTTCAAGTGCAGCGATTGCTGAAATGTCATCAGGACTATTGATTAAATCTTCCAATAATGGCCATAAATGAGAAGGGAGTACCGATTGGGCAGGAACAAATTTATTTGTTATGGTCACGACATCGATACCAAAAAGTGTATGTGCAACATCAGCGGTAAAACAAATCATCCCTGCCCGCCCTGCATTCACAGACCAACTAACAGAAGGTGTTTGCTGACTACCTGAGATTACAGTTGATGCGCTTAAAGGACGCCATGCCGGCTTATCCTCAACAGCACTATATATATAAACATCGCTTCCTTGAAACCATGACAAGCTCATCAATTCACTTGCAGCAAAATGGGTGAGCCGCTGATGACTATCTATTTCAAGGCCGCTAATGTCACGATAAATGATGGCAACAATAGCACCTTGCAATGCTGCTGGTGCCAGATGCAAACGGGCGCCAAGGTCAGTTCCAGGTTGCGTTTTAGCATTTTTTGTTAACCTCGGGGCGCGAATCATTGGATGAGGAAAACTACCATCTATTTGCTCAAATATTGATTTTTGCATCGCCGTAAGATTTATTTTTTAACATATTGGTAGAGTATCGCTTAGAAGGTTGCACCGTCAACTTGCTTGCAAATTCAATTTTAATTCATCACGTGGCCTTAATGAAACTTGTAATACGGGCACTGGTGGTTCGGTATGGTCAGGCATACTCAAACAATAGCGTTGTAATATCAAAGAAGCAATCACCATAACTTCAGTCATTGCCATATGTTGCCCCAAACACACCCTCGGACCTGTACCAAATGGCATGTAGGCTCCACGTGGGTATTTTTCCGCCGTTGGATTGAATCGTTCTGGAATAAACTTCTCGGGTTCTGGAAACCATCTTTCATCATGATGTAAAAGATATACAGGTATTATAAATAAGGTTTTTTTCGGTATAACCCACTGACCCAGTTTGAATGATTGCGTACTCCGACGTGTCATCAGAACTGGTGCTGCAGGATATAAACGCATTGATTCTTTTACTGTTTGATTTAGATAACTCAAGTCACTTAAGCCAGACTTCTCAGAACTTTTTTTCTGTAAAAAAAATTGCACCTCTTGTCTTGCCTGTTCTTGAGCATGTGGTTGCGAAGCCATACACCACAACCACCAAGTTAAGGTCACCGCCACCGTTTCATGTCCAGCTAGGAAAGCCGTCATACACTCATTACGAACGGCTTGAAGAGGCCATGCTTTTGGATTGTCTTGATGAAGTTGCAATAAATGTCCCATTAGGTCATTAGGTTTATCACTTGCCAAGTCACCATCAGCTTTTTGCAGTAAGTCAGATTTTTGTAAGGCCTTCAGTCTTATTTGTACATGCTTTTCTATCAAACCATTCATGATAGAGAAAGCTTTCCGCTTACGCCACTTCCAAGGTAGCCAACTTGGGGTAATAACGGGCCAATATAGCTCCTTATTCGCCACTTCATTAAGCACTTGTGAAGCTTCAGAAATGGTATCAAGTTCATCTCCCAAATCACTGGAAAATATCAAACGAGCGATAACATCCATCGTTATTGCAGTTATATACCTTTCTATTGGCCATGATTTATTTTGCTTAGGCCACGTATCGAGGTGTCGCTTAACGACCGATTCAATCGTTGGTAAGAATTTTTCAACTGCCTTGGGAGTAAAGTTTGGCTGTAATGCCTGACGCTTTTCATACCAATGCGCTCCTTCAGTGGTGAGCACGCTTTTGCCATGCAATTGTGAAAAGACTTCGACGCCATGCTCCCAACGAACTAGGTTTTCATGGTGTGACACTAACAACTCGCGAGCAATTGCAGGATCGTTGATTACGACTTCATGTTCAGGCCAGATATGCAAATATATCAGGTCGCCAAATTCTTTTTTCCACTGTGCTAAAGCACCTAAGAAGTCTTGCGACATACTTTGCAGTAAACTCCATCCCGTGAAACGGGTTCTCGGACCTGGTGGCCAAGTTTCTTTAGACTCGTACTGAGTTGAGTTATCATTATCCTGCACAGCACGACCATGAAATGGGCACTGTCCAACTTTATTGGTGTCATCTGAACGCATTTCTTCCTCCGCGATTCCATGTTCATAAAATGAAAAATTACGGCATATCAAATAGTCCATATTTCATTTACTAACTTTGGGGTGTATTGTTAACTCAGAAAAGAAATTCGTATTGAACGTAGTCGACATTATTTACAAATCTTCAAATTATTTTTCCTAATGCGAACTTGAGAAGGAAATACAAACTGCCATACCATTGAACGAGAAGAAGCAGTGTATTTTCGGTAATGTGAATTTGGCATGACCACATAGCCACAACCTTTAATCATATCGCTTGAATGTAGATGATGCAGTTTTTGATGAATCGAACTTCCGCTTTATTCCCCTGAGATGTTCATGACTCATTCATCCCCAGATTGTGTAAAAACGCCCCGATTTAGTATAATGATGCCTATCAGATGTGCGTAAATTGGGGGGTTCTAAATGAAGCGATTCATCCAAGGCGAACACCGTTCTCAAGCCATATTATTACCAGAATGTCTTGACGATTACATTACTGAATCTAATCCAGTGCGCGTTGTTGATGTATTTGTTGATGAGCTTAATTTAGGACAGTTAGGGTTTGAAGGGGTGAACCCCGCTATCACTGGCAGACCCAGTTACCATCCCAGTATTCTTTTAAAAATATATATCTACGGTTATCTCAATCGCATTCAGTCTAGTCGTCGTCTTGAACGTGAAGCGCAACGCAATGTCGAGTTAATGTGGCTCACCAATCGACTAGCCCCTGACTTTAAAACCATTGCTAATTTCCGCTTAGATAATGGCAAAGCCATTCGCCAGGTGTGTAAACAATTTATTGAACTATGTCGCCGCATGCATTTGTTTACAGAAGCGGTGGTCGCTGTGGATGGCAGTAAATTCAAAGCAGTGAATAGCCGTGATAAATGCTTTACCCAAGCCAAGATTCAGTTTCGGATGAAGCAGGTTGAAGCGCATATTAACCAATATCTTAAAGACCTTGACCAAGCAGATCAGCATGAATCTCATCAGCCAACCATTAAATCCTTTCGACTGACTGAGCGCTTGGCAGAACTTAAACAGCAAATGCAAGCCTTGCAAGCCATAGAAGCACAGAGTCAATTGACACCCGATAAGCAAGTTGTGCTCACTGACCCTGATGCACGTTTTATGGCGACCAGTAAGAGTGGTGGCGGAATGGTAGCCTACAATGTTCAAACTGCTGTTGATACGCAGAACCATTTGATTGTGGCGCATGAAGTGACCAACAATGCCAGCGACCGTAGCCAACTGACCAACATGTCGGTACAAGCGCAACATGCCATGGGCGTGAATCAAATCACTGCCTATGCAGACAAAGGATATTTTAAGAGTGAAGAAATACTCGCGAGTACGCAAGCCGGTGTAACACCGCTGGTACCAAGGCCGCTGACCTCTGGTAGTCGTGCTGAGGGACTTTATGACAGGCAAGACTTTATTTATTTCGCAGATAAAGATGCGTATCGTTGTCCAGCGAATCAAATACTAATCAAACACTATTCTACGATTGAGAAAGGTAAAGTATTGCATGCTTATTGGAGTTCAGCGTGCAAGAGGTGTGCACTTAAGTCTCAATGCACTCCTGGCACCGAGCGCCGCATTCGACGTTGGGAACACGAAGCTATATTAGATGAAATGCAATCACGTTTAAATGCCCAGCCAAATGCGATGCTGATTCGTAAACAAACCGTTGAGCATCCGTTTGGTACCATCAAATCTTGGATGGGGGCCACGCACTTCCAAACCAGAGGTCTTGAGAAGGTGCGCACAGAAATGAGTTTGCATGTCTTGGCTTACAATCTAAAGCGTGTGATTAAGCTATTAGGCAGTGCAGCACTCATTCAAGCGATGCAAAGTGGGTCAAACCACTGCTGACGGGAGTATCAAATGCACCATGTGTGCAAGATGTAGTGCTAAACAGATAAAAACCAACCTGAATATCCATCAATCTAGCAAAGGCTAATGCATTAAATTAAGTGAGGTTGATTGATTGAACATTCATACAACATAATCATTTTTGTGTTTTTACACAGCCTGTCCCCCATAGTACGCGTTCAAAAAAGATTCACGTTGAATAATTATTGATGGCTACTTTCAAATAATAACCGGTGGCTCCTTTGAAAAAATTCTAGGTGGCTCTTTTCACTGGAATACTCAGGAAGCACACGTCGATTTTCTAAAACTCAGAATAAAAGATTTTATTTGATATTTCATTTTAATCATTCAATTTCCTAGAGATGAAGTGTTTAATACTTGATTCCTATGGTCAAAAATGAAATAATAATTTTACAAATTTAGATGTTGATTTAAAAAAAATGTATACTTTTTTTGTGAACACCAAAATTATAGTGATTTTAATTGTCTATAAATGGTTTTAAATAAACCCTTATAAATCAATAAATTAAACTTTAATATTGGTAATAGTATCATTTAATATACTAAAATCGACATTTTAAATCGTAGACGATTTTAATATTCATAATCCTGGGGTCGAGGGTTCAAGTCCCTCTTTCACCACCACTTAAAGGCCACTTCTTTTGAAGTGGCCTTTTTCTTTTAAATATCTCGTTAGGCGCACGGTGAAAAAGCGAATAAAACCCGCTATACTCACGCTCATGCCTTTATCTTGGAACGAAATTAAAACGCGTGCGAATGCTTTTTCTAAAGAATGGCAGGATGAGAGCCGCGAAGACGCAGAGGCTAAATCATTTTGGGATGCTTTTTTTGAAGTGTTTGGCATGCCGCGCCGTCGGCTTGCCAGCTTTGAAACGCCAGTCAAAAAGTCAGATGGTAAAGGCGGTTTTATTGATTTACTTTGGCGCGGCCAATTGTTGGTTGAGCACAAATCGCGCGGCAAAAGCCTAGATAAAGCCTATACCCAAGCTTTAGAGTATTTTCCCGGCATTAAAGATAGAGATTTACCCAAATACGTGCTGGTTTCTGATTTTTCTAAGTTTCGGCTTTATAACCTTGAAACCAACGAACAAATCGAATTTGCCTTAAAAGACCTTTACCAAAATGTAAAATCATTTGGCTTTATTGCTGGCTACACCACGCAAGTTATTAAGCCACAAGACCCCATCAATATTAAAGCTGCCGAGCGCATGGGCAAGCTGCACGATGCGCTAAAAGCTGTGGGTTATCAAGGCCATGTGCTTGAAGTTTACCTAGTGCGTTTGCTGTTTTGCTTGTTTGCTGAAGACACCACTATTTTTGATAAGCGCATATTTCAAGATTACATTGAAACCAAAACCAGTGCAGATGGCAGCGACTTAGCGCACCATATCAGCACGTTATTTTACGTGCTTAACACGCCCCAAAATAAACGCCTAAGCAATTTGGATGATAGCTTGGCGGCTTTTCCATATGTGAATGGCAAACTGTTTGAAGAGCAGCTACCGCCCGCCCAGTTTGATAGCAAAATGCGCGAAGCGCTGCTTGATTTATGCGCGCTGGATTGGAGCATTATCTCCCCCGCGATTTTTGGCAGCTTGTTTCAAAGCATTATGGATACCGATGCGCGGCGCAATTTAGGCGCGCACTACACCAGCGAAGAAAATATTTTAAAACTCATTAAGCCTTTGTTTTTAGATGCGCTTTGGGCAGAGTTTGAAAAAGTAAAGAACAATAAAAACAAGCTTCAAGAGTTTCACAACAAATTACGCAAACTCAATTTTTTAGACCCTGCCTGTGGTTGCGGCAACTTTTTGGTAATTACTTACCGCGAGTTGCGCCTGCTAGAGCTTGAAGTATTACGCGCCAGCCACAAAACAGGCCAATTGGTGATGGACGTACAAGCACTGATTAACGTAGATGTTGACCAATTTTACGGCATTGAGATTGAAGAGTTTCCTGCGCAAATTGCGCAAGTGGCGCTGTGGCTGACCGACCACCAAATGAATATGAAAATCTCGGAAGAATTTGGCAATTACTTTGCGCGTATTCCGCTAAAAGCCACGCCGCATATCACCTGCGCCAATGCCTTGCAGACGGATTGGGCGAGCGTTTTAGCCCCAGAAAGCTGTAGCTATATTTTAGGTAACCCGCCGTTTATTGGCTATACACAACGTAATGCGCCACAAAAAGCCGATATGGAATTAGTTTGCCATGACATTCATGGTGCAGGCGTGTTAGATTTCGTGTCTGCTTGGTATATTAAGGCCGCGCGTTATATCAATACCCCTCGCCCTGCGCAGTGGGGAGAGGGAAGCCCAATCCGCTGCGCGTTTGTTTCTACCAATAGCATTACGCAGGGTGAGCAAGTGGGCGTACTTTGGGGCTGGATGTTGGCGCAGGGCGTAAAAATTCACTTTGCCCACCGCACTTTTAGCTGGAGCAATGAAGCACGTGGCAACGCCGCGGTGCATTGCGTGGTTATTGGTTTTGGTTTGCAAGAAGCCGCAAATAAAACCATTTATGAATATGCAGATATTAAGGGCGAACCACACGCTATAAAAGCCAACAACATTAACCCGTATTTGGTTGATGCACCAAATGTGATGCTAGAAAAAAGGCGCGAGCCAATTTGCAATGTGCTTACCATTACACGTGGTAGCCAGCCAACCGATGGCGGAAATTTATTATTAACAGAAGAAGAAAAGGAAACGTTAATAAAAGCAGAGCCACAGGCTGAAAAATGGATTTTTCCGTTTGCAATGGGTGATGAATTTATCAATAACCTAAAGCGTTATTGCTTATGGTTATTAGATTGCCAGCCTACCGAATTAAGAAAAATGCCACATGTGTTAGCAAGAGTGGAAAAAGTAAAGAAAATGCGGCTAGCAAGTAAAAAGCTACCTACGCAAGCCTTGGCAACCCAGCCAACGCGGTTTGGCGAATTAAGGCAACCTAAAGCTAATTATTTGGCAATTCCTAGAGTTTCATCTGAACGGCGTTTGTTCATTCCTATCGGATTTTTACCAGCCACTTTTATTGCTGGTGACAAATTACAAACCATTGAAAATGCAACAAATTTTCACTTCGGCATTCTTTCATCTACCATGCATAATGCTTGGATGCGCGCGGTTTGTGGTCGATTAGAAAGTAGATACAGTTATTCCGCAGGCATCGTTTATAACAATTTTCCGTGGCCTGAACCCACAGAAAAACAAACGCACAATATCGAATCTGCCGCCAAAGCGGTGCTAGCGGCGCGTGCGGCGCACCCCAACGCCAGCTTGGCAGATTTATATGACCCGCTCACTATGCCCGCCATTTTGCTTAAAGCGCATCAAGTATTAGATAAAGCAGTTGATGCCGCGTATGGCTACAAAAGCGCACAAACCGATGCCGCGCGTGTGGCATTTTTGTTTGCACGCTATCAACAAATCACTTCACTTTTGCCTGTTGAAAAATCCAAAAAACCGCGCAAAAAAACTGCTTAAAAAAAGCGTTTTTTGCTAAGTTATTTCGCCCGAGAGAAATTTATGCCTCTGCAAGCCGCATGCAGACTGGCTTACAGAGGTGCTGTTAGGAAGTTGTGTTTTTTTAAGTAATTTTTGCTTATTTTTTAGGCAATAAAAAAAGCCCAATACATGCGCATGCATTGGGCTTTTAAATGTGCTAAAAATAAATAATTGGTAACTATTTATCTGTTATTTGTTTCACTATTTATTCATGACGTACATTGTAACTTCAAAGCCAAAACGCATTTCTGTTGCTGCTGGAGTTGTCCACATGATGTATTTTCCTTTAAGTTTGAGCGCTTCACAATGATGCGCTTCATGTGTTGCATTATGGGCGCGTTTTAAAAAACCACCCTATGCGCTTGGCGTAAAAAAACCTAGTGATTTTACGCAAATAGCTTTGCAAAAAAATACAGTGCTGCTTTATTAGTGCGCGTGTTATTGGCTTTTCAGTTAAAATGTGGGCTTACTTTTATGTGCCTCTTGACGGTTTTTGGTGCAATTATTTCATGCCATGTTTAAATTAATCGATGTCCGCAGATAAAATTCTCGTTTTAGGCCCCGCTTGGGTGGGCGACATGGTGATGGCGCAAAGTTTGTTTAAAACGCTCAAAGCCAACAGGCCAAATTGCACCATTGATGTTGCAGCGCCCGCTTGGACGCTACCATTATTAGAGCGCATGCCTGAGGTGAGCGGCAAAATTGCATTGCCGTTTAAACATGGCGAACTCGCTTTTTGGCAACGCTTGGCTTTTGGTAAAAGCTTAAAAAATCAGGGCTACACGCAAAGTATTATTTTGACCAACTCGTTAAAATCCGCCCTGTTGCCTTGGGCAGCGCGCATAAAAAAACGCACCAGTTTTTTGGGCGAAATGCGTTATGGTTTAATTAACGACGTGCGGCCTTTAGACAAAACCAAGCTTAAAAAAACGGTGGAGCGTTTTGTAACTTTAGGCTTGGCAAAAGGTGAAGCATTACCGCCAAGCATCCCCAACCCTGCGTTAAACGCTGATAAAGTTGCGGCACTGGCGGTGTTAAATAAACTTAGTGTACCCTTTGATGCCAACACAAAAACACTAGGTTTATGCCCAGGCGCAGAATATGGCGAGGCCAAGCGCTGGCCTGCTGAGTATTATGCTGAGGTGGCTAATTTTGCCTTAAATAATGGCTGGCAGGTGGTGCTGTTTGGCTCAGATAAAGATGTGCCAGTGTCCAGCCAAATTAACCAAATCACGCAAAACCGCTGTATTGATTTAGGCGGTAAAACCAAATTGGGCGAGGCAATAGATGTGATGTCGCTTTGCGAAACGGTTATTAGCAATGACTCTGGACTGATGCACGTAGCGGCGGCACTCATTAAAGAAAACGAAAAGCATAAAAAACTCATCGCCATTTTTGGCAGTAGCGACCCCTACCACACGCCGCCCATGTCCAACCAAACTGTGATAGAATATTTGGGTTTAGAGTGCAGCCCGTGTTTTAAGCGCGAATGCCCACTAAAAGCGCCAGATGCACACTTGGCTTGCTTACGAAACATTCTCCCCGTCAATATCAAACTGAAAGTACTTTAGCTTTTGCCCATCAAGTTTATTAACAAAATTCGCTATTCCGTATTTTCTTCCCCTGAAAATACCATACGATTTTTTGTAGCCGTCAGCATATTGCTAAGCAGCTGGATAATGTATATCCAGCATGGCCGAGTGAAAGATGATTCGGTTCTGTATTTAGAGGTGGCCAAACATTTTACTCAAGGCCAGTGGGCTGAAGGGCTAGCGCTCTATAAATGGCCGTTTTACTCTTTTTTAATCGCATCCTTACACAACATCAGCACACTACCATTACTGATTTGTGCACAGGTTTTACAAGTCTTATTTTTTGCCGTATTTACCTACAGCTTTATGAGACTCATTAAACTTGCTGGCGGAGATATCGTTACGATAAGTATAGGCGGATTGCTGATTTTTAGCTCAGCAAACATTGTCGGCATTTCACTGGAACTACTGGTGAGAGATTTTGGCTTTTACGCCTTTCTTTTTTTTTCAGTGGGGCATCTTATTGAGTACAGCCGCCACTCGAAGGTGACGGACAGCCTAAAATGGCAACTGTCTATGATTGTCGCCACCCTGTTTAGAATAGAGGCAACGCTGTATTTAATGGTATTACCTCTGTCACTCTTGGTGCTAAAAACCCCGACAACCACTCGCCAAAACATTCAAAAGTATTTGAACGCCAATACAATTATCTTTGCGATTATAGCGTTACTCATTGCGACATCGTTGGTCAAAAATGATTTATTTCTTGGAAAGTTTAACGATGTCTTAGATGCCTTTGGTAGTGGAATTGATGTCATTAACAACAATCTTCAACTGAAGGCAGATATTATCAATGATCAAATATTAGGCAAATACCTTAATCAATTTGGAATGCTGAGCATCACCGTCACGTTGGCTCTCATTACATTGATAAAGTTAAGCTCCGTAGCCGGATTAGTACCTGTAGTAGGGCTTCTAGCCAACAAAAACTGTGCAGTTAAAACCCCCAACCCGGATGTACAAAAACTCTTGATACTGGTCGCTTTTTTAACCAGCATAAGTGCCTTGTATATTATCTTTTATAATTATGTGTTGGAAAGCCGCTATATATTGCCTTTTGGGATTGTAATAATATTTTTCGCGACTTTTTCACTACAAGATTTTTTTAAAAATCAGCCAGCTAAAACAAAAAAAATTACTTTAGCAAAAACACTTTTATTGATTTTTATTGCGCTACTGACAGTTTACAACCTATACAAAAATGTCGCCATCAAGCGCGCAGATTATAATTATGACCAAGATGCGGTCGCATGGATTGATTCACATAAAAATCCCAGAGAAAAAGTATTCTATAATTCAGAAAGGCTCAAGTATTACGCTGGTGCGCCTTTTTATAAGCATGGATTTGATGACTATCAATACATACATGACTCAATTATTGATAATTCCATCCTCATGTATGATTATTTAGCTTTATCTATTAGTCAGTCGCAAGTCAACGATATCAAGACACTATTTCTGACAATGCCTCGATATATGTTAGTACAGGAAATTTCCGGTTATGCGGGGAAAAAGAGAATACTCATATACAAAAAGCAAGCCAATTCCACACAACCTTAAATAATAAGGACGTTTTATGATTAGAATTTTTATCGGATACGACCCAAGAGAAACTGTGGCTTACTATGTACTTAACCACAGTATTATTCGCCATGCCAGCCAGCCGGTTGCCATTACACCGCTTTCTTTGGGTAATCTTGGCAAACTCATGACACGTGAGCGTAATGCACTGCAATCCACAGATTTCTCATTCTCCCGATTTTTGACACCCTATCTGTCCAACTATGAAGGTTGGTCCATTTTTATGGATTGTGACATGTTGTTCATGGATGACATTGCAAAGCTATGGGCCTTACGCAATGAAGAGTACGCAGTGCAAGTGGTCAAACACGACCACCAGCCGAGAGAATCTATTAAGTTTTTGAATGCCCCTCAAACTCCCTACCAAAAGAAAAATTGGTCTAGCGTCATTTTATTCAACAATGCCAAATGCCGAGCGCTAACACCTGAATATGTCAACACAGCAAGCGGGCTAGAGTTACATCAATTTAAATGGTTAGAAAACGATGATTTAATCGGGGAAATTCCTGCACGCTGGAACCATCTTGTTGGGTATGAACGAGAGAGTAACGAAGTTTCCAATGCCCACTATACGCTGGGTGGGCCGTATTTTAACGAATTTACAGATTGCGAATTTTCTAAAGAATGGTTTGCGGAACGTGAGTTAATGTTGCACGCCGATCAACGCTAATTAAATTGTCTTAGCTCTTCAATGATAGCTTGTTGGAGAGCGAAGTCTCTTTGTCCAAAAACAAAAGTATAATTTTCATCCCTAGCTTTGGCATAAGCATCTGCAGACTCTAATGCTTGATATATTTTAGCCAAAATATCATCTTGCGGGGTTGCGATTGGCCCGTTATCGTAAATGCGCAATGCTAAAGCAATATCATCATCACTCGATTGCTGCTTTTTCATGGATTCGCTGATTGTTTTTCGTGATAAACGATGTGTTTCTATCAAAATTTGTGGCACATCACCGTAAAATAAAGACTCCTCCGCCGGCGAATTTCCATCCGTAATCACCAAGTCTGCCATTGCAAGCAAATCAGCCAATTTAAAATAATTCATATCCATGAAGATATTGCCATTTTGCTTGATGTTTCGTTGCATCAGCAAAAATCGAATTCGGTCACGAAGGTGTAGCTTTACTGATTGGCTAGGATGCGGCCGTACAACCAAATTCATCTCTATATGGGCAAATTTTTCCGCAAATTCCGGCATCATCATATCGAACGATCCGAATGGTTCGCCTCTGGGCAAGTACAGCACAGTCTTCCTAGAAGTGTCTATGCCGGCACCTTCTAAAACTACTTGGCTTTGTGATGATTTTCTTTCCGGAAAAGATAAAAAAGGAAAATAACCGGAAGGAACCACTTCGATATCCAAATTTGCTTGTTGTACAGTGCGCATCATCCGTGGGCCAATGACACAAAGTTTATCGAAATGTGCATGATCCTCTCTGATTTGTTTTACCGTTAATGAAGGCGTCGTTCCGGTAAATATCATGTATTTCTTACCGTGCAATTTCGATAATATCTGGCGATAAGGCGCCCCGGTGACAACCGCTTGCGCCTCACTGAGATGACGATAGCCCGTTGAATAACTCCCAAATTTTTCAATGTATCTGCTAATACGCACACTAGGATTGTCTTTCTTAATGGCATGAATAGTATTTGAGCGTGTGCTGACAAACTGCCCGCCAATTTTCCGATAGATTGCCATCAAAGCGGGAACGGATTGAAATTGTTTGGTGAGATACGTGACCATCCTAATTCCCCTTAAATAATATCGGCCAACTTTCCAAATGCAGCGATTTCGCGTTGCTGACAAAAGTCTTGCCAATCCGCCACCTCTGTCCAATCACTCAAAAACACAAAATCTAGCCCTGCTCTGCTTGCAGCCTCATAATCATACTTGCTATCCCCCAAAAATAAAGCGGGCATTTGCACATTACCGCTGGCTTTTTCGCGCGCGAGCACCTCATCTTTATTATCTGGGCTGCCAAATAAACCACCATCAAAATATTTGGCCAAATCGCGCATTGCAAAAAGGGTGCGAATCTCTTGCTGATCGCCGCCCGATAATATCATCCAATTCGCATTGGGTGTCAGCTCCCGCAATTGCGGTAGACCATCAGCAACTGCACATTCCATCAGGCCAACTTCTAACTCGCGTGCAAAGCCATCTAGCAAAATTTGCACCGCTTGCTCGGTCACTGGCTGATTAAGCACTTCGCGCAAATACCACTCAAACTTATGATAGCGCGAAATGCCGCCCAATTTTACATGATAATCAACCAAAGCCTGTGCTTGCGCATCGGTATGACCCAATTTTTTTGCTGTGCGAAAATACGCTTCAGTTTTCACAATATTAGAATCCAACACCACGCCATCACAGTCAAACACAATGGTTTTATATTTTTTTATATCAATTTTCAAGCCGTTTTCCCAGTCAATTTCAATTAATTTTACAATCACTTTTTTTAAGCTTTTTTGTGGCATATTTTGCACAATATCATTTCACCTGCCCGCCAAGCCAGTATCCATGCGGATTCCAGAGGCAAAAAATCCTCGGGCGAAAATACGCTATTTTTAAAAGGATTGTATAGTACGTTTTTTGCATATTTATTCATAAAAAAAGGCCGGGTAATACCCAGCCTTTTTGCAATGTTTTTAAAACTACGCAGCTGGTTTAATCGCACTTGCTTCTTTGGCTAATTTTGTAATATGCGCCCAATCTTTGCGCGCTACGGCATCAGCTGGGGTTAACCATGTGCCACCGCAAACCACCACGTTTGGTAGCGCCAAAAATTGCGGTGCGCTTTCAACCGTTACGCCGCCAGTTGGGCAAAATTTCACATCACCAAATGGGCCGGCAAAGCCTTTGAGCAAGTTAATGCCGCCTACTGCAACCGCTGGAAAGAGTTTCAAGAAGTAGTAATCATCGGCATTTGCAGTCATGATTTCTGAGCCAGTAGAAACGCCCGGCAATAATGATAAGCCAATTTTACGCGCAAATTGACCTAGCTCAGTGGTGTAACCAGGGCTTACGGCAAATTTACAACCAACATCTAATGAGGCTTGCGCATCTTTTAAGTTACGCACCGTACCTGAACCCATAATCGCATCGGGCACGTGTTTGGCAATTTGCTCCATCGCTTGCAATGCACATGATGAACGCAAAGTGACTTCTAACACCTTGATACCCCCTTCAAGCAAGGCTTCGGCCATTGGCACAGCATCTTCTACTTTGTTAATCACAATCACCGGGATGACTGGACCTTCTTTTGCTAAATCTAATGTATTCATTTTTTTACCTAGTTAATTAAAATAAATTATTTAAAAATCAAAATCTTAAATTCAAAATGGATTCCCGCCTGCGCGGGAATGACGGCTATATTGGCAAGTGCACTAGCCGTTTCAAAATCAATTTAGGCAAGGCACTTGAGCGAAGACAGTACGATGAGTACGGCAAGCGAAAGTAACGCCGCATAAATTGTATTTTCAAACGGCTAAAGCCATGTGACTGCGCCTTCTTCGGCGGACAATACATTCCTACGCATCCCGCCAAACAGTTCGCGTCCCATATCATGCGCATTATGATGGCGTTTCGTATCTGACAACACCTCAACCTCGCGCTCAGCCCACTCATCTTCATCGACAAGCACGTTCACCATGCCCACGCTGGCATTCAATCGAACAATATCGCCTGTGCGCACTTTGGCAATCGCCCCACCCGCTGAAGCTTCTGGTGTCATGTGAATAGCAGCAGGAATTTTACCTGACGCGCCACTCATGCGGCCATCGGTCACAATAGCCACCATAAAGCCTTTATTTTGCAACACGGCTAATGGCGGTGTGAGTTTGTGCAACTCTGGCATGCCGTTGGCTTTTGGCCCTTGAAAACGCACCACAGCCACAAAGTCTTTTTCTAGCTCACCACGGTCAAACGCTTCTAGCAACTCTTCTTGCGCATCAAACACAATCGCAGGCGCTTCAATAATGTGGCGGTCAGCAGGCACTGCAGAAATCTTAATCACGCTGCGACCCAGATTGCCTTTCATCAAGCGCAAGCCGCCTGACTCACTAAATGGAAACTCTGCCGTGCGCACAATCGTTTCGTCTTTGCTCTCTTTGGGTAGGTCTTTCCAAACAATTTTGTTGTCTTCTTTGACGGGCAATTTGCCATAATCACGCAAGCCGCCGTAAGCCACCGTAAACACATCGGGGAACATATAACCCGCATCAATCAACTCACGAATCACAAAAGCCGGGCCACCCGCAGATTGGAACTCGTTGACATCGGCTTTACCATTCGGGTAAACACTTGCCAATAATGGCGTGGTTTTTGCCAAATGATAAAAGTCAGTCCAGTCAATAATAATACCAGCAGCGCGCGCAATGGCCACCCAATGAATTAAGTGATTGGTTGATCCGCCTGTTGCCAGCAACGCCACCATCGCGTTCACAATCACATGCTCATCCACCAATTTACCTATCGGTGTAAATTGTTCTTTAGTGGTGTTTTTAATCACCATGTTCACAGCTTCACGTGTCAGCATTTCACGCAAGCCATCTGCTGGATGCACAAAGGCTGCGCCCGGCACATGCAAGCCCATCGCTTCCATCAACATTTGGTTACTATTCGCTGTGCCGTAAAAAGTACAAGTACCCGCACCGTGATAAGCGGCGGATTCTGAAGCCAACAACTCATCGCGCCCAACTAAACCTTGCGCGTATTTTTCACGCACTTTTGATTTTGTCGTATTATCAATGCCAGTTGCCATAGGGCCAGCGGGCACAAATACGGTGGGTAAATGACCAAAGTGTAGCGCGCCAATCAATAAGCCAGGAACGATTTTGTCGCAAATGCCCAGCATTAAAGCGGCATCAAATACATCGTGAGACAATGCAACTGCCGTACTCATCGCGATGGTATCGCGACTGAATAATGAGAGCTCCATACCCGGCTCACCTTGTGTAATGCCATCACACATGGCCGGCACGCCACCCGCCACTTGCGCAGTTGCACCGAGTTTACGCGCTTCATCACGAATAATATCAGGGTAGCCAGCATACGGTTGGTGCGCTGAAAGCATATCGTTATACGCCGTGACAATCCCAATATTAGGGCCTTTTTCGGCCACTACGCGCAACTTATCATTACTAGGCATTGCGGCATAAGCGTGCGCCAAATTAGCGCACCCTAAACGCCCAGTACTTTTTGGACGATTAAGCATAGCATCTACACGCTGTAAATAAGCAGCACGTGTGGGGCGACTAACTTCAATAATTCGTTCTGTGACTTCGATATGCGATTGCTTCATGATTAGTCTTTCAGATAATGCGATTGTTTTATATAAGAGTGGTGCCGTAAGCACCAAAAACACCTTACCCCGATTATCGCTAATCGGGGCGGTTTCGTCAATTTAAAGCGTAGCCCGAAAAGGCCATCTTTCGCCTTTTTACGTGCGGTCAAATGCGCATTTTAGAACTATAGCGCACACTTTAGCGCGCTATTTTTTAGTCACCAGCACATCTTCCATCATGAGAAATTCTAAATCGCAGCCATAAAACATATTGAGCGCATCAGTTGGCGAGCAAATCATCGGTTCGCCACGACGATTCAATGAAGTATTCAGCACAACAGGATTACCACGCAGCTTTTCAAGATGCTCGATTAAGTCATAATAGCGTGGGTTGGTCTCACGCGTCACCACTTGCGCACGCGCAGTGCCATCTTCATGCACCACTTCAGGAATGCGCGATTTCCAATGTTCTGCCACATCAAAGGTAAACGTCATATAAGGCGCTGGGTGCGACGTTTGCAGAATATCTTCTGCTACGCGGTCTAGCATACTCGGACAAAACGGGCGCCAGCGCTCACGGTATTTAATCTGCGCATTGATGCGGTCTGCCACTCCTGGATAACTTGGGTCACCCAAAATACTGCGGCAACCTAATGAACGTGGGCCAAATTCCATACGCCCTTGTAACCAAGCGAGCGGATTGCCACTCGCAAGAAGCTCTGCGCCCTTTTGTGCGGCATTTTCCACGCGTGTAAAAATTGGTTTATTGGGGTGCACTTCACAAGCAGCAATACATTCCTCAGTGGTAAATGCCGGGCCTAAATAGGCATGTTCCATTTTATGGATGGTTTCACCCGCCAAGTGCGCGGCGTACGTGGCAGCGCCAAGTGAAGTGCCATTATCGCCAGACGCAGGCTGCACGAACAACTCTTTAACGTGTGGCAAGGCAATAATGCGCTGATTCAATTTCACGTTCAACGCCACACCACCTGCCATCGCAATGCGGCCTGTTTCTTTAATAATATCGCCCAAATAGTAATCAATCATTTTTAGGGCGGTATCTTCAAGCAATTGCTGTACCGAAGCCGCATAATGAATATACGGGTCATCAATTTCGTCGCCGTGGCGCTTTGGGCCTAACCAATCAATCAATTGCGGCGTGAAATAATAGCCTTTGCCGCCTTCTTTATAACGGCGTAGCCCAACCACATTCACTAGTTTCGTGTTGACTTCTAGCTCGCCATTTTCAAACGAAACCAAGCGCGATAAATCGTATTTTTCAGCATCCCCATAAGGTGCCATGCCCATCACTTTAAATTCACCATCGAGCATTTCAAAGCCCAAATACTCAGTAATCGCACCGTACATGCCACCGAGCGAATCCGGATCATAAAACTCTTTGATTTTATGAATTTTGCCATTTTCGCCATAGCCAAAAAAGGTGGTAGCGTATTCGCCTTTGCCATCAATGCCGACAATCGCGGTTTTTTCTTTAAATCCACTTAAATGGTACGCGCTAGAAGCATGCGCTAAGTGGTGTTCCACTGGTACAAATTTAGCATTTGTTAATCCTAAATCTGCCATCAACTTCAATGACTTATCGCGGTTACGCCGAAATCGCCGATTGCCGTTAAAAATAGCATCCAGAGCGCGGTCTGGTGCATACCAATGGCGCTTGGCATAGTGCCAGCGTGCGTTGGTAGAAAGTGGAATTTCCGCATAAGGAAACGCAACAATATCGACTTGCTCCGGCTTAATGCCAGCCTGCTTCATACAAAATTTAGCGGCCTCGTAGGGGAATTTATTTTTCGCGTGTTTATCACGAATAAAACGCTCTTCTTCAGCGGCCGCAATAATTTTACCATCCACCAAAAGTGCGGCTGATGCATCATGCCCAAGTGCGCCCGATAAACCTAAAACAATCATGGTAAAACTTTCAAAGTGATTTTTGATAAGGATTTCGCTATTTTACTGTGTTTAGCCAAAACCGTTAAAAATAATGCTAATTTTAGTGTAGCAAACATGGTTTTTTATGCTGATTTTTCGCCCGAGAAAAAATCATGCCTCTGTAAGCCGCATGCAGACTGGCTTAGCGAGGAGGTCAAATGATGTTGTGCATTTAAGCGATAGCCGCGCGTCTTAAAAGTGAGGCGCCCAAAATGTCATCAACATCGTCATACACGTGTACAAATGCGTCTTTAAATATAGCCGTTAGTGCAGCATCTTGCTGCCAATTACGCATAAAACGCTTTAAATCTTTGACATGTTTTTGTTCAAAATGCCAAGCATTGGCTTGCATGGCATCTAAATCGAGCAAAAGTGGCTTGCCATCTTTTATTTTGATATTGCTCGCTTTGCAATCGCCATGGCTAATTTTTAGCAAATATAACCGATAAAAAAGTTGAGTGACTTCAAGCGCAACCTGTTGCTTGGTTTCAGTATCCGTAGTTTGTGCAAAAAATTGCGCAACATCAGGTGCATCCACAAATTCGCTCACAAAATAAGCGCGCTTTCTTAAAAAGCCTACGCGCTCTTCTACCAGCGCGAGCGGCATGGGCGTAGCAATATTGGCCATGTTGAGTCGAAACGCATTCGCCCATGAAACTGCCGCACGACTTTTACGCAGAGTTCGGCTCAACCCATGCATTAAGCCTTTGATATTATAGCGTTTTACCACCACATCTCGTTCGGCAATATTGGCCTTTGCAATGGTGCAAGTGTGGCCATTTTTGATATTTTGCGCAGGGTCGGCTAAGTAAGCATCTAAGTCACTTAACACGCCTTCATTCACTAGAAAATCGCGCGCAATGGCAACATAACGGCTAAAACTTTGCGTTACTTTTACATCAGTGCAATTACGAAATACTTTTTTATCCGCATAGCCACGGCTGACTTTGGCGCGAATACTTTGTGTTAATGCCCAAACGTTGGCAGCATCGATCACTGAAAAATATAGCCCAGTTTCATTACAGTAGTGTTGGTATAAATCTTCTATCCAAACATCATCTTGCACGTCCATTTTAGAAAATAGCGTGGCCAAATTGCTGCGCTTTTGCTTGGCCTTAAATAGCTTATTGAGGGTACGAATGCCGTCACCATCCAATGTATAAATGGTTTGCGAAGCAGCTTCTACCAAAAAATTTTTAAAGTACAAATCGGTTTGAATTAAATCTGCGCGATGGTGCTGCGCAACAGTTTTAACTAAGCTTTGCATGAGTGAAAAACGTGCATTTTTGCTTAGCTGTGCATAGGCAACTTCAGCATTCTGTGATGCACCTATCGCAGCATAAATAGCCACAAAACCGCTTGCAGCTTCGGTTTCACCATCAAACAAAAGGGCGGGAGTGGCAATATTGGCGTTTGCGAGTAATCGAACTCCCGCAATATCGCGCGAAAAATGCTTTTGTGCGCGTGACCCGGTAAACTTTTTAGCATAAACCGCTTGATTGTTCCACAAGCCACGCACCACTTCGCGCTGCTGTGGCACAGTTCTAACCACAACTTCTACTTCAATAGGCGGCGCGTTTTTTAGGAGAATTTGCAACTGCTTGAATTAAACTTTACGCAGCACATAAACGCGCCACATGGCGTAAAGTGGTAAAAAGTCTAAATGATTGACCACTTTAAAACCCGCTTGCACAAACTCTTGCTCAATTACTTTGGCGGGAATCAAAAATCGGTTTTGATTCGCTCCGCGCGGATGGCGCTCTTCTGATTTTCTACGTTGATAGGCTTTTAAATTACCGTCCACCCAAAGTGACAAAATAACGGTATCTCGTGTTACACGATGAAACTCTTTAAGCATCGCAATGCGGTGATCTGGCTGACCAATATGGTGCATTAATCGCATGCTAAAAATGCTATCGACTGCATTATCTTGCATATCAATAGCAAATGCAGATGTTTGAAATGCGGTGATGCGTGAAGCAATCTCTTTGGGGCAGTTTTCAAGTGCGACAGCAACCATATCGGCCGAGTTATCTGCACCAATAATTTTTCGGCTTGGGTTTTCTGCCAAAGTTGGCCAAAAACGTCCAGCACCACAGGGCAAATCGAGCACTTCTTTTGGCTCACCTGCAATTTTTAAGGCTTTACGTGCCAATTGTACGTCACGCCAGTGTGATAAGCGTGGCTCAATACCGCGTTTATGTTTCTCGTAATAATATTGTGAATGTTCACGCGTATATTTATTTGAGAACTCTAGCTTAATGGGTGCATCTTTTTTTGCTGACATGGAAAAAACCCTTAAAAATTTAAATCAATCTGAATATGAGGCGAATTATACCAATTACTTATGTTTTACTCGATTAGAACGTTTGATAATCAATCTGCACAGCCATTTGGTATAAGGCGTTAAGTGCTGAATGTCAAAATAGCGCAAGAAAAAATACATTCGCGTTGTTTTACTCCAGTATTTAGCATGGCGATTAAGCACCGCCAAATCAATTAAAGTGCGCAGCGCTGGCAACATATTGACTCTAGACTTTTCTAAATCAATGACAGCAACTTCTGGAGCCTTTATGTTTGAAGCATTTACAAACAAATGTTTGGGGTAAAACGAGCGGTGCTGAATTTTAGCATCGTGCAATTGTCGTGCAAATTGCGCAAGAGCTTTCGCCAGCGACCGTTGCGTAGCCAAGCTTGGCGTTGCATTGGCAAATAAAGCTTCAGTCAAGCTTTCTAATGACTGAAAACCTTGCAGTTCGCGCGTCATTAACGTGGTTTTTAAATCCCCTTGTGGATTACGGCCAAACAACAGCACCTCTGGCGCACGTATATTTTTTGAAGCCAAATATTGCATCATTTCAAATTCACGCTGAAATGTTGGTACGCCTTTAATCGGGTGCAAAAATGATGTGCGGCAATGCTTATCTTGCTTTTTTAAAAAAGCCCCGATGGAACTACCATCATCTTGTGCTAGTGTAATGCGTCCAACACCGCTCCAGCCGCCACGGCGCTCATTAGGCTCTTCAAACCAGTTCACTTTGAAGTCCCACACTTTTTCAAAAGTATCTAGTTGATTTTTTTGCAACAGTTGCGCATGTTTTGCAGAAATATAAGTGAGCAAAACCTACTCCATTCAATCATTTTTTATTGATTGTGCATTTTATCAGGTAACGCTTCATTTTTTATTAAACCTTATGATTAAACCTTGAGCTGATTAATTAAAACAGCAGCTTCTAGACCAACCTGTTAATCTAAAATAAGCATTTTTGCAGATATTACGATTTTCATTAATACTGTAGTCATAGACAAAAATACTCAGCTAATTAAGGCGTGCTATGTATAATCAAATAAAACATAACACAGGCAATGACCCATTTGCGCTTTGCTAATTCACTTAACTATATGTAAAAATCTAATAAATTACGCTAAACAGTTTTAGGAATACATCATTCAACATGAATTACAGAAGAGAAATAGATGGTCTGCGGGCTTTAGCCATTATCCCCGTCATACTTTACCATGCCGGTTTGCAAGGCTTTAGCGGCGGCTATGTTGGCGTAGACATTTTTTTTGTCATTAGCGGATTCTTAATCACCACTATTATTTTGTCTGAAATGCAGACAGGAACATTCTCGCTCATCGGCTTTTATGAGCGCAGAGCTAGACGCATTTTACCTGCACTATTTTTGGTGTTGACAGTCTGTTTGCCATTTGCCTGGTTTTGGTTGCAACCACTTGCCCTTAAAAATTTTTCTGAAAGCTTAATAGCCGTCATATTATTCATATCCAACATATTTTTTTGGAAGCATGGGGGCTATTTTGATATTGAGAGTGAACTCAATCCACTTTTACACACTTGGAGTTTAGCGGTTGAAGAGCAATACTATGTGCTGTTTCCTTTATTTTTGATGGTCGCATGGCGCTTTGGTAAGCGATGGATAGTTGGGCTGCTGATACTAGGCGCGTTGGCAAGTTTAGCGCTAGCGTATAAAGTGTCGCTGTCTTTTTCAACCACTGCTTTTTATCTCTTACCTGGGCGTGGTTGGGAACTGCTTATTGGTGCGTTTACCGCTTTTTATTTATTTTCTAAGCAATCCGTTATCAATGCAAATAAGCCATTAACCAATCAACTAATGGGCGCAGTTGGCTTGCTGTTAATTATTTATAGTATCGTATTTTTTAATAAAGATACGCCTTTCCCAAGTTTTTATACTTTAGTGCCAACCATTGGTGCGGCGTTCATTATTTTGTTTACCACGCCGCAAACGCTAGTTGGTAAGCTACTTGGTAGTAAAGCGCTCGTCGGGGTTGGTTTAATTAGCTATAGTGCTTATTTATGGCATCAACCCTTATTCTCGTTTGCAAAACATCGAAGCATAGAAGCACCAAGCCAAGCACTGTTAATTGGTTTGTCGATTGCGGCACTTGTACTCGCGTATTTTAGCTGGAAATATGTTGAAACCCCTTTTAGAATTAAAAGTCGTGTCACACGCAAACAAATTTTTCTTTTTGCAGCCATAGGCAGTATTTTCTTCATCACGATAGGGGTATTGGGGGCTTTGAAAGAGGGCTTCCCTAATAGATATTCTATACCAGCAGCACTTTCTAGCTCTTTTGGCATTAGCCAAAGGGCAAATGAATGTTTTGAGAAGCCAGGTGTTCATGCTAATCCAGACTGGCTATGTGACGTTGGCACCAAGCAAGATAAGCCATCTTTTATGATGTTTGGGGATTCACACGCTAGATCTATGTTTGATGCTTTTGATGCGGCGGCAACGCGCACCTCTCAACTTGGACAGTTTACTGGCTCATACAACTGTCCACCATTACTCAACATTCATGTGTTAAGACGCGGTCAAGGTGAAAACAACTGTAATGCGCTGAACACTAGAGTTTACGAATACGTTAAAGCCAATAAGATATCTAAGGTATTTTTAGTGAGTCGATGGACTTTTTATACGGATGGCGGTTATGACGGAGTAGATGCTACTTGGATTGGCTTAACTAAAAGCAGCCCAAGAAGTAAAGAAACATCACGCGCTGCTTTTGAAGCTGGCCTTAAGGCTACTGTAGATGCTTACGCTAGCATTGGCACGCAGCTTTATATTGTTGCGCAAGTGCCTCAGCAAAAATTACAAGTAAAAGAAGCTTATTACAATTTATACGCCTTTGATGAAAATAATGTGGCTCAACAAATCCAGCAGTTGTCAGTTTCTAAAGCAGAACATCAGCAACTGCAATCCTACGTGAATACGCTTTTTAAAGGCTATGTACAGGATGGAAAGCTGAAGCTAGTGAATTTTGATGATGCACTTTGTACGCAAGAACGTTGTAGCATAGGCAGTGAGACTAAAAGCTATTACTCAGATAATAATCACCTCACTACCGATGGCGAACTGCTAGTGGTTGACGCATTAGTGAAAAACTTTAATTAATTAGGCAGCTTTTAAAAATATATAACACCAGATTTTATCCACTTAAATTTTAAACTGAATGATTTCAACAAATTCCCATGGCTAAATACTATTTGTTTATGACATTATTGATGAGCTTAGCAGCTTGTTCTGGCGACAAACCTTACAACGAGCACGCAAATGCCAAGGCAGTGATTGAGCAAGCAGCAAGCGAAGCAAAGCTGCAAAAAAAACCGATGATTATTATCTTTGGTGCAAATTGGTGCCCAGACTGCAGGGCTGTAAGTAATGCCATTGAAAATGGAAAAGATGCCACTAAAATTGCCAAGGAATTTAAAATAGTGAAAGTGAATGTAGGTGATTTTAATAAAAACATAGAGGTTGCAAATTCTTACGGAAACCCAATAGCGGGAGGAATCCCCGGTGCCGCCATATTAACTTTTGACCACAAATTACTTTATGTCACCCATCCTGGTGAGCTGTCCACAGCCATTAGAAATAGTGAAAATGGCGTTTACAGTTTATTTAGGCAACACACTGCCTCACCTGTAATTTGAGTTCAATAAGGCTTACACTAAATAATCAAATTTCAAACATTACCCATTTGGGCTATCAAGCTTTAAGTGAGTTGCATAACGGTTTTAATACCCATAAAATGAAATGGGTTAAGATAATTAAGGTTCAGTAAATGCAGGCTACTAATAAAACTTCAAACTCTCGTTCATTTAAGTATGAAGTTAAACGTTACATCAATGCAGCCAAAAGGTTCATGAAAAGCTTTTATTTTTGGCAATGGCGTAAATCTGCATTTTTAACAAATGAAGCGCGCGTTGCCGGCGTTCAGTTTTTTGGAAACCCTGACAACAAAGCACTGTTAACTGCGTTATTGGGCGTAAATGGTGAGAAAAATGTTGAGAACACAGCGCTTGAAAATAAAGTGTTGATTACTGACTTCCCTATTCCAAACGCACTGTGCATTCCTGCAACTTTAACCACGATAGTGCCACTCAATCGATCTGTTGAAGATATATTAGCGACTTACAGCCGTAGCTTAAGGCGCTCTATCGTCGGTCAACGCGCGCAATATCGCTACGAAACTGTTAATGCTTTAGACAAAATTACCGCAACTGAAAATGAAATGCTAAAGCCTTATGCCAACGCAAGGCATGAAAGTGCTCATCATCTAGCTTTGGATACAGTCATCAATTTGGCCACTAGCAATTATGGTCGCCTAGATTTGTTGTACTTAGGTGAAGAAGCTGTAGGCTGCCATCTTGGTAATGCTTACGAACGTCAAGGCAAAAATTATTGGCATGTGAATCGCTTCGGTTACCCCGTTAATATTTACTCCGACTATAAACACTGGGGCGAAGTAAACTCTATGAATCTTCATCTGGCGCTAGAAGCCGCCATTAACGGAGGCTATGACTTTATCGATTATGGCGGCAGTTTGGCTCGGCCGGGTGCGGGCTTAATCGAATGGAAGCGACGCCGTAAAGGTTTTTTAGCAGAGGATTACGGCGCATACTTTTACCTAAAGTTTCCTAAAAGTGGCGCACAACACTTTTTTTGGGATTCCCCATTATTCAATATAGAAAACCACCAAGTCGTGTTGCACTTAGGGGTTCCAGAAGACAAAACAGATGAGGAAGTGATGGCGCGTTACCATGAGATGGGTTATGGCGGGCTGTATAAAGTTTATTTGCACTGCAATAGAACACTCAATGACAGTTTAGTAGAGGCTGTGCGAGCGTTATACGCAGATCAAGAAAAGCCTCCTATGATAATCACATACACGACCAGTTAATTTGTGAATGTGACCGTAAAATTAAAATTTTGTAAAATGGTGTAAAATAGATCCGTTAAACGAAAATGCCTTGTAAGATTTTTGATTAACTAAACTCAATAATCGCACATTAATAAACCAGCTCACTAAAGAAAACTAAATTGCGCAAACATGTATTAAGAGCTAGTCGAGCTGGATATCCAGTAAACTCCTTGAAGTCTTTTGTTACAAGATGTCAATTTTTATTCTCGGCTTTCATTCATAGAAATACCCTAAGTAATTTTATAAAAGAAATAAACGATTTGGGTTACGCCAAGTTGTTTCGACATGAAATTCCTCTGCTTGTATCTGTTTACAGCCCATACATTCATAACCAATGGAGCGTGCAAGAGCGATTTAAAGTCATTTTAGATCATTATCAAATGATTAAAAAATTGCCAGATATTTTAAATTTAGTAGATGGGCAACCCAAAGTACTGCTAGATTTGAGTCAATATTCTGCAGGCACGATGATTACGCTGGATAAGGCCAAATGGTTTGTAAGAGAGGGTGAGATTGTTTTAAATCTTTTTAAAGATGATTTACGTTTGATGTCCGTTGCTTTTACTTTTTCTAAACTGAATGATGAGTTTGTTATTTATGTTGGGGCGATACAAGGCAAGCAACCTAGCAGTGAAACGTTACTTTTGCTAAAAGAGCAATCTAAGAATTTTGAAGGCCTACGCCCGGCAGATTTATTATTAGAAGTCTTAAGAATGATTGCCGCTAATCTTGGTGCTACCAAAATTTTGGCAATTAGCGATGAAAACAGACATCATCGACACAAACACTTTAGCCAATTACAGAGTAATTTATTAAAAACAAATTACAACGATAAATGGATTGAAAATCAGGGCATTCCTTTAGACAATGGCTTTTATTCGCTGCCAATCAAAAAATTGAGAAGAGATCTCGCAGAGGTTGCTTCTAATAAACGCGCAGCCTATCGGCGCCGCTACAATATACTGGATGAAATTGAAGTCGCACTTGAGCAAAAATTGCGCACGTTGAAAACGATGCCGCCTCCAGTTGCAGATGCATTTCCCAATACTAATCTGTATCCAGAAGGTTCAACGCAAGCTAGCGCAATGTATGATATTGCGAATGGCCAGATTCAACTGGGGGAAATTACCAATGCAAAAAAAACATTACGTCAATTAATCAAAACCTATCCCCATGCTGAAATAACACCATGCGCGAGAAAACGCTTAAATGCGCTTAAATCTGGAAGCACAGAGTAAAAATTTTTTTTGTAATTCTGAGCGAGCTTACACAAGCCCTAGCAGCAATAAAATAACTACTGTCAACGCTTAGGCACACTTATAGCGAGGCCCCACAATTTTGCGCCAACTGTGTGGTAATCAATTAAAATAGCGGCACATTATGCTCACACTATTCTCAAAAGCGCTCGCAAAACTACCTTTGCCAATCATTCATCGCTTAGGAGCCAGCATAGGCTGGCTCCTACACTGGTGTAGCCCTGCAGCTAGGCGCATGATACTGGCAAATCTCAAACAAAGTGGCTTGTGCCCTAATGAAAGTGAGCTGCAACGCGTGATGCGCGCCAACATCGCCGAGACGGGCAAGGCCATAGTAGAAACCCTTGCCATTTGGCAATGGTCACAACAAAAAGCCTTATCTATGGTAAAAGTTTGCCACAATTTGCATTTAGTAGATGAAGCGCTAGCGCGCGGTAAAGGCATTATTTTTCTTACCCCACATCTGGGTTGCTTTGAAATTACCTCCATTTACTACGCCGCTCAACACCCAATTACCGTACTGTTTCGCCCCCCAAAAAAATCTTGGCTTTCGCCGATTATTGACGTTGGACGTAGCAAAGGCCAAGTCATATTAGCACCCGCCAATGCCCAAGGGGTACGCGCCATTTTACAAGCCTTAAAAGCAGGCGAAGCCGTTGGCATTTTGCCTGACCAAGTGCCCAACGAAGGCGAAGGCGAGTGGGCAGATTTCTTTGGAAAACCGGCTTACACCATGACGCTTGCCAGCAAACTAGCTGAAAAAACCGGCGCAACGATATTGATGGCTTTTGGCGAACGGCTAGCCAATGGTGAAGGCTACGAAATTCATCTCACCCCTGTTGAAAGCATCGCCACACCAGATTTACTAAACGCGGCGATTGCAACACAAATTGCGCAAAAACCCGAGCAATATTTGTGGCGCTACAACCGCTACAAAGTACGTCGCGATAGCCTAAAAAAATCAGAAAAAACCCCTTAAAAACTCCCCGAGAGAAAATAATGCCTCTGGAAGCCGCATGGATACTGGCTTGCAGAGGTGCCATAAGGAAGTCGCTTTAAAACTTATTTAGTTTTGACTTTTCATCTATCAGCCGTTGCTGAAATTTTTTGCTGAAAAATTTAGCTAGCAAACTCACAACTCGCGGCTCCACCTTCTGCCAAAATGCTTCATTCTGCTGCAAGTAATGTTGTTTAAAAATCTCAAAATCCTCGTGCGTCAACCCATTTTGTAAACAAGAAAATTTTAACCCAGCTACATCTTTCATCACTGTGTTGCCGCTGGGAGATTGCCCTTGCAACATGCGATGCAAATCAATCAAGTGCAAATTAAGCATGCCAGCGGCCAATTCAGCCTTTTTTAGCGCCAAATGGCACAAATAAAAATCACGGTGACATAGCCCTGCACTATGCAATTTGGCAGCGAGCTGCGCCATTTTAATCATCACTTGTTGTTTAAATGAGGTATCCGGCGGATTGGTTTTCCAATCTGCACACACATCTTCAAGTGAAGTAATATCACCTAAATCTTGCGTGATGATGAATGATTGCTGCTTGGCAGGATTATTGCCACGCACACCATAACCCACGAGCGGCGTAGTGGGGATACCAATTTCGTCTAATTTTTGAATGGCCGCAACCTCTGTTAAAGCGCCTAGTACGGGCGTTTTAAAGCTCAAGTAACTTTTAAAAATATCGCCCCAACCCACGCCAAAATGTTGCTTAATAAAATAGCTATTGCCGCCAATCGTCACTTGTATGGTTTTGCGCCCTTTCACATCGCGAAAAATTTTCCCCTGCATTTGCATGATTTCTGCAAATGGGTCCGCACCAAAAAATGGTCGGATATATTCAGGTAAATTCAGTTGGTTCATGCCTTGCCCGATGCTAATGCGATTAAATAATCCGCTTCTGCCGTGGCTGAAGTGGTTTTTTTGATATGTTGCGTGTGTTGCTCGCCATTGCTCTGCCACACCATTTTTTGGTCAGATTGCAGCATCTCAGCCAACGCAGTATTCATTGCACTTTGCTGATAAGGTGAAGCCAACACCACGCCAGCGTTGGCTTGCACAATATGTGGTGCATAGCCACATACATCCGTCACCAGCACAGACAGGCCAGCGGTCATGGCTTCTATTAACACAATGCCAGCCAATTCTGAGCGTGCTGGATGCGCCAGCACATCCGCACCTACCATTAAGTCAGCCACATCATCGCGCCCACCTGCTTGTATGCAGCGGTGCGCGATCTGGCGCTTTTGCGCATACGCTTGCATGTCACTTTTTGATTCGTACTCGCCAATCGCAATCAGCCAAGTATGGTCTTGCAAGGGCTTAGGTAAACTTGCTAACGCGTCTATGGTTCTATCTACACCTTTACGCACAAAGGCCGAGCCTACCGTTAAAATAATATTGGCATTTTCCGCTAAGTTAAATTGTTGTCGGGCATAAGTGCGGCAGTTTGCACGATTTTTACCTGCAAATTTTTCAAGCGGAATACTGGGCGGCAATAAATAAAAACGCTTATCGGGCGTATTGTAATATTGCTGAAAACTTTGTTTTTCGCGCTCGGTGAGCAATAAAATCTGTGTATTGCTATGTAAGCCAAACACCGCCTTTTCAACCCCCGCAAAAAAGCGGTAGCGCCCGGTTAGCTTATAAAAAAAACTTTTTTTATGCATACGCTCCACATAACAGGGGTCAGCCGCATAATAAGCATCTAAGCCCGCCATACGGTTAAAACCAACCACCAAATCAACAGGGCTTTTTGCTAAGGCTTGCTGCATGGCATCGATGAGCGATTGATGCTTTTGATGATTCATCCAACCGCTGCTAGGCAACACTTGCACTTGAATGCGCGCGTCAGGTTTATCGCCGCGCCATTCGCCCGTGTAAATAGTCACCTCATGCCCAGCATTTACAGAATCGTGTGCAATACGCAACATATCGCGCTGCACGCCACCGTAAGGAAACACTTTAAAAATAAGAAAGGCAAATTTCAAAATCGACAGTTTCAAACCTGAAAAATGAAATTGTATGCGAAAATACGCCCATGAAACGCATCTTGCTTATCAAAACCTCGTCTTTAGGCGACGTGATTCACAATTGCCCAGTCATTCATGACATACACAAACATTTTGTCGATGCGCACATTGATTGGGTCGTAGAAGAAAGTTTTGCCGATATTCCGCGCATGCACGCAGGGGTGAACCAAGTATATACGGTGGCGATGCGGCGCTGGCGCAAACAATTATTTAAGCAAAAAACTTGGCAAGAAATCAGCCAATTTAAACAGCAAATTCAGCAAAATCAATATGATATTATTATTGATACGCAAGGTTTGCTTAAAAGTGCGCTTATCTCCAAACTAGCAAAAGGCGTTAAGCACGGTTACGATAAAGCATCGATTCGCGAACCCATCGCCAGCAATTTTTATGATGTTACCCACGCTTGTTCATACCAACAACACGCTGTGACGCGCAACCGCACATTAGTTGCATTAAGTTTAGGCTACACCCCGCCAACGGATGCACCTAATTATGGATTAAGCGCAGTAAAACTCGCGTCTGTTCCGGCAGGTAAATATGTCATCGGTCTGCATGGCACCAGTAAAGAAAGTAAACTATGGCCGACTCTGCACTGGATTAACCTCGGCAAAGCCTTGGCCGAACATGGTTACCAACTTGTATTGCCATGGGCTAGCGCAGAAGAAGAAAGCCGTGCCAATGTGATTAAAGCGGCACTTAGCAATGCTACTGTTTTAGACAAACTCACAATTGGTCAACTGGCCGTGGTGATTAACCACACCCAAGCCGCCGTGGGGGTGGATACTGGTTTATCACACCTCGCCGCGGCGTTAGATATCCCCACCATTGCTATTTACACCGACACCAACCCAGCCTTAACAGGTGTGATGGCTGGCGCGCACCAACCTGCGGTTAACTTAGGCGATATTGCGCAAGTGCCAAGTGTGGATGAAGTAATGAATACGCTTTTGACGTTTAAAAATAATGCGTAATAGATTTTGTTAGAAACTACAAGTTTAAATATGCAAAAGTCCTTTTTTCTTTCAAAGCTATTTGACAACTCCATTAAAAAGTTTGCGTTACTTTTTGTTGCAATAATAGTCATCTCGATTCTATCAAGCTGGAAGTCATTAGCATACGAGCCAACAAGTTTTGACCGACTACAAGTTGTTGAGGGTAAAGTTTATATTGGTCCTTTAAGACCATCTGGTCCTCGTTCTAGATCTAGCTACTGGCCATTTAGTCTAATCATTGATGGTAAAAGAATTGAATATCAATGTTGTCAGTTTGATAAAGAATCAAGAGCCTTATATCGGGGCAAGCAAGCCAAAGCGTGGACTGATAAAAGCCACCATATTTATCAACTAGAAATTGAAGGTAAAAAAGTTGTTTCTTATGAAGCTCAAAAAAATATATTTCTAAAGGCACACAAAAAAAATGTTACTGATGCTTTTATATTACTTATATTAGCTAGTTTCGTTTTTTATATTGCACAAGTGGCTGAACCTCCTAGCACGCGGTGAACTTAGGCCGCATTGGGCAAGTGCCAAGTGTGGATGAAGTCATCAAAACATTACTTAGCTTTCAGCTTTAGAAGCCTAGTAAACTGTCGCTATCAAAAGATGCGCGGCTAAATTTTTGCCTCTCACTTGTTCAGCAAATCTTTTTCCAATGTTCCATTTTTATAAACTTGGTGTTTAATCAAAAGGCCATTTTCATCCCATTCAAAAAAAGCACCCTCTTTTATATCATGTAGATATGCAACTTCACGCTGTAGCTTGCCAGATTCATAATAGCTTTTTTCGGTGCCCTCTAACTTTCCATCAATATAAGTGGCAGTGCCCATGCGTTTTCCTGATTCATAATAAGCGATCAGTTCACCTTCAGTTTTGTCATTTTTGTAGGGCATCTCAGCGCGTAATTTTCCTGATGCATAAAAAAACTGAACGACGCCTTCTTGCCTGTCATTTTTGTAGGGCACTATGCGCTCCAATTTTCCCGTTTCATCATACAGTTTAGCCAGCCCTTCCTGCTTGCCATCTTTAAAGGGGATTTCATACTTCAATATATTTTGGCTTTGGTAGGCCTTTAATAGGCCATTGATTGGTTGATTGGTGCGCTTGTCATAAGTGACTCCATCTTTCACATGCACCCTATCTTTGGTATAAACACGCTCTTGAATTTGCGCACAAGCACCTACAAGCGCAGAGATAATAATAGCGAAAATGACTTTTTTCATAATTAACCACTTAAATTTAAAAAAATACCCAGCGCTATTGTAGTAGATTTGAGCAGTGTCGAAGTGCTTGCGCTACGCAAAAAAATAGCATTGTGAGTTCATTATAAAAGCGGGTTCAGATTGTTCATTTTGCCTACAATTTAGAGCAACATCATTTCACCACCTCTGTAAGCCAGTCTGGATGAGGCTTACAGAGGCATAAAGAATCCTCGGGCGTTTTTGCACGTCAAAACTAACAATTTTTTCTTAAAAGTTTTCACATTTTTTTGCCTGTTAGCCCTTGAAATTCACTAAAAATTACCCATATTAGCTAAAACTTTTCATTAAAACGCATTTGAGCGAGGGAAAATCTATGCAAGAAGAAAATCAACAAGAAGGAGCGGCAGAAGCTGCGGCGCAAACTGAACATACGGCAGAGGCGCGTATTGCCGAACTTGAGGCAGCGCTTGAAGAGGCTAAGGCAAATGTGCTTTATATTAAAGCTGACGGTGAAAATATTCGCCGCCGCGCGATGGATGATATTGATAAAGCGCGTAAATTTGCCCTTGAAAAGTTTTCAAATGAATTATTAGCGGTGAAAGATAGTTTAGATGCCGCGCTGCTGATTGAAGCCACCGATGTTCAAAGTTATAAAGATGGCGTGCAATTAACAGCTAACCAGCTTGCCAGCGTGTTTGATAAGTTCAATATTGCTGAAATCAACCCAGTGGGCGAAAAATTTGACCCCAACAAACACCAAGCCATTTCAATGCAAGAAAACAGCGGCGAACCCAACACGGTGTTTAACGTGCTACAAAAGGGTTATACCTTGAATGAGCGTGTGTTGAGACCGGCCTTGGTGATGGTGGCTAAGTAAGTTGCAAAATAATTTATTGGCACACGTCTTGAATTTAGAAAAACAATCACCATCTAGCAATCAAGGTTAAACATTCAACTGCTTTAAAAATTGAATTAAAGCGGTAAATCAAATTTAAAGTAAAAGGACTTAAAAATGGGCAAAATTATTGGTATTGACTTAGGTACAACAAACTCTTGCGTTGCCGTGATGGAAGGTGGCAAGCCACGCGTGATTGAAAACGCAGAAGGCGCACGCACAACGCCTTCTATTATTGCATATCAAGAAGATGGCGAAATTTTGGCGGGCGCACCGGCAAAACGCCAAGCGGTTACGAATCCAAAAAATACGCTTTACGCGGTTAAGCGCTTAATTGGCCGCCGTTTTGAAGAAAAAGAAGTGCAAAAAGACATTGGCTTGATGCCTTACACCATTGCTAAAGCCGATAACGGTGACGCTTGGGTGGAAGTGCGCGGCCAAAAAATGGCACCGCCACAAATCTCTGCCGAAGTTTTACGCAAAATGAAAAAAACCGCTGAAGATTACTTAGGCGAAGAAGTGACTGAAGCCGTGATTACCGTGCCAGCTTACTTTAACGATAGCCAACGCCAAGCAACTAAAGATGCAGGTCGTATTGCCGGTTTAGATGTTAAACGTATCATTAACGAGCCAACGGCAGCCGCGCTAGCGTTTGGTTTAGACAAACAAGAAGGTGACCGCAAAATTGCCGTGTATGACTTAGGTGGCGGTACATTTGACGTTTCTATCATTGAAATATCCAGCATTGATGGCGAGCACCAATTTGAAGTGTTATCAACCAACGGTGACACATTCTTGGGTGGTGAAGACTTTGACAACCGCTTAATCGACTTTTTGGCGGATGAGTTCAAAAAAGACAATGGCGGCATGGACTTACGCAACGATTTATTAGCGAAACAACGCTTAAAAGAAGCGGCTGAAAAAGCGAAAATCGAGTTATCTGGCGCAACGCAAACCGAAGTGAACTTGCCTTACATTACCGCAGATGCTACAGGCCCAAAACACTTGGTGGTTAAAATCACCCGTGCAAAATTAGAAAGCTTGGTTGAAGATTTAATTGAGCGCACCATGGCACCATGCCGCACCGCGATTAAAGATGCGGGCGTTAAAGTTGAAGATATTTCAGACGTGATTTTGGTGGGCGGTCAAAGCCGTATGCCAAAAGTGCAAGAAAAAGTGAAAGAAATCTTTGGTAAAGAGCCACGTAAAGATGTCAACCCTGATGAAGCAGTGGCGGTAGGCGCTGCGATTCAAGGTGGCGTGTTAAAAGGTGATGTAAAAGATGTATTGTTGCTGGACGTAACACCATTGTCATTAGGTATCGAGACACTCGGCGGCGTGATGACTAAACTCATCAAGAAAAACACGACGATTCCAACCAAAGCATCACAAACTTTCTCAACTGCAGAAGACAACCAAAATGCGGTGACGATTCAAGTGTTGCAAGGTGAGCGCGAAATGGCTTCTGCCAATAAATCACTTGGCCAATTTAACCTGAGCGATATTCCACCAGCACCGCGTGGTATGCCACAAATTGAAGTGACTTTTGATATTGATGCGAACGGTATTTTGCATGTTTCAGCAAAGGACAAAGCCACTGGCAAAGAGAACAAAATCACCATCAAGGCAAACTCAGGTTTATCTGAAGCTGAAATTCAGCAAATGGAAGAAGATGCAGTTAAATACGCCGATGAAGACCGCAAATTGCGCGAGCTGGTAGATGCACGCAATGCAGCTGACGGCATGGTACACTCAGTGAAAAAATCATTGGGCGAGCATGGCGACAAGCTAGACGCTTCTGAGAAAGAAGCGATTGAAGCGGCGATTAAAGACGTGGAAGAAGCATTAAAATCTGACGACAAAGCTGCAATTGAAGCGAAAACAGAAGCATTGACTACTGCTTCACAAAAATTGGGCGAAAAAGTCTATGCCGCACAACAGGCAGAAGCCAATACCCAAAGTGCTCAACCAAGCCAAGAAGGTGAAAAAACCGTAGATGGCGATGTAGTAGATGCTGAGTTTGAAGAAGTGAAAAAAGACTAAAAGTAACACTTTAGTTGCTCACAAACAGTCGTTAGTATCCTAAACTGATACTAACGACTTTTGTACTCATGACTAATGATGTTTATCTGACAATTAACGAATACCAAAATAACGACTAAATATTATGGCCGCCAAAAAAGATTACTACGAAGTATTAGGGGTGAACAAAGATGCTTCTGAAGAAGACATCAAAAAAGCTTATCGCAAACTGGCGATGAAGTATCACCCTGACCGTAACCCAGATAACCCAAAGGCAGAAGAGCAGTTTAAAGAAGCTAAAGAAGCTTACGAAATGCTTTCTGACGACCAAAAGCGCGCTGCTTATGATCAATATGGCCATGCCGGTGTTGACCCTAGCATGGGCGCGGGCGCGGGTGGCTTTGGTGCGGGCGGCTTTAGTGATGCTTTTGGCGATATTTTTGGCGATATTTTTGGTGGTGGCCGAGGACAAGGCGGACAGCGCAATAACGTGTATCGCGGTGCAGATTTACGCTACAACATGGAAATTAGTTTGGAAGATGCCGCTAAAGGCACCGAAACCAAAATCCGTATTCCTGTGCAAGCCAAGTGTGATACTTGTGATGGCACTGGCGCTAAAAAAGGTAAATCCCCAATTAATTGCGCTACTTGCGGCGGTCATGGTCAAGTGCGTATGCAACAAGGTTTTTTCTCTGTGCAACAAACTTGCCCAAAATGTCACGGCGCTGGCAAGGTCATCAAAGAAGATGATAAATGTACGGCTTGTCATGGCGCTGGCCGCTTAAAACAAAACAAAACACTTTCAGTCAAAATTCCTGCTGGGGTTGATGAAGGTGATCGCATTCGTTTGTCAGGTGAAGGTGAAGCTGGCGTGAATGGTGGGCCAACGGGCGATTTGTATGTTGTGGTGCATCTCAAGCAGCATGAAGTATTTCAGCGTGAAGGCGGTAATCTACACTGTGAAATGCCGATTAGCTTTAGCACCGCGGCATTAGGCGGTGAGATTGAAGTGCCAACCTTAGGTGGCTCAGCCAGAATGAAAGTACCTGCCGAAACCCAAACTGGCGCGGTGTTTAGATTGCGTGGCAAAGGCATTAAACCACTACGCCAAAATGAACATGGTGATTTAATGGTGCATGTGGTGGTGGAAACACCTGTTAAATTAACGGAGCATCAAAAAGACTTACTCCGTCAATTTGAAAAAAGTACGCAGGCAGATGCAGGCAAACATAGCCCGAAAAACAAAAGCTGGATGGATAAAGCTCGAGACTTTTTTGGCTAACTCTTGTAGTTTTACTTGAGATTAAATAGCAGTATATTCAAGCTGCTATTTAACTTATTTACCTAACTCACAGATTTGTAACATTTATTTTTTTACTTTTACATTTGCGTTACAGCGCTGTCATCTATCAGTCATATCTTCTTGTTAAAGTACAACTTCGATTTTTTGTAATACTTTAAGGAGATAAAAATGCGTAAATTAATTAAAGGTCTTTTGGTGGTAGGCGGGTTTATCGCGCTTTCTTTACAAGCCAATGCAACAGGGCTTAAAGCTAGCAACAGCGATAAAGTAATGACTTCAAGCGAGTTTTACAACACGGTAGCGCATACGAAAACCCAAGAAATTGCAGCTAACTTTGGTTTTCCTGACAAAATGTTCACAATTAAAAATCCTTCTGGTGTGACTGAAGGCGTTATTTGGGTTTACAGCAGCACTGTAAAAAGTACTGATGGCTTTAAAGATGCGCGCATCGTTTTAATTAATGGTGAAATGAAATATGTAGCCATTACTGACGCGGTTTAGTTAATTTCAATAACAAACAGCCTGCCTTTGCAGGCTGTTTTCTTTTGCAAATACAAAAACAATTCATTGCACCTGCAGCAACAGCGTTTATATCGCGTACAGTTCAAGGCGAAAAGCACACAGAAACCGGAATGTACACACAAGTACATGAGGATTTCGAGTACTGAGCAACGCAGAAATGTGCCGATAGAAATACTGTTGCAATGGAAACTTGGTTTAAAATGGTGACATGCCTCATCATATTTTAATTGTCGAAGACGAACCTGCGATTGCAGAAACGCTTATTTACGCCTGCAAAGAAGCGGGCATTAACACCACGCACTGTTTGCTTGGGCATGAAGCGATTGCCACCACGCAAAAAAATTCTTACGATTTTATCGTGTTAGATGTTGGCTTGCCCGACATGACCGGGTTTGACGTATGTAAAAAAATTCGGGAGTCATCGCAAATTCCTATTTTATTTTTAACCGCGCGCAATCACGAAATAGACCGTATTGTTGGCTTAGAAATTGGTGCAGATGATTATGTCACTAAGCCGTTTAGCCCACGCGAAATCGTGGCGCGCATTCATGCCATTTTACGGCGCAGCCAAAATGGTGCTTCTAACGGACAAGATTTATCTAATCACAAAAACCAACTTTTTAAGCTTGACGAAGCCGCAAACCGTATTCAATACCGTGGTGAATATCTGGATTTAACGCGCTATGAATACCTATTGCTGAAAACCTTAATTGCGCATCCGCAGCGCGTTTACTCTCGCGATCAGTTGATGGATATTGTCTGGGCACAGGCAGAAAACACGCTTGAGCGCACCGTGGATGCGCACATCAAAACCTTACGCGCAAAATTACGAAAAATTGACGCTGCCAGTGAAGCCATTGTCACGCATCGTGGTATGGGTTATAGCCTGCTGGCATGAAAATCAGCCTAAAAATATTTCTTGGCTATTTTTTGCTCGTTGGCCTCGCCGCTTGGTTTATTCTCAATGTGTTTGTGGATGAAGTTAAGCCCGGCCTGCGCCAAGCGATGGAAGATGCGCTGGTGGACACCGCCAACGTGCTTGCCGAGTTGGCCACTCATGACGTAAAAGCCGGCAATATTCAAACTGGCAATTTCGCTCTCAGCTTATCGCAATATCAAGCACGCGCCACTAAAGCTAACATTTGGGGGGTTAGCAAACAAGCGGCTGATTACCGCGTTTACATTACAGATGCCAAAGGCATGGTCATATTTGATTCTGCCCGATTAGCCTTGGGGCAAGACTACTCTAAATGGAATGATGTGTATTTAACTTTGCGTGGAAAATACGGCGTGCGTTCTAGTAAAGTGGTAGCTAATGATGAAAATAGTGACACTATCATGTATGTGGCAGCGCCCATCCGTGATGGCAAAAATATTATCGGCTCGCTCACCGTGGCCAAACCCAACCGCACATTGCTGCCATTTATTGAACGTGCACAAGCTAAAATTATCCGCTGGGGGGCTTTGTTACTGGGTTTATCGCTGTTTATCGGCGGTATTTTCACTTGGCGATTTACCCGTAAAATCAATGCCTTGCGTGACTACGCCGTGCGCGTTACCAAGGGCGAAAAAGCCACCCCGCCACTTTCAAGCAATGACGAGCTCACTGAGCTCGCACTTGCCATGCAAACCATGCGCACAGAGTTGGACGGCAAACAGCATATACAAAATTCTATTCAGCATTTAACTCACGAGCTTAAAAGCCCGATGACCGCGATACAAGGCGCGGCTGAGCTTATTTCGCCCAATATGCCGCCTGAAACCCAAGCGCATTTTTTGGCGCAAATTAAAGCGCAAATCAAGCGCGTGCAAAATATCATTCAAAACATGCTGGGGCTGGCCGCGCTGGAACATCAACAACAACTCACGCACCTGACCAAAATTAACTTTGCTGATTTGGTGGATACGCAAATTAAACATCTGGCGGAAAAAGCCGCTGCACGACAAATCACGCTACACCTCGCCCCCGCACCGCCTATTACGCTAGAAGCCGAAGCCTTTTTGCTCGGCCAAGCGATTTATAATCTGCTGGATAACGCGCTCGATTTTAGCCCCGCCAACAGCACGGTGGAAATCACCCTCACACAGCAAGCGCACAGCATCTCGCTGAGCGTAAAAGACCAAGGCACGGGCATACCTGAATACGCGCTTGATAAGATTTTTGATAAATTTTATTCGCTGCCCCGCCCCGACGGCACGCCTAACGCTGGGCAAAAAAGCACCGGCTTGGGGCTTAACTTTGTGCAAGAAGTCGCAAAACTGCACGGCGGAAATGTCACCCTCAACAACCACCCGCAAGGTGGTGCGCTAGCCGTTTTAACCCTTAAAAATTAAGCAATTTTTAAGTAGATTTAACAACAAATCATTTCACCTCCCCGCTAAACCAGTATCCATGAGGCTTCCAGAGGCACAAAAATCTCTCGAAGGATTTTTAAGACGTGAAATGCAAAAAAATCAGGCTGCAAATGCAGCCTGATTTTGAGAGGTTGATGCCTTAAGTTTATAGCTTATTTTTTAGCAGAAGCAGCCACTAATGCTTTTTCAATTTCAGCAAAAGGTTGTGCGCCTAGCATGCGTTTGCCATCAACAAAAAACATCGTTGGTGTGCTGTTTGCGCCTACTTTTCTGGCAAGTTCACCCACTTTTTCTAATGGCACATCGCAAGTGCTAGATGTTGTTGGCAATATGTCGCGCATAATCCAATCTTCCCACGCTTTTACGCGGTCTTTTGCGCACCAAATTAACTTGGATTTATTGGCAGCATCAGGGTGTAATTGCTCAATCGGGTATAAAAATGTGTAAACGGTCACATCGTCAATATGCGATAGCTCATTACGCTCTAAACGCTTGCAATAGGGGCAATCCACATCTGAAAACACCACTAATTTGCGGCTACCATTACCTTTGACCACTTTAATAGCTTTATCCAACGGTAAGCTGTTAAAGTCAATTTTGGTGAGCTCTGCCATGCGCTCTTCGGTCAGGTTTTTCTTGGTTTTAGCATCTACCAACACACCTTCGGCGATGATGTAGCTCATTTTTTCATCAGTGTAAATAATTTGCCCGCCCATAAACACTTCGTACAAGCCAGCAAAAGGCGTTTTGGTGACTTTATCTACTTTAAATTTTGGGTAAGCCGTTTCTACCGCTTTTTTCACGCTGGCTTCATCCGCAGTTGCAAGTGTTGCTACCGCGCTTAAAACAGTACCGAGTAAAGCAAAACGCATTAATTTTTTTAACATATATTTCCTTGAATTTTAATCATTTTTTTATAAAAACGCGTTAGTTTAAAGCGCAATTGCGTTTTCAACCAACATTTTTTTAATCACTTTGTGATTAGTCGCACTCATGCCCCAATGCCTTACTTTTTTTACCACTTTATTTTGGCTTTCAAATAACTGATATAAGCCGTCAGTGAGCAATAACATATTCAGCATATCTACCTTGCGTTTACGCGCGTATTTTTTGAGCAAACTGGCATCGTTAAGAGTTTGGTATGCATTTTTATGGTTTAAAATCTCCATAAAGTCCATCACATCTCTAAACCCTAAATTCACGCCTTGCCCTGCCATTGGGTGAATTTTATGTGCCGCATCCCCCATAAACACCACGCTTTGTTGCCAATAATCATCGCTTTTTTGCATGACCAATGGAAAAACCGCTCGTGTACCTAAAAGTTTTAATTCTCCTAACAAAGCACCGCCAGCCTCTTGCACTTGCGCGGTAAAGGCATCATTACTGAGCTTTAACAGATTGTCTGCCATGTTGGTTGACACTGACCACACAATGCTGATGGTATTGTCTGGCAACGGTAGCCAAGCAAGAATACTATTCTTACCATCAATAATTGAAAACCATTGCCGCGCAACATTACCATGCGGCTTTTCAACCTTAAAATTCGCCACTATCGCCGATTGCGCATAAGACTTATGTTGCAATGGTAAGTTAAGTTGACTTCTTACCCATGATTGACTGCTATCAGCCGCTATAAGCAAAGAACATGTAATGACTTGCCCATTTTCTAGCGTCAGTATCGTACTACTTTCTGACGTTTGAATAGCATTGCAAGGTGCGTTAAATAAGGTTTGAATGCCAGACGACGCAACTTGCTTAAGCAATGCTTGGCTCAGTGCGCTTGCCTCCACAATAAAGCCTAGGTCATCGGCATTTACATCGTCTGCAAGCAAATGAATAGGCGCAAGTGTAGGCTCACCAAAAATCTCCATGGCTTGCATGCGGCCAATCCGTGCCAGATTTAAGTTTTGCCATATATTTAAATCACGCAGCCACGCAGCGTTTCTTGGGCTAATTGCATAAATGCGTGTATCCCAAGCATCTTCTGCAAGTTGAATATTTGCGGGTGATTTAGCATCCACAACCACTACCGAATATCCTGCCTGACGCATTGCTACTGCCGCAGATAACCCCACTAAGCCTGCACCAATAATGGTTACATCTGTTTTAATTGTTTCGCTCATTTGCCAAAACTCATTTTACGCACCAAGTGCTTTTTAACTGGTTTAATTACATCAAATAAGCCTAAACCCACACTTCGAATCGCTGGTAAGCCGATAATGTCATTTGAAAATACATTGACTAAAAAGTCGGTAAATAACAGGCCATTTTTGGTATCCGTTTTGCGCTCCGCGCGATAATTAGCAAGCATCTCTGCGCTGCCCAATGGTGCGCTTGCTTCTGAGATATGCTTTGCCAGCACTTGTGCATCACGAATGCCCACATTAAACCCCTGCCCTGCTACTGGGTGCATGGTTTGCGCGGCATTGCCAATCACCACTAAATGTTGCATATCACTTTCCTGCAACTTAGATAATTTAAGCGGGAAGGTCATGCGTTTTTCTACGCTTAAAAAGCGCCCAACGCGATCGCCAAATTGCGCGTGAAATTGCGCTAAAAATTCGGCATCACTTAAATCTAACAACGGCGCAATGACTTCTTTTTTGCCCGTCCAGACCAACGAAAAGTCATGCGCACCATTGGGCAGCAACGCCATGGGGCCTTGCGGTGTAAACCGCTCATAGGCAATGTTGTTGTGTGACAACTCTGCGCGCACTTTGCTAATCAACGCATCGTGACCATATTCTTTGGTGTCGCGCTTGAGGCCAGCCACTTCTTCTAAGCTTCGCCCACCATCGGCCAGCACCGCCAGTACACTGCTTAACTCAAATGACTCGCCTTGCCGCAAATAGCGCACCGTGGCTGCGAGTTCATTATGCGTAATGGCTTCCGCCTGCGCTTCATCAATCACCTTTATGCAGAAAAACTCAGACATGGCCGCATTTAGCGCGGTGCACAATGCGCCGTATGAAAGCACATAGCCTAGTGCCTCTTGATTGTAATCTTGCGCTTTTAAAAGGCTGCGCCCAAAGCTACCTTTTTGCGACACGTGTATGGTGTTAATCGCTGTGGCTTGCGCGGCGACTGATTGCCAAATACCCAAGCCATCAAAAATACGTTTCGTGCCATAAGACAAGGCCAGCGCTCGCGTATCAAGGTTCGCCGCACCTTGTTTACGCGCCTCAAGCACCGTGCTGGCAATGTTTTGTTTAGCCAGCAACAAGGCCAACACCATGCCAACAGGGCCACCACCAACAATCAAAATGTCTTCAGTTTTAGCCATTACTGGGCCATGATACTTTCTATCTCTGCCACCGTTTTAGGTGCATCTTTGGTGATAATTTCACACCCATTTGCCGTCACCAACGCATCATCTTCAATGCGAATTCCAATATTCCAAAAGTGTTCCGGCACGTTGTCGGCGGGGCGAATATAGCAACCGGGCTCCACAGTCAGCATCATGCCAGCCTCTAATTTGCGCCAATTCCCTTGGTTTTCTTTAGACCTAGTATCTTTGTATTCACCCGCATCATGCACATCTAGCCCTAGCCAATGGCCGGTGCGATGCATGTAAAACTGTTTGTAATCGCCAGTTTCAAGCACGGCATCAAGGCTACCTTTGCAAAGTTTAAGATCTATAAACCCTTGCGCCAGCACATCCAGCGCGGCTTCGTGCGGTGCATTCCAGTGATTTTGCGAGCTGACCTGCGCAATCGCGGCTGCCTGCGCAGCTAACACTAATTCATACACGTCTTTTTGCGCAGCGCTAAATTTGCCGTTGACTGGGAAAGTGCGCGTAATATCGCTCGCATAGCCATCTAGCTCGCAGCCTGCATCTATCAACAATAAATCGCCATTTTTGAGCTCGCAATTATTGGCATTGTAATGCAGTGTGCAGGCATTGGCGCCACCCGCCACAATGCTGGTGTACGCTGGCGCTTGCGCGCCTTTGCGATAAAACTCATGCAAGAATTCCGCTTCAATTTCATATTCCATTTTGCCAGCACGCACTTTTTGCATGGCGCGCAAATGAGCGGCGGCGGCAATGCTGGCGGAACGGCGCATCACATCAATTTCATAGGCCGATTTATAAAGCCGCATTTCATCTACTAACTTACGCACATTAACCATTTCATCTGGCGCGCTAATACCTGTTCTGGTTTGCGCTTTCACTTGGTTTAGCCAACCAGTCACGCGGGCATCCCAACCGGCATCCGCACCTAAGCTATAAAACAGTTTAGATTGATTGCCTAATAATTTAGGCAGCATTTCATCAAGTTGATTAAAACTATAAGCTTCGTCAAAGCCAAACTCCGCTTTTGCCGCCTCTGCACCATAGCGAAAACCGTCCCAAATTTCGCGCTCCATGTCTTTATCGCGACAAAATAAGATGCTTCTATTTTCTTTACCTGCCAATAAAACTAGCAAGGCTTCAGGCTCTTTAAAACCTGTTAAATAGTAAAAATAACTATCAAATCGGTAAGGATAATGCGAATCGCGGTTGCGAATTAGCTCGGGCGCAGTGGGGATAATGGCAATGCCTTCGCCCATATTGGCGAGTAATTTTGCTCTGCGTTGTTGAAATTCTTTTAATTGAAAACTCATGATTGCTTGACCTGTAATGTTGCATCTAGTTCACGCAAACGTTCTGGCGTACCAATATCATGCCACACGCCTTGATGATGCTCCGCAGTCGCTTGATTTTCGGCAATTGCCTGCCTGAGTAATGGCGCGAGTTTTGCGGGCTCGCCACGTGTAATACCCGCAAATAAATCTGGATGATATACGCCCACGCCTGAAAAAGTGAGCATCTGGTCGCCAGCATTTCTAAGCATACCATCATGTATGGCAAAATCACCTTTTGGGTGCTGTGGCGGGTTATTCACCAGCACCAAATGCGCCCGAGGATTTTTGATGCCTCTGCAAGCCTCATGGTTACTGGCTTGCAGGGCAGTGCTTTGGAAGTTGATGTCGGTAAACACATCCCCATTCACTACTAAAAATGGTTCATCCCCCAATAAAGGCAGCGCATTGGCAATGCCACCAGCAGTTTCTAAAGCCACTTTTTCAGGGCTGTATTGAATGTGCACGCCCCATTGTTTGCCATCGCCCAGCGCGTCTTCAATTTGCTGGCCTAAGTGCGCATGGTTAATTACAAGTTCCGCAAACCCTGCTTGCACCAAACGTTCGATATGCCACACTATCAGCGGTTTGCCACCCACCTTTAATAAAGGTTTGGGCGTGTGGTCAGTTAAAGGGCGCATCCGTTCACCCCGCCCAGCGGCTAAAATCATGGCTTTCATACTTTGAATGCTTTAAAAAATAATTTAAGAATAGCCATGCAGTTTGAGCAGTTGCTCAAACCAATACCACAGGCCGCCTATGCTGGCCACGGCCAACACCAAGGCTAGCACAAAAAATGGCTTATCTATTGGCTCCATGTCTTTCCATGCATTTGCGCCCGTTGGCCTGCAAAATACATAATAAGTGCCTAGCACGATACAAAATGGCGCAATCATCATGGCTTTGTAAGAGTAATTAACCTTGTCCACGTGGTTAATCACATCAGCCGCAACAAGATAAATAAAAAAGTAAGCCATAATCAATCCCAAAAACAAAATGCCAACCCCCATTAACAGCTTATTGGGTGGTTTTCTTGAATTTGCATTGTGGTACATGTGTTGATTAATCAATACTGTATCTTCTTTTTCTTGTTGATTCATTGCTTATTTCTCCACTTTAGAAACTTCAACTTTGTAATACAAGCCTTCAGCGCCATTGAGCCCAACCACACTAAACCCTAAATCGCCCAGCTTTGCTTTTTTCATCTCAAAAATCTCATCTTTTTTAATATTTTTATCGGCGGTAGCGCCCGCATTAGCCTGTGTGTCAGCCGTGATTTTGCGTAATCTATAAGCCTTTTTAGTCTCTTCCACCACTTCAAACCGCTCAACGCCTGGGCCTTTATCTTGGCCTTGATGAAAAGTCATGTACAGGTTTTCATAACGTATCTCAATTTTATTACCCACCTGCAACGCAATATCTTGCCTATTTTCTTCGGCTAACTTTCTGGCCGCATTGTGCGCTTTAATTTCATCTTTAAATACAACAGCGAGCACAACCAAAAGTATAACGGTCGCGGTAAAAAAAATCGAAAACTTACCAAACCACGTGATGCGCCTATAGGTTTTTTCAAGCTTGGCTTCTTTGGCGGTTTTTAAATAAAACGTCTCAATGTCATCGGTCCAATCGGTGGCTTTAAGGTCAGCATGGCACAACTCACATCGCACACTGCCTGTAGTAATCGCGGTTACGGCATAACTCACCCATACATGCTCAATGTGCTTTTGGTACACCGTTAACTGCAAGCCCCCTTTTTGATGGCACTTTGGGCAAGTGTAGCCGCAAGCCTGCTGGTGAACAGGTACATATCTATCTTTTACCGCAATCACAAACACTGATACTCCCTTTTAAAATCAACGCATACTTGCCGATTATACGTTTTTCCATTTTTCTTACTGTTTAGCAGGTGATTGCACCGCCCACGCTGTTAATCGCTGGGCAATGGGCGCCACCAACGTAATGGTAGGAAAAGCCACCACAAAAGCAAACGCCCAAGCCTTAAGCCAAATAGTCACAATATTAGGTACAAATCCCACATTAAAAATACTAATAATGCACGACATAATACAAGACATGATGAGCGCCATAAAAAAGGCAAACACTAATTTTTGGTATCGCACAGGTATCATTTTTTGCCCTTTCTTGCGTGTGTTTTTTGATTGCCATTTTAGCGCATTTTTTCCGCTCAAAATTTGCTTAAAAAATAGGCAAAATAAGTTGCACATCTTTTAATCAGCCTGTAAGCCAGTATCTACGCGGCTTCCAGAGGTGCTTTTCTCGCTAGGAGAAAATATGGGCGGCAAATTAGGCATTTTAAAGCATCTTAAAATCAATGCTTAACGAGCGTATTCTGTATCAGAATACTTTGCATCATTTTCGCTTAAATCATATAGAGTCCGACCCATTAATTTTCGAGGCTACGCTTACTATGATTGTTTAAAGGGTTTCTTGCGAATTAACCGAATTACCTTCAGCAGCGTGAAAAATAAAATGATTGCGCATAGCGTATTAACCCACATCATTGTGAATTTGTGCCTAAGAGGGGGGGTCACGTAGCTGCTGATATAAAAATCTATTTGGGGACCAAAATACATCAAAGGATAAACAACTGAAAGCCCTAACAAATCGACAAGAACACTGCTCCAACTATCCTCTCTTCCCTTTTCAGTCAGCCATTTGTCAAACTTACATAGATACTTTTTCCCCCTCATTATTTGTTACCTTTTCCAAAAATCACAGCTTCAACAACTTCTTATAATTCGCATCGGGGTGTTGATCTTGCCCACTTAAACTATCGAGCAAGCGCAACATCGGCCTTAACTCTGTGTAACGCTCGCAAGCTTTGCGTAAATAGGTCATCACCAAGGGCATGTCTTTTAAGTAGCCGTCTTTGCCATCGCGATGATATAGCCGTGCAAAAATACCCAGCACTTTAATGTGGCGTTGCGCGCCCATATATTCAAAATCTTTGTAAAACTCACTAAAGTCTTCTGGCACGGCTAAGCCAGCTTTGCGCGCGTTTTGCCAGTAGCGCACTAGCCAGTCAATAATTTGGTCTTCTTCCCAGCTAATGTAGGCATCTTTGAGTAGCGAGACTAAATCGTAGGTAATCGCGCCGTACACCGCATCTTGAAAATCCAGCACACCCGGGTTATTTTCTTGTGTAATCATCAGGTTACGTGAGTGATAGTCGCGGTGCACATACACTTGTGTTTGCGCGAGAATATTTTTATTCAGCAAGTTAAAGGTGCTAGTGAGTACCGCTAGTTGCTTTTCATCTAGGGTAACGCCCAAATGTTTGGCAATATACCAATCAGGGAAAAGTTGCATTTCACGCGTGAGCAAGGCTTCATCATAATTTGGCAGCACATTGGGCTGGCTGGCAAGTTGCAGTTTAATTAAGGCGTTGTTGGCATCTGTATAAAGTTTGGGCGCGCTGGCATTATCCAATTGCGACAAATACGTGTCGTTGCCCAAATCATTGAGCAGCAAAAAACCCCTGTCTAAATCTTGCGCGATGACTTTGGGCACATTTAAGCCAGCTTCACCAAACAGTTTGGCAATACGCACAAATGGCTCGCAATTTTCTTGTGGCGGTGGAGCATCCATCGCAATTAGAGTTTGATAGCTTGTGTGGACTCTAAAATATCGCCTGAAGCTCGCATCAGCCGAGGCGGTGGTGAGGGAGAAGTCGGTTTGTGGTAGGGCTGCTTTTAACCAAAGTTGAAGTTCTTGCTGTCTATTATCCACGACTGTCTTTCTAATGTTATATAATGCGATTTTATCACTAACGATTGTATCCATCATACTAAACTGTTTGGCTAAATTACTCGTGTTCATTCATTCTGATATGCATTATTTAGCCGTTTTTCTACTGACTTCATGCTAAAAATTCGTTTTTACATCTCTGTTTTGATTGCCTTGCTTATGACGAGCATCAGCACCTATGCTGCAGATGATATTGTAAAAATTGCCGACAACAGCTACCCATCATTAAGTAATGATGTATCAACAGAAACATTGCAAGACGCCAAGGCAGCTACCGAAACTGCTGAAAACACTCAAGATGCGGTAATCATTGATGGCGATAAAGTTGATTTTTATTTAGACCGTAAAATTCGCGCTACGGGCAATGCATCTATCCGACAAAATGACAAAACTATTTCGGGTGATAGTATCAACTATGATGTGCAAAACGATCAACTAGATGTTAAAGGCAATGCGCAAATCAATGTTGGCAACGCCAAAATCACGGGCCCCGCCCTGCAAATGCAGTTGTCGGACGAAACTGGCGAAATGACTGATGCCTCTATCAATTTATACAAGTCCGTCCCAAATGAAAATCAAGGCGTGCGCATCAGTTCTGAGGCCTTTGCTAAAAGTTTAGGCAGCTTACAAAGTCAGCAAATTGGCGGCGTGAGTTCTTACTCTATTGGCACAAACACAAACCAAACACTTGATACTGAAGCTAAACCTTATTCTAGTGAGCCGCATGCTACATCCGCCCGAGGTGATGCAAAAGCAATTTTATTTGAAGGCCAAGACTCAAAACGCCTCACAGAAGCGCGCTATACCACTTGCGCAGCAGGTGTAGAAGACTGGTATATTAAAGCCAAAGATTTAGAAATTAATGACTACACTGAATCAGGTGTAGCAAGAAACGCTTATATTGAATTTAAAGGCGTGCCCATTTTATATTCACCTTGGGTGAGTTTTTCTTTTAATAATCAGCGTAAAACGGGCTTACTTGCGCCATCATTTGACACCTCGACCAAAACTGGTTTTGGTATCACTATTCCATTTTACTGGAACATTTCTCCCAATATGGATGCAACGTTTGCCACCCGTGCGTTAAGTAAGCGCGGTGTGCAACTACAAGGGGAATTTAGATACTTACAAGAAAACTTTTCTGGTATAGACAATGTGGAGTTTTTACCTACTGACAACCAAACTGGCGAAAACCGCTACTACGCCAATTTAAAGCATCAGCACAACTTGGGGCGCGGCTGGTCTGCTGGCTACAGCCTTGAGAAAGTCTCTGATGACCAATATTTTTCTGATCTTTCAACGCGTATCGTCACCACTAGTCGTATTAACTTACCGCAACAATTTAATGTGGACTACGCAGATGAACATTGGCGATTTAACGCTTTGGCACAAAAGTTTCAAACGCTTGATCTTTCATCGTACCCGTATGAACGATTGCCACAGCTTACCTTAAACGGAAGCCACAACTTCGGTGATTTCAACACCAATCTTTATACGCAATTAGTGGCGTTTGACACTAACAACCAAGCTCCTGTCACGGTAACGGGGACGCGCTTTACTGTGTTTCCAAGTATTAGCATGCCTATCAATCGCGCTTATGGATTTGTTATCCCTAAAATTGGCATTCACCACACCAACTACAGTTTAAATGACGACCCATACCAACAAAATTCTGCCAGTCGCACATTGCCAATTTTTAGTTTAGATGGCGGCCTGTATTTTGATCGCGATTTTAAAATAGCTAGGCGTGGTTACTCTCAAACACTTGAGCCTAGAGTTTTTTACACGTACATTCCTTACTCAAATCAAAGCAAATTGCCTGTATTTGACACCAGCGAGTCAGACTTGAACTTCAGTTCTTTATTTAGCGAAAACCAATACTCCGGTAATGACCGTATCAATAATGCTAACCAAGTTAGCCTGTCGTTAACCACCCGCTTAATTGAATCAAGTACGGGCACCCAGCGTTTGTCAGCATCAATTGGGCAGCGCTACTACTTTGCTGACCAAAAAGTGGGCTTACCTGGTGCAACTTTACGCGACAACAACAGTTCTGACATTATTGCAGGCCTAACCACCAACCTTAAAACCAGCTGGAATTTAGATGCTTTTTGGCAATACAATACCGACGATTCAAAATCAATGCGCACCACCGTGATGAGTCGCTATAACCCAGAGCCCGGCAAAGCACTCAATTTAAGCTATAGTTATAGACGTGACTCTATTGACCAATTTGATGTTTCAGCGCAATGGCCACTCAAAAATGGCTGGTATGGTGTTGGCCGTATCAACTATTCACTCCGCGAAAAACAACTGATTGAAAGCATTGCTGGGCTAGAATACAATGCGGGCTGTTGGCAGGCACGCGCCGTATTGCAACGAATAGAAACCGCGACTGCTGATGCCAACTATAACTTCTTATTTCAGTTAGAGTTAGGCGGGCTGGCTTCAATCGGTAATAACCCGCTTGCTGTGATTAAGCGTAGCGTTCCTGGATATGTCAGCACTGGGCTGATTCCTGACACTTATCAACAACCTTATTACGAGTAATTATGTTGCTAATTTTTTTACACCAAATCAAAAAATATCTCACCTCACTAACTTTGATGATACTGATGGCGTGCACTCTTAATGCGCGCGCAGCAGATGTGCACAAAATGGATCGTATTGTTGCTGTCGTTGATCAAACTGTGATTACTGAGCGCGAGCTTGAAGGCCGTATCGCAACCGTATCCGCACAAATTAAAAAGCAAGGCACAGAAATGCCTGAAGAAAGCATTTTGCGTAAACAAATTTTAGAGCGTTTAATTTCTGATACTTTGCAAATTCAATACGCAGCACAAACTGGCTTGCGTGTTGATGATGCACAATTAGATAAAACCATCGAGCGTATTGCTGAGCAAAATCAGCTCACCCTGACTGAGTTTAGTGAAGCTTTGGCCAGAGATGGTATTAGCATGCGCAAATTTAGATCTGACATTCGTAGCGAAATCACCATTGCCCGCTTACGCGAACGTGAGGTGGACGGTCGTGTCAATGTAACAGAGTCAGAAGTTGATAATTACTTGACTACCCAAGCCGCTGCAGGCACCAGTCAAGATGAGTTTGAAATTTCGCACATTCTCATCCGCACACCCCAAGATGGTACGCCAGAAGACATACAAAAGGCCCAAGCTAAAGTGGATGATGCAATGAAGGCGCTTAATTCTGGCGCAAGTTTTGCCAAAGTTTCTGCAAGCTATTCTGATGCGCCCAACGCACTAGAAGGTGGTAATTTAGGCTGGAAACAAGGTGCTCAAATGCCTAATATATTTTTAGAGACGCTAAACAGCATGCAAATTGGTGGATTCTCAGAACCTATTCGCAGCCCTAACGGCTTTCATATCCTTAAGCTCACAAACAAGCGTGGCGGCAATTCGCCTTTGGTGGTGCAGCAAACACACGCAAGACATATTTTAATTAAGATTACTGAAATTATGTCTGAAAAAGATGCAAAAACAAAAATGGATCATTTGAAAGATCGATTAGATAATGGGGAGAAATTTGAAGCGTTAGCGCGCCAATTCTCTGAAGATGGTAGCGCTTCAAATGGTGGCGATTTAAATTGGGTCAACCCTGGGGATACTGTGCCACAGTTTGAAAAAGCCATGAATGAACTGAAAGAAAATGAAATCAGTGCACCTATACGCACGCAATTTGGCTGGCATATTATCCAAGTGATTGAGCGTCGCGGACAAGATATGACCAAAGAAGCCGCCCGCGTTAAGGCGCGCCAAGAAATCCGCGCCCGTAAAGCCGACGAAGCCTACCAAGATTGGATTAGAGAATTACGTGACCGCGCTTATGTGGAATTAAGACTCGAAGATCAGTTTTGATTATTTAACTTGTGAATGCCACATTACCTAAAATAGCGATTACCGCTGGCGAGCCCGCAGGCATCGGGCTAGATTTATGCGTGATGTTGGCGCAACATCCGATTGCCGCCAAAATCACTGTGATTGGCGACCAGTATGCGCTGCAAAATCGCGCGCAAGCAATCAAATTACCACTCAATATTTGTGCAGATGAAGTACCTCATCTTGGCAATGGTGGCCTGCAAGTGATGCACCAACCACTTGCTGAACCTACACTTGCTGGCACGCTCAACGCAAACAACAGCCAATATGTACTCAACACACTCATCACCGCAACAAAAGGCTGCCAAAACGGCACATTTGATGCGATGGTCACAGCACCCGTGCATAAAGGCATTATTAATGATGCAAGCATCGCATTTACTGGTCACACTGAATTTTTAGCTGAGCTCACCAACACGCCACAAGTGGTAATGATGTTAGTCGGCGGCGGCATGCGCGTTGCGCTGGCGACCACACACTTAGCTTTAAAAGACGTCCCCGCCGCGATTACGCCAGCCAACCTAGAAACCACCCTGCGCATTTTGCACACCGATTTAGTGCAAAAGTTTGGCATTGCGCAACCTAAAATTTTTGTGGCTGGCCTCAACCCGCACGCTGGTGAAGGTGGCTATCTGGGTATGGAAGAAGTTGAAACTATCAACCCCGTGCTAGATAAATTGCGCGCTGAGGGCTTGAATTTAACCGGCGCACTTCCAGCCGATACGATGTTCTCCGCCAAAAACTTAGCGCAAGCAGATGCTTTTTTATGCATGTATCATGACCAAGGCTTGCCTGTACTGAAACACGCCAGCTTTGGCGAAGGCGTGAACGTCACCCTAGGTTTGCCAATTATTCGCACCTCGGTTGACCACGGCACAGCATTGGATTTAGCAGGGTCGGGCAAAGCCGAAATTGGCAGCTTATTAGCCGCCATTCAACTAGCGATTGAATTAGCGAAAACAAAAAAATAAACGATGAAACACGCCGCTAAAAAGAGATTTGGCCAAAACTTTCTCACCGACCAAGCGATTATCCAATCGCTGGTGGATGCAATTAACCCGCAACCCGCTGATTTAATGGTAGAAATTGGCCCAGGCTTAGGTGCTTTAACCAAGCCCTTACTGCAAAAACTTAATCACCTGCATGCGGTGGAAATTGACCGCGACATTATTGAATGGATGCAAAAAGCTTATCCTACACAAAAAATCACCATTCACAATTCAGACGTGCTGAAATTTGATTTTTCCACCTTAGCTAAAATTTCTTCATCTTTGGTGATGGATGCTAGGCAGCAAGGCGGAGGTGAGGAGATAGTACACAAAGTACAGCGAAGAGGCGACAACGAAGCTAACAACGCAGACGCGCCAAAGATGGGGAAATTACGTGTTGTAGGAAACCTTCCCTACAACATTTCTTCGCCCATTCTGTTTCATTTGTTAGAAAATACGACTCAAATTATCGACATGCACTTTATGCTGCAAAAAGAAGTCGTTGAACGCATGGTGGCCGCACCCTCCACGCCAGACTATGGCCGCCTTTCAGTGATGTTGCAATATAAATTGCAAATGGATTATTTAATTACCGTGCCGCCAGAAGCCTTTGACCCGGCGCCAAAAGTGGAGTCTGCCTTTGTGCGCTGCGTGCCATACGCAATTTTGCCTTTTGTGGCTAAAGATGAAGTGCTTTTTGCCAAAGTGGTGCAAGCAGCTTTTGGGCAACGTCGCAAAACCTTGCGCAACACCTTAAAAGGCATGTTGGATGACGATGGTTTTGCACAATTAGCGATTGATTCACAACTGCGCGCCGAAAATTTAAGCGTACAAAATTTTGTACAAATTGCTAATTTTTTAATCGCTAAAAACAGTCATTAAATAAATACTTAAATTGCACTAACATTGCCCGTGAAAAAATAATCGGCCTGCAAGCCAGTATCCATGCGGCTTCCAGAGCATCAAAAAGAAGATATGTTAAAAATGTGCATTTTTAACATAAAAATATAGCCCCAAACGGGTACCATTTTTGAAAAATTTGCGTCTGCAACTTCTGCTATAATTATTGCCAACAAACTTCAAACTTAAGGAAATTTCATGCGTATTATTCTTCTTGGCGCACCCGGCGCTGGCAAAGGCACTCAAGCGACATTTATTAAAGAAAAATTTGCTATTCCGCAAATTTCAACGGGAGACATGCTGCGCGCGGCAGTGAAAGCTGGCACGCCATTAGGTTTAGAGGCTAAAAGTTTTATGGATAGCGGCGGCTTAGTGCCAGATGCTGTGATTATTGGCATGGTGAAAGAGCGTATTCAAGCCGATGATTGCAAAAATGGCTTTTTGTTTGACGGCTTTCCACGCACCATTCCACAAGCAGAAGCCATGAAAAACGCGGGCGTAGGTATTGATTACGTGGTTGAAATTGACGTACCAGACAGCGCGATTATGGAGCGCATGACAGGCCGCCGTAGCCACCCTGCTAGTGGCCGCACTTATCACGTTAAATTTAACCCACCAAAAGTTGAAGGCAAAGATGACGTGACAGGCGAAGATTTAGTGCAACGCCCAGATGACGCGCCAGAAGTGGTCAACAAGCGCTTGGTGGAATACCACGCACAAACTGAACCGCTGATTAAATATTATGGCGACTGGGCAAACAGCGGCAATGCTGGCGCGCCTAAACACGTTAAAATCAATGGGTTAGGCGAGTTGGAAACGATTAAGGCGAATATTTTTACTGCTTTAAAATAATTTATAAAAAGTGGCCGAGTATCTTACGAAGTTAATGGATTTTTTAGATAGCCTAAGTTGGTATCACTACCTCGGGCTTTTCGTCATATTTGCGTTTATATTTGGCAAAAAGAAAGTTATTGATTTTGAAGCAAAATTATTTGCTGAAGACTCCAATGAAATATCAGGCGAGCTTGAAATCGAAAAATTTGAAAATGAAAGCTTAAAAGCCAAACTGAAACTTGATTCCATTAAGAAAATATACGATAACAAGATTGAAATAATTATTCATAATCAACGTGTTAGTGCCTTTATTATTGCAGAAAATGGCACAAGAGTGGAAATCAGCTATCCAACTTTACCTACGGGCAAGTCCAGCCAATATAGACCCGACAATGCACGCAAATGGAATCGTGTGGAATTACCATTACCAGATGACTTAAAAGTTGAAAATAATCAGCGCATTGAAATAAAAGTTGATGGCAAAGTATTCGCGCATGGCATTTTATTAAAAGATTGATTTAACGCGCGCAATCCTACAAGGTATAATTTAGCTATTCACTAAAAATTATTAGAATAGCTAAACCATGCAACAGCAATATCCTTTTAAAGAAATCGAACAGTCCGTCCAAGCGGATTGGGATACTAACAAAACTTTCGCAGCTACTGAGCAATCCGACAAACCAAAATACTACTGTCTTTCAATGTTCCCTTACCCAAGCGGACGCTTGCACATGGGGCACGTACGCAATTACACCATTGGTGACGTATTAAGCCGTTTTCATAAGATGAAAGGCTTTAACGTAATGCAACCCATGGGTTGGGATGCGTTTGGCTTGCCTGCTGAAAATGCTGCCATTAAAAACAATACTGCGCCCGCTAAATGGACGTATGAAAACATTGAGCACATGAAAACGCAGCTTAAGCAATTAGGCTTGGGCGTAGATTGGAACCGTGAAATTGCCACCTGCAAACCCGAATATTATCAATGGGAGCAATGGCTATTTACAGAGTTGTTTAAAAGAGGTCTTATCTACAAAAAAACCGCGACGGTGAATTGGGACCCAATTGACGGCACTGTGCTGGCAAACGAGCAAGTGATAGACGGTCGCGGCTGGCGCAGTGGCGCACTGGTAGAAAAGCGCGATATTCCGCAATATTTCATGAAAATCACTGCCTATGCAGAAGAATTGCTCAATGATTTAGACAAACTTGAAGGCTGGCCCGAGCAAGTTAAAACCATGCAGCGCAACTGGATAGGCAAAAGCTTTGGTTGCGAAGTGGAGTTTCCCATTATCGGTCAACAAGGTAATTTAAAAGTTTACACGACACGCCCAGATACCTTGATGGGCGCCACTTATGTAGCAATTGCCGCTGAGCATCCACTAGCCACAATTGCCGCCAGAAACAATCTAGCGCTGGCAGAATTTATTGCTGAATGCAAACGCGGTAGCGTGGCCGAAGCAGATGTGGCAACCGCCGAGAAAAAAGGCATGGCTACAGGCTTATTTGTAACGCACCCGCTCAATGGCGAACATTTACCAGTGTGGGTGGCCAACTATGTGTTGGCAAGTTACGGTGAAGGTGCGGTGATGGCGGTGCCAGCGCATGACGAACGCGATTTTGAATTTGCAAAAAAATATCGCCTACCCACAAAAACAGTCATTAAAGTGAGCAATAAAGACGTGCTACCGATGGTTGAGCACGGTATTTTGTTTAACTCTGGCGCATTTAACGACTTAAATTTTGAGCAAGCTTCGCAAAAAATAGCTGAGGCATTATCTGCCAAAAAACTGGGGCAACGCCGCACACAATATCGCCTGCGCGATTGGGGCGTATCACGCCAACGCTATTGGGGCTGCCCGATTCCGATTATTCATTGCGAAAAATGTGGTGAAGTACCTGTACCTGCTGAACAGTTACCCATAGTTTTACCTGAAGATGTGGTGATGGATGGCGTGGGCTCACCCATTAAAAAAGACCCGCACTTTTACGAAACCACTTGCCCAACATGCAGCGGCAAAGCCACGCGTGAAACAGACACGCTTGATACCTTTTTTGAATCTTCATGGTATTTTGCGCGCTATGCCAGCTTTGATAGCAAAACCAGTATGGCTGACGAACGTGCTAACTACTGGCTGCCCGTTGACCAATACGTCGGCGGTATTGAACATGCTATTTTGCATTTGCTCTACGCACGTTTTTTTAATAAGTTGATGCGTGATGTCGGCTTGCTCAACAATGACGAGCCCTTCACCAATTTGCTCACGCAGGGCATGGTGCTTAAAGATGGCTCTAAAATGAGCAAATCCAAAGGCAACACGGTTGACCCGCAAGAGCTGATAGATACTTACGGCGCAGACACGGCGCGGCTTTTTATGATGTTTGCCGCTCCGCCTGAGCAAAGCTTGGAGTGGGCAGATAGCGGCGTGGAAGGTGCGCATCGCTTTTTAAAACGGTTATGGAAAGCTACGTTTGATCATGTAGAACTAGGCACTATTAACGCTTACACGGCGGGCGATTTAAATGCAGAGCTAAAGGCCATTCGCCTGCAACTACACAGCACCATAGAAAAAGTTGCCGATGATTACGGTCGTCGCCATAGTTTTAACACTGCTATTTCAAGCGTGATGGAACTCATGAACGCGCTGGCAAAAATTGATGGTACTGATACTGTAACCCGCAGTGTGCGACAAGAAGTGTTGCAAAATGTGGCTTTACTGCTTTCACCTATTGTGCCGCATATTTGCCAAGCGATTTGGGCTGAGCTTTGCCCCAACAGCCAAATTCTAGAAGCAGATTGGCCAACTGCTGATAAAGCCGCCATGGTGCAAGACAGCGTAGAATATATGATTCAGGTGAACGGCAAACTGCGCGGTAGCATTACCGTGGCTAAATCTGAGCCTAAAGAAGCCTTAGAAAAACTAGCTGTTGCACAACCCTTTGTGCAAAAATATATTGAGCCTAATATGGCGGTACGTAAAGTGATTGTTGTGCCAAACAAGCTCATTAACGTCGTAGTAAGCTAGTTTATAAATTAGTTAGGCTATCAATTGGTTGGGTTAAGTAAGCACGCTCACATTAGGATAAACAACATGAAAAAATTTGCACGTTTTAATTTTGTTAGCATTTTTTTGCTTTGCACCACGCTTGCAGCTTGCGGCTTTCAACTGCGCGGTGTGGCTAATTTATCGTTTAAAACCATTTTTGTGCAAGGTAATACGCTGAGCATTTCAAGAGAGCTAAATCAATCATTTAAAACCAATGGCATTCAGGTAGTCAATAAGGTTGAAGATGCTGAATTATTATTAGAACTGCTTGATGAAGCCAATGAAAAGCGCATTTTGTCACTCAGTGGCGGTGGTGTGGTGCGTGAATACGAACTCAATTACCGCATCAGCTACAGAACGCGTGACCCTGCCAGCGAAACTTGGAGCACACCGCAACTTGTGCAAAGTCGCCGTGATTTTTCATATAACGATAACGCCTTGCTTGGCAAGTTAGACGAAGAAAACAAGCTGAATACCGATATGCGCAATGATGCCATTCGCGAAATCATGCGCAGGCTATCAGCCATCAAAGTCACACCTAAATAGGCCATGCAGCTAGCGCAGGCGCAACTTGAAAAACATTTAAGTCAAGGCTTAAAGCCACTGTACGTGCTGGTGGGCGATGAGCCGCTAGCCCAGCGTGAATGCTTAGATGCCATCCGCGCCGCAGCCCGCACGCAAGGCCTCGCCTCTAGCGGCGGGCAAATAGTAGTTGAGCGTAACAGCTTAACCGTTGAGCGTAATTTTAATTGGCAGCAAATCGAAGCTTACGGTCAATCCATCTCGCTTTTTGCCAGTTTGCGTTTACTTGAAATTAACATCCCCAATGGCAAACCGGGTGTGGATGGTGGCAAAGCGCTGCAAGCCCTAACCAGCAAACCACTCCCCGACACCACTACGATTATTATTTTGCCTAAGCTAGAGCGCGAAGCCAAAAACAGTGCATGGTTTAGCGCGCTTGAGCAACATGCTATTGTGATAGCTAATGATGAAGTGAGCGCAGCTAATTTACCTAAATGGATTGCAAACAGGCTCGCCCAGCAAGGCCAACAAGCCAGCCCACAAACGCTTGATTTTTTAGCTAACCAAGTGGAAGGTAACTTGCTTGCCGCTAACCAAGAAGTGCAAAAACTCGGCCTACTTTACCCGCAAAGCGAGCTCACCGACGAGGCCGTGCGCGAAGCGGTGCTCAATGTATCGCGCTTTGATGCTTTTCAACTGGGCGAAGCTGTACTTTTGGGCGATGCTGCCCGCACCGCCCGCATTTTGCAAGGCCTGCAAGATGAAGGCGAAAACCCAGTAGCAGTAATGAGCCCGCTCATGTGGGTGCTGCGGCCTTTAGTGCGCGTAAAACAAGCCGAAGCGCGCGGTGAGAACATACAAACTGCCATGACCAACGCCCGCATTTTTGGCGACAAACAAGCCCTCACCAAACGCGCCTTGGCAAGGTTAAGCCTGCGTCAACTTGAGGCCGCTTTACAAAAACTCGCCGATATTGATAAAACCGCCAAAGGCGTGATGCTGGGCGACGCTTGGCTGGAAATTTCGCGACTTTGTTTTGGGCTAGCGAAGGTGCGCAGACCATAATTTTACAAATAGAAATTGTTAAAATTTTAAGCAAATTTCCCACCTAATCATTTCACCACCCCGCCAAGCCAGTCTGGATGCGGATTCCAGAGGCATAAAAATCTCTCGGGGGATTTTTTGCGCTATTTAGCGATTAAATTGCAATAAATAACGGCCACTAAATGTGCTGTTACACCTCCTCTAAAAATTCGAGCGTTGTGCATATTTTTCTAAATCCTCAATAGCATTGACGCGCACTTTCAATGCGCATACAATTTGCGCATCGCTCTATAATTGAGAAAAGGAATAATAATGCAAGTTATTTATGAAACCCAAGCGCCCAAACGCGCCACTAATTTAAGCGTGAATAGCGATTTACTCAATAAAGCACGTGCGCTTAATATCAATTTATCGGCTACTTTAGAAGAGAGTCTTATCGCTGTTATAAAGACCAAGCAACAAGAAGCTTGGCTTGCGCAAAACAAGCAAGCGATAGAAGCCTATAACCAGCTAGTGGATGAACAAGGTACGTTTTCTGATACCTTACGTGTGTTTTAAGAACCCTTTAAATGTCACAATTTAGCGTTTATCAAAACAAAAATAAGGCCACGCAAACGGCTTATCCATTGTTGCTCAACATTCAAAATGATTTGCTGGCTTCTATGCAAACCTGTGTTGTTGTGCCGCTTACATCGGTAAAAACGATGATGCACCAGCCCATGAATAAGCTCACCCCAATTTTAACTGTGCAAGGACAAGATTACTGCATGATGACGCCGCAACTAGCGGGGATTAACAAGCGTGAATTGGGTGCAGAAATTGAGGTTTTAACGGCTTACCAAAATGACATTATTGCTGCCGTTGATTTTTTACTAAGCGGCGTTTGATACACGTATTACGATGCTGATTTGTTTTAATTCTGCACACAAAAACGTATAATCAAGCATGGACAAAAACACGATGAACATTCAAACCTATATGCAAAATATTGGCATTGAAGCGCGCAAGGCTTCACGCTTTATGGCGAGTGCCGATACGATTCAAAAAAACAACGCGTTGAACGCGATAGCCAAGGCGATTTTGCGTGAAAAAGACGCGCTGCTGACGGCTAATAAGCTCGATTTAGACGCTGCGCGAGCAAATGGCCTTGAGCCAGCAATGCTAGACCGTTTAGCGATTAGCGAAAAAACGATTGCGAGCATGGCCGAAGGTTTACAACAAATTGCCACCCTACCTGACCCCATTGGCGAAATGAGCAATTTTAAATATCGCCCAAGCGGCATCCAAATTGGCCAAATGCGCGTGCCTTTAGGCGTGATTGGCATTATTTACGAAGCCCGTCCAAACGTGACGGTAGATGCGGCTGGCTTGTGCATTAAGTCTGGCAATGCGGCGATTTTGCGCGGCGGTAGCGAGGCGATTCATTGCAACCAAGCGTTAGCTAAACTCGTGCATGAGGGTTTGCAAGCGGCTGGCTTGCCAAAAACTGCCGTGCAAGTGGTGGAAACCACTGACCGCGCAGCGGTAGGCGAGCTGATTACCATGAAGCAATATGTAGATGTGATTGTGCCACGCGGCGGAAAAGGTTTGATAGAGCGTATTAGTAATGATGCGCGCATTCCTGTCATCAAGCATTTAGATGGTAATTGCCATGTGTATGTGGATGATGACGCGGATTTTGATAAAGCTTTGCGCATTTTGGAGAACAGCAAAACGCAGCGCTTGGGCACCTGCAACACAGCAGAATCACTTTTGATTGCCCGCTCAGTTGCCAAAGAAATGTTACCAAAATTGGCGGATATGCTGACAGGACACGGCATTGAAATTCGCGGTTGTGCGGAAACCTGTGCGCTTGTGAAACAAGCCAAACCAGCCACGGATGAAGACTATTACACCGAATATTTGGCGGCGATTATTTCATGCAAAGTGGTGAGCGGTTTGGATGAAGCGATTGCGCACATCAACCAGCACTCTAGCCAACACACCGAGGCGATTGTGACGGAAAATTACACCAAAGCACGCCGCTTTTTGCGCGAGGTAGATTCTAGCTCGGTGATGGTGAACGCATCAACACGCTTTGCTGATGGCTTTGAATATGGTTTGGGAGCTGAAATTGGCATCTCAACCGACAAGCTGCACGCACGCGGCCCTGTGGGTTTAGAAGGGCTAACTTCGCTCAAATATGTGGTGCTGGGCGATGGGCATGTACGCGCATAAATATTAGCCTTTGCCATTTGTATGCATACTATTGGCATCCTCGGTGGTACGTTTAACCCCATCCATTTTGGGCATTTGCGCATGGCGCAAGAACTGGCTGAATCACTCAGCTTAAACGAAGTGCGTTTTATCCCCTCTGCCAACCCACCACACAAGCCAGCACCACAAGTTTCTGCCGATCATCGTGCCGCCATGGTGCAGTTAGCCATTGCTAATAATCCACTTTTTAGCTTGGATAACCGTGAGCTTTTGCGCGTAGGAAATTCGTACACTTATGACACTTTACGCAGTCTGCGCGATGAGCTTGGCATGCAGACCAGTATCACGTTAATGATGGGTAATGACGCTTTTACAAAACTTAACACATGGCACCGCTGGGATGAACTTTTATCGCTATGCCATATTTGCTTGGTTGCGCGGCCTCAACTACCCAATCAACCAAAAATAGGCTTACCTAAAACACTTGAAAGCTATTTGCAAGCGCATTACACTGAGCTTGGTGATGATTTAGCAAAGAACGCGTTTGGGCTGATTACAATGCAGCATATTACCGCGCTAGACATTTCATCTACGGCGATACGAGAGGCGGTGAAAAATCAGCACTCCGTACGCTATTTGTTACCTGATGATGTGCTGAGTTATATGCAAGCGCACCAACTTTATTAAACCATTATTTGAGGTTTTTGATGATGCTAACACAAACTATTTCAAGAAAGTTTTCTGTTCTTTTAATCGCCTCACTCGCGCTAATCACCACGGCATGCGGCACAAACCCTGTCACCAAGAAAAAAGAAATTCAGTTTGTTTCACAAAACCAAGAAATTGAAATTGGTAAACAAAATTACTCACCCGCGCGGCAATCGCAAGGTGGCGATTATATTATTGACCCCGAACTTACCGAATACGTGCAAGGCATTGGCAAACGCTTAGGCGCGGTGTCTGACCGCCCAGATTTACCTTATGAATTTGTTGTTTTAAATGACTCTGTGCCCAATGCTTGGGCCATGCCGGGCGGCAAAATAGCGTTTAACCGCGGCTTACTTTATGAGTTAAACAGTGAAGCCGAATTAGCAGCGGTGATGGGGCATGAAATTGTGCACGCGGCCGCACGCCATGGCGCAAAAAGCATGGAGCGCGGCGTATTTATGCAAGGTGCGATGATTGCCGTGGGTATTGGTGCGCAAAATAGCAACTATGGTAATTTAATTGTAGGCGGCGCGCAGCTTGGGGCAGCGCTCACCATGAGCAAATATGGGCGCGATGCCGAAAGTGAATCTGACCTTTATGGCATGCAATACATGAAAAAAGCAGGGTATGACCCAGCGGCGGCAGTGACCTTGCAAGAAACTTTTGTGCGCTTAAGTGCAGACCGTAAAAGTAACTTTATTGATGGCTTATTTGCCAGCCACCCGCCCTCACAAGCCCGCGTAGATGCTAATAAAGTGACGCTAGCAAAAGTAGGCGCTGGTGGCGAATGGGGTAAAGAAGTCTATGCGCAAAAAACCGCTAAGTTAAGAAGCACCCAAGCCGCTTATAAAGCTTATGACGATGGGGTTAAAGCACTGGTTGCAAAAGATACCGCAAAAGCCACCGCGCTTGCCAACCAAGCCATTAAAGGTGAGCCGCGCGAGGCGCGCTTTCAAGAGTTATTAGGCGATATTGCCTTAACCGAGAAAAAAACCGATGCAGCGCTCGCCTATTATGACAAAGCCATCAAACTACAGCCTGACTACTTTAAACCGCACGTGCAAAGCGGCATTGCTTTATATAATGCGGGCAAAAAAGCAGAAGCCGAGCCGTTTTTGAAACGCGCTAATGAATTGCTACCCACTGCGCCTGGCCACGCTTTGCTCGGCGCTATTGCTGAAGACCGAGGTGATATTGACGGCGCGCTAAAACATTATTCTGTGGCGGCAGGCTCAGATTCAGAATACGGCAAAGAAGCCAATGCCCGTGGCGTGCGTATTGATTTACCGCGCAACCCAAGCAAATACATACAATCTGGCGCAGTGGCAGATAACGCTGGCAATTTATTTGCTGTAGTGCAAAATAACACCAGCGTGCCTGTGGGTCGCGTGCAAGTGCGTGTGGTGAAATACGATGGCAAAACTGGCCGCGCCATTGCCCAAAGTGCACCAATGACAATTTCAGGCGGCGTGGCACCGGGCAAACGCAACCAAATTGCCATTGGCGAAAAAGTAGCTACACCGCAAGAAGCACAACTTTACAAAGTGGTGGTAGAAGCGGCGGAAGTGGCGAAGTAAGCGGTGATAACAAATTGAATAATGAAAAAGCAGATACGACCTGAAGATTACGAAGTTCGCCCATTTTTTAAAGTGATTGCTATTTTGCTGTTACTTTTTTTAGCCTACGTTTTTGTCATACAAAGCATCCCCTTATTTAATGCTACATCTATTCAGTCAGAAGTTTGCAAGTCGAGAAAAGGTAGGATTTTTTGTGAGCTTGGTAACTCCATAATTCAAGTTACTCCACCAAGTATTCAAGGTCCCCTTTTAGGAGTTTCTTACATTGTTTTTGCCACCTTTCTTGCTGGAATTGCAATTTTGACCATCAAATCAATCATTATTAAGCCTGCAAGTCCGCGTAAGGCGGATTAGCTTTCGTAATCCGCCGTATAAAAATTTTACCTTCGGCGTATTACGTTGCACTAATACGCCCTACATACTGAGCCAATTTTTTACATATATTTAATTGCTTTTTTAGCTCAAATTTAACACAACATCATTTCACCTTCTCGCTAAGCCTTATTCTATGCGGCTTGCAGAGGCATGAAATTCTCTCGGGCGATTTTTGTTGATTTCTAAACGTTTATCAAATTGCCAAATGTGCTGTACTATTGGTTAATTCTGCCGCTTTTTTTAACATTTGTGAGGTGCGCGATGACCCTATTTAAAAGTTGTTTTATTAGCATTTTTATTTTATGTCAGCTTTTGCTTGGCAGTGCTTTTGCCGCCCCGTTGATTGGCGTGCATACAGAAAATATCAGCGCCATCAAAAACCTAAGCAGTAACGAAAGCGCATTGCGCCAGCTTGGGGCGCAGGTGATTCGCCTACCCGTGACTTGGCATTTGATGGAAGAGTCTCAAAAAGGCACGGTGCCTGAATGGTTTTGGCAAGAGTTGGATGCCGAGGTGGCCGCAAGCCGCGCCTTGAACGCCAAACTGATTATTACTTTTTCGCAAACGCCGTGCTGGGCTTCTTCTGACCCTAAAAAAAATTGCGAGAATCAAGACTGGAATGTGCTTTACCCACCTAAAAATATGCAAGATTATGCCGATGCGATTGGCTTGATGGCAAAGCGTTATCAAGGCCGCGTGTTGGCGTATGAGATTTGGAATGAGCCTAATCTGATTTATTTTTGGCATGGCCTGCCACCACGCACCACCAGAAACGATGAGTACGGCTCGTTTGTTAGCCTGAACGGCGCGGTGGAATATGCCAAAATGGTGGTAGCGGCTTACCGTGCGGTTAAATCTAACGACCCGCAAGCGGTTGTGTTGGCTGGCAGCATTGCCGGTGGTGATACGGATTTTTTAAGCGTGCTGTATCAAAATCCGCAATTTAAATATTCGTTTGATGCGATTTCAATGCATCCGTACACTTCTGAATACCCTGGCGACAACCCAAAAGGCACGCGCTTTGGGCCTAATGAATGCCCGCAGGGTGCTTTTTCTTATTGGTGCTCTTCGGTGAGCGTGCAAAGAATCCGCAAAATATTGGATGCGAAAGGTCAGGCGAGCAAAAAAATCTGGTTTACCGAATTTGGCTTTAGCAGTAGCCGCAACTGGAACGGCTCAGAAAGCATCACGCCCGGCAAATATTCATCTGAACAAGGCCAAGCACTTTACCTGAAGCAAATGGCCGCGCTAATTAAAAAGTGGGGCTTTGTTCCGGTTGCCTGTTGGTATAACTTGCTGGATAGTGAGTTTCCTGAAACAACACCGTTGGATGAAAATAATCCGGATGCGTACTCGCATAGTCGAGAAGCGTTTTACGGGCTTTTTTATGCTGATCGCACCACGCTCAAGCCATCCGGCTACGCTTTTAAAAATGTTATTAAAGAGAATTCAAGAATACGATAATTTAATCGCATTTTCTCATCAAATCTTTTGACCTCTCCTTTACCAGTGCTTGGCATCACCATTCTCGCTAAGTGCTAAAGCACTAAGTCGAATGCGAAACCCAGTCTCAGAGGAATAAAATTCTCTCGGGCGATTGTTTGGCTTTTTTTGATGTTTTTTTAAAGGTTAAATTTGGCAGGTTTTTGCCACTTCACCACACTTAAACAAGGTGCTGAAATACGTTGTTTTAAGCTATCTAAATTTTCTGCAAACATCGGCATGTCAGGCTCAATCTGGTTGGCAACCCAACCTGCTAAAGTTAAACCGCGCGCTTGAATAGCATCCACCGTGAGTAGCGCATGGTTAATGCACCCCAGCCTGATACCGACCACCAAAATAACGGGTAACTGCAATTGCACCGCTAAATCTGCCAGTCTTTGGGTATCATTAAGCGGCACTAAAAATCCGCCTGCGCCTTCTACAATCACTACTTCAGCTAATTGGCTAAGTTGTTGATATGCCTCTTTAATCACATTTAACTGAATATTCACCCCCGCTTGCTGTGCCGCAATATGGGGCGCAATGGCTGGCGCAAAAGCATACGGGTTAATGAGGTTATGCACAGTTTGCACGTTGCTTGCCGCTTTGAGTGCTTGCACGTCATCATTGATTTGTTGCCCGTGCGCATCGGTATAACAGCCAGAGGCAATCGGCTTCATACCAATTGTTTTAAAGCCTGCCGCTACAAAGTGCCGAATCAACGCGCTGGCAATATAGGTTTTGCCTACATGGGTATCGGTGCCGATGATGAAATAGGATTGCGGTTTCACTTTACCTGTTTCTTGGCTTAAAAGTCACCGTTGACACGCCATCTTCAAGACCAGAATTATTTTTGGGCTTATCTTTGCCGCGCCACGCATGGCCATACACCACTTCAAAAGTGGCGGGCAGCTTGCCATCTCGCCTAAATCGCTCGTAATTTTCTTCAATTTTTTGCAAAAAACCGCGCCCTTGCAAGCCACGCGCACGGCCATCTGTGGCATTATGCGCGCCTATGCTTTTCAGGTCACGCATCACCCTTTTCACATCATCATAAGTCAGGGTAAAACGTTCCACATCCAACACAGGTGCGCTAAAACCAGCACGCACTAGCGCATCGCCAATATCGTGCATATCAATAAACCGGCTAATGCTGGTGGTGTTTTGTTGCGCGGTGGCCACGCGCAGCTCTTTGAGTGTATCTGGGCCAAAAGTGCTAAACATCAGCAAGCCTTCTGGCTGCAACACGCGATGAAACTCTTGCAAGGCTGCGTCTAAATCGTTACACCACTGAATAGCTAAGTTTGACCATACCAGATTTACGCTAGCAGTAGCCAGTGGTAGCGCTTCAATATCCGCACAAATTAAGCCTTGCTTTTCACCGGAAAATAAGTTTTTAACCTGATTAACAAAACCCATACTGGCACATACTTTACGCGTCTTTTGCAACATGGGCAGGGCAAAATCAAGCGAGACAACTTGCGCTTTTGGGTACTTTTTTTGCAGTGCTAAACTCGCCATGCCCGTACCACAGCCTGCATCCAACACCACTTGCGGCTCAAGCTTCACCAAGTCTAAACGGCCAAGCATTTCATCGCGCACTTGCTTTTGCAAAATAGCGGCCGCATCGTAACTATCTGCCGCACGCCCGAAAGAAGCGCGCGCACGGGCTTTATCAATGTGGTAAATATCGTTCATTAAATGCGAAGTTAGGGTTCTAAAAACTGAACAATCGCCTCAACAAACTGCTCTTGATGCGATAAAAATGGCGCATGCGCTGAACCAGCCATAACGCGCAAAAAGCCTGCTGGTAAATTCTGCATCATCCAATGTGCAGCTTGCACGGGGGCAAGGTTATCGCGGTCACCATGCACTAGCAGTGTAGGTTTGCGCAAATTGGGAATTTCTTCACGCAAATCCGTGTCGAGTAACACTTGCAAACTATGGCGAACCGCTTGCGTATTGGCTGCTGGGCGTTCTGCAAATTTGTCGCGCAAAACTTTTATGGTTTTGCGGGCATCTTTGGCGTTCATGCATTGCAGTGTGAGGTTTTGCTGCATGGTTTTTTTGTAATCGAGATTAAGACTAGTCGCAAAATCATCAAACACGCGTGGCTCTGTGCCGATTTGCCAATCTGGCTTATTCACAAAGCAAGGTGTTGCCGCCACCAGCACCATTCTACGCACCATATCGGGTTTATCGAGCGCTAGACGCATCGCCACCTGCCCGCCGAGCGACCAGCCAAGTACATCGGCATGGGCTGGCAAAATCTCGGCCACTTCATCGGCCATTGCATACAGGTGATAAGGTTCTATCGGGCGGCTGTTGCCATGTCCGGGTAAATCCACCAAGTGCAGCGTAAACAGCTTACTCAGCGGCTTAACTAAAGTTTGAAAAACGCCACCATGTGATCCCCAACCATGCAACATCACTAACGGCTGGCCTTGACCAATCACTTCAACATGTAAGCTCACGTTAGCTCCTTTTCTGCTTCTTGCAACGCTGAAATTAGTCGCAAAACATCCTCTTTGCTGTGCGCAGCGGAGAGTGAAATGCGCAAACGCGCGGTATTCACCGGCACGGTGGGTGGACGAATGGCGGGCACTAATATGCCGACTGCCTGTAAATATTTGCTCACCGCGACTGCTTTAAAATTATCGCCAATAATTAGCGGCTGCACTGAGGTGGTGGATGGCATAAGCTGCCATTTATTAAGCTTAAGCTCGGCTTTGAGTAACGCAATTAAGTCGTACAAATGCGCGCGTAAGTCATCACCCGATTCTATCAACTTAACCGAAGCTGACAAGGTGGCTGACAATGCTGGCGGTGCCGGGGTTGAATATACATAGCTTTTAGCAGTTTGAATTAGGTAGTCAATCACCACTTGCTCACCCGCCACAAAAGCACCGGCCACACCTGCCGCCTTGCCCAAAGTAGCCATCATGATAATCCGTGGCGATTTTAAGTTAAAGTGGCCCAATGTGCCTGCACCATGCTTACCCAGCACACCAAACCCATGCGCATCGTCGATATAAAGATACGCGTCATATTGCTCACAAAGTGCTAAATATTCTGGAATCGGCGCAATATCGCCATCCATACTAAATACCGCATCTACCGCGATGATTTTGTGCTTGGCGGTGCTGGCTTTGAGCAATTTTTCTAAAGCTTGCACATCGTTATGGGCAAAGCGCTTAAACTCCGCCAGCGAATAATAACCGCCATCGTTCAAGCAAGCATGATTGAGCTTATCCGCAAAAATGGCATCACCACGCCCAACCAGCGCGCCTAGCACACCAATGTTAGCCATGTAGCCAGTTGAAAATAGTAGTGCGGCTGGCAAATTTACAAACTTGGCGAGTTGTTTTTCTAATTCATCATGGTAACGATGGTGCCCAGTCACCAAGCCAGAAGCACCACTACCCACGCCAGAATCGCCCGCTGCTTGCTGCATAGCAGCAACGAGTTTAGGGTGATTTGCTAAGCCTAAATAATCATTGCTGCAAAACGATAAATAGGGCTGAGCATCGGCCACAATGTGCTCGGCTTGCGGTGAATCCAGCAAGCGCCGTTGGCGCAGCAAACCATCTTGCGCGCGCTGATTTAACGCTTTTTGAAGTGACACCAGCATGTTAAATAGCGTGTAAGCCTAATTTTGCAAATAATTTTTTATCGGTTTCAGCTTCTGGGTTACCTGTGGTGAGTAGCTTTTCACCATAAAAAATACTATTTGCGCCCGCTAAAAAGCATAAGGCTTGAATGCCTTCATGCATGCTTTGGCGACCTGCGGAAAGGCGCACAAAACTTTTTGGCATGGTAATGCGGGCCACCGCAATGGTGCGCACAAATTCAAACGGGTCTAACTCTTCTGTGCCGTGCAAAGGTGTGCCCTCTACTTGCGTGAGCAAGTTAATGGGCACGCTTTCTGGTGGGCGCTCCATATTGGCGAGTTGCGCGATTAAACCCGCACGTTGATTGCGCGATTCACCCATACCAATAATACCGCCGCAGCACACATTAATATCCGCTTCACGTACGCTATCTAGCGTATCTAAACGGTCTTGATACGTGCGCGTGGTAATCACATCGCCATAAAATTCTGGGGCGGTGTCTAAATTGTGATTGTAATAATCTAGGCCGGCCTCTTTAAGCTGTGCAGCTTGGCCATCTTTTAACATGCCCAAGGTTGCACAAGTTTCTAAACCCATCGCTTTCACTTCGGCAATCATTTTAAGTACAGGCTCTAAATCACGCTGTTTTGGGCTACGCCATGCGGCACCCATGCAAAAACGGCTTGCGCCATTGTCTTTTGCCTCACGTGCAGCCGCTAACACCTCATCAATCGGCATCATCGGCTCGTTTTCAACATCGGTGTGGTAACGCGCTGCTTGTGGGCAATAGCCGCAATCTTCACTGCAGCCGCCTGTTTTAATAGATAAAAGCGTACTCACTTGTACACCATTAGCGTCAAAATTTTCACGGTGAACAGTCGTCGCTTGATGCATCAAATCGTTAAAAGGTAATTCATACAACGCGACAATATCTTCCACACGCCAGCGATTGACTCCAGAATCTGCTGAAGTTGAACATTGTTTGCTATGATGTTTTAAACTGTCGGTGTTGATGACTGTTTGTGTTGACGTTTGCATCGAATAAACCTTTAAATATAAACAAGTTAATGACGACATTATAAGCTGTAAAGTGAAAATCAAACAAATTATTAACAACTGTGCAAAATTTAACCATTGGTTATTTTCAAGCCAATGCTTGCTATGTGCCGCTAGTACAAATACAGGTAAAGATGTATGCCAAGATTGTTTTGATGCACTGCCGTGGCACACCGCGCCACATTGCCAACAATGCGGTTTACTTTCAAACCACCCTATTTGCGGCCACTGCCTAAAAGAGCCACTAGATTTTGACGCAACATTTGCCGCTTTGCGCTATGAATTTCCATTGGATGCGCTGATGCAGCAATATAAATACGGCAGCGCATTACAGACTGCGCGTTTATTTGCGCAGCTAATGATTACGCATCACACCTTGCATAACATTGATGTGATGATTCCAATGCCGTTGCATCCACAACGCCTGCAAGAACGCGGCTTTAACCAATCTCTGGAAATTGCCAAGCTACTTGCAAAGCAATCCAATATTCCCCTTGATTACACCAGTTGTACGCGCACCAAATATACGCCACCACAAGCCAGCCTGCCGCTTAAAGAACGCGCAAAAAATATTAAAGGGGTATTTGCATGCAGTGCAAATTTAGCAGGCAAACGCATTGCGATTGTGGATGACGTGATGACCACCGGTGCGAGCTTAAACGAGTTGTCCAAAACGCTCAAAAAAGCTGGTGCCGCGCATGTGGAATGCTGGGTAGTGGCACGCACTTTGCAAAAATACTAACGGACTAAGTTTCTGCAAAATTCACCGCACAATACACACAAAAAATTGCTTAAAATTTAAGCAATTTAATACCAAATCATTTCACCTCCCCGCTAAGCCAGTCTGCATGCGGCTTGCAGAGGCATAAAAATCTCTCGGGCGAAAATATTGCGAAAAAATCAGGCGTTAGACCGTTTATGTCGCCAACGCATAATGCCCGTGACAAACAAAATTAGTGGTACAAATCCACTAAAAAAAATCAACCAGCGACCAAACAAACCAAAGGCTTCACCATTATGCAAAGGGTGCAACCATGCAACTACGGTGTCACCAAAAAAATCCTGCCTCGCATCCCGAACGGCCAGTATTTCCCCTGTGTATTGCTCAATCCACACCATCGTTTTAGGAAAACGCCGCCCGACTTCACCCGCCTGATACAGTCTCACTTGATAAACGCCTTGCGCGTTATCTGGCGTGTAAATCCAGCGCACCTCAGCTTGCGGAAATCGTTGCTTTGCCATTTCGACAGCTTTATCCAAGCTAATAGCAGGCTGGCCATTGGCTTGTGATACCGCATTTTTGGGCTCAAATAATGGCGCTGGCATGGCAAGGGTAGATTCAAACCAGTGCGGCTTTTCCAGCATTACGCCGGTCACACTAAGCACTAGCAAAAACACACAGCCAAGCAAGCCTGCGGTTTTATGCCAGTCATACACGCGCCGTTTAATATGGGCGTTTTTTCGCCAAGCAAAAGCAGATTTAAAATGACCACTGCGCGGCCACCACAAATACAAACCAGAACCCACCGAGACTAGTAACAATAAGCCGATGATTGCCAAAACTGTTTTACCAGTCTCTTCCAGCAACAAAGTATAGTGTAAGTCATACAACCATGTGACGGCAAAATCCCCCCAAAAGCGCGATGAGGTGACAGCCAAGGATTGTGGGTCTATGGTGACTACCAGCGGCGCAAAATGTTTGCCAGCTTTTTCTTCAGCTTTCATGTAGCGCGCCATGATTGGCCTAGACGCATTTAAGGGCATTTCAATGCGCCAGCCTAATGTACGCTCAGGAAATTGCGCACGAAGTTGATTAAGCACGGCTTGCGACGACACTGGCGCGCCAATATTTGTGCTAGTCGCAATATGCGGATTAAGGGCTTGGTCAATCTCTGGATAAAACACCAACAAACTACCAGTCAGCCCCAGCAGCACGGCAAAGCCGCCAAGCAACAAGCCCAGATAAAGATGCGCCGCCAGCCAATAACGGCGCATTTTATTTCTTTGCGTCATTACATTTTAAAGTTAACTGACAAATACACAGCGCGACCATCGTTGGGCGCATGCATACTGATGTCCGGGTTTGGTGTGGTGTTCCACCAAACGTACTCATAATAGCGGTCTGTAAGATTTTTCACTTGTAAATCTAGGCTGATATTGTCGCTCCATTGATAATTGGCATAAGCATCATACACGGTAAATTTTCCAAACTTGCCCACTGTATTATCCCGCTCAATATAAGCCGCACTCTGCCCGCGCAAGCTTAGCCCAAAGCGCCATTGTGGCGTGGCTTGAAAATCTACCCCGCCAGAATACAAATGATGTGGCACGTGGTCAATCTCGTTACCTTGCGTTGAAAGTGAAGCCGCATCTGCTTTCAATATTTTAGAATCTTGCCAAGAATATGAAAGCCACACGTTAGTGTTATCAGTGGGGCGGGCATTTAACTGCAAATCCACGCCGTCACGTTTGGTTTTGCCTATGTTTTCCGAATCATTATTCGCATCACCCAATTTACGGCGCGCTTCATTTTTTGCGCGTTGCTCCCACACGGCAACACGACCATCCAACCAATTGACCGGCTTAAATTTCAAACCTGCCTCCCAGCCCTCGTTAATCGAGGCTTCAAGGTCGCTGGTTTGGTTGACTTTATACGAAGCCGTGCCTACCCCCACTTGAAATGTTCGTCCCCAGTTGCCATATAAACTATAGCCTTCAATCGGCGTCCAAACCGCACTGAATTTTGGTTGGTCTATATCGCCGTAATCATTAATTTTATAGGTGCGGCCATTAAGATAATTGGTGTAATCGCCATCAATTCTATCTACACGATACGCCGGAATCAGTTTAAGAGATTCAATCGGCTGAATAATCGCCTGAACGTATGCGCCTTTAGTGTCAAAATCAAATTGCTGATCCCGCGTCTTTGCCGTGCGCACGCGTTTGTTTGTGCTGTAACGCTCGCTCTCATTATCTTGCCACTCTTGGTCAAAACCGCCCTCGAGCGCAAAACGATGCAAGAAACTCACCTCTGGCCGCCAGGTCAGTGTTGTTAAATAGCCGGTATGGCGCTCTTTGGTGACACGTTCTTGCTGGCCCTGAAAAGACGAAAAAGTCACCCAGCGGGTCGCATCTATCTTATTAAGGTAAGTCTTGGCAGAAAAAGATAAGGTATCAGAAATCGCCCAATCCAGATGACCACTTAAATGGTCCATGTCACGGTCTTCTCCATCTGTCGCATTATGCGCCATGGATTGCTCATCATCATCGTGCGCTTGCGCTTTGGTTAAATAACCTGGCTCATCTGCTTCGTGATTATAGGTTCTGGCAATCAAGCCAATTTTAAACTTTTGGCTATCCGGCGTAAAAAACCACTTGCCCGCTAAGCTGTATTTATCTGAATCCGAATGATCGCGATAACCTTCATAACCTTGCACTGCGGCAAAATAGTTTTGTGAAAAGCCATTTTTTTCAATACCTGCGGCAAACTGGCCTTCCATCGTATTAAAGCTGCCATAAGTAGCGCGCGCCTGCACGTAGTCGCCACCTTGCTTGGTAATCATATTGATATTGCCCGCAATATTATGCAGGCCATAACGCGGGTCGTTAGTGCCGCGCACCACTTCAATTGCTTCTAGCTCAAGCGGAAACACCATATCCATATAGCGCATATTGCCATCGTTGGTGTTGCTCGGAATACCATCAATAAGCAACTTCACCGCATTGATTTCGCCCTCGCCGTTAAACGCTCTAAAAGATGGTTTGCCTGATTCCGCACCTTGTTTAAATTCAGTCAGTTGCACACCAGGCATTTGCCCTAGCAACTGCCAGCTATTGGCCACATTTTGGTTTTCAATTTTGTCTGCACCTAATACATCCACAGAACTCAGTACGCTACGCGTGAGTAAAGGCCCGGTTTTTGAGGCAGTAACCTTCACCTCACCCAGCACTAAAGTTGAATCGCCATCTTCAACTGGCTCGTTTACCTCAAAATGTTCTGCTTTAGCGGCCTGAGCAAATAGTGCCAAAATGGCAAACACAATATACTTTTTCTGCATCCAAAAACTCCCTCGATATTTTATATAGCTTTATTTTTTGATAACTCATGAGAGTTTACTTGGTTTAAGTCACCTTGATAATGTGACAAATTGTCGCAGGCCGCTAGTAAATATGTAGTATAAAAATTAATGCAAAATTCAGATATTTTTAGCACATATCATTTCACCTCCCCGCTAAGCCAGTCTGCATGCGGCTTGCAGAGGCACAAAAATCTCTCGGGCTAAATTTCACGCCTAAAAAGGCTTGTTCAGTTACAATAGCGCATGTTTCATATCGTCCTTTTTGAGCCGGAAATCCCCCCAAATACCGGCAACATTATTCGTTTGTGTGCCAATACGGGCGCGGCTTTACACTTGGTAAAACCGTTGGGTTTTACGCTAGAAGATAAGCAACTTAAACGCGCGGGGTTGGATTATCACGAATATTCCACGCTACAAGTGCATGAAAACTGGCAGGATTGCAAACTAGCACTTGCGGGAAAACGCCTATTTGCCATCACCACTAAAGGCAGTAGCAACTACGCAAATACGCAGTTTAAAGATGAAGATGTGTTTGTATTTGGCCCGGAAACGCGCGGCTTACCTGAAAGTATTCGCAATGAATTTTTGCCTGCACATCGTTTACGCTTGCCGATGTTACCCGATAGCCGCAGTTTAAATTTATCTAACAGTGCAGCCGTGTTGCTTTATGAAGCATGGCGGCAAGTGGGTTTTGATGGTGGTGTTTAATTGCTAACGGCGCATGCCACGAAGTGTAAACAGCAAAATAATAGATGGCAGCCACACCCATAAAAATTCAGATTTCAACACCGCCCAGCCACGCGCGGTAAAAAAGTTGGCTATACCGATAGGCGAAACCGTAATTGGCCTAAAGTCAAAAAACACGCGCTCGTTAGAATAAGGCCAATACAGCGCGACGCCCAAGCCGCCACTGGTGGCCATATCCAGCAATGGGTGTGACACCACTGCGATAAATGACAACACAAAAACCACCCAAGCGCGACTTTTTAATGGGCGCGCAAAGCACATAGCCAGCAGTGCCACAAGCAGCGCAAAGGCAATGGAGTGGGTAAACCCGCGATGCCCCCATTGCGAGGCATAGGGAATGCCAAACTTAAAAGCAAGCGTATCAAAGTCTGGCAGAATGGCGCAAAACGCTGAAAACACTAGCAAGCGACGGCTAACCAGATTACCGATGCCTAAGCTGGTTGCAATAGGAACTACCGCATGTGAAAAAATGGTGGGCATAAAAATAAACTTAAATATGACGAAAGCGCAGAATATAGCGCTTATGTGAACTGAGTGTGAAGTTTGCGGCAATAACCGAAAAGGCGAACGATGGTCTAAATGCCTTCAGGCTTTTGCTCGCGACCAAGCAGGTCTGTTACCGCGTCTTTTGCGCTTTTGCCGTTGCTTAAGGCTTGATTCACTTCATAAGTGATGGGCATATCGACACCAATAACTTCAGCGCGGCGCATGACTTCCCGCGCGGTGTTCACCCCTTCGGCTACGTGGCCTAAGCCTTGCAAAATGTCATTTAATGTTTTTCCGCTGGCTAATTGCAAACCTACTTCGCGGTTGCGAGAATATTGGCCGGTACAGGTTAAAATTAAATCACCCACGCCCGCTAAGCCCATAAAGGTTTCAGGCGTAGCGCCTAAAGCCACGCCAAAGCGGGTGATTTCCGCTAAACCGCGCGTAATTAAAGCCGCGCGCGCATTATTGCCAAAGCCCATGCCATCACTAATGCCAGCGGCAATCGCCATGACGTTTTTAAGCGCCCCACCCACGGAAACGCCAATCACATCTGTACTGTGATAGACGCGCAAGTTAGCCCCATGTATAAGCAAAGCGGCTTGGTTGGAAAAAGCTTCATCGGTGGCCGCCAAGGTGACCGCCGTAGGTAGATTACGCACCAGTTCAGCGGCAAAACTTGGGCCAGACAATGCACCCCAATGTTGACCAGTGATTTTAGGGTCGCCCAACTCTTCCAGCGCCACTTCATACGGCAGCTTGGCTGATTGCGGCTCCAAACCTTTATGCGCCCAAATAATCGGTAACTTGCAGTCTAACGCTTTAATATCTTTAATAATATTTCTAAAGCCAGCGGTAGGAACAACCGAGAGAATTAAATCAGCATCCTCAAGCGCCGTTTGCAAGCTGTCTTCCACTTGCAGTTGGTCATTAAATTTAAAATCCCCTAAATACATGGGGTTAGCGCGCGCCTTGCGCATGCCAGAGACATGCCCAGCATTTCGAGCCCAAAGTGAAACTTGGTGGCGCTGGCTGATATTCATCGCAAGCGCAGTACCCCACGCGCCTGCACCCAACACGGCAATTTTAGCCATTTAGTCAGTACCCCAAGTGGATGAAATCAGCAAATAGCCAACCACACCATCACGGTGCTTAACTTTTACCCAACCGCTGTTTGGCTTAGCATCCAGCACTTCAAGCACAACTTCTTTTTCGACGGTGGCTAGCATTTTGGATGTTGCATCGGCAGCCTGCCTAACTTCAGCATTATTGCTACGAATAAGCACTGTACGTTTATTAGATAACTGCTTGGCTTCCACCCAGTTTAAACCGCCTTCGGCATCGCGCACCTTGAGCCAGTCACCCAAATTTACCACCACTTCTACTGGATAACTTTGGCTCAAAAGCAGCACCTTTTTTGCCGCATTAGAAGGCGCATCGTAGAGCGTTGCTTTAGTCACCGCCACTGAGCGAAAATCTAGTGCGGATGCCGTAAGGGGCACCAACACTAGCATGCAACACAAAATAACTACGCGGCGCAACATACTTAATTAATGTTTAGCCGCAGCAGCTTCAGCTTGCTCTTTTTGTTGTGCGTAAAGCGCTTCAAAGTTGATTGGATTGAGCAATACTGGCATAAAACCACCACGCACCACTAAATCAGAAACACTTTCACGCGCATAAGGGAACAATATATTGGGGCAAGTAATGCCAATAATCATGTCCAAATTTTCATCTGGCACATTGCGAATCTGGAAAATGCCCGCTTGTTCTACTTCTACCAAAAATAGCGTTTTATCGGCAATTTTTGATGTTACCGTGACTTTAATGGCCACTTCAAAAAAACCACTTTCAAGCTCTTGCGCACGATTAGCCAACTCAATATTGACTTGCGGTTGCGTGCGGTCGGTAAAAATTTGCGGGGCGTTTGGAATCTCCAATGAAGCATCTTTAACGTAAATTTTTTCGATGCTAAATGCAGGTTGTGTTGTTTGTTCTGGTGCTGCGTTATTTTCTGCCATGATATATTCTTTAAAAAAAGTTAATAAAAATTGTTGCCATTAAAATGGGTTATTTTATCAGAGATTAGTTGATAACCCTTATTTTGCCAACAATGGGTCTAAGCCGCCTGCTAAATCTAGCGCACGCAAGTCATCAAACCCACCTACGTGAACATCATCAATATAGATTTGTGGCACCGTGCGGCGGCCGGTTTTTTGCATCATTTCATCGCGTTTTTCAGGCTGCAAGTCAATGCGAATCTTGTTAATTTGACTCACGCCCTTACTGGTTAATAAACGTTCAGCGTTGATGCAATAAGGACAAACAGCGGTGCTATACATCGTAATATTGGCCATTTATTTAGCTCCTTTTACAACGGGCAATTTGGCTTCTTGCCAAGCAATCATTCCACCTTGCAGATTATGCACCTGCGTAAACTCGGCCTCACGCAACAATTTACACGCTTGCGCTGAACGCGCACCGCGCTGACAATTGACCAAAATTGGTTTGTTTTGGTATTTTTTAATCTCATTAATACGCGTTGCCATTTGCGCTAGCGGAATATGCGTAGCATTCGCAATATGCCCCGCAGCAAATTCTGCATCTTCGCGCACATCAAGCACGAACGCGTTTGAGCGGTTTATTAGCGTAACCGCTTCGGCAGGGTTTAAGTTAGGCACACCACTGGCCGATTTTTTACCAGAGGGCATTAACAGCATAAATGCAGACCCGATGGCTAAGCCAATTAATAGCGCATTATCTTTTAAAAATTCCACGAACTTCCTTTCAAGGGTTGATGTACATAATGGTGGTGACGCAACTAACAAATTTCAACATGTAAAATTCAATACGAATTTTACGTGCAAATGCGCTAAAATAGGCACATTATTCATACATTTTTTTGAGGCAAACTCATGTCCGCCCCGCAAAACGTTACGCCAGTTTGTTTACTCATTTTAGATGGCTTTGGCTATCGTGAAGATAAAAAAGACAACGCCATCGCCCAAGCAAAAAAACCCAATTGGGATGCCCTTTGGCAGCAATTTCCACACACCCTTATCAACGCCTCTGAGCATTATGTTGGCCTGCCAGACGGGCAAATGGGAAACTCCGAAGTCGGGCATCTTAACATTGGCGCTGGGCGTGTAGTCTTTCAAGATTTTGAGCGCATTAACAATAGCATTAGCAGTGGTGAGTTTTTTGAGCATGCTAAATTAAAACCGGCGCTACTTGAAGTTAAAAATAATCACAAAGCTTTGCATATTTTTGGCTTGCTTTCTGATGGTGGCGTACATAGTCACCAAGACCATATCCACGCCATGGTGACCATGGCAGCCAAACTAGGCTTAAGCAAAGTGTATGTACACGCCTTTTTAGATGGTCGCGATACGCCACCTATTAGTGCAGCACCCTTTATTGACGCACTTGAAACGCATTGCAAAACACTAGGCGTTGGTAAAATCGCTTCTATCAGCGGGCGTTTTTATGGCATGGATAGAGATAAACGCTGGCCGCGTGTTGAATCTGCATACACCTTATTTACCGAAGGCGTGGGGGAGTTTACCGCCGATACTGCCGCTGCTGGGTTACAAGACGCTTATGCACGCGGTGAAAATGATGAGTTTGTTAAAACCACCGCCATACGCCGCGCTGGTGAAGCGCCCGTTCACTTAGAAGATGGTGACTGCGTGGTATTTATGAACTTTAGAAGTGACCGCGCTAGACAACTTACGCACGCCCTTTTGGCAGAAGATTTTGACGGTTTTCATCGTCGCCACCAGCCAAAATTGGCGCACTATTTTACGCTGACCATGTACGATAAAAAAGAAACCAAAGCGCAGGTGATTTTTCCACCGCAAGAAGTACGCAACACCTTTGGTGAATATTTATCCAGCCGTGGTTTAACGCAATTGCGCATTGCTGAAACCGAAAAATATCCGCACGTTACATTCTTTTTTAACGGTGGCGAAGAAAAAATATTTGCTGGCGAAGACCGCATTTTAGTGCCATCCCCAAAAGTAGAAACCTACGATATGCAGCCAGAAATGAGCGCTTTTGAAGTGACGGAAAAACTAGAAGAAGCCATTTTAAGCAAACAATATAACGCCATTATTTGCAACTTTGCTAATTGCGATATGGTGGGTCACTCTGGCAATTTAAACGCCGCCATTATGGCCGTAGAAACCCTAGATACTTGTATTGGCCGTGTAGTAAACGCCATGCAAAGCATCGGTGGTGAAGTGCTGATCACGGCTGACCACGGCAATGCTGAGCTGATGTTTGACGCAGAAAATAATCAACCACATACACAACATACCACCAATTTAGTGCCGCTCATTTACATCGGCCGAAACGCAAGCCTTAAAGACGGCGGTGCGCTTTCTGATTTAGCCCCGACGCTATTAAAAATGATGGGGCTAGCCCAACCTGGCGAAATGACAGGCAAAAGCCTTGTTCAGTTTTAATAACATTTAAGCTGTAAAGTTTTTTGAATGCCATTATTTAGCCGCTACTTTATCTCTTTGCTAATGTTGTTGGTGTTTGTGCCTACTGCGCTTGCCAACAAAAAAATGGAAGAGTCTAAGCAAGATTTAAACGAGGTGAAAGAAAAAATAGAGTCACTCAAAAAAGAATTAGACAATGCGCAATCTGCGCATAAAGATGCCGCCGACGCACTCAAAGAAAGCGAAACGGCCATTAGTGTTGCCAATAGAAAACTTTTTGAAATCAACAACAAACAGCAACAAAACAAGAAAAAACTCAGCAAGTTAGAGTCCGAATCTCTCAGCACTAGCCTAGCGCTGTCAGCGCAACAGCAGCTATTAAGTAAGCAGTTGTATCAGCAATATACACAAGGGCAGCAAAATTATGCGCAGATGATTTTACAAAATGAAAAGCCCAGTGCTATTGCGCAAGATGTGCAGTATTTTTCTTATGTGGCAAAAGCCCGTGCGCAGCTGATTAGCGATATGCAAAATAATTTAAATAAAATCAGTGCATTAAATACAGAAACCGCCTCTGCCCTTAAAGAAGTAGCAGCGCTTAAGCAAAAACAATTAGAAGAAAAACAAGCCTTAGAAAGCCAGAAAAAAGCTAAATCAAAAGTGGTTGTTTCACTTTCGCAGCAAATTTCAGCGCAACGAAATGAGATTGAAAAGCTCAAGCGTGACGAGCAAAACTTATCTAATTTAGTGGAACGGCTCGCCAAAATCATCCCGCCAAAAAAAGTGACAAAAAAACGTGTTAAACCTAAAACCACGCCGATTGAACCAAATAAAACCACGCAGCCCAGTGATGTAAAACCCAGCGATGTAAAACCGACTGAAGACGTGATTGAAAACGATGAAGAACCCAGTGCAGATGAAACGCCTTTTGCAGGAGAAAATTTTGCTGCGCTCAAAGGTAAACTGCGCCTGCCGGTGCGTGGTGAAGTGGTCAACCGCTTTGGCTCTACCCGCGCTGATAGTGGCATTTCATGGAAAGGCCTATTTATTCGCGCCAGCGAAGGGGCTGAGGTGAAATCCATCGCCAGCGGTCAAGTGGTGTTTGCAGATTGGTTGCGCGGTTTTGGCAACCTGATTATTTTAGACCACGGCAACGGCTACATGAGTTTATACGGCAACAACCAAGCGGTGCTTAAACAAGTGGGCGATACCGTTAATACGGGCGATACTATTGCGTCAGTTGGCAATAGCGGCGGCAACGAAACCAATGGTTTATATTATGAATTACGCCGCAAAAGCAAGCCGTTTGACCCCATGAGTTGGAGCCGACTTAACTAAGGTAAAAAAGTATTTTAAAAGTGCCATTTTACGCCAGAGCGAATTTTATGCCTCTGGAAGCCGCATGGATACTGGCTTGCAGAGCATCGCGAATGATGTAATGAAAATATAAGCTTAAACTTGCTGTATTAAATTGCTGATAAACTGGGTGAAAAACCAACGTTTAGCACCCTACAGATTAACTTTTTTGAGGAACTTATCATGAATAGAAGAGAAGTATTATTTGGTGGTTTAGCAGTTGCGAGTGCTGTAGCGATGGGGCGTGCGCAGGCAGCCGAAATGCAACACCATCACCACAATATGTCTGCAAATGCTGGCTTGGTAGCAGCAGCGGCTGATTGCGTTCAAAAAGGCCAAGCTTGCTTAAGCCACTGCTTGCATTTGTTAGGCCAAGGCGATACTGAAATGGCAGCTTGCGCTAAAAGTGTGAACCAAATGCTGGCCTTATGTGGCGCTTTGCAATCACTGGCTAACCAAGAATCTGCTTATTTGCCAAAGCTTGCCGCCATTGCCCAACAAGCTTGCAACGATTGTGAAGAAGAATGTAAAAAACATGCTGACAAACATGAAGCCTGCAAAGCTTGTGGTGAAAGCTGTAAAGCCTGCGCGAAAGAATGTAAAAAAATTGCAGCTTAATTGCGTAATTTCACGCCAATGCTGAGCTTAAACCAAGGTACTTGAACCAAGGCGCTAAGCACCTGTAAATGTGCCTTGGTCAGCATCCCCAAACAACTTAAGTAAATCAACACTGTTGAGAGAAAGCGCATAACCCAGCACGCCGCTGCCTATCACCACAGTTGTATAGTCTTTTACGCTATTATCCACCAAAATTTTCACTGCCTCTGGTAGTGCAATCGGTGGCACTGCGCCTACTACATAGCCCGTGGCAGCCTGCACCTCATCAAACTCTGCCATCCGGCACTTACGCTCATTTAAATGTTGGCGCAACACTGCCCAATCCGCGCGGCCACCGCCTGCCACTGCTAAAAGCACGTATTGATCTGAAGCGGTTTTAAATAATACGCTTCTCACCACCGATTGCGGATTGATGCCTTGTTTGGTCAGCAACTCTTCCAAATTGCGCACGGGCTTTTTATCTTCAGTAAGCGGAATTTCTATCACGCTGTAAGCGATATTTTGTTGTTGTAATAATTCCGTGACGGGTGAAGTAATCGAAATACTCATCTTCAATGCCTTTAAATTGCGTTAATAATGTTCATCGTAAGTATAAGTATCTACTTTTTTACCGATAAGTTTGCTAATTTTTTGCATATTTTGTGTAAATTTTTCTACGCTAGTAACACTGCCAAATTGAACCATTTGATTCTGATAGGCTAATTCCAAGCCATTGCGGCCTTCACTGCCTCTAAAATTTTGTACGGCTAGGTTCAGATGTTCAATTTCATCTGCATTAAAAATGAGCGCAAATTGTGCCGAGCAAAATCCAACTAGCCCTTGTGATTTATCGTACCAAATCGCTGAAGGATGCGCTTGTGTAAGCAGCGGCTCAAAGCATACTGGCGTGTAAATCGCATTGCTCACTTCACGATAGTTAGCATTTAAATTGATGCCCACATCTAGTAATTGATATTCAACATCATGGCTTAGCATCAAATTGCGCTGATAATCATTGCTGTAAAAAGGCGCCAAATTAGGTGAAAAATGGATTCTTAACCATGCAATATTATCCCAGCCATCGGGCATTTCGCGATAAAAACAGTAGAGTTCTACCCGCACTGCGCCAGTTTGCCAGTTGGCACGCCAAGTGTCTTTTTTAGCATAATCTATCGGCGCGCTCACAGTTTCGCGCTGAAAAAATGCATCTAAATGCGTTTTAATCGCAGCAAAACTTTTTTGCCTATTTGCGCCTAATGAAATTTCAGACGCATACTCAATCACGGGCAAATGTAATTGAAGTACATTTTGCGAGGCGTCACTTGCAGTATAAAGGCTGGTGAGTTTGAGCCCATTAAAAATAGTGGGCTGATGCAGCACATATTCTTGCGCTTTAAAAGATGGATTGGGAAAAGTTTTGCGCCTCTGCTTAATGGCGGGATGACGCGCTAAATCTTCATACGTGCTCCAAGGCAAAAATTGCGCCAAATTTTCAATCCACAAGCCTTGTTGCAACTGGCTGAGCGCATCTGTATGCGCCTGCACATTGAGCGGTGTAATAGCAAAATCAGCTTGATGGGTTTTTTGCCAAAGTACGGTTTCTTTCACCTCAATATTAACCGCTCTAATTTTTGCGTATTGCTGCACATCAAAATTGTCCCACTGCATGATGATTTTTTCTAACGCAGCAAAATTACCTGCCAAGGTACTCACGCCTACGGCTTGCTTAGTATAAGACCGCAAATTCACCCAACAGCGTTCATGCGTTTCCATATCTTCAAAACGATAAATCGTGATGTAATCTACTTCTGCCAGTGCAATACGCGCATCATCGCCATTGTTGCACTTTAGAAAAACGTCATCGGCATTTATTACTAATCGCGCACCGTAAAATGGATGCATAGCAGGTGCATTTTTTGCTGCATTTGAAGCGCTAAATAGTTGTTTGATGCGTGAAAACATAAGCTAAAAGTGAGCGAACCCAGTGCGTAAAAGTGTGTTTTTAAAAAAGTAAAACCAAACTCAATATTTGCTGAAATCAATCCCGAGAAAATTTAGCACCTCTGGAAGCCGCATCCAGACTGGCTTGCAGAGGTGCTAAAATGATGTGCCTCTAAAACGCACGTTGAAATGAATAAAAAACCGCTTAATAAAAGCTGGCTTTTGGCTCTTCTTGCCCACCAATCATTCCGCAAGGCAATTTGTGTTCAGCATCTGGATGTTCGGATAATTTAGCCACCGATAATTTCGTTAATAAATCTTGCATAGCGCGTTGGTAAGCACGTTGAATATAAGTTTTTGTGGCATTATCGACGCCTGTTAAGCCCAACTGTTGCGCCTCGCCCACATAAGTGCCTAACAGCTGGCCGTCACCAGAATAGGCCGTAGCAACTAACTTGCTGTGATAAACACCCATTTGCGGGTTATAAAACAAATTGGGCTTAATGCGAATAATCGTATTTGCCGTTTCATTGGCTTTGCATAGGCTAATTTCTGGCGTGTCTTTTTGCAAAGCTTTGAGTGCAACGGGTTCTAACAATGGCCCTTGTGCAAACCAGAAATTATAATATGGATGCAGCAAATGCACGCTATAACTGTAATCGTTCGGACTGATAAATAGCAGCGTGTCTGCATGCGATTTTGCGACAGGCGCATCTTCTGCGATGGCTGAAGAACTTGCTAAACTCAATGCCAATAGCGCCAGGACGCTAATGCGATTTATGTATAGTTTCATTTTTAACCTCATTGACGATTCCGTAAAGCTTAGGCATTAAGCACTAAGATTGGTTCGCATACGCCTTTTTACATACGACGCCATGTGGTACCTTGCGCGGAGTCTTCTAGCACAATGCCAGCATCGGCAAGTTGCTTTCTAATCGCATCGGCCTGCGCAAAATCTTTAGCTTTTTTAGCGGCAATCCGCGCTTGAATTAAGCCTTCAACATCCATTTCTTGGGTGGTCTCACCTTGCAAAAATGCTTCTGGCTTGCGTTGCAGTAAACCTAAAATACTCGCTAAACCTTTTAATAGTTGTGCTGATTCAGCTGATTTTGTTCTATTTAATTCGCTGGCCAAATCAAACAACACGGCCATCGCTTCTGGCGTATTAAAGTCATCATCCATCGCTTCTTTAAAACGTGCAGCTTGCGGATGTTGCCAATCAACTTTAACATCAGCCACCTCTTGGCCTCGCAACGCGGTATACAAGCGTGTCAGTGCCAGCTTAGCATCATCTAAATGTTGGTCTGAATAATTGAGCGGGCTGCGATAGTGCGCACGTAAAATAAAAAAGCGCACCACTTCGGCATCGTATTTTTCCAGTACGGTGCGAATGGTGAAAAAATTACCAAGTGACTTGGACATTTTTTCATCGTCAACACGCACAAAACCATTATGCATCCAATAATTCACCATCTGGCATGGTTGACCGTTATGGCTGTGCGCAGCTTCTGATTGTGCAATTTCGTTTTCATGGTGCGGAAACTGCAAATCTTGTCCACCGCCATGAATATCAAAATGCGTGCCTAATAAATGCGAACTCATGACAGAGCATTCAATATGCCAGCCTGGGCGACCTTTACCTTGATTAGGCCCACCGAAAGGTGAATCCCAGCTTGGTTCATTAGGTTTAGCCGCTTTCCATAACACAAAATCCATCGGGTCTTTTTTAAATCCATCCACTTCTACACGTTCACCCGCACGTAAATCTTCGAGCGATTTACCTGACAATTTGCCATAGCCCGCAAAGTTATTGACTGAATAAAACACATCGCCATTTGCCGCAGTATAAGCAAAACCCTTATCTATCAAGGTGTTAATCATGTTAATCATACCGTTAACATACTCTGTGGCTTTAGGCTCTACATTTGGCCGCAGCACCCCCAATTTGGCAGAGTCTTCATCCATCGCATCAATAAAGCGCTGGGTGAGTTGTGTAATCGTTTCATTATTTTCATTGGCACGCTTAATGATTTTATCGTCAATATCGGTAATATTGCGCACATACGTGACCTTATAACCTGAAGCCCGTAGCCAACGGCTCACCATATCAAACACCACCATCACACGTGCATGACCTAAATGACAGAAATCATAAACGGTCATTCCGCATACATACATGCTCACTTTTCCGGCAACGATAGGCGTAAATAGCTGTTTTTCACGGGCGAGGGTGTTATAAATTTTAAGCATGACGTTGAGGAATCTTTAATAAAGTAGATTGATAATATCTAGGTAAAACAAATATGTTCACCAATTTTAAAGTAAAATGTCGCCTGCTGGAAATTTTCTGCGTTTTATGCGGTCAATTTCTGACATTTTATTTAGATTAAGGATATTTATGCGTCGTCTTTTTACCCTATTTTTGTTGATGTGTTTAAGCCATGGTGCGTTTGCGGCAGATACGAAGGCTAACAAAAACCCGCAAGTTACCATCGAAACCACGCAAGGTAATATTGTGTTGGAACTTTACCCACAAAAGGCACCAAAAACGGTGGCCAACTTTTTACAATATGCCGAATCTGGCTTTTATAAAGATACGATTTTTCACCGCGTTATTAACGGCTTTATGATACAAGGCGGCGGTATGACAGCCGATATGCAAGAAAAACCGACCAAAGACCCGATTAAAAATGAAGCTGCTAACGGCCTCAACAACGACACGGGCACCATTGCTATGGCGCGCACCATGGACCCTGATTCAGCCACCGCACAGTTTTTTATCAATTTGGTTAACAACCACGGCCTGAATTATCGTGGAGATACGCCTGAAGCGATTGGCTACTGCGTATTTGGCCGTGTATTGACCGGTATGGATGTGGTGCGGGAAATCGCCGTTGTGGAATCAGGCAATGTCGGCCCACACGCTAACGTGCCCAAAACGCCCATCATTATTAAACAAGTTAAAATCAACCAATAGGAAAAATTCAATATGGTAAAACTACAAACAAATTTTGGTGACATCACTATAGAACTCAACGCTGAAAAAGCGCCCATTACTGTGGCTAATTTTCTGCAATATGTGGATAGTGGTTTTTTTGATGGGACGATTTTTCACCGTGTGATTGATAATTTTATGATTCAAGGCGGCGGTTTTGATGAAAAAATGCAACAAAAAGCCACGCAAGCACAAATTCAAAACGAAGCAAATAATGGTCTAAGTAATGACCAATACACCATCGCCATGGCGCGCACCAACGTGCCGCACTCTGCTAGCAGCCAGTTTTTTATCAATGTGAATAACAATGACTTCTTAAATCACACCGCGCCTACCCCTAACGGCTGGGGCTATTGTGTATTTGGTAAAGTAACCGCCGGCATGGATGTTGTGGACAAGATTAAAAAAGTAGCTACCACTAGCAAACATGGCCACCAAGACGTGCCTGCTGAAAATGTGGTGATTCAGAAAGCCAGCCGCGCTTAATAGCAGATGAAAAATCTCAGGGAGAACGCAGAAAAGCATAGCCTGTTTATCTCTGACTTGCACTTGTGCGAAAGCCGCCCACACATTACGGCGGCTTTTTTTCAGTTTTTAAATACTACCGCCATTAAAGCGGATGCACTGTATATTTTGGGCGATTTATTTGAATACTGGGCAGGTGACGACGACATTGAAGACCCTTACCTCCGCCCGATTATTGCAGCCTTTAAGGCACTCGCAACTGCAGGCGTAAAAGTATATTTTATGCATGGCAACCGCGATTTTTTAATTTCAACTAGTTTTTGCCAAGCGGCGCATATCAGTTTGCTACAAGACCCCGCTTTAATCTTGCTTGATGGCAAAAAAGTGCTGTTAAGCCACGGTGATGCACTTTGTACTGACGATGTTGCCTACCTTACTTTTCGGGCGCAAGTGCGCAGTCCACAATGGCAAACTGAATTTTTAAGCCAACCCCTGCCCGCCAGAAAAAGTATAATTGAATCCATTCGCAGCCGCAGTGAGCATGAAAAAACGCAAAAATCAGCGCAAATTATGGATGTCAACGCGAATGCGGTGGCGGATGTATTGAGAGCATTTGACTACCCGCCGCTGTTTATTCATGGGCATACGCATCGCCCGCATAAGCACACGCTCAATGTTGATGGGCACACCATTACGCGCTGGGTGTTAGGCGATTGGTATGAGCAAGGCAGCTATTTAAAGTATGATAAAAATGGCTGTGTAAGCGTGAAAATTTAGCTGCTTAAAACAAGCTGAAAATCATTTCATTTCGCCCGAGAGAAAATCATCGCCCTGCAAGCCGCATAGAATAAGGCTTCCAGAGCATCAATTATGAAGATGTGTAATAATTAACGGTTAAACTTGTGAAATATCGGGTTGATAACCCGTTATTTTGGTGTGATCTACGTCGTCAATTTGTTCAGGCTCTAAAAACACGTTTGCGTATTTGAGATAGATTTTTTCGCGCACAAATATGTCAAATAAATCAGGGTCGATGTGATTATCGAGCTTCATTTTACCCAAAATATTGAGTGACTCTGTGAGCGTTTTTGGCTTTTTATACGGCCTATCGGCAGAAGTGAGCGCTTCAAAAATATCTGCAATCGCCATCACACGTGCCGGCACAGACATTTCATCGCCTGTTAACCCTCTCGGATACCCCTTGCCATCCATGCGCTCGTGGTGGCCACCAGCATATTCTGGCACACGCTGAAAATCTTTTGGGTAAGGCAGCGATTCGAGCATATCAATCGAAACACTGATGTGATTATTGATAATTGCACGCTCTTCTTTTGTGAGCGTGCCACGGTGAATTTGCAGATTATAGGCTTCGTCTTCAGTCAAGAAGGCAACTGTTTGACCTTTTTCATTCACGTATTGCATGGCAGCAATATCTTGCACACGCTGCTTATCTTCTGCCGCCATGGCCTCAACGCCAAAATTAACGCGTCGTAAAAACGCCAAATCAACATCACATTGTTGATAAAAATCAATCAGTTCTGAGGTCATTTTTGACACATCAATCGCTGCACCGCTTTGCAAAGCCGCAATTTGCTTTTTCTGAAAATCGCATTCCGCTTGCTTTTTCACTAACGCATAACGTTGCGCAATCAACTCAATGCGGTCGTAAATGGCAGACAGCTTTGTCGCTTTATCCATCACCGATTCAGGGGTGGTAATTTTGCCGCAATCATGCAACCAACCTGCGATAGTGAGCTCATAAAACTCTTTGTCAGAAAGAGTGAAGTCTTTTAAGGGGCCAATTTTTGTGTCAATCGCAGCTTGCGCCAGCATTAAAGTGAGTTCGGGTACGCGTCTGCAATGCCCGCCAGTGTGCGGAGACTTTTCATCAATCGCATTAGCAATCAGCTTAACAAACGCCTCTAAAAGGCGTTTTAAGCCTTCAATTAGGCTATGGTTGGTCATGGCAACCGCAGCTTGTGAAGCTAAAGATTCAACCAATCGCTGATTGGCGTCTGAAAATGGAATGATTTTTTGGGTGTTAATATCTATTGCATTGATGAGTTGTAAGACGCCAATAATTTCGTCTTCGTGGTTTTTCATCGGAATCGTTAAAAAAGATTCAGAGTGATAACCAACAATTTCATCGTATTTGCGCGTACCAGAAAAATCAAAGTCTTTTTCTTCATACGCGTTTTTGATATTAACGGCACGACTTTCTAGCGTGGCATAAGCGGCTACCGTTGTTAAATTTGGACTGCCATCTGCCAAATAAAGCGGAATAGGTAATAGCGGAATTTCTTGGCCTGTTGTGCCACCTAGCTGCACATCAAGCGTAGAGTTGCTCAAAATTTCAAACTTCAAGTGCTTTTTGTCGTCCGTGAGCAAATACAGCGTGCCACTATCTGCATTTGTGATTTCTTTTGCGCCAAACAAAATCATTTCTAAAAGCCGCTTATTGTCGCGCTCAGCCGATAACGCGACACCAATGGCGTTCAATCGCTCTAGACGATTTAACAGATAATCACGTGAACTCACTTGCATTTATTATTATTTTTCAAAGTAAATCTAACTAATTAAGATAAAAATTCCATTTTGACGCCCGCAATTTCAATCACGTCATGATTGTGCAGCAGGTGCGCTTGAGCACCCACTGATTGATTATTCACCACAGGAAAAACCTTACCTTCAACGTGCGTTACATAAAAGCCATTCGCGCGCTTAGTAATAACGGCCACTTGCAAGCCTGTTTTGCCAAGTGTTGTCATGGCTTTATTTAGCGGTAACTCACGCCCGACGCTAGCGCCATTCAGTACTTGTATTTTTGCTAAGGCTGGCTCTTTTACAACAGGCGCTTCAATTTGTGTTTCAACTTGGCTTGCCACAACTTGTTGAGGTTCTGCAACTGCGGCTTCTTCAGCTAAAGTAGGCGTTTGCTCAGAAGCTGCGGCTTTTTGCACTTGCGGTTTTAGTATAACGGTTTTCTCAAAGCCAGCATCTTCCGCTTTTTGCTCAGTACCCAAATGACTTAACACCGCTTCAACAATAAATTTAAGCTGATGTTTACCCAGCTCAATCACATCGCCATGTTGCAATAAATGCTTTTGAATCTCATCGCCATTCACAGTAGTACCATTGGTGCTGCCTACATCTTCAATGTAGTAATCTTGACCCATTTTGACTATCGCTGCATGTTCACCGCTCACAGCTAAGTTATCAATATGAATATCGTTATTAGGTCTGCGCCCAATATGGGTGGTCATTTTTTCTAATGGATACTCTGCTAATAGTGTGTTTTCTAAAAAAAGTAAAATTTTTGCCATTGTGTTTACCTACTATTTTAACCATCCAAAAAATCCATCGCCCAAGCCTCGCAACCAAAACTGATTGCCTCCTGTCTGCTTGCGCTCAAATGACTGCTTAATGCGCACCAGTATGACAGAAATATTATCTAACCCGCCATTTTGATTTGCAAGGTGCACCAACCCGTGCGCCGCTTTATCTAAGTTTTCCGCAGAAGCATTCATAGTAGCTTCTATATTTTCGTTGTCCACCATATCTGTTAAACCATCTGAACATAGCAGGTAAATATCCCCTACAGCAACATCATGTGCTTGCAAGGCCAACTCTACGTAAGACTCTACGCCCAAAGCGCGTGTCACTAAATTTTTATTGGCAGAAAATTTTGCCTGCTCAACAGTAATTAAGCCCGCATTAATTTGCTCTTGCAATAAGGAATGATCTTCGGTGAGCTGCGTCAACTTTTGATTGCGTAATCGATACAAACGCGAATCGCCAATATGGCCTACCAACAATTGATTGTCCGCAAAAATACCCAGTACCAAAGTTGTACCCATGCCTTCACATTCGGGTACAGATTGCGAAACCTCAAAGATACGTGCGTTCGCATTATTCACCGCATTTAATAGCACCTGCGCTTCAGCTTGCATCTCACCAAAATAAGCTGCATTTGAAGTAATGTCTTCGTCTTGTTGGTGACTATCCAGTGCTTCGATAATTTCTGCAGTGATGCTCAACACTGCCATCTCACTTGCCACTTCACCCGCTTTGTAGCCGCCCATGCCATCAGCAAGCACCACTACACCATACGCATCATCACTGGCAACGGTATCTTCGTTTAATTCACGCATTAGCCCTACGTCGGTGACACGTACGATTTCTAGTGCATCTGCCAAACTAGACTCTATTTGCACAACTTTCCTTTTTTGCTTAATTTAAGCTCTAAACTGCTCAACCTCTGCTGTTCGTACATCTGCCGCCATTTTATCAAGCACACCGTTAATGTATTTATGGCCATCTAAGCCTCCATAAATTTTGGCTAACTCTACACCCTCGTTAATCACCACGCGATAAGGAATGGACGCATCAAACATCAATTCGCAGCCAGATATACGCAAAATTGCGTGTTCTACAGGGCTAAGTTCTGTGATTTTTCGATCTATAAATTGTGCCATCTTATCGTCTAGCGCACTCGCATGGCTAATCACGGAATTGAGTAAATGCTTAAAATAGACCTCATCAGCCTTATTGTAGTCTGGGTCTTCGGTCATATCGCGCAATACTGCACTGACTTCAGAGGCATTGAGCATACCGCGATATATCGCCTTCATCGCGAGCTCACGTGATTTGCGACGATTTTGCCCCGATTTTTTCTTAGCTACTGTTTTTTTTGTAGTGTCTTTATCTACCACTAAACTGGTCACCGTTTTTGCTGCTGAAGGTTTTACCATCATAATGCTCGTATCAAATTAGCCATTTCTACAGCCACTTGTGCAGCTTCAGCGCCTTTTACGTGCATGCGAGCAATGGCTTGGTCATCATCCTCGGTTGTTAGCACCGCGTTAGCCACAGGAATACCAGCATTAAACTGCACTTCAGAAATCCCGCGTGCAGACTCATTTGAAACCACTTCAAAGTGGTAAGTCTCACCGCGAATAATAGCACCAAGCGCTACTAAGGCATCGTATTCGCCACTCATTGCCATGTGTTGTAACACTAAAGGAGACTCTAGTGCGCCAGGCACAGTGGCAACCGTAATTGCATCTGTACTTACCCCCAACTTGAGCAATTCACTCTTGCACGCGCTTAACAAGCCATCACCAATATTACTGTTAAATCGCGATAGTACCACGCCTATTTTCAAACCTGCGCCATCTAAATTTGGTTTAATTTCTCTCACGTTTTATCCTTATCACTGCATACTTAAGTTAAAACGCTATTTTACCGTATATCGCGCTCAACCTTATGATTTGTTTAAACTAATAATTGAGATAAATAACACTAACTAAATAAACCCCACGCTTTTTGCACGGTCACCCATACACCATAGCTAATTGGCACAAGCACTAATGCCCAAGCAATCACCGCCAACACTGGGCTAGCGGTGCCAGCATTGTTGCTACCGCCATTGTCATTGCTTGCGGCTGACTTTTCATGTGCTTGTTGATGCGCAAGCGCCAGCTCAGCATCTGTCATATAGTATTTATCTGCCACCGGTTTTACTAGCCAGTTGGCAATAAATCCTATCACCAGCATAGCAGCTAATACCAAGAAAATTGGGGCGTAAATTTTATCAAAAGGCACCCCTGCTTCTAAGCGCGTATCGTGCAAATAATTCACAATCACTGGCCCTAAAATACCAGCTGTTGACCATGCAGTCAGTAAGCGGCCATGTATCGCCCCCACAAATTGCGTACCAAACATATCTGCCAAATAAGCTGGAATCGTGGCAAAGCCACCGCCATACATGGAGGCAATCACACAAAATGCCCCAACAAATAAGGCCAATGATTTAAAGCCAGCAACGTAAGTGGCTGCACAGTACATCAAGGCTCCCAACACAAAGAAAATATAATAAGTATTTTTACGCCCTAATTTATCTGAAGATGTTGCCCATGCAAATCGTCCAAAAATATTGAGCAAAGAAATGAGGCCAACAAAGCCAGCGCCTACCGCTGCAGCGGCCTTGGTCAGTGCCTCATCTTTTTTTACTTCTGCAAAACCCAAGTCCGCTTGTCCAACCAGCGCTCCGCCAAAAGTCTCTTGCAACATGGGCGCGGCGGCACCAATAATGCCAATCCCAGCGGAAACGTTCATACACAACACCAACCATAGTAGCCAAAATTGTGGTGTTTTATGCGCATTTTTTAAATGTACATGTTTGTTTGAAATCATGGCGTTAGCTTTTGCTGGTGGCGGTGTCCAGCCTGCTGGTTTCCAGCCTGTAGGCGGCACGCGATAACTGAGTGAGCCCCAAAGCATGAACACAAAATAAATGGCCGCAAGCGCCACAAAAGTTTGCCAAACACCTACTTCTGTAGGCGTTGCAAAGTAACCCATCAACTTAGTGGCCAGTGGCGAGCCTATCATCGCACCGCCACCAAAACCCATAATCGCCATGCCAGTAGCCATACCGCGACGGTCTGGAAACCATTTTATAAGCGTTGAAACGGGTGAAATATAACCTAACCCTAAGCCCACGCCGCCAATCACGCCACTGCCCAGCCACATCATCCATAATTGGTGGGTATATACGCCATAAGCCGAAATTAACAAGCCACCGCACCAACATAACATCGAAACCAAGCCTGCTTTTCGTGGCCCTTCACGCTCTAACCAACCACCCCACAAGGCAGCCGAACAGCCAAGTAACACAAAAAACAAAGTGTACATCCAACCCAAATCAAACTGCGTCCAATTGCAATCGGTAGCGGTTAATGCCCGCAATGTGCCAGATAATTTATCACCAAACGTTGTTGCATGCGCAGCACAAGATTCTAAAGGTTTGCCGTCAGCCCCCATCAACGCATTGCCTAGTGGTTTCCAAAACACGCTAAAGCCATACGCCATGCCGATGGACAAATGAACCGCGAGCGCTGCTGGCGGCACTAGCCAGCGGTTAAACCCCGCATCTGCAATTGTATTTTCTTTAGATAAAAAACTCGCCATATTCACCCCTAGAATTGATGCGTTACTGCCACGCTAATAAACTATGGCGTATATTGTAACAATTTGTGAAAAATGGCAATGAATTACGAAGTGGGCGGTGCAGAATCACGGTAGATTTTTGCGTTATTTTGGCTGTGAAAAAGTCTAAAAATCAGCACAAATCGCCATCAAATCATTTTCGATGCTCTGGAAGCCGCATGGATACTGGCTTGCAGAGGCGTTAAAATTTCTCGGGGGATTTCAATGCTTTTTAAAGCTTTTTTAATCGTGCAATTTCCAGCTATAAAAAAGGCTGCAATTGCAGCCTTTTTTACATGAATAATTTAACCTTATGCTGCTTGTGCTTCTACTTCTGGCTCAAACTGCAACGCATTATTCATGTGCGTGCGCAGAATTTGCAAGTCATCCAATTGCGCTTGAATGCTCTTCTCTATCGTTTCCAATTCCGCAATACGGTCTTCCAAAGTATCAGTGGCTTTATAAATACGTTTGATACTTTCTAAGCGGCGGCGCAATTGCAGTTGATGCTCACGCACTTGTGACTCCATTGGCGCAATCACGGCTTTTAACCAGTTTTCAATATCGCGGTTAGCCACTTCAAACACGTGAATCACGCGGCTGGCAAGCGTTTCAAAAAACTTGCTGGTCAGCGTCATTTTTTCGTTAGAAATCATATTGAGCGTGGTGTTAAATTGCTCTTTATAGGCGCGCTCTAATTTAGCCAGCTCTTTTTGGTAACGCAAGGTTGAAAACGCGGGCGGCTCTGTTTTACGCAATCCATGGTCTTTGGAAAACTTCTCGTACATCACGTCCATCATTTTTTTGATTTCATCAATTTGGCCATCAGATGTCACCAAACGCGTTTTTAACTCGGTGAAGAAATTATCCATCGAACCACGAATTGTTTTGGTAAAGTTGGCTGCCACCATTGCCTCACGCGTTGAATGCACGTGCACTTTAAGTGCTTCCATGCCCAAAATAGTGAACAATCGGTTAGTATGTTGTGAAAAAATACTGCGTAAGGCTTGAAAGCGTTGCAGCCCTTTTTCAAAGTTCTCTTTATCCACTTTCACCTTGTTCATCATGTGCTCAACCACGTCTTCATTCTTGCCGCGCAAGCCACGAAGCTCAGAGAGCTGCTCTAAAATACCGTTCATGCGAGCATCTACCAGCATGTGCGAGTTAGTTAGCAAATCCTCTACCTCATTGTGTGTGTTGTCACGCACAATGTCTTTTTTAGAGGGAATAAGTTCTTCAGAAAGCGCTTTTTCTAACTCTAAAATACGGCTTTTTTCAAGCAATTTGGTGTCATTATGAATTTTGGCCAATAAACCACGTTGGGCAGACACAGGGAATATTTGTGAGGTTTCAAGACCTAATAATTCAGCACTGGTTTTAATTTGCTTAGTGAGTTCTTTTTCAATGTCAGCTTCATTTTTAAGCTCATCCCAAAGGCCATCAATTTTGTTCAACACCGCTAAACGACCTTTTTGTTTCCAGCGTGTACCACTAATATATTGACGCCATACGTCAATTTCAGATTTCGTTACGCCAGTGTCGGCACCCAAAATAAACAACACTGCATGCGCATTTGGCAACATATTAAGCGTTAACTCTGGCTCTGTACCAATCGCGTTCAAACCTGGGGTATCTAAAATCACCAAGCCTTGCTCTAGCAATGGGTGCGGAAAGTTAATAATGGCATAACGCCAGCACGGCACATCAATCGTGCCGTCTTTATTGATATTCAGCGCATCATCGGCACTATTTGGGTCAAATAGGCCATATTTTTCAGCCTCTTCAAGTGAAACCGCTTTGGTATTACTCACCTCTTTAAAGGCAGTGACCATGCTGTCATGGTTGTCCACATCAAATTTCGCGGTAATCCACTCTTCTGGGTAACGTTTGTACTCGGTAGTGGTAGCGTCTGACAAGCGCGTTTCAATCGGCAACATCATGATAGAGCTTGGTTTTGATTTATCGTACAACAGCTCAGTTGGGCACATGGTTGTACGGCCGGCGCTAGATGGTAGCAAGCGCTTACCATAGCCAGCAAAAAATATCGCGTTAATCAGCTCAGATTTACCGCGCGAGAATTCTGCAACAAAAGCAACATTCAGTTTATCTTCGCGCAATCTTTCAAGTAATTGCGAAATGCGCTGATCGCTTTGTTGGTCATTCAACTCTTGCTCATTAAGCCAACTGCGGTAGTCACAAATGGTATCTACCAGAGACTTGCGCCACTCTGAATAGACTTCAAATTGCTGCGCTAATTTATTATCAGACATGTTCACCTCTAAAAACCGTACGATGTTTTACTCTTACTACAGATAATATAACTTTATCAGCATTTTACTAAATATCAAGTAAATCAAACAATTATTGCGGACATTTCAAATATAAATCAGATAAGTGGTTCATTTTTATTGATAAGTGGTTTTTTTGCTAAAAAATTTCTATTACAGCCTATGTTCATTTTCAGTAGCAAGGCGCATTCTGCTATTATCTTACTTTTAAAATGCTTCACTTTTTAAATCATGAGCGGCCTTACTCCTAACTCACCTCGCCCTATTGACATTCGCTTGCATCAGGCATCACGTCTGCTGGAAATTCACTTCGATAACAACACCGAGTGCCAGTTGTCGTGCGAATTTTTACGCGTATATTCCCCCTCAGCAGAAGTGCGCGGTCATGGCCACGGGCAAGAGGTGCTACAAACCGGCAAAGAAGAGGTGAATATCAGCGCAATTGAACCCGTTGGTAATTACGCCATCAAAATTACCTTTACAGATGGGCACAATACTGGCTTGTATTCATGGGATTACTTATACGAGTTAGCCAATAATTATGAGGCACTCTGGCTAGAATATTTAGGCAAACTCAGTGCAGCAGGCATTCACAGGAAATCAACATGACTACTGAGCAAAAATCAGAACAAAACACCCATTTTGGTTTTAAAACCGTTGCCGAACATGAAAAAGTCAAAAAAGTTGGCGAAGTCTTTCACTCTGTGGCGAGCAAGTATGACCTCATGAACGATGTTATGTCTGCCGGAATGCACCGGGGCTGGAAGCGTTTTGCTGTAGAAATTAGTGGCGTAAAAGCTGGCGATAAAGTGCTGGATATTGCCGGTGGCAGTGGCGATTTATCTAAATTGTTTGCCAAAAAAGTAGGTGCCGAAGGCCAAGTAATTTTAACCGACATCAACGCCTCTATGCTTGCCGTAGGGCGCGACCGCATGATAGATGCAGGTTTAAATGTGCCTGCTGCGCAGTGTGACGCAGAAAAGTTGCCTTTTCCAGACAACCATTTTGATTGTGTGATTGTGGCTTTTGGCCTACGTAATATGACGCATAAAGACAAAGCCTTAGCCGAAATGCAACGCGTGTTAAAAATAGGCGGGCGTTTATTGGTGCTGGAATTTTCAAAAGTATGGCAACCGTTATCAAAAGTTTATGATGCCTACTCGTTTAAATTACTACCACTCATGGGCAAAATTTTAGCCAAAGATGCCGAAAGCTACCAATACTTAGCAGAAAGCATCCGCATGCACCCAGACCAAGAAACACTCAAGCAAATGATGGTAGATGCAGGTTTAAGAAAAGTAGATTACTACAACTTAAGTGCTGGCGTCGTGGCTTTGCATAAAGGTTACAAGTTATAAAAATATGCCTGAAATTCGATGCAAAAAAGTATTATTCTATTCATCTGGTGACGAGGAAATCTTTTTCAACTGGGCAAAGTCAATTCCAGCGATTAAAGATGTTTTTGGTGAGTCTGATGAAATTATATTATCGGTAAAATCAGCTGCGCTTGATGATGACTCCTTGCGTGAGCTCATAGCACTTTTGCATCGTTACAAATTACCTCTACATCAACTTGCTAAATTCAAAAACGAGAAAAACCAAGATTGGTTTAGTAATGAAAAAAAATTTTGGTATAACGCGGTTTTTATCAATAAGGACGTCACCGTCCATTAACATAGTCTAAAGCCCGAATGCTTAAACCACTCATCACCCATTTTCTTCAACACCTTATTCGCCAAAACATCTGGGCAAAAGCACATTTAGTGCCTTTTGCTGGCAACACCATTGCGTTTGATTTTGCAGTTATTAAGACCAATTTAATTATTCTCGAAGATGGCTCTTTAGCGCTCGGGGGCGAAACAGCACCGCCAGAAGCCAGTATCTATGCGCCTCCCAGCCTGATGCTCAGGATGTTAGCAAAAGATGAAGCCGCAAAAATGGATTTTAAAGTGACGGGCGACACGCATTTAGCGACCGAAGTCAGCAAAATTTTGCAAAACATCCGCTGGGATGTTGAAGACGATTTAAGCAAAATCGTTGGTGATATTCCTGCCACAAAACTTGCTGATTTTAGTAAAAAGGCAACGCAAACGGTAAAAGAAACCGGCACCAATTTAGCGCAAATGCTGACTGAATACCTGCAAGAAGAGCAACCTATGCTCGCCAAAAAACGCCATGTAGAACAATTTAATGCGGATGTGGATGCGCTACGCGATGATGTGGCGCGCTTTGAAAAAAGATTGGCTAAATTAACGAAAGCAATGCAGCTTTAAAATTATGCGATTTTTCCGACTCATTTACATCATTTTTATTGCGCTACGCTTTAGCTTAGATGATTTAATTCTTTCGCACACCAAACTCAAACCTTTACAGTTTGTCATCAATGGCTTGTTATTTTGGCGCAATAAAAAACGCCCACGGGGTGAACGTTTGCGTTTGGCACTTGAGGCACTTGGCCCAATTTTTGTCAAATTTGGACAAATTCTTTCCACGCGGCGAGATTTAATACCGCTTGATATTGCTGACGAACTTGCCAAACTGCAAGATCAAGTACCACCCGTAGCATTCAGCGAAGTAGAAAGCACCATTAACGCTGCTTATGCGCTGCCTTTGCCTGACGTATTTTTAAGTTTTGATGAAACTGCCGTGGCAAGCGCTTCTGTGGCACAAGTGCATTTTGCGCATTTGTTGGATGGCACGCCTGTTGCAGTAAAGGTATTGCGGCCAAATATTGATAAAGTCATCGGGCGCGATTTGGTCTTGCTCGACACGGCGGCTTGGCTACTCCAAGCCCTTTCTGCCGAAGGTAAACGCCTCAAGCCGCGTGAAGTGGTAGCAGAATTTGCCGAACATACGCAAAGTGAACTAGATTTAACTTTAGAAGCCGCCAATTGCACACGTTTGTCAGGTAACTTTAAAGATAAACGCCTGTTGGTTCCTGACGTGTATTGGGATTGGTGCCGCAAAGAAGTGATGGTGATGCAACGCATGAACGGCACGCCGATTAGCAAAATTGATGTGCTGCGTGCAAAAGGCATCAACATTGAAAAACTCGCCCACGATGGTGTAGAAATCTTTTTTACCCAAGTGTTTAGAGATGGTTTTTTTCATGCCGATATGCACCCTGGCAATATTCAGGTGGCCGATGACGGCCCTGATAAAGGTAAGTATATTGCGCTGGATTTTGGCATTATGGGCACACTCACCGATAACGATAAATATTACCTCGCGCGCAATTTTTTAGCCTTTTTTAACCGTGATTACCGCGACGTAGCTGTGGCGCATATTGAATCTGGCTGGGTACCTAAAGACACCAACGTGGAAGCACTCGAAGCCGCTGTGCGGGCTATTTGCGAGCCCATTTTCAACAAGCCACTGAAAGATATTTCGTTTGGCCGCACTTTGTTGAGTCTATTTCAAATGTCGCGTAAATTTGGCGTGATTATTCAGCCGCAATTGGTGATGTTACAAAAAACCTTGCTGAATATTGAAGGCTTAGGCCGTGATTTAGACCCCAACATTGACCTTTGGCAAACAGCCAAACCATTTTTAAAACGCTGGATGAGTGAGCAACTGGGTTGGCGGAGCGTATTAAAGAATTTCAAAAAAGAATTACCGCATATTGCTAAAGACTTGCCGCAAATGCCACGCTTGGTGCATCACTTTTTAACCCAACAAACCAATGCGGAGCAACAAGTGCCGTTACGTGAAATCATTGAGACCCTAATTAAAACGCAAGAAAAGCAAGCACATTGGCAAAAATGGCTGACTTTAGCGGTGTTGGTGCTAATTGCTTTACAACTTTTTGTTTTAGTTAAACCTTGGCTTTGGGAAATGTTTTCTACTGCAAACTAATTGAGTTAAGAGATATGAGAAACCATTTATCTAAAATTATTGCAATCTTGTCTTTTAGCTTTAGCTTAAACGCCAGCGCAACTGAGATTTTAGTTCCTGCTTATTTTTATCCGTCTAGCGATCCCAACCTTAGTTTTTGGGATGAAATGACGGCCGCTGCCAGCCAAGGCGTTGCTATTACGGCGATTATGAACCCCAATAGCGGGCCCAGTAACGTAATCAATAGTGACTACACAGCCGCTGTTGATACTTTTCGAGCCGCTGGTGGCAAAGTGATTGGCTACGTCAGCACGCAATATGGCGCGCGTGATGCCAGTGCGGTGCTCGCGGATGTGAATGCTTACAAAAATTTCTACCAAATTGATGGCATTTTTTTAGATGAGATGCACAATATTCCTGCAACATTAAATTATTACCAAACGTTGCGAAACGATATTTCTACCATCGACACCAATTATAAAGTGTTTGGCAATGCTGGCACCAACACGCTTGAGGCTTACATTGGCGCGGCGGATGTGCTGATTACCTTTGAAAATCAAACAGGTTTTAATAGCTATACACCTGACGCTTGGACGGCCAATTACTCCGCCAGCCATTTTGCCAACTTGCTTTACAACGTGAGTTCTGCAGCAGAAATGCAATCAGCCATTAGTCTTGCGGCTAGCCGCAATGTGGGCTATGTTTACGTCACTAATGACAATGGCGCGAACCCTTGGGATACCTTGCCAAGCTACTGGAATGCAGAAGTCGCGGCAGTCTCCGCCGTGCCAGAACCGAATAACACTGCCTTATTATTGGTGGGCTTGAGCTTATTAGGTCTGCAAGTTAAGCGTCGCAAAATTAGGGCTGAATAATCTCTTTAATCGGCTAAAAATTCCCCCGAGAGAAATTAACACCTCTGTAAGCCGCATGGATACTGGCTTGCAGAGCATGCCGAATGAAGATGCATGTTTTTAACGCTTTTGGCAATGCGCACAAAAAAACGTTGAACGTTGCCCTAACCGAATATTTTTAATCGCTTTTCCACACACTTTGCACGGCTCGCCCGTGCGCCCATATACAAAATACTCTTGCTGAAAATAGCCTGGGTTGCCATCGGTGCCAAAAAAATCGCGCAAGCTGCTGCCGCCCGCATCAAGCGCATCTTGCAAGGTGTTTTTAATTTCGGCAACCAATCGTTCGCATTGCTTTAAGTTTAGCTTTTTGGCGGAGGTTTCAGGGTGTATGCGCGCCCGAAATAGCGATTCACTCGCATAAATATTACCTACTCCCACCACTACATACGCATCCATAATTGCGTTTTTGATAGCGAGCGTTTTATTACCTAAGGCAGTATGTAAATAATCTGCATCAAAGGCTTCTTCTAGCGGCTCAGGGCCTAAACTATCGAGCAATGCGTGGTTTTTATTTTCCAACCACAGCACCGCGCCAAAGCGACGTGGGTCGCGCAAACGCAGCACACTACCATCGGTAAAGGCAACATCAAAATGGTCATGTTTTTCAGGCGGATAAGCTCTATCTAACACTTGCATACGGCCTGACATGCCAAGATGCAAAAGCAAAAACCCATGTGTTGTGGGGTTGCCAAATTCGCACAAAATATACTTAGCGCGCCGCGTTAGGGCTTTTAAATTGAGCTCAGGTAGCGTTTCAATTAAATGCTGTGGAATGGGCCAGCGCAAGGTCGGGTGACGAATGCTGACGGATTTAACCGTTTTGCCCACCATCGGCAGCATGCCACGGCGCGTGGTTTCAACCTCTGGGAGTTCGGGCATATTTAAACTACTTGCTTGGCAAGTTTATCGGCGGGTTCAGCATGGTAAACCCAACATCAGGCGGATAATTATAAATTAAGCCTTCATCTGGGCGACCCAATAGTAAGTTTGGCGACTCTTGAATTTTATCGAAATGTACTTTGGTACCATCCGCCATTTTTACTTCAAATGATGGATAGGTTTCGCGGTTAGACGCAGGATAAAAATCAACTGAACTAGCAGGATTTTTAAGCCATGAAAATTCTAACCATTCATTGAGTTCGTTTTGCTGCGGTTTTGCTGCTGCAATTGACGCTTTCCATTGCCCTGACACTAAATCGATATTGAGTTTGCTTTCAGCCCATTGTTCAAGTTTACTAAAATCAAATCCGGCGACTTTTTCGGTGGGTTTAAGTGGATTTTTATCAATTAATTCAATTGCTTGCGTATTAGCAATTTCCTCATAAACGCTGGCGATTAAATATACTGCATTGTCGTGCAGCACATATTGCTCATCGGTCACAGGGTTATGCGCACCAAAATCAAACTGCGCAACACTGGCATCAGGGCGTATCAGTTTGAGTTTAAGCCGTGGATTATTTAAGCCAAACTTTTCTAAGTCCGCACTACTTGCCCCAGTAATAGCCAGTTTTTCTTTAGACTTTGCCGCAATAATCGAAATAATACGTGCCGCAGAATCTTTATCTGCACGCGTTTTGTAAGGCGCGGTTAGCCGCCAAAATCCATCCACCTTGGCTAGCGTCACCGCCGCTTTGGTGGGGTGCTCTATGCTGATAGCGCTGAAGTCGGCCAATTTAAAAGCTGTAAGTTCTATGGCATTTTCTTGCGTGACTTCAGTTTTAGGGCGCAAGTATAAAAAAGCCACCAACCCTGCCACCAAACCTAGCAAAATAAAATTGATTATCCAACGATTTTTCATGTGTAACTTTCTAAAATTTTATCTGCATAAAATTAATGTTTTTTATGCAAAAAGCCCTCGAGAAAAAATAAATGCTCTGCAAGCCAGTATCCATGCGGCTTTCAGAGCATCAAAATGATTTGCACCTAAATTAACCTTGAAATTATGGTTAATTTTGCATGCGTTATTTAGGCTTTTCTGCGCTTCCACCAGAAAATAAAACCTGCAATCATCATGCCCAGCGGAATAAAATATTGGAACGCATGAAACACTGTCCATGCCACCGCAACGCTAGTTTTAGTATCAGGAATCGTCACGTTAATATCTTTGAGCGGCATAGGCTGAATGGTAATAAGATTATCATCACCCGCGAGCCAGTTGACAATATTGATGCCTAAATCTAAGTTACCGCCGTTGGTAATAAAGGTGTTGGATAAAAAGTTAGCGTTGCCCATCACCACCACGCGCTGACCTTTTTTACCATAAATACGCTCTAAAGCTACGCCTATGTTAATCGGGCCACGCGTGTCTTTGCCTTCGGTAAAGGTCGGTTTTGCGTCTTTGGCAATTTTTTCAGCTAACAGCCAGCCATTCGGGGCAACTTCTACTAAGTTGCTGACTTTCCAGCCATTTTCGTCAGTACCTTTTGCCGTTACCTGATGCGCTTCAGGAAAAAGCGTGCGCAACATAAAGTTTTTAGTAATGGCGTGCTCGCCATACAAACTCGCAAACGAAACGCGACTATCCGCGCCATACTGAGCAGAAGCGGTATCCATCACCATGCCTGCAGATACGTTGAGCCCTAAGTAATCCGCCACTTCTTTTAAACCACGATAGTTATCGTCATCTAACAACCACAACAAATTGCCGCCATTTTCTAGGTGTGCTTTAATTTTTTTGGCTTCAATGTCGGTAATATCTACTTGCGGACTCGCAACCACCAGCATTGCGCCATTGCTAGGCACGGCTTGGGCAATGGTTAAATCTGGGTTGGCAAATTTAAAGCCTTTTTTCTCTAACTGCTTACCAAACTCGCCAAGGTCATGGTTACGCACACCCAACAAATTGCGCTCACCGTGACCATCCAAATACATGATGGCTTGCTGGTTAGTACGCGATAAACGCACTAATAAATTAGTCATTTCTTGTTCAGCAATGGGCGGAATAATATGTTCCACGCGCTTGTTATATTCCACCACCACTTCGCCGTCTTCTTTCACACCTGCTTCAAGCGCTAACTTTGGCTCAATCGATGGGTTAATAAATTTTAAGTTAACATCTTTTTTCTCACGTTGATAGCGTGCCACAAAGTCCATCATACCTTTGCGAAAGTTATCCCCACTTGAGGCATCATCTTTGGTGGCAAACACGGTGATATTAATGGGCGCTTTCATTTGCTTAAGCACATTGACACTGCCTTGCGTGAGGATATTGCGGTTAGCCTGCGTAATATCTTTTGCCACGTGATATTGACTTGCCAAATAGCCTAATAACACCACCAGCAATAAAAATAACACCACAAAAAAGCCATTTTGTACTAGCAGTTGAAAACGTAGCTTACGGTTGATAATCATGCGATTGAAGTTCCTGTCCAAAAAATCCAGAGAATTACGACTAGCCGCGCAAACGGTCTGCGTCTAAGCGACGCACAGTGAGTGTTAAAAAAGTAGCAATAAACAGCAAGAAATACGCGATATCTGCGGTATCAATCAGGCCACTGGCAAATGATTGAAAGTGACGTGTAAGCGATAAACTTGCCAATGTGTTGCTTGGGTCACCTGCAAAAAAACGGTCTAAAAACATGAGAGCGAATAGCGCGATAAAGGTCAAAATAGCTGCCACAACAGGTTGTTGCGTCATGCTGGAGAAATAAAGCCCTAGCGCCGAAAAGCTCGCCACCATCAGCAACAGGCCAATAGAGTTGGCTATAATGTAGCCAAAATCAATGTCTGCCCAAATGTTCAGCGTTGATAGCATGGCACCGATATACACCACAATAATGCCCAAAAAGATAACGAGGCCAAAAAACTTACCCAACACAATTTCTGTGAGTGAAATTGGCGCACTGAATAAAAATGGTAAGGTTTGGCTACGGCGCTCTTCTGAAATCAAGCGCATAGAAAGCAAAGGCACGGCAAACAACACCATAAATGACGCAAAACCATAAACAATTTGCCCCACAAACTGGGTAACGCCAGTGCGCTCTGCTGGGCGCATTGCGCCTGACATGACGGCAAAGTAATCATTCACACCGTTGAGGTAATAAGTACCAAAAGCAAACATCAATAATGACAAAATCACCCAGCCCATAGGGGATGAAAACATACTTTTAAGTTCTTTTCTTGCGACTTGAAAAATCATTTTTTATTCCTTAAGCAGCTTGATCTTGGTAGGTGAGTTGCACAAACACATCTTCTAGGCTGGTTTGATCTG